>CAYHHI010000054.1:0-21353 GCA_964356335.1 uncultured bacterium
CGTGGCAGAATACAGTTGAGATCCCCGTGACTATAAGGGGTGGCGAGTTCAAGCAGAAGATCGCGGCCGACTATCAGGTGGTGGGTTTTGGTCAGCGCAGTGGCAGGAGCTGTATCAAGATCCAGGCCAACGCGACCTACGAAGGCGAGGGCAGTGGCACGCGCGCGACAGACAAGAAGTTCTGGGTGGATTCCCAGGGGCAAGGCAAGGGCATGGTGTGGTTCGACTATGAGAACGGCCTGTTGGTGGAGTATGAGATGGGCGCCACGGCCGATCAAAACCTGAGCTACGAGAGAGCCGGCAAGACCGATGTTGCTACTGAAGCGGCGACAGTCGACAGTGAGACGAAGATAAAACTGGTGAAGTAGGAGCGTACCGGGTTGTCGAGCATCGTTCTCAATTCAGCTCTGAGTCTCACGGCGATGGGGGCCGTTTTCGGCCTCGTTCTGGCGATCGCTGCAAAGAAATTCGTTGTGGAAAGGGATGAGCGAGTTGCCGAGATAGAAGCTCTCTTGCCGGGTACCAATTGCGGCGGCTGTGGGTATGCTACCTGTACGGGCTTTGCCAAGGCGCTCGTCGAAGGCAAGATTGACCCGCATCTTTGCAGCTCCGGCCGGGGTGATGTTTCAACGAGGATAATCCGGACCCTTGCGCGTGAAATCACCGAGGCGACCCCGCAGGTGGCGGTCGTGGGCTGCGGGGGGGGCAGCCGGGTCAGGCCCAAGATCGATTACCGCGGAATCACGTCGTGCACTGCGCTCGTGCTGCTCGCCGACAACTTGAGAGAGTGCCGGTACGGGTGCATCGGGCTCGGGACGTGTGTAGGGGCCTGCCCCTTCGATGCCATGAAGGTGGTTGAGGGATGTGCGGTTGTGGTCGATGCGAAATGTTCGGGTTGTGGCAAGTGCATCGAGGCATGCCCCAAGCGAATCATCTACCTTGTACCGAAGCCGAAGAAAGTGAGGCTTGCCTGTAGCTCCCAAGACGAGGGCAAGCAGGTCAAGGCGATCTGCGATGTCGGGTGTATCGCCTGCGGGGTCTGCGTGAAGAGCTGCCCCGCCGAATGTATCGAGATAAGGGACAACCTCGCCGTGATAGACCATGAGGAGTGTACCAACTGCGGCATCTGCGCGGCCAAATGCCCGACGGACAGCATTGTGGATAGGGTCGCGGCCAGACCCAAGGCCTTTATCGGAACCTCATGCTCCGGTTGCGGGGAATGTGTGCATGTTTGTCCCTTCGAAGCCGTCGAAGGGGAGCCACCGGGCAAGCACATGGTGGTCCTTGACAAATGCATCGGCTGCGGGCTTTGCATCGAGGTCTGCACTGACAGAGCCATAACCATGGTGGGAGCACTTGGTCATCAACGGGACGAGTGAGCGTCTCCTTCAGGAAGAAAGCCTTCCCCCGGGCGTTCGCGATGGTTGAACGCCACGAGAAGCAGATGGCATTTCTCGAGCATCTTGAGGAGCTGCGCTGGACCATAATCTGGATCCTCCTGGCGACAGTTGCAGCGAGTGTTGTCGGATGGTACCTGACGGATGACATCATCGGCCTGCTGAGTGACGATCTGGGAAAGATTCTCACGAAGATATACGGCCCCGGCATCAAGTACAATCTGCATGTATTCGAGGTCTCTGAGGCCTTCACCACGAAATTCAAAGTTGCTCTACTCGTGGGATTCCTGGTGGCTCTGCCCTTTAACATTTACAAAGTGTGGCAGTTCGTCTCTCCGGGCCTTTTCGCACGCGAGAAGCGGACGACGGGCCCGCTGGTGCTGCTTTCCATAATCCTGTTTTACGCCGGCGTTGCTTTTGCCTATCTGGTTATGGTGAAGATGACCATCACGTTTCTGTTTGGTGTGAAACCCCCTTCGGTCGTCGCCACGGTCAGGCTGGGAAGTTACATATCATTTGTCGCTAAGTTCTGCCTTACCTTCGGGCTGGTGTTCCAGGAGCCGCTGGTCATGGCGGTCCTGGCCTGGCTCGGCGTACTCCCCTCGCGGGTCCTCAAGGAGGGGTGGCGGTATGCTATTGTGGTGATACTCATAATCGCAGCGATCCTCACGCCGCCTGACGTAGTCTCACAGACAATGATGGCGGTGCCCATGCTTCTGCTCTACTGGCTTGGCTATATTCTCGCCAAGGCGTTCGAGAAGAAGGCCGGAAAGCGAGTTTCGCCTTGACAGGGTCTCATGTCGAAGTTACGATACTCATGGTTGCCTCTGTGCTTGACCCGCAGAGGCTATTTCTTTGTAGAGGTTGAAGATGGCTCATGCCAAACCGCCCGACGAGAAAGCAGGCTCGGGCCAATTCCTCGATGAGGTCGAGAGGGAAAGCGGCGAGAAGGTAAGAATCTGCTATCAGTGCGGCAAATGCTCTGCCGGCTGCCCCGTTGGCTATGTCATGGATCTGCTTCCGAACCAGGTCTTGAGACTGGTGCAGCTCGGACTCGAGCACGAGGCCCTCTCCTCAGCGACTATCTGGCTATGCGCGTCGTGCGAGACCTGTGCGACGCGTTGCCCACGCGAAATAGAGATCGTCAGGGTGATGGATTACCTGAGACAGAAGGCACGGCTTGAAGGCCACACTCACGCCATAAGAGAAGTGCCGATTTTCATAAACGCTTTCTTGACCAACCTCAGGCGCTTTGGAAGGCTCTACGAGCCTTTGCTTGTCGGTTCATATAATCTTGCAAGCGGTCATCTAACAAAAGACATGGACAAGGCGCCGGCAATGCTCCTCAAGCGGAAGATCGCACTCATGCCGCCGAGGGGGAAGGGCATGAGAAAGGTGCTCGAGATCATGAAGAACATCGAGGAGACCAGGCGCAGATGAAGTACGCGTTCTATCCCGGATGCTCGCTCGAGTCATCGGCCAAGGAGTACAAAGCCTCAACCCTCCTTGTGGCGCGGTCCCTTGGGATCGCGCTTGAGGAAATCCCGGGCTGGATATGCTGCGGTTCAACCCCTGTTCACATGTCAGACAAACTGCTTGGGCTCGCTCTTCCTTCGCACACGCTCCTTCTCGCCAAGGGCATGAATACCGATGGGGTGCTCGTGAGTTGTGCATCGTGCTACAGCAGGCTCAAGGCTGCCAATCACGCGATCGCCGGCAGTGAATCGGTTGCCCAGGATGTTGCCAAGGCCCTTGGGGCGCGATATGACGGAGATGTCCCCGTATACCATATGCTTGAGATCGTGGCGAAAGCGATGGCAGAGCCCGGCTTCGATGAAAAGGTGAAAAGGAAACTTAAAGGCCTGAAGGTGGCGAGTTACTATGGCTGCCTCCTGGTGAGGCCTCCCGAGATCACGGGCTTCGATGACACGGAAGATCCTCAATCCCTGGATCGCATGGTGGCGGCTCTCGGCGCCGAGCCCGTGAAGTGGAGATCCAAGGTAGACTGTTGCGGTGCCGCTCTCGCCTTCACGCACGCTGACGTAGCCTTGAAGCTTTCAGGTGAGATTCTTGAGGATGCAAGAGAGAGCGGGGCCGATCTTGTTGTGGTTGCCTGCCCTCTTTGTCACTCCAACCTGGACCTCAGGCAACGCAATATTGAGAAGTTCCTGGGCATTGATCTCGAAGTGCCGGTGCTTTACTTCACGCAGCTCCTGGGGCTCGCACTTGGATACTCGGCAGGTGCGCTGGGCCTCGGAAAGCATATCGTGAGCCCTGTGCCGGTCTTGAAGAAGCGTGGCATACACGTCTGAGGAAATCCGATGGCGCGAATAGGTGTTTTCGTCTGCTGGTGCGGCTCGAATATCGCCTCCACGGTGGATGTGAAGGCTGTTGCCGAGGCTGCCGGCCACTTCCCGGGCGTGGTCCACTCGGTGGAATACAAGTACATGTGCTCCGATCCGGGCCAGGGCATGATAAGGCAGGCGATTGAGGAAAAGAAGCTGACAGGTGTCGTGGTTGCTGCCTGCTCGCCCCGGATGCATGAGACGACCTTCCGTCGGCTTGCCGCCTCGAGCGGCCTCAATCCGTATCTTGTGGAGATGGCGAACATCCGGGAACACTGCTCCTGGGTGCATGAAGACAGGGCACTCGCAACTGTCAAGGCGCTTGAAACCGTGAGGATGCTCGTTGAGAAGGTCCGGCGAGACACGCCACTTGAGGCGATCAGGGTGCCTGTCACGCGGAGGGCCATGGTGATTGGCGGTGGCGTTGCTGGCATCCAGGCGGCTCTAGACATTGTGAATGCGGGCATCGACGTGATCCTGGTTGAGCGCTCACCCTCGATAGGGGGACACATGGCTCAGCTGGATGAGACCTTCCCAACCCTTGATTGTTCCCAGTGCATTCTGACACCCAAAATGGTTGAGCTTGCCCAAAACGCGCGCGCCAAGATATATACATATTCCGAGATCGACAGTGTCAAGGGCTTTGTGGGCAACTTCCGCGTTGCCATAAGGCAGAAAGCCAGGACCGTCGATCATACCAAGTGTACGGGATGCGGCATATGCTCCGAGAAATGCCCCGTCAGTGTGGCCAGTGAGTTTGACTGCGGCCTCGCAATGCGCAAGGCCGTGTACGTTCCGTTTCCCCAGGCCATACCCAACAAACCCGTGATCGATAGGCCCACTTGCCTCTGGTTCACCAAGGGTAGATGCAAGGTCTGTGAGAAATTCTGTCCCGCCGAGGCTGTGAATTTCGGCGACCAGGACCGAGTGATCGAAGAGGAAGTGGGGGCGATAGTCGTTGCAACAGGCTATGATCTCATCGATCGCGGCCTCTATGGCGAATACGGCTACGGCAAGATCGCCGATGTCATAGACGGCCTCGAGTTCGAGCGTATGCTATCTGCCTCGGGCCCGACAGGCGGGAGGCTCGTGAAGCCCTCGAGTGGGGAGACACCCAAGACAGTTGTCTTTGTCCAGTGCGTGGGCTCCCGGGATGACTCAAAAGGGCTGCCTTACTGCTCGAGAATATGCTGCATGTACACGGCCAAGCACGCCATGCTTTTCAAACATAAGGTGAAAGATGGTAGGGCATACATCTTCTATATTGACGTGCGGGCTGGTGGGAAGGGCTACGAAGAATTCGTCAAGCGCGCAGTGGATGAGGACCGGGTGGTCTATCTTCGAGGACGTGTGTCCCGCATATTTGAGAAGAACGGCAGCGTGATCGTCAAGGGAGCCGACACGCTCTCGGGACAGCAGGTAGAAATAAAGGCTGACCTGGTGGTGCTTGCCACCGCAATGACTGCTTCAGGAGGCGCAACCGAACTTGCTCAGAAACTGAGAATCGGCTTCGACCAATACGGTTTCCTCTCCGAGGCCCATCCGAAGCTGAGGCCGGTTGAGACAAACACGCCGGGCGTTTTCTTGGCCGGCGCGTGCCAGGCACCCAGAGACATTCCCGATACGGTCTCGCAGGCAAGTGCCGCTGCGAGCAAGGTGCTCGGACTTCTCTCCTCGAGCGAGCTGGTGAGGGAACCCATTGTAGCCTGTGTGGATGAGGCTGTCTGCATTGGATGCTTCGCATGTGAAAGCACATGTCCCTATGGAGCTGTCGAGCACACGACGCGCAAGGACAGCGAGACAGGAGCTGAAGTTGAAGTTGCCAAGGTAAATCCGGGGGTCTGCGAAGGCTGTGGTGCCTGCATACCCGTTTGCAGGCCGAAAGCCATGGATCTCAAGGGTTTCAGCGAGGAGCAAATTTACAGTGAAATCAATGCATTATCGGATAGATTTAAAGTAAAGGATTAAGGCTCTCAGATGGCTGACTCGAGACTGCGCATCGTGGCTTTCCTGTGCAACTGGTGCTCGTACGCCGGGGCGGACCTGGCAGGAACAACCAGGCTCAAGCACAGGGCCGATGTCAGAGTAATAAGGGTTCCCTGTTCCGGCAGGGTGGACCCGGTCTTTGTCCTGAAGGCCTTCGAACGAGGGGCAGATGCGGTCCTGATCGGTGGATGTCATCCCGGTGATTGTCACTACGTGAGGGGCAACTTGAATGCCAGGAGAAGGTTCTTGCTGCTCAAGCATCTCCTCGGTTTTCTGGGTATCGAGGAAGAACGTTTTCAAGTGGCTTGGTGCTCAGCGGCTGAGGGCGCCAAGTGGGCAGAGTTGGTAAACGACGTCTGCGAGACCGTTGAGAAGCTCGGGCCCCTCAAAGGTTTCAAGGACCTCGCCAGTTCGCTGGCAGCCTCTGAGAAGGAGATCAGCCTGAGTGCCGAGTGATTCGGAAGCGAGATTGAAAGAGAAAGCCAAGAGCCTCCTCTCCAAGGGGCAGGTGAACCTGGTCCTTGGTTACGGAAAACGCTACCTTGGCGATGGGGTTCGTCCCATGTTCGTGAGGAATGCCGAGGAGGCCGAAGGCCTTGTGTGGAACGACAAGTGTGTACAGAATCTCGCGACCTATCTCTTGCGTGAGCCATGCCTTGAGATCATGCGGAAGGGTGGCAGGGTAGGAATCGTCGCCAAAGGGTGTGACGCGAGGGCGATCGTTGGGCTTCTCCAAGAGAAGCAGCTCAAGCGTGAAGCCGTTTTTGTGATAGGCATGGTGTGCGATGGTGTCCTGGTTGAGGACCTTGGTGAGATGAGGGTGCCTTCCAAGTGTGTGGAGTGCCAGTGGCACACGCCGCCCATCTACGACGAGCTCGTAGGAGACAAATCTGGCGTCAGCCACAAGATTGGAGATGCCCTCCGAGAGGTCAAGAGGCTTGAGAGTATGTCGGATGGGGAGCGGTGGCAGTTCTGGACGGCGTTGCTCTCCAAGTGCATCAAATGCTATGCCTGTCGGCAGGCATGTCCTCTCTGCTACTGCAAGGAGTGCATCACCGAGAAGTCGCGGCCTCAGTGGATAGATAAATCGTCAACGCTGAGAGGAAATCTCGCTTACCATTTCGTCCGTGCGATGCACCTGGCGGGCAGGTGCATCTCATGCGAAGAATGCCGGCGAGCCTGTCCCATGGGTATCCCCGTCGACCTGTTGAGCCGCTACTTGACCAGGAAGGCGGAGGAAGCATTTGGCTACAAGCCCGGTCTTGATCCCAAGGAGGAACCCTTCTTCGTCACTTTCAAAGATAGTGACCCTGAGGACTTCATAAGGTAGAGCGATGATATCAAGACAAGATCTCCTGAAAGCGATTGAGGCTGCACGCAGCAAAGGTTACACCGTGCTTGCGCCGGTACGCCAGGATGGGATACCTCTGCTTGCGCGAGTCGATGAGGCGGACTCGATTGACTTTGAACATGTGCTCACCGTGAACACGCTCAAGGATATGCTTCTGCCCAGGTGTGAGCCTGTGGCTAGCCTGGACCTTGATCAAGCGAGCGTTGTCTCTGTCCGGGAGGACGAGCGGCCCATCCTTGTCTTTGGCTCAAGACCGTGCGATGCCGCAGCGATGGCTATCATGGATTCCATTCTCTTGGGCTCGGTACGGGATGCGAGATATGCCGGGCGACGCGAGAAAACGATCATAATGACCATTGCCTGCTCCAAGTGTGATGACGCCTGCTTCTGCACGTCGATGGGATACGGACCTCATGACCCCACAGGAAGTGACATCCTGATTGTGCCTTCCCGTGACCGTTTCCTGGTGAGGCATGTATCCGCCAAGGGCAAAACGTTTCTTGAAGATATAGGTCTTTCAGAGGACGTCGGCGGCACCAATGAGGGAGAGGGCCGCGGCAAGGGAGGGAGTAAGGGGGAGGGCGATGCTGAAGATAAGGGTGTGCCTGTTCTCAAGCGAACGGTGGACACCAGCAGACTCAAGGCCTGGCTCGATTCCAATTTCGATAGTCCCTTGTGGCATGAGGTATCGGAGAACTGTGTGAGCTGCGGGACCTGCTACTACCTCTGTCCCACATGCCACTGTTTCGATATCACCGATGAAACGGGCCTATCTAAAGGCGAGAGGATGAGAATCTGGGATTGCTGCTCCTTCCCGAACTTCACAAAGATGGCAAGCCATCAGCCCAGGGTGGGCAGACACACGAGATACAGGCAGCGCGTGATGCATAAGTTTGCCTACTGTCCCGACAACGTTGGCAAGGTCGCATGCGTGGGCGATGGCAGGTGCATCAGGCATTGTCCCTATGGCGTTGACATATGCGAAGTGTTGGGGAAATTGGTCGGGAAGAAGTAGAAGGATTTGGGGAGCGACAGGGTGATGGAGAGAGAAGTAAGATGGCGCCGGAAGGTGTAACCAGAGGTCGGAGTCTTGCAAGAGGATCTGGTACCGAAGATCGTTCGCGTTGAGGATGTAAGACAGGAAACTCCCGATATACGGTCGGTGAGGCTTGCCTTTGAGGACTCGCGCGCCCGCGAGACCTTCGCCTTCAAGCCGGGTCAGTTCTGCCTTGTATCCGTTCTTGGTACAGGCGAGTCCGCCTTCTGCATTGCTTCCCCGCCGACCCGCAGGGACTGGATCGAGGTGAGCGTGAAACGAGTGGGGAAAACGACGTCAGCGGTCCATGACCTCGAAGTGGGAGACAGAGTCGGCCTAAGGGGTCCCTATGGCAACTGGTTCCCTTATGAATCCATGCTCGGAAGAAACGTCGTCTTCGTGGGTGGCGGGATCGGGCTTGCGCCACTGAGGCCCCTGGTCTGGCAGACGCTTTCCGAGAGACAGAAGTTCAAGGATGTCTGCATCATCTACGGGGCAAGAACTGCCGCGGACCTGGTCTACAAAAGTGATCTTGCAGAGTGGGGAAAGGTCCGAGATGTCACTCTGGTCAGAACAGTTGATCCCGGCGGAGAGGATTCCACGTGGGATGGTGAAGTTGGCCTTGTCCCAAGCGTGCTCGAGAAAGTGAACCCTCCATCCGATGCGGTCCTCATAACCTGTGGCCCGCCCATAATGATCAAGTTTGTCATCCTCACAGCAACCAAGCTTGGGTTCAAGCCCGAGGATGTCATAACCACACTGGAGATGAAGATGAAGTGCGGGGTAGGCCTTTGTGGGAGATGTAACATAGGCAGTCGCTATGTCTGCAAGGACGGACCGGTCTTCACGCTTAAAGAAATCCAAGCGTTTCCCGATGAGTTCTGAAACAAGAGGCGTGAAGAGCTACATTCCCAGCGCGCCCCGGATAAGAGTCTGGCTTCACGCGCTCAGAGCTCCTTTCCTCACCGCCTCTGCAATCCCGGTTCTGATTGGAGCCTCGGCGGCCTTCTGGAAGACAGGCAGCTTCGCCGTCGGGAGATTTCTGGTCACGCTGGGCGGAGTTGTTTCCCTTCACCTGGGCGCCAACCTGGCGAATGATTACTTCGACTATGTGACGGGCTGTGACGACTTGAATCCTGAGCCCACACCCTTCTCGGGGGGAAGCCGGGTGATCCAGCACGGCCTCATATCATCAAGAGCCATTCTAATTGCGTCGTGCTTCTTCTTTGCCCTGGGTATGGGCCAGGGGCTCTGGCTCAACAGCACCGTGGCTGGCAACAGAGTATTGTGGCTTGGCCTCGCCGGCCTCGCCGGTGGTGTCCTCTATTCAGCCGTACCTTTCAAGTTGAGCTACCGAGGAATCGGCGAGTTGGTGGTATTTGCCATGTTCGGTCCCTTGGCCGTTGCGGGAAGCTATCTCTGTCAGACAGAAAGCCTCGAGGTCTATCCGTTTCTTGTTGCCTTGCCTGCGGGCTTACTGGTGCTTGCCATTCTCCTTGTGAACGAAGTTCTCGATGTGGAATGGGACGAGAAGGCACGGAAACGTACGCTCGTGGTCATGCTGGGCAAGCGCCGCGGCTACCTTCTTTATCTCGCGGCGTACCTGGCAGCCTACGCCTGGATAGTGGTCGGGCTCTTCCTCAGGATCTATCCTCCGCTCGCCATCCTGGCCCTCGTGCCGCTGGTTGTCTCCATGAGGCGCCTGTCACCCGCCAACGCCCTGCATGATCGCCCGAGCACTGTGAATGCCAGCCGCCTCACCGTGCTCTCGCACGCCTTGGCGGGGGCCATAATCGCAGTGGCATACTTCGCATCTCGGGTGTGGTGATCCTGGCGAGAATTCTTCTAAATGATCAGGTCGCACCTGGTGCCATTGTTTGACAAAATGCTGGGCAGGCATTAGGATTTGGCAAACGAGATCAAATATGAGCACAACTCTTTCCATCTCCGAACAGATACGCGCGCCAATCCTTCGCGAACTCGATCTACTTGAAGCCGAGCTCGCGAGAGTCTTCACCTCAGATATCGGGCTGATCTCGGCCATAGGCGAGCACCTGATGTCCATGAAAGGGAAGCGGATAAGGCCGGCATTGGTGCTGCTCGCAGCGCGAATAGGCGATCCAGACACGCTTACGGCAATCAGGGTCGCAGCAGCAGTGGAAATCATTCACACTGCTACCCTGCTTCACGATGATTCGATAGACAGAAGCCACCTGAGGCGAGGCCTGCCCACTGTGAACAATCTCTGGAACGATCAGGTCTCTGTGGTCATGGGTGATTATCTCTTCTGCAAAGCCTTCAGGATTCTTCACGAGGGGGGGCTTTATGAGGTGGCCTCCGTGCTTTCGACAGGCTCTGACAACATGACCTACGGCGAGATGTTCCAGATGGATCTCCGTCGCCGGTACGATATCTCGGAAGAGACCTATCTCCGCATGATAAAGCACAAGACTGCGGCGCTCTTCGCATCTGCTTGCGAGGCGGGTGCAATTGTCGGTGGGCTTGGGGAGCGCGAAAGATCGAGCCTCAAGACCTACGGTGAGAGCATAGGGATTGCCTTTCAGATAGTTGATGACATCCTTGACTTCATCGGAGATGTGAGGGTTATGGGTAAGCCTGTCGGCAATGACTTGAAGGATGGCAGAGTGACGCTACCTCTGATCGTAGCCTTGAGGAATGCAAGCAGAGGATGTGCCGGTCCCCTCGAGAGCATCCTTGATGCGGAGTGGACCGATGTTGTGCATTTCATCAAGGAGAATGGCGGTATAGATTACGCTCAGGGTCTGGCCGAGGCCTTTGTCAAGCAATCCAGAGAACGCATATCTTGTTTGAAACCCTGCCCCGCAATCAATTCACTGACGCTTCTTGCCCAGCACGTGGTTTCGAGAAAGAAGTGAACTTGCCGTTCGATGAAGAAGTATAGATACCTCGCCCCCGCCATCATAGTCCTTGCTATCTTCGGCATCACCCTTGCCAAGAATCTCAGGGGAGATCTTGCCTTCTATTCGGACTCGGTCCTGATGATGGACACACTTGTCGAGGTGAGCGTGTGGGGCAAGGGGAGGGTCTCGCCCGAAGCTGGCGCGGATTCAGCCCTGGCAGTGTTAGCCAGGATCGACAGGCTTCTGGGTGATGCCTTTGTTGACACCGGTAAGGACAAGAAGGTTCTTCAGTCTCCCGAGTTCCGCGACATTCTCACTGTCTCCGAGGAGGTTTACGCGCTGTCGGGCGGTCTCTTTGATCCCACCATCGGAAGTGTCTCAAGATTATGGAGCTTCGGTGAGGACGCGAGGATTCCGGAGCCGGACTCGCTCAGGCAGGCACTTGCCAGCGTGGGTTTGGCGCGTTTCCTCGCGGCGCCTGACTCCAGTAGGTTCATACTTGATCTTGGTGGAGTTGCCAAGGGCTATGCCGTCGATCTCGCAGCCGCCGAACTGGTCGATCTGGGTTTCAAATCGGCGATCGTAAGCGCCGGTGGGGATATGAGATTGGTGGGCAGGCGTCCTGACGGGAAACCCTGGCGCATAGCCATAAGGCATCCGAGGAGGGAGGGGGATTTCATAGGTTATCTCGATCTTATGGATGTGGCGGTCACCACATCGGGTGATTACGAAAGGTGTTTCATGCTTGACGGCAAGCGTTATCACCATATTCTCGATCCCGGGACGGGTATGCCGGGCCGGGCTTCGACAAGCGTCACGGTGGTGGCGAAGAATACCGCTATTTGTGATGCCCTGGCCACAGGCCTCTTCCTCATGGGACCGCGAGAGGGGCTCGAGCTTGCGGAATCTCTCGACGATGTTGATGCAGTCTTCGTATATGCCGATGGTGAAAGCCTGGCAGTAACCAGCGGACTTAAGGGCAAGTTTGAGAGGGCTCGAGTTGAGTAGGATCCTGCATTTTGGAATCACCTTCATGGACATCGTCCTGGGGGTCGTCTTCGCACTCCTCGGGACCTACCTCGTCGGCCTTGGCGAGGCGAGGGTGCCGGGTGCGCAGGTCGAGATCAGGAGTGCAAGAGGCCAGGTTCTGACTTTCGCTCTGGGCGAGGCAAGGACCGTCAGCATGGAGGGCACGAGGGGAGAGACGGTGGTCGCCATCGGTGATGGCTGTGTGCATTTCATTTCTTCTCCCTGTCCCCATAGGGTCTGCCTCAAGCGAGGACGGATTTCAAGATGCGGCGAGTGGATCGCCTGTATCCCTAATGGGATTGTGGTAGTGATCACGGGGAAACGAGATTATGATGGCATCACGCCCTGAACGCCGGCGCCGCACAAGCTCCATTTCGCTTTCGCGCCTGGGAATCCTTTCTGCGTGTGCTGTCGCGGTTTACGTATTCGAGAGTTACATGCCGATGCCCATTCCCTGGGCAAGGCTGGGACTCTCCAACGTTGTTGTGGTAACTGCGCTTTTCGGATACGGTTTCAAAGATGCTTTGATCGTCAACCTCGCAAGAATTGTCGCAGGCAACCTCCTCCTGGGCCTTATCTTGAGTCCCGCATTCATATTCTCGATTGCAGGTAGCATGGCCGCTCTCTTTGTCATGGCTGGGGCGAGATGGAAGCTGGTGCCGCCCCTTTCCGTTGTCGGCACAAGCGCCCTCGGGGCAGTCACAAGCAACGTTGTACAGGTCACGATTTTCACCGCAACCTTCGCACTTTCAAGCGCGACGCGTAACCTCATGGGCGCATTCATTCTCCTTGGTGTAGGTGTCGGGTTCCTCACGGGGCTCATAGCTGCCAGGGTTCTTGACAAGGTAGGTCTTGCAAGGCCCAGCGGCGTCAATTAAAGTATTGCCAGCATGAGAAACTTGGGGTATGTAGTTAATATCGCTGATAACGTTGCCGAAGTGGTGCTTGGAGAGCACCTTGACTGCAAACACTGCGGTGCATGCATGGCGGTGCTCGGCCAGAAGCAGCGCAAGGTCCGGGCAGCAAATGACATAGGAGCAAGAGTCGGGCAGAAAGTGGAGATAGAGATAGCGCCCAGCCAAGCTGTTCTAGCTTCTTTCCTGATCTTCATATTGCCTCTCTTTGTGGCCTTTGGCGGTGGCTTCGCCGGTTACTACCTTGCCCGGCACCTTGGCATCTCGTCCGAAGTCGGTACCGTCGCCTTCGGCGGCGGTTTCCTCGCAGTCTCATTTCTACTTCTGCGGCATTTTCAGGAAGCTTGGTTTGGGGGGAGCGCTGTCAGGATCGTCGGCTTCTTATCTGAGGAACCACCCGAGAGGGGATCGTCTGAGAAAGAATCATCTGAAAGGGGGTGCCAGTGCCTTCTTTGACACCTAAGGCTTTTGCAAGAGCGTGTTGTGGTTTTGCCATCGACAAGAAGGCTGAAGATGTAATCATAATCGATCTTCGGAAACTTAGTGCTCCGACTGATTATTTCGTGATTTGTACGGGCACAGGCGAGAGGCACGTGAGAGCGATCGCTGAAAATGTGATCGAAGAGATGCGCAAGTGTGGTGCGCGGGCGTGGCATGTTGAGGGCTACACGGCAAGGAAATGGATCCTCATAGACTACGTTGATGTAGTGGTTCACATCTTTAACAGCGAGACACGGAGGTTCTACTCGCTAGAAACGCTCTGGGGAGATGCTCCCTCGGAAGTAGTAAAGCCAAAGATGCCCAGGGTAAGGAAAGCGTGACTATCAGGGAAGAGATTGAGAGCGTTCTCAAGGCAGCCTTAGAGCAGGCCTATCCCTTACTCGGCCACCTCAGGTTTGAAACCTATCAGCCACGGGAGAAGGCTTTCGGCGATTTCGCCAGCAATGTGGCGATCCTGGTAGGCAGGGCTCTCGGCGTGAGTCCAATGGATGTGGCCGAGAAGATTGCAGAACGGGTGCGAACCGCTGCTGCGATATCTTCGATTGAGATAGCCAAGCCAGGTTTCATAAACATCTCGATATCGCCCGAGGTTTACCTGAGAAAGCTCAGCGAGATTGTGACCTGTAAGGACCAGGAGGGTTACGGTTCGGGCACTGTTGGAGGTGGGAAGCTGGTCCAGGTGGAGTTTGTGAGTGCAAACCCGACGGGACCGCTCAACGTCGTGAGCGCGCGAGCTGCCGCGGTCGGCGATGTGCTTGTGCGGCTCTTGAGAAGAACCGGCCACGATGCGAGGAGTGAGTTCTACGTCAATGACGCGGGCACCCAGTTTGAGCTTCTTGGCCGTTCGCTCGAGGCTCGTTTCCGCGAAAGCCTGGGAGAGAAAAGTGAGATACCCGAAAACGGCTATCCGGGTGAGTACCTGGTGGCGATAGCCCGAAGAGTCAACGGGCTTGCCGACTGGGCGGACAGGCAGATGGAAGAAGAGGGCGGTCGGCCTGAGCCTGCCGGCGATCGTGAGGCACGCCTGATTGATGATTTTATCTCGCGAGAGGCAGGCACCCAGCGACCGGGCGAGAATGAGGCCAGGAGTTACCTCAGCGAATACGGGAGTTTCAAGCAGGCGCTCACCCCGGATCAATGCTGCTTCTGGGCGCCGCTCTACGTCTGCAATCTTTCCAGACAGCGCCTTGGGATGGAAGAGATAACCTCCAGACTGGTCTGGATGGACAGATATCGAAGTTTCTTGCGTGCCGCCTGCGGCAAAGATGAGCCCGGCCAAGAACACACGTTGCTGCCGGCGGCCAGGGTATTCCTGGGTGAGGCAATCGCCGGCCGCCGTTTCGACTTCAGCAGGTTTGCCGTGGAAAGGATAGTCGAGGGCCAGCGCGCATCTCTTGAGAGATTCGGCAACCGGCCCGAAGGCGGTCTCAAGTTCGATACGTGGGTGCGGGAGTCCACACTTGAGGACCTGATCGCTCGGGTCTCCGGGAAGCTGGTTTCCGACGGGAGATTCGTTTACGAAAAGGATGGCGCGGTGTGGCTCAAGGGTGGTGAGGAGGCAAGCGGAAGTTGCGAGGACAAGCAGGGCCGTCACGGCAAGCGAGCCGGCGTGGGAGACCCAGCGAAGCCCGAAATGGAAGAGACGGGCGAAAAGGATGAGTGGGTCATAAGGCGCAGAACAGGGCAACCCACCTATTTCCTCACGGACATCGCCTATCATATTGACAAGCGGAAAAGAGGCTTTGAGCACGTAATAGACATCTGGGGTCCTGACCATCACGGCCATGTGGCGAGAATGAAGACCGCGATGCGAATAGCTTCACAGGTGATGCCAGATCTCGCGATCGGCGAGAACTGGCTTGATGTTCTTATCGCTCAGCAAGTGAACCTGGTGAGGGAAGGGAAGCGCATCCAGATGTCCAAGCGGGCCGGCGAGTACGTGACCCTGGACGACGTCGTAAGCGAGGTCGGAGCCGACGCTGCCAGGTTCTTCTTCCTGATGAGACGGTGCAACAGTCATCTAGATTTCGATCTCGACCTTGCCAAGAAGACCTCAGAGGAAAACCCGGTCTATTACATTCAATATGCTCACGCCAGAATATCGAGCATAATGGAGTTTGCCAAGGGGAGCGGCTTCGAGCATCTGCCTCCCGAGGGCGATCTCGCCCTGCTTCAGACAGAAGAGGAAGTGGATCTCATCAAGGCTCTTGCCGATTTCGACGAAGTCGTTAAATCCAGTGCTCTGGCGCTTGAACCCCATAGAATCGTGACTTACCTCATCGACCTTGCTGGACGGTTCCACCGCTTCTACCACAACCACCGGGTCGTCACCGAAGACAGGCCCTTGTCGGAAGCGAGGCTCTGTCTCTCGTGGGCGATGCGAACTGTTCTGAGAAGTGCCCTCTACCTGATTGGTGTATCCGCCCCCGTCTCAATGTAGGGGAGACACAATCGTGTTGACACCCCACGGCAATCATGATAACAGAGCCAGAGGTCTTGCTTACGCAGTGGTTTACCCTGGGTGTCGGTCTCTTAGGGGAGGGCAGAACAATGGATTTGCTTCGACGCTTGCTCGCCGTCGCGTGCTTGGCGAGCATGGTGCTTTTCCAGGCAGGATGCGTTGTAATCGGTGCTGGGGGAAGCGGGGCAAGCAGGGGGGACAAGGGGTCGGGCAATGTGGTCGATCAATCCTCCGAGGTGAGTGATTTTTCAAGCATCTCACTTGAAGGGGTTGGCAACGTCACCGTCAAGCAGACGGGAAGGGAATCACTGACAATCAGGGCCGAAGACAACATCCTGCCGTTGCTGAATGCCGGAGTTGCCAACGGCAGGCTCTCACTCGGAGCTCATGGAAGCACGAGTCCAACCAGACCGATTGAATTCCTTGTTGAGGTCAGGAAACTTGATGATCTGACCCTCTCAGGATCCGGCAGCATTGAGGCGACAAACATCGACGTCCGGCATATATCAGTCTCCATTTCGGGATCAGGAGACGTCACGATCTCAGGAGATGCTGACATGGTGGACATCGATATTTCTGGCAGTGGCAGCTTCCATGGTGAGAATCTGAGGGCCAGACAGGCAGCGGTGGATGTCAGTGGCGTCGGCAATGCGACCGTCAACGCGAGCGATGATTTGGATGTGGAAGTCTCTGGTGTGGGGTCGGTTGAATACCTCGGATCCCCAAGCGTTCGAAAGTCGATCTCCGGCATGGGACAAGTGAGGAGACGTTGAAGGAGCGACAGCCATGTACTGCCCGAAGTGTGGGGCCGAATACCGAGAAGGCTTTAGCGTGTGTGCCGATTGTGGCGTCAAGTTGGTCCGGGGTGAGCCACCGGAGGAGCTTAAGAAGAAGCCCCGCCTTGAGTATGACTACGCTGAGTTTGAGGAGATCATGCGCGTCATTAACACTGCAGATATGGCAGTGATCGAATCAATTCTCGAAGGAGAAGGCATAACCCATTTCTTCGAAGGCATCCCCATCGGAAGACTGCGTGCGGGGCTGTTTGGTTCAAGGCTGATGGCGAGGAAGGACCAGGCTGACTTGGCCAGAGAGCTTCTCAAGGACATAGGACTCGACGAGAAAGAAGTCCTTTCCGCAGACGACGAAGAGAAAGACAGCCAGTGACGTGGCCCAAGGGCAGTGGCGTCAGGGATTGCCTGAGCGGTGTCCGTTTGCTAACGGCCAGATGAGGCCGCCGGGGGAAATCGCATAGTGAAAAACAGCAGGAAGCTCGACGCGGTATGGGTGGCCGTACTCCTCCTCTATTGCCTCTATGCGGGCCTGTTCATCTATAGAACCAGCTTCGTCATCAATGGCGAGAGGTACTTCTCCCTCTTTGACGATGCGATGATCTCGATGACCTACGCAAAGAATTTCGCTCACGGGCACGGTCTCGTGTGGAATGCAGGTGGCGAAAGGGTGGAAGGCTATACCAATCTGCTATGGACCCTCTACATGGCCCTGCTCCACCTTCTCCCCGTAGCCAAGTCAAAGATGAGCCTTCTGGTACAGGCGACGAGCGCCGTGCTCCTTCTCGTGAATCTCTTCTTCGTGAGAAAGATAGCTGCAGCAATATCGGGCGGCTCAAGGTTCGTTGCCCTTGGTGCAGTGATCACGACGGCCTTTTACCTCCCGATCAATAACTGGAGCCTCCAGGGGATGGAAGTGGGGCTTCTGGTTCTCCTGGTGAGCATTTCCATCTGGAAAGCGCTTCAGTCAATGGAATCGAAAACCTTCTCTTTCTGGCCCTATGCCTTTCTATCCCTGGCTACACTTGTGAGGCTTGATATGGCCGTGGCCTTCGCCGTGATGCTTGCGTTCATGGCTTGGGCGCATCCGACAGCCAGAAGGAAACACCTCACTGTCGGGCTTATCTTCTTCGGGATCGCATCTGCCGCGCAGACGATCTTCAGGGTTTCGTACTATGGCGATTTTCTGCCGAACACCTATTATCACAAACTCACAGGTTTTCCCCTGCTCTGGAGAATCACGCGGGGCGTCTACATCATCTCCGTCTTCATCTGGCGAATGAACCTGCTCCTTTTCCTGGTGCCCTTGGGGCTGCTGGTGGCCCGGCGCAAGAAAGGGGAGATGCTTCTTGCGAGTATCTTCCTTGGTCAGCTCGCATACAGTATCTACGTCGGAGGCGATGCATGGGAGTCGTGGGGAGGGAGCAATCGCTACGTCTGCATCGCCATGCCGTGTTTCTTCATTCTCTTCTTCGCGGGGCTCGAGACGATTGGTGGTCTCATAAGGGCCTACATCGCCACCTGCCCGCCCCACACGAGTCTTACGCTGGCCGAGAAGAACCTCAGGCGCACCGGGATCGCGCTGATATTCGTGAGTCTGGCCAGCTTCAACGCCATCTATGGCCCGGCAGCCCTGGGAGAAATGCTCTTGTTCAGACGACCCCTGCATGTGGAAGACAACCAGAGGATGGTGGAGCGCGCGCTTGCAATCGCAAAGATCACAAACGATCGCGCAACTGTTGCCGTTGTCTGGGACGGGGCGATTCCCTACTTCTCAGAGAGACCTGCCGTCAGCATCCTCGGCAAGAATGACCGGACGATCGCCCATGAGAGGATGAGGACCGCCTCCGGTGCAAAGAAGATCGTGGCCTTTTACCCAGGGCATCTCAAATGGGATTATGCCTATTCGATCGGGCAGCTCAAGCCCGACGTGGTCGGCCAACTCTGGTATGAACCCGAGAGTGCAGGTCCTTACCTCCAGCGTGAATACACGCAGGTCAAGATTGGAGGGTTCGGAATTTACCTGCGCAATGGTTCCGCCAATATCCTGTGGGACAGGGTGAGAAGTCTCGCAGCCGGATGACCCGCCGGCCGCCGGGCTTTTCGCTTGCCTCGCCTCGGAACTTGTGGTATCATCTCAGACTGTAGATAGCCTTCTGGAGGCTGGTCTTGGCTATACAGCGGGACATTCCTGAGGAAAAGATAAAGCGCGCGATAGCCTCGCTTCCTGATGTCCAATCCTGTAACGTCGAGTTCAATCCTGACGGTTCCATATCCGCTATCCATATAGTCTCTTCCACTAAGAGATCACCCAAGCAGATCGTGAGAGACGTGGAGTCCGTGATGCTTGCCGATTTCGGCATAAAGGTTGACCACCGGAAAGTGTCGATCGCGAGGGTCGAGGAGAAGGAGGAACGTCGGGGTGAGAAGCCCCAGCGGCCCAAGCTGGTGGCGATGAAGCTTGCGACTTCCGGGGGTAGAGGATGCGCCGAGGTCACGCTTGAGCGGGGTGGGCTCACCGTGACTGGCGAAGCCAGCGGAGTGGTAGAGGGTGGAGGTAATCTCAGGCTGGTTGTGAATGCCGCCTTCCGCGCATTGGAGAAGATGGTTGGCCCGGATGCGAGCCTGGAGCTTCTGGATGTTGTGAGGATAAGGAGCGGCGAGCGAAAGGCCGTGGTGGTGCTTGCCAACTTTATCTCAGCCACGGATGTTAGGAGACTTGCCGGGTGCGTCCAGTTCGATCGTGACGAACAGAAGGCGGCTGCCCTTGCCGCGCTTGATGCGTCAAATCGCATCATAGAGATCCTGAGTCAACCCGAGCAGACCGAATACGAAGTCACGCCTTATCTCGAAGATTGAGCCCTGAAGTGTCCCCCTATTGACGATGGTGTCGGGGTTCTTACACCTGGTCCGAAATTGTGTTGAACAAGTTTGCAGGTAGTAGCAAAATGTCTGAGTGTTTCGACGGCATGCGAAATGCTTATTCTCGGGGTAGCCATGAAGAGCATCACATATAAGCGAGCTGGGGTTGATCTCGACAAGTACGACGGTCTCGTCAAGGTAATAAAGCAGATCCTGAGCCGTTCCAGCCTGTCGAGTGGGAGCGGGCACTTCGCAGGTATGATCGATCTTGGCGGCCGTGCCGGCCAGATCATTGTCGCGAGCGTAGATGGAGTTGGCACGAAGGTCAAGATTGCCAAGGAATATGGCTGGCACGTCGGGCTTGGTCACGACATAGTCGCCCATTGCATCAACGACATTCTCTGTATCGGCGCAAGACCGATAGGGTTTCTTGACTACATCGCCTTCGAGAAGCTGGATGCAAAGGTCTTCAAACAGATACTCTCCGGCATCGCTACCGAATGCAGACGGTACGGGATCCAGCTTATAGGCGGCGAGACCGCCGAGATGCCGGGTGTCTATGGGCGCGGCGAGTGCGATCTGGCAGGGTTCATCATCGGGCTCACGTCACGGTCAAGCCTGCTTGACGGGTCAAGGACAAGAAAGGGAGATCTGATTGTCGGACTGCCATCAAATGGGCTTCACACCAACGGATACAGCCTTGCCCGAAAGGTCTTGCTTCGTAAGTGCCGCATGGATCTCAAGAAACCTCCCAAGGGTTGGCGCGAACCCCTCGGCAGGGTCCTTCTTAAATCCCATACGAACTACTTTAACCAGGTCTATCCTCTGGTAGAGCGACATTTGGTCTCAGGCATCGCTCACATCACCGGTGGGGGGATAGCCGGAAACCTCGAGAGGATACTTCGGCCTGGGCTTAACGGCACCTTGAGGAAATCCCTGTGGCGGGTGCCGAAGATATTCAGGTTGATTGCCGAGGGCGGACCCGTGGAAGACCGGGAGATGTTCCGCGTTTTCAACATGGGTCTGGGTATGCTGCTAGTGGTCCCGCATCAAAGCCTTCCAGAAGTATTGAGACAGGCTCACGGTTCGAGGGTTGTGGGGGAGATCACAGAGGGGGAAGGGAAAGTAATCGTAAGCTAGACCTCGTCTAGACACCCGCGATGAAAACCGAAGACATTGTCTTTGTCAGCAAGGAGATGGAGCTCGCCCTTGAGGCGGCGCGGATCGTCGCACCTACGTCAAGTCCCGTCCTGATCGAAGGCGAAAGCGGCACGGGCAAGGAACTGATCGCGAGGCTGGTCCACGCATCAAGTCCAAGGAAGCAGAAACCGTTTGTAGCCGTCAACTGCGGGGCGATCCCCGAAGCCCTGTTCGAGAGCGAGCTCTTCGGTCACTTGGCGGGCGCCTTCACCGGTGCGATAAGGGACAAACCGGGCATCTTCGAGGTCGCCGATGGCGGAGTGCTCTTTCTGGATGAGATCGGAGATCTTTCGCTTCCCATACAGGCCAAGCTTCTGAGAGTGCTCCAGCAGAATGAGCTGAGGCGGGTAGGCGATACAAGAACCAGCCGCATTGATGTCAGAGTGATTTCCGCTACGAACAAAGATCTTGAGGACGAGATGAAGCACAGGAGGTTCCGAGAGGATCTCTTCTTCAGAATCAGCGTCTTGAAGATCTACGTTGAACCCTTGAGGCGCCGGAGGGAGGACATCCCCGTGCTCTCCCAGCACTTCGCCGCCAAGTACGCGCTCCTCCTCGAAAAGGAAGCCCTGAACTCGGACGAGATCAATGCGATCGT
>CAYHHI010000055.1:0-20967 GCA_964356335.1 uncultured bacterium
GTGAGCCCCTCTATGAACCCGGGCAGTGTTCCAAGCCACTTGTAGATGTCCTCAGGCGTCGCCTTCCGCTTCTTGACGATCAACAAACCGCTTCCTCACCTCCTCTAGCAACGTGCCCTCGAGCGCACCTCCCTGGCCAGCAGCCCCTGCGTCTTCCCTCAGGTACTCCTCGAGCCTCACCAGGCGGTCGAGGTCCGCCATCGTCACCTTCACCTTGCCCTCTGCCACAGCCTTTGCCACTTGGAGGAGACCCATCTTGACGATCTTGCGGTTTCGGGCCATGCCTTCCACGTTCTCCTCGAGACTCCGGTCCGCCATCGCTCGGGCAGCCTGGGCGTCTCGCTCGCGACACTTTTCCCTCCAACCGAACGCCTTGCCCCACATCTTGACTGTAGCAAGTGAAACTCCGAACTCCTGCGCCACCAGCTTATAGCTCCTGGCTTCGCCGAGCCCGTAGTAGAACTCGAATGCCTTCTGCTGATGCTCCTGCTCCTTCACTTGTTAGTCACCTCGCCGACATACGCTCGCGCGATCTCGACCAGGGACTTGCCCCGTGTGAGGCCACCGTTGCGCTTGGAGGCCTCTTCAATCGCCCTCTCGACTGTTTCCACGTCCTCGACCACAAAGGAGAGGATGTGAGGCCTTTCTCGCTCCGCCTTGGCGACCTCAGCGTCGAGGTAGGCTTCCAGGCCATCCGGGATCTTCATCAGTTCGAGGGCGTCCTTGAGGTCTGCCTCGGTATAAGGGAGCTGAGATTCCAAGTCCTCGAGGGTCAGCTCCTGGCTCAAGTCGTGCACGAGCTCAGATAGCAACGCCGATACGCTCTGGCCCTTCATCTCGTTGAGGTTTATGGAGAGTATCTTCGCCCGGCGATCATCCAGTTCGACCACGGCACAGGGGACGCTCTCGTATCCCATCTCCTTGGCAATCTTCCACCTGTGGAACCCGCCGAGGATCTCGTAGCCTTCGCCTTTCGGCCTTACCACGATAGGCTCCACCAGGCCCTCGCGTTTGATGTAGGCCTTAAGCTTGTGATACATCTCCTCGGACATGCGATTGGGGTTCCAGGGGTTGGGCTGCAGCTTCCCGACCTCTATCTCGACCAGTTCAAACGCCTTGCTCATCATCGTCACCTCGCAACTATCAAGAGTTCTCGGTTGGCGTTCCTGCGTTGCTCACCCATCAGGGAGGGCAGGTGGTTGTGAAGTATCTCCTCAGCATGGACGACCTGCCTGAACTTGCTCACGAGCCCCACCAGGTCACCGAGTCCCATCGTCGCGTTTCCATACGAGATGACCCACAGGGGGAACCTCCCACTCCCATCAAAGAGCCTCTCCATGGCCTCCACCGCGCCTGCCTTGCTGAAGGCGCTCACGTCACCCCTCACCATCTTGCCCTCCAGGATGCAGTCTAAGGGCTTCAGTTGGCTCTCATACGCCAGCACGCCAGCGTAGGGCGGGTCCAAGTACAGGATGTCGCCCTCCACTCGATTCAGGAAATCGAACACATCCAGCCGATACACTTCATTCCTCAGGCCATTGGAGAAGACTCCCGCATTTATGGCCTCCACGAGATTGTCAGCCAGGGCCTTCGGGTGACCAGTGACGTTCTTCCCGATCATCTGCCGAAGGTAGTTCGGGTTCACCTGCTCCCACTCTCCATCCTCTGCCTGCTGCATGATAGTCCTAGCCCCAAAGTCACAGCCCATGGGGCGCACATGAAGGATATACCTGGTAAGCAGCAATAACAGTAGCCACCCCTTGACACCTTCGACCTGGCGCGCAACAGAAAACGCACCATCAAGGAAGCGGGCATGCTTCGCGGTAAGAACGCCTCGGGAGAAGTTCTGCTCGATGAACCCAGGATTCCCCCCAGCTCCGGCAAAGAGCCTGGTCACGTCTGCCTCGCTCAAGGTCACGTGGTCGTTCTCTATGAGCGCCTTCCCAACGATGTAGCTCCTAAGGGCGATGTCATTACACAGCACCCGGTAGCCACGAGCTTTCCCAAAGAGCGATACCGAGCCACCACCCAGGAACGCATCCACGAGAACCGGAGCTTCCCCGGGTTTAGGCAGGTGCTTGAAGATCCTTCCCAAGAGCCTCCGCTTACCACCAATGTACGGAGGCAATGCCTTCAATCTCGTCCACATGCCCAACCACCCCCTCCCGACAACCAGAGAAACGGAGACGCCTCCCTAAGCGCCCAGCCAGCCGTGCCCCCCAGGTCCCTAACCCCGAGATAATAGAAACTCAGGTGTGGGGTAACTCATGGAAGCGCTGCCTCCAGCTCAAACTCAAAGGAGTGTGTATTGCGCCTCTGACATCTGGGTGAGAGAGTCGCAGTACTGCCTGCCGCCAGGTCCGGGTGTGTATCGCCGCCAGCAGGGATGATACCCTTGATTCGCACTGTGCTGCCCTGTAGATAGGCTCTATTGACGAGCAGGTTAAGGACCTGGCTCTTGCCCTCGAAATCACAGGACAGGCTATCCAGACGCTTTCTTACAGTCTCGCAGTAGTAAGCTGCGTCATCTTTGTCGAAGCCGGCAGCCGCATTCCCATCTAACTTAGCTGCGATGGACTGCTTCTCCTCGCTCAAGCGTGCCCTCTTGTCATTAACCTTTGCAATTTGGTCCCTCAGCTGGTCCTTGGAGATGATCTCCTCGCGGTAGGCATCAAGCAGTCTATCCTCTTCCATCTCGGCAGCTGCCAAGCTCTTGTCTGTGCGCTCAAGATCTGTCCTGAGAGCCACCTGACCTGCCCTAGCCCTGTCCTTGAGCTTCCCGATCTGACTGACTATCAGCTCTGGCTTAGCAATCGCCTCGCAGACTTTCTCCCATACAGCCTTCTCTACCCGTTCCGCCTTGACTGACCTACCCCGACACTCCCTTTCAAAAGGGAACGTGCGGCTGCGGTTGCCACACTGGTAGAAGAGCTTCCCACGCGAGGCCGCCCCATACATCGGTGAGCCGCACTCACCACACTTCAGTAGTCCCCGCAGCAGATAGTCGTGTTTGACATTCCGGTGTGATCGTTCCGCGTTTATCTTGAGCTGCCTCTGAGCCAACTCAAAGGTCTTCCGATCCAGTATCTCGAGCGACTTGGGCAGCGGAATCGGCGTCCACTGGTCCCTCGGTCTCAGCCGCTTGCTCGTATTCTTGGCTCTCCTGTATACGGCGCTGGTCCTGCGCCTCTTAGGCTCCGTGCTGGCAAACTTGCCATAGTAGGTGGTGCCGACATAGGTCTCGTTTCTGACAATTCGATGGATAGTGCCCGGCCTCCAGCACTTGCCCTTCCGAGGGCTGATACCCCGTCGTACCAATTCCTTCGTTATTCCCCTCACGGATAACCCATCATAAACGAGCATCCTGAATATGAGCTTTACAACCCTTGCCTCTTCAGGCACCACCTCATAATGGCCATGCTCCTTCTTGTTTCTGTCCCCGAGTACGTACTTGTATCCGTATGGTGCCCATCCTCCGATCACGAAGCCACTCTGAGCCTTGTGGAGCCTGCCCCGTCTTGTTCTCTCGAGTATCTTGGCCTTCTCATACTCGGCAATCACGCCCTGGACATTCTCCAAGAGCTTATCCTCAGGGGTGTCCTTGCTCTCCGGCCGGTTGAGGTACTTGATCTTGATTCCAGCTTTGGTCAGTTCTTCTTTCAGCAAACTTAGGTGGATGAAGTTTCTTGAGAGCCGATCCGGCGAATGCACCAAGACAGTGTCGAAGAGACTCTTCTTGGCATCGTCCCTCAGGCGGTCGAGCCCGGGCCTAGCCAAGAGCTCCCCCGTGTAGCCATCGTCGGCATACTCGACGCAGCCAGCTGAGCCGTTTCCTCCCGCGAACTCGCGCAGGGCCACCAGCTGCGACTGGATCGTCTCCTGCTTCTCCTGTTTCTCGGTGCTCACCCTGGCGTAGATCACGGGCTTCATCTGGCGCGTCCTTCCATTGCCATGGAACATACACGGATACCCCGCAGAACATAGCAAGTCAATTCTGGCCCCCCTGGTCGATTTCTGAGGCTTCCGGGAGGCCCAGCAGAAGCTCGTACACCTTCAAGAGCCTGTCCTCGCCGTCGTCAGTCGGATCGTAGTCCCACCTAACGTCATAGGCAGGCTCAGCCAATCCCGACTGCCTCTTTCCCATCCCCACCATCCCTCATTCTATTGCCCACCGCACGCCCTGTTGGTAGCAGGATCGCTGCAGCGTCGTGGTCAGGAGCCGGCTTCTCCTTCCCGCTCTATTCCCTTGTTTCCAATCTGGTCCACGAAGTGCTTTGCCTCCGGACTGAGTGCCGCTTCTCGTTCCTGCGCTTCCTTCTCCGCCCTATCAAGAATCGCTTTCTCCTGGGCTTCAATCTGTTCTCTGGTCCGCTGTGTATGCACACCACAGGACAATCGCGTTTCCCATGCCTTCACCCAGTTCGTATCGTTCTTCAGGAACCAGTCAACCGTGGCGCGCCACTTCCGGTCGTTCTCGCCCAGGTACCAGGGGTCCTGAGCAAGAGCCTCAACCGCCTCCTTCCAAGAGTCGCGGAATTCAGCAAGCCGCATTCGAAGGGTCAGCTTTCTCCGCCGCTCTGGGGTCATGCCCTTTATGAGTGGGAGGGTCTTGGTCGAGTTCCAGAAGGCGGCAAAGGCAGCAGAGTCTACGCTAGTAGACTCACTATGTATTTTCTCAATCTCATTCTTAATCTCATTCTTAGTCTCACTCTTACTCTGTGGCGGAGGCATATCCAAAGGGTCGCTTGGAGGGTTATCCAAAGGCCCGTTGGAGGCATATCCAACTTCCAGGTCCTTGCCAGTCTTGCCCTTACGATATCTTTGATACTCTGTCTGGTACTTCTTCCAGTTGCGGATACGGAGCCTGATGGTCTTCGGTGGGAAGGGCTCGTTCTTAGGTAAGAGCGAGACCTTTTTCACCTCCAATAGACGTCTGATCGCGGGCAATATCAGGTCAGGATCCACGTTGAGCAGCTGCGCCAGATGCTCCACCGTGTACCCCGTACCCTTCCGCAGATCAACAATGCCTTCCCTTGGCCCACGGCCTGCAAGCACCAGGAGCGAGAACCAGACGCCGCGCTGGGCTGCATCAAGCTCTTGGAACGTAGTTCCGCTCATCGTCTCTTCAGTCCAGATTCGAATCCACTTCACACTGCTCACCACGCTTTCCACTCTCTGGCGTCCACCCCTGGTCCCTCCAGGCCGTTCATCAACAGAAAGCCCGGGAAGCCGTATTCATCTTCCCGGGACTTATGGTACGAACGAGTCTGCTATTTACCTAAGGACGAAACCTCCCAATTTCTGGCCGGGTTTCATCCGGTAGTACCTGGTGGGTGAGAAGCGCTTGTTATGGACGGCACGACCATCCCGTCCCTACCAAACATGGCATGCCAGCCGCGCGCGGATTGCTCTGCCTTGTACCATGCCTCCTTATCTCTCCGAATCCTTTCTATCCGCTTTCTAATTGTGCTGGCGTAGATCTCTCTGTAGTCGTGCCGTAAGTTCCGGTACTCGGTCGACGCCCGCCTCCCCTCTCCAGGAATAGCCCTGCTGAACTCCTTAACCCCGGCAGCCCCCAGGAGTCTGGCTATCGATACCCAGTGTGGTCTGCGGGTGGTGAGCATCAAATACGAGTAGAGCGCCGCCGCGCACGCGCCCCAGTCCTCCTCCACGGGCCTACCACCCATGGGACTTCCCGTCTTCACCAAACGCGGGAACTTTCCGGGGGCGCTAGGCACTAGCCCCCACCCGGGTTGATCTAGGCCGAGCTCACGAATCGTGCTTAGGAGCTTCCGTACCGATGATCCAGCTTGAAGTACCTGTTTCGATAACGGTATTAGGTCGTTCTTCTCACAATCAGGATTCATGTCCACCGCAAGACGCACCCACTCATTTGATGCCAGCAGCGACAGGGATTTCTCCGCCTTACCGAGGACCTTCATGAGCCAGCTCCAGTATGCAGGAGACAGCAGCTGTCTGCGGTCAGCATCACTGTTCCTGGCCAGATCCCTCCAGACGTCGCACCACCACCACAGGCGACCGTCAACGATCCACACCAAGACAAAGGGATTCGCTCCCTTTCCGCACAGGAATTCTAGGTCGCCCTTGGCCTCGCGGGCAAAGCGCCTGAACTTGGGCTGAACTTTGCTAACGAACCGGTCCACCCTCTTGGGCAGGCTCTTCCTCCATCGCCGAAGGGATGCCTCCACCAGCTTACGACAAGCAGGGCCATCCATCGGGGAACTCCTGACCTCCTCTCCCAGACCCAGAAGCGCCATCAGCAAAGCATCAGCAGATATAGACGGGGCCTGGGGCGGGACAACAGGCGCATCATCACTCATGCCGTCCTCCTATCCCCACCATTTCGCACGGGGATTCTGCCACAAAGATCCGGTGCACGCGTGCACGCTACTAGTCGCCACCCGTAAGCCAGCGCCTCTTGAACGCGTCTGGTGCACGCGAGAGATCACGCCAATCGAGCATCCTTAGCAGCAACCTCTGCACAAGGGCCTCCAACCTCGCGGTCTCTTTGGCCAGCGTCTCAATGTTGATCGGCGTCGAGGAATGAAAGAGCACATTCCTAGTGCCTACAAGATCGAGGTTTGAGCCGGATGGGTAGAGATCTTGCCACTCCACACCGTAATCTGAGAATAGACGCAGAAGCACGTCGCGCAGAGGCTTGCGATTCAATTCAGGGATCCTCCCTTTCAGGGTGGTGCGCGCCTCCTCTGAATCAACCATGCAATCAATGGCACCAGCGATCTCGGTCCTGAGGCTATCGAATTGATCCTTCGTCACATTCCTGCCACCGCCCTGTTTCCTAGCGTGAATGTCCTTAATCTTCTCAAGCGATAAGAATAGGGACGCAAACCTGTCCTCAAGATACTCGGCCTCGCAACCTGACACGAAGTAGACGATCGGCATCCACAAATCCGAGTCCATAAGCGCGAGATTCCGGAAGCGGCGGAATCCGTTTTCCAAAAGTGTCCTCACCTCCGTCGGCGCGACTGGTGAGCTGTCGATCTCCACCTCTTCGGTCGTGCATCTGTGGACAACTCTGTAGAAGCTCTTCGTTTCGGTCCCGTTCCAGAACTCATAACGGAACCACCTGACCCATCGTCTGGAAAGGAATGATACAAGTAGAGTGAGGTGATCCAGGACGAACCTTGCTGACTGGATGAACTCGGGGTCCGGCAGATCCTCTCGCTTAGCGGTGGTTCTGACATGAACAGCGAGCACCCTTGCGGTTGCTTCCTGTGCTTCATCGGTCGCCTGCTCGAAGAAGAACCAAGGTTTCACCTCGACGCCGAGTGGTTGACCAGTCTCGAGATTCAGTGTGGAGTTCAGGATCTCGCTGTCGACCTGGCCGTTCGGATGCATAGTTCTCATGCTCTTCACCTGCCAGAAAGCCCGAGGTCCCGTCACGAAGAAGATGATGTTGCGTTCATCTGTGTCATCTGGGCCGTATTGCTCTGAAACCTCCAGGCTGCGTATGCTGAGATCGCTCACCGGATAGATCATGCTCTCATCGCCGAGATACCGCGTGGAAACGCCGGGAAGCCAGAGATTGTCACTTTCAACTTTTACCCGGCTACTGGCTGGCTCCGACGACAATGAGAATGTCAGCCCAGGATGATCGAGAAGATCGAGCAGATCCTTCGACACCAGGTGGGACCCCAGAATCCTTCCAGTGATGTCATTGGCCTCGACTAGCGAGTATTGCACCACCATCTGCAAGTTGCCAACGCTCATGCCGGGTTTAGACAGACGGCCGAGAAACTCGATGCGCTTGTGAAAAGGCTGCTTGGGGAGAAGATCTTCCATCTTGCCTCTTCCGTGGAACGGAGTGACGCAATGAAACTAATCGACTCCTTCAGTATAAGTTAAACTGGCGGTTCTATTCAAGGCGTCACAGCGAAACGCAGCTGACCTTCAGGGGTTACCCGGTCTGCATCGTATAGGCAGAGCCCCCGGGCGGTCATGGCGTCCGAGCGTAATGGGATTCGGAGGAGACGCGGGCGTATAGGGCGCGGGGGAGAGAGCGTACACACTCCTTACCCAGAACCTTCCCAGCCATTGTTACCCTCCCCGCGGCGGGTGCCAGCCCTTTATCAGGATGGGACCATAATAGATGGCGAGGATAACGATGATCAATCCAACAACCCCCAGGATCACGAGCTTCCAGCGACGTCTGCCATGGAGGCGGAGCCACTCGAGATATTGCAGAATGGCGAGCGGCTTGGCTGGAAGTGTCTCATCCTGGTTGCTCGCCCGGTATGCAGTCTGGCGTTTCACCAGCGCATCGTTGAGAACTCCGGTTGCCACCGTGAATCTCTCAAATATCTCGACAGGTACCCGCGGACCGAGGGAGACCGCGCCGCCACCCAACTGCCCTATCGCAAGAATGGCCTTCTGGGTGTCGGGCTCGGATGCGAACAGAGGTGCAATCTCCTCAACACGTTCATGAAGCACCCGCATCTCTTCGCCGAGCGCCGCCGGATCCTTGGGGTTGGGTGCTATGTTCATTATGACCAGGATCTTCGGTGCGATCCTGCCCAGGAGTTCCTCCAGGGCCAATAGCTGACGATCGTCAAGGGGGGAGGGGGTGCAATCTCTCTTCATTCTGTTCCCTCAGGCAGTGGCAGCTTCATCGTCTCCGCCGCTTTGCCTTTCACCTTAGGCGCCCTCTAAAATGTCGCCCCACCTGATTCAGTGGCAACTTCATTTCATAGCCCTTCTGATTCAGCCTTGCTCGACGACGGCTATTTCTTCGGGCGTAAGGTCGTACAGCGCATATACCAACTCGTCGATCCTCTTGTCCGTGGCGTCAATCTGCCGCTGGACCACTTCCCTCTGAGGGCTGGACTTCGCGCCCGCAAGCTGCTCATGAAGAGCCAGCATCGAATCGACGAGGTCGACCATCTGCCGAATGCTGCTACCCGAAATCTTGGGGATGATCAATTTGTCATGTGCCCCAGGAGTGGCGTGTATGAGTCCTCCCCCCAGCGACTCATCGATGACATATGATCGAAAATAGAAGCTCTCCAAACTCGAGTTGAGTATGCCAAGCAGGAACTTCAATGGCAGATCGGCCTTCGGTTTCAGATGGGTGAGGATGCCGTGTGGTATGATGCAGGCCAAGCTCTGTTCAACGTAGAAACCAAGATCGTCATACGTCGCAGTCAACCTTGGCCTTGAGAGCATCGTCTGGGACACAATCTTAGGCGTTTCAAACAGCTCGGGCGAACGAGGGCTGTACATTTCCTCGGGCAGGTAGCGTATGAAATGCCCTGTCGGAGATGCGGCATACCTGTGTATGTCCCTTCCCTCAAGGTAGGGCTTTGCATACCTAGCCTTGGGATTCGGCGTGATCAGCCGCTCCTTTCCACCTTGCCCTGTGCCCTTCGCGCATGAACGGAGCCCGAACGTCGAATAGCACAAGTCCTTCAGAAGCCAGCTTCTCGCGCGGAGTCTGTCGCACATTTCTCGAACGGGTGAGAGGAGCTCGACTTTGAGACTCAGGCCGGGATTCTTCTCTGCCTTCGACTGTGCCCAGCGTCTAACCGTGGCTCCAGCCAGGTCCCCCGGGTTTTCGGGCATAGCCACACCGATAGTGGCACCCGCAGAATCAGTGCGATCGCATGTAAGGATGCAGTTCTTGACTATGGCATCCTGGAAGACCTTGATCTTCGAGAGGTCTACAACTTCCCGGACGCGAGTGTTCCTCAGAAGGTAGCGCCGCAGGCTCTCGCAATTGGGCTGGTGCAAAGTTTGAATAGGGACGATTAGCGAAACGGACCCGCCACGCCTCATCAACTTGACGGCCTTCTCAAAGAACAAAAGGTATATGTCCCAGACATGCGTAGCACAATCGTAATTGGCCCCCAAGTACTCGGCCTCTCCTGGGTAGATCTCCTTATAGGTCCTGACCCGGATGTATGGAGGGTTACCGACGATGCAGTCGAACCCACCGGCTCTCATCGCTTCGGGGAAGGCCTTGATCCAATCCATGGCGTTGACCCGCTTCATTTCGTCCCGGTCGAAAATCAGTTTGTCAGTATAGTAGTCGGGACCGATCAGCGAATTACCACACTTGACATTGTCCGCCAGGTTGGGCAAGGCACGTTCATGGAAGAGCTCCATCTGCTTGGAAACTGAAGCGTCGTCCTCCCCCTCCAGCGCCTTGAGAAGCAGCGACAGCTTAGACACTTCCACGGCCTGGAGGTCAATATCTACGCCGAAGATGTGCGTCGTCAGGAGCCGTTTCTTCTCCTCAATGGTCAGCCGCCATTGCCCGTTCCGAGGGTCATTGTAGACAGCCTTCTTGAAGCGCTCTGGCTTGTGTTCGCAGTACCAATTCAGGCAGTGCCCAAGAAGGCACTGATAGGCCCCCAGCAGGAAAGAGCCACTGCCAGAAGCCATGTCCAAAATGCGCAGAGGGGGCTTGCCGTTCGAGCCAGCCAGTTTCGCGGGGCTCTTCCCATCGATCTGCTTGCCGACGGTACTCTTCACGATGTAGTCGACAACATAGGTAGGCGTGTAGTACACGCCACCAGCCTTGCGCACCTCCGGTTTATCCTCGACTTTCGCCTGGTGCCCTGCCGTCAGCCGAATGACCCTGCCCAGAAACCGCTCGTAGACCGTCCCCAGTATCTCCACGGGCAGGACGCCGAAGTGATAGGGCGAACCGTGGGCAAAGTACAGACTCTGCAGGATCGGTTTCACAACCGCATCATCCACCACCAGCTTCGGCGTGGTCCGGTCGGGGTCCTCGGACACTCCGGTTTCCTTCTCGAAGTGAAACAGCCCGGAATTGTACTTCTGGTCGGCCCGGCGGCACAGATCGCGCATGAACCGGCGGTAAATGTCGGGCCGTTCGCACAGCTTCAGAAGTTGCCCATAAGGCTCAAGGCTCCGGTCCTCGCCCATTCGCAAGAATACAATCCGGTCAATGGTTCGTTGGACAGCGGCGCTCAGGTCATCGTGCGAGAGTTCCTTGTTTCGGAGGGCAATGTTCCGGGCTAAGGCGTCGCGCCAGCTCTCTATCTCTTTCAGGAATTCGACATCCACCTCGGAAGTGCCGCGCCTCCGCTTGCTGGCAGCGTACTGGTCGAAGGCCCCAGACCAGACGGCTTCGCGGGAGAACACGTCCCAGAGCTCACGCCATTGGTCCGGATACTGCTCGAAGCCGAAGTACTGGACCCGGGCATGGCTGGCCTTATCGCTTGGGCGTGGCCGCAGAGCGCAATCATACACACCGAATTCCTCAAAATCCGTTAGCAGGGACAGTGCGACCTTGGCGCTCCATCCGTAGCGCCGAAGCTGGTAAGCCGGGGCAGGGTCGGTACGGATGTTCATGCCGCACTTCTTCGCTTCGGCGTAATACTTCGGCAGCGTTCCTACACGGAAAGTGTAATCCGGGGCTTTCTGGTGCCCCTCGACGTCAAGACTGTCTTCAGGAATCACCTCGCGATACTGGGGCGCAATCCTCGCGGTGTTTCGCACGTCCCAGCCGAGGGCTTCAAAGAATGGGTCAATAAGCGACTGGCGGACGTGAGCTTCCTTGACGCCAGGGGCAAGGAACGACTGCCGGTTGGTCTCGAAGTAATGGCACAGCCGGGCGATCTCGTCTTTGCCCTGGTCGAACGTCTTGGTCATCTGATCTGCCTCCACCAGAGAGTCCGGACTCACACAGGGTCGATTCTATGCTCAGGGTTCTCACGCTGCAAGCACTTCCTGTCAGTGATCTGTGCACCCACGCCTGGGCCAGATCAGCAGAGCCTGAGAACAACTGTTACAAACCTGACAGTGTCAGGAAAGTGACGGTCTGTGGAGGATGACCTTCAAACCGACCTCTGCTACCTGTTTAGGGTTTTCCTTCGAAAGAGTGCCCGATTCGCCGGGGTTCTTCGAGAAGAAGGTGATTTCGAGGTACGCACACCGGGCGTGCCAGATCAGCGTGACGTCTTATGATGGGACGGTGATCTCAAGAGACAGACAGCACTATATTTGGCGCTGGGCGGCCGAGGCCGTGGCCCAGCGCGGAAGTTCACGTCACCAACCCCCAGGAGAGGGCATGTACACCTGCGCTATTCCTCGAGTGGCCTCACCCTCGTTTCTCAAACTTCTCCACAATGATCTTCTTGATCTTGTCGCCTTCGAGCTCCACCTCTGTGCGGTCTATGCGGACCTGGGATGCACGCCCTTTAATCTTATCGTACAGCCAGTTCGCAAAGAGGCTTGCCCCAACACTACTGCCCACGGTCAGCACGAGATAAAGAGTTCCCGGAACTCCGGCCGCTTTGCGAAAGTAGAGGCGCTCAAGGGTGAGGATCCCACCACCCGGGGGGAGAGTCTTGGTCCCTGGACCTAATGGTCCCCGGGTGTCGAACAGACTGAACCCTAAACCTGAGTCATGCGTGTCAACCTCGATCTTCACTTCCACCTAATCCACCCCTATAGACCATGCAGTCCAAAGTTCAAGCATGATGGCTGGTGAGTCGATTAGAAACGCCGCCGCCTTCGGGCTGAATCTCCCACAATTCCCCCAGCCGACCAGGCCAGTATAGCCCCAGTGCAGGCGACTGTCAAGCGACATGGACGCGAGGAAGTATGCACGCAGCCTAACAACTTCGTTACTGGGCTATCACGAAGCCGATCTCACGCAGCAACCGTCACAAAGCTGACAGCGTCAATAAAGTGACGGTCTCTGGAGGACGACCTCTGATACCTGTTCAAGGTCTTCCTCCGAGAAAGTGCCCACTTTGGCGGGGGGTTCGCACGCGAGCAGCTATTACGGAGCGGTCACTCACTTGTCTGGCAGTTGCCTGAAGAATGGATGTGTCTCACAGCTTCTCATACTCTATAGTCAGATTGCTGATCATTCTGGGGGACCTGCTTCTTGAGATTGCGGACGTCCTCCACGCATCCTGATGGCAAGCGCCAGCGCCTCGTGACCGTAACTCTCCTTCTTGGCTCGAACGTCAAAGTAGAGCAACGTATAGATTATAGGGAGCACAGGTACAGATAGGATTCTTTCTAGCATGCTGCCGAACGAGCCTAACAGAAAAGACAGGATGAATATCGTCAGGCACAGAATCAGTAGAACTAGCATAGCAGTCCCGAAAATCCTCCACCAGCACCCTCGGGTCCAATAGGCACTCCGATACAGGGCCCGCACCGGGCTGCAATTCTCTAGCAATACAACCTGCCCCACGAATATCCAGCGAACCCAGACATAGACGATGGGTGCAGCGAGAAAAGCCACAAGGAGCAAAGCCCACCAAGAGACGTGGGGCTTCAACACCAAGAGATAGAGGGCCGTAGCAGCTGGAGCAGCGAGTAGCAGCGAACCCGCTCCAGCCACCAGATGGGCCAGGAAGAATCGCCGGAATCGCGCTCCGGCGAACGCAAGTGCATCCTTGACTCTAGTACCGCCGGTCGCATACCTCTGCGAAATCAGGTGTATTATTGTAGCTGCTGCAAAAACGTAAATGGATGCCATCCCTATCCCCAATAGTGTGCCTAAGAGCCAGAACGGAAGGAGTCCAGTGAAGGACATGGTGACGCCATGTCGTGCAACAATCGAAAACAGATGGCGAGCCAGCGGAGTCCCGACGAAACTTGCAACACCCGGAACAGTCGAGATGGCCATGAGTAGGGCGAAGTGCCGAGCATATACTCTCCAGGCCTCGGCGAGGACGCCCCCAAACGTCCTTGGTCGAAGGCATGGGAGGGACAATCCCTCTGCTTGGTCAGTCCTTGGACTGCCACGATCGCCTCCGGAGACAGAATGAACAGCCTGCATCCCAGACGAAAACTCCCCGTCAATCCTCACAGCATCTTCGGGAACCATGATAGATCTCTTGCAGCTGGGGCAGGACGCTGCTTCGCCAGGTCTCAAGAACCTGACGACAATGGTCGCGCCGCAGTTCGAACAGGTGAACTTAAGTGCCATGGATTGGTCTCTGGCGTCGTTTCCCGCCAATCAGCGACAGGAAGTTGCAGCCATGGTTGGCCATCTCCGGCTCTCTGACATAGCTGCTTGGAAATGTACACCCAAATACGGCTCTTGCAAGGCTGCGTTGAATCTGTGCATCGTCAAAGAACCCCCACTCGCACGACCGCGATTGTAACCCCCGATTCATGGTGTTGCAAGCAATTCCTATCGCCCACCTACTGGTCAGTCACGCTGGCGAGAACAGCCGAGGTCAAGGAGTGACTGTCAGGAAACTGACAGTGTCAGGAAAGTGACGGCTTCTGGAGTGACACTGACAGCACGGTTGCTCGCATGTATCTGGGACTGGGCCGATGTCAGCGGCTCCGCACTCCCCTGGCAGAATCCACTTTGTTGCCCGCCGGTCATCGTGGGCGTGGTATAATGGAGTTCGAGCGCAACGGCAGAGCTGAAAGGGGTGCACCATGATCAAAATGCTGATGACCGCGCTGCTGCCCACGGTGTTGCTCGCCATGGTGTCAGTCCCGGCTGGACAAGACTTAGGCTGTGACTGCACGTGCTTGGTGTGGGCAAAGAGTTATACGCCTTGTGTTGGCGACACTGTTGAGATCTACGCCCTCGTCAGGGACTGCTATTGTGTCCCGAGATCGGGTGCTACAGTTTCCTTCTACTCAACGCGAGGGAGTAATGATGAGATCATCGGCGCCACAGCTATGACTGACTCGGATGGGTTAGCGAAGTCGAGGATCACAACAGTGATTCCAGGCACCTGCCATGTGTACGGTGTGGTCTATGGCATAACCATTGGTCCTACTCCCGTGATCGATTGGAGTGGTGCCACTTCTGATGAGGCAACCACCTGGGGCCAGATCAAGGCACAGTTCAAAGACTGAGGGCGGTGTCACGAAGCTGACAGTGTCAGGAAAGTAACGGGTTCTGGAGGGAGGACGACCTCTGATACCTGTTTAGGACTTTCCTCTGAAGAAACGTCTAATCTGCCGGGGGTTCCTAGAAAGGATGATCTATTCTGACGTGGGCCCGAGACGGTGCAGGCCACCGGCGTCCGATGGGCAATACGTGACACCAGGCGCGGGAATGTTCTCTGGAAACGGCGTAACACTTAGAGCTACGTGCAAGAACGCAAGAACTAGTTGAAAGTGACGCGATTATGTGATATCGGTAGTTCATCATCATCTGGAACGGGAAGCCGTTCAAAGGTAGTCATCCGGAAGCGGCCTAACCCGTAGCTGGACCCCGCCGACGTGCCGTGGATTGCAAGGGTGGGCCAGCAGGACCGGAGGAAGGGGGCACCATGGACGATTTCCATCCGCTTCTCGCTCGCGCACAGCGCTACCAACGCCGGACGGTAGACTTGCAGCCGCCAGGCTGTAGCTACGACGGCCTCGCTGGGGCATGGCGCGATGACGCCACGGGCGTCTTGGCTGTCGAACTCCCAGGGAGGCGAGGGCCTCACACCAAGAAGCACGACATCGAGACTGGCGAAGACCAGAAGGGCGAGTAGTGTGCAGCTATGCCAGACACTGCCGCCAGCCCCGCCGTCCTGATTCTTGGCAGCCGCTTCGATTTCACTTGCGACTACGTGGTCTCCGCCCTACGGAGGCGGGGCGTGGAGTACCTGCGCCTCAACTCTGAGGATCTTCCCGGCTATTCCGTCACTTTAGACCCTGTCGCGCCGCGTCTGACTGTGGATCTCAACCGCACCCAATTCTGCGTCGCGCCGACTTCACTCCGGTCGGTTCTCTTTCGCCGGCCCGTGTTCGTTAGGGACTACGGTGACGACCAAAGACGACCGCAGGACAGGTTCGCTCGAATCCAGTGGGCTGCGTTTATGCAGAACCTGGCGTTGCTCGACGGCGCGCGCTGGTACAACAACCCTGCATCCACATACAGAGCAGAGCACAAGGCCCTTCAGCTTCGCGAGGCGGCGCGAATCGGAATGCGAGTCCCGGCGACGCTCGTGACGAACGTGCCATCCCACGCGAGTGCGTGTCTCCCGGGACAGCAGTATGCGGTGAAGGGGTTGGACACCGTGATGGTGCGTGAATCTGGCGATGAGATCTTCGGATTCACGACCTTCGCCAGTCGCGCCGACTTGGAAGATCCCGCATGGGCCTCCGCTCCGACTCTGCTTCAAGAGGTAATCCTTCACAAGACCGATGTGCGGGTGACGATAGTCGAGGACCGCGTCTTCGCAGCAGAGGTTCTTGTGGCAGGCAAGGGCGTGTCCGACGACTGGCGACTTCATAGAGGCCACACGTGTTTTGTTCGCCATGACCTCCCCAACGAGGTGTCGAGACTGTGCGTCGAACTCGTCGCCGCACTGGGGCTCCGCTGTGGTGCAATCGACTTGGCACTCTCAGGCGAGGCGTACTACTTCTTGGAGGTCAACCCAACCGGCGAATGGGCGTGGCTCGTGGATGCTGCGGGGCTCCCGATTGACGAGGCGTTCGCTGATGCACTTTCGCGCTAGACTCGCTCGCATCGCCGCAGCTTTGGACGCGGTCCTCCTCGGCTCTGTCGTAACGCTTGTTCGCGCCAACAAGAAGGTGCACAACAAGATACGGTCCGGTGCGCCTGAACTCTACGACGATGACGATCGACTCAAGCATTCCCTTGGCGATCTGCATGGGGCGTTGGCAGTCTCCGTCGATCGCCTGCAGCGCATAGAAGACAAGGCAACTAACACAATGATCGGCGTCGGAGTCGCCTTAACGATCACCGGATCCACGTCTGCTATTCTGGGCAGTGGCGGCCCGATGGCCGGCTCTAGCACGGAGGCACGAGTTGTAGCCGCGGTCTCGCTTACGGCTGCGATGCTCTTCCTTCTGGCAAGCGGGTACTTGGCGCTACGCGGCTATGCCATTGGGAAACTCTATCGTCCCACTCTGCGCGACGCTGTGCCTCTCGTGTCCGAGCGACAGGCGAAGAAGGTCCTTCTGGACTCCATTGACCAGAACGAACGAGTCGGTACGATGAGGGCCAACCTCCTCTCCGCGAGTTTCACTTGCCTCCGGAACGGCCTTGTTTTGGTGGCTGTGCTGGGTGTGCTCCTAGTGCTCAGTTCGTTCTGGACGAGCCCGGTGGGGGTCCAACCACGGTCCGGAGCCGACAATGCTCCGCATTGCCGCTTGAACCGATAGCGTTAGATGCCGGAAGGGAGATAGGGCACGCTGTGATGGCTCATGATGAGAAACAAGACATAACGAATAGCCCTTCTGCAATCAAGCCCCCTGAAGAATTCATTCAGGACCTGGTGTCATCGCTCCAGTTGGCCCGGGACACTGATTCCGAGTTGCTGGACATCCTTCAGACACACGTCTTGAAGATTGACGCTTCACAAGATGCGCTCGATCAAGCGATGGCAGCCATCTGGAAACTGGCAGCTAAACGCGCTGTGGGAGATATCAATGGCTGAGATCATTACAGTCAGCGAGATCTCAATAGCTGGTTTTAGAGCATTCCTTCAACCACAATCGTTCACTCTGCGACGTGGCGACACTCCTCTCAGCCTAGCAGTGTTTGCCCCAAACGCAAAAGGCAAGTCCAGCCTGGTGGACGCGATCGAGTTTTTCTTCTCGTCCGATGGTACACTGGCCCGTCTTGGCCTGCGGCGCTCTGGCACTCACGCTGGCAGAGACGCTTTAGGCCACGTCGAAGCTGAGAACGCAGGTGTCACGTCTGAGGTCAGAATCAGGTTTGCCACCAATTCAGGCTCCTTCGAAGGCGTTCGCAGCCTGGAGCGGTGCGAAACCTGTCCCGACGCAGCGGCAACTGTCAGGCGTGTGCGCAAGCTGAACTTCTTGATTCGTGGCTATGAGTTGCGTCGTTTTGTGGAGGACCAGACCCCTCTTGAGCGATATGAGGAGGTTTCCGGATGGTTCGGTCTAACACCACTGACAACTATTGAGCGCAACCTTCGAAGTCTCCGACTCAAGCTGCAACAAGATCTTGCCGCGAATGCTCCAGCTGAGAAGTATGCCCGTGACGTAGGGCGGATAACGCGGCAGAGCATCACATCCTGGGATGAGGGGCGAACCCTGGTCTGGTTCAATACGACTCAAGTCCGGCCGCTGGACTCTACTCTGGCCATCAACACACTGAGCGCGCAGGATGCTACTTATAAACTCATCGTCAAACGAAAGGAGATGGAGGACAAGAGTGTCGGGCTCGCTGCGCTCAATGAAGTGTCGGAGAAGGCCCAAGCAGTTTATCAGCGGCAGGCAAACGAAGATGACGGTTCCGTACTAGAAACAGGCGCAATCAGGGATTTGGAATCGGCCGCAGCAGCAGCGGTTGAGGCCGCAAAGAACGAGATAGAGGAGCGTGGCAAGTCTTCGGACGCTGTGTTCAAGGAAGTCTGGGATGCGGCTTCGGCGCTCTTCAACAACACCTCCCTGGAGATTGATGCATGCCCTGTGTGTGACACGCCACTCCAGGACACTGCGAGAGGCAACAGGGAAGGCATAGGCCTGCATCTGAAGACCCAGATCGCCAGTCTTGAGAGATACAACACTGCTGTCAAAGCGCTGAAAGCGGCCGACTCCATGGCCCACCAGGGGCGTGCAGATACGATCACCGCTCTAAGAAGTGCTCAGGCAGCACTGAAAGCTGCTCGATTCGTCACTCAGGCTGAGAATGTGGAGGCTTACGTCGCTCAGCTCGCGGCCTGGGAGTTGAGTCAGCCATTGCCAGATTCGACCTCTGTCAAGGACATGGTAATCGCCGTGACGACCAAGGTGGACAAAGAACGACAACGCATCAAGGAACAACAAGGGGATCATACATACGCCAAGTGCTTGGCCACTCTGGACGAACTGGTTGATCTGAAAGTTGAAGCCGATCTGAGTGAGAATACCCGCGCGGAAGCACGCGCTCTGCTTCAATCCCTCACGGGACTTGAGACCAGTGTTGGGTCGAAGATAAGAACACATGTACAAACGGTCATTGATACGCTCAAGGAGAGGGTCAACGAGCTCTACCGGGCCGTCCACGCTGACCAAACAGAGGCACCGGCTATTACACTTGACTTGTCCACAGAGACAAGACAGCCGCAGCTCAGCCTGTTGGTTGACTTCTCCCCTAGTCGAAAGGGCGTTGCACCGAGTGGCTATCTCAGTGATTCTCAAATGCATACACTGGCACTTAGCTTGCGCTTGGCCGCTATTCAGCTATTCAACAAGCTAGTTCCCCTGGTTGTGCTGGATGACGTGGTCACGTCCTATGACGCGGATCACCGGAGAGCAATAGCGGCCATGCTTGCAGCTCATTTCGCCGACTTTCAAGTCATTCTTGTTACTCACGATGAGCGGCTCTTCGCGTATCTCAAAGAACAACTCCCACAATCATCTTGGATCTTCAAGCGCATCATAGCCCTAGACCCTGGCTTTGGACCCAGGTTTCACGACCACAGAGTTGGTGATGCTCTGATCGAAGCGAAGCTAAGCACTGGCCAATCTGCGGCAAACGACATCCGTCAAGCAGAGGAGGAATGGCTTCTTGACATCTGCCGCGGGTTCCGCGTCGAAGTTGAGATCAGAGATGTTCATAGACCATACACCTATGAGCGGTCAGAACTGGCCATAGCTTTGCACAAGTTCCTCAAGGCCAGCAAGATCAGCCCGCCCCAGGTGCCGGGAATCTCAAATCCGTTCCTCATCAGCCTGCAGATCGGAGAGATTGAAAACTTTGGAAGCCACTTCTCTGACGACCCGAGTGCTTGGCCTTCCCCAGGTGACGAGGGGCGCCGCTGGCAAGAGTTCAAGTACTTCCGTGGGCTTTTCGTCTGCTCCGGTTGCCGGGCAGCTAGGTTCAAGAGACCGAAGGGGATGGACAGGCCAGTATGTGTGAAATGCGAGACTGCGTTCGACTTTAGGACAACATGAATGTCCCAGCGCCCTGAGATTCCCAAAATGGAGTGTTGGCATCTAACAAGGCGTTCCAGAGCGACGCCGGGGGTGCGGCGTCACGGCTCTTGCAGGAACAAGTGCCGCACCACCTTGCCCCCTTGCTCAGCTACACCGTTCAACTGACTTCCGTGACGTTCCCCATTTGCCAGCCGCTATGGATATGGATTAGACAAGTGGATCACTACCATCCGAGATCTAGTTGCAGCTGGCACAAGTTGCGAGGCGAAGGAAAATCTGGCTGAAATTCAACTCGCCTGCTACGAGTGTCAGAGCGTTTATTTACATAGGCACAAACCAACCCGAAGGAGGCCCAGGTTGAGGTTGTCTAACGCAATCAGACGCTTCGACACCCAGATGCTCGCCGATGGCAAGAGCGACCATACCCGCAAAGCTTACCTGCGGGACCTCAGCAAGTTTCGTACGTGGCTTCATGCTGATCCGGAAATCGCGGATATCGATCCAGGTACAATCGCGGGATACGTGTCCGGTGAAGTGTCGCCGACCAGGCCTGCAATATCTGCCAATCGCACTAAGACCGCCCTCAGGGTCTTCTTCCAGTTCCTCACCGATGCTGGCCACCTTCAGGCGAACCCGGCGAGGCTCATCAAGAACGGACGGACTGAACCGAAGATCCCGGCACATCTGACCGCTACCGAGGTGCGCATGCTCACATCTGCAATCCGAGGGGCCGAGGGCTGGGCCGCCGAGCGTGATCGTGTGCTGTTGACGTTTCTGCTCCAGACCGGCATGAGACTGGGGTCAGCAATCGCGCTGAAGGTCTCCGATGTCAACTTCGACCAGCGTACCGCCCAGATCACCGGCAAGGGCGGTACCAGGCAGTCGGTCTACCTCAACTCGAGCGTCCGCAGGTCTCTCAAGTCATACATCAAGGCATTCGGACTAGCCCCTGACGACCCTCTCTTCCCCTCTCGCAGCGGTGGTCACCTCTGCCCACGCCAAGTCCAGCTCCGCTTCAAGCATTGGCTCGCGAGGGCTGGCATCACCCGTCACCTCACCGTCCATTGCACGCGGCATTATGCCGACTTCCGGATTATGCCGAATGGGTGAGACGATGCCCCTGTG
>CAYHHI010000056.1:0-20149 GCA_964356335.1 uncultured bacterium
TGGATGGCAAGTATGCCAACTACCATCACTACCGGATCTACTGGTGGGACTGCCCGGACCTTTGCAGGGATGTGAAGAGGGCCAGGAAGGAGGCAATGAGCCTCCCAACCGAGGAGCGAGTGGGGACTTTCGGGAGCACGAGGCTAAGAGAGATCTTCGATAGCCTCCCCGTCGAGGACTTCCAACAGGAGTACGAGCTACTCTATGTGGATGAGCGGACTTCCTTCTTCCCGTACGAGCTCATCCTCTCGGTCACGGACCCTGCCCCTGAGGTCTACTCGACCTTCACGGAGCTCAGAGACAAGGCGACGGGGACCCTCTACGCGGGTTTCGATGTGGGCAGGCATCGCAACACGTCGGAACTCACCATCTTCGAACGCCTGGGCGAGGTCTCCTACGAGCGCCTGTTTAAGACCTACGACAAGGTCGAGTTCCAGCTACAAGAGACCGCCCTGGGGGATTGTCTCACGATTCTGGGGCCTAAGCTGGCCCGGCTCTCCATAGACGAGAACGGGATCGGTATGATGTTGGCCGAGAATCTTGCCGCCAGGTTTGGGTCTCGGGTGGAGCCGGTGACGATCACGAACCAGGTGAAGGAGCGGATGGCAGTGGAGTTCAGGGTGGGTTTGGAGAAACGGAATATCAGGCTCTATCCGGACAGAGAGCGTATCGGGCATTTGCACTCTGTGAAGAAGACGCTCTTGCCCGGAGGTTCCACGAGGTATGACTCCGTGCGTAATGAGAAGCACCATGCGGACAAGGCATGGAGCCAGATGTTGGCCTACTGGGGATCGGCCCATGAGGTGCCGAGGATTGATCTGGCCTCATTTGGATCATTTGGTCGAAGGGTCTCAATCGATGCGTGGGGCGGGTTGGACTGGTAGAGGGATTGGGGACTGTTGAAGCGTGTCATATCTCAAGAAGATGGGCTGGTTCATGCGACAAGGCGACAGTGCAAAGCACAACCTTAATGTCCCGCACGCTGCCGCCGAAATGACTTGTAACAAGTGACACTTCTGCTACACTAATACTACAGAAGGAATGAAGTGCGGCGACTCTACAGGTGAGAGGGGGTGAGTAGATTACTGTGGCCAGTCACAAATTCCTCGTCTTCCTCGGCTCTGACAGGTGCAGAGGTTTTACCCCTAACGCCGCTTGCGTCGGGATCTGGCGTCGACTAAGGACAGTCCGGCGGTCAATCGTAGCCGAACGCTCTCTCCTTAACGGCATGGCGGGGGTCAAGGAGGACATTATCTGTGCGTTCTTGGAAGGTCTGATGATGGAACGGGTGGCTCTCCACCCATTCGTCTGGATCCCCCGAGAACCTTGGAGATTGCTTTATTCTTGCCTGCCCGCCGGTCCGCGTCATCCGTTTCTCTTCGCAGTAGTAGCTCGCGGCATTGGTAGCGGCAGGTCGCTTACCTGTCGACGGAGCGGTTGGCTGTCTAATCCTCCGCTCTCTGACCATGCAATTGGCGATGTTGGCCTCCATTCCAAGAAGAAGCCAATCGAGATCCACATGGGCCTGAAGATCGACTCGACTTCAGGCAGAAGTGCTAGGTCTTCGAATTGGAACTCGATTGAGGAAGAAGGAGGCCATCCGTATGAACCCTGTCTGTTGGACCGGACCGCTAGCCGCGAGAGCGTGGCGGGATGGTCCCATTCCACGTTTAGGCTGTATTGTCAAACAAGCACTGCATAGCACGCACCCGTCCTGTCTTCCCAAGAACTTCGAACTCGTTGTAAGGATCATCGGCCCCAGGCTATCCGCCTGGATTACGGCTATTGTCGGCGGTGACGGCGCGCAAGTCTATGTCGCCGAGATCTTCCAAGCGGTCATCACGGCACTTTGGACGTGGCTCTCGAGTGGCAATGTGAAGCATCTGCCAGCCACTGAGGCAGATGCAGAGCTTCTGTTGTTCGGGTGGCTGAAAACAGTGGTGGGACGCGAGGTGTCTTCATTCTGGCGACAACGCCATTGGGCGCGGACTCACATCGAGTCAGATGAGATTCTCGAAACCCTTCCAGATCGACTGAACTGCATCGGCTCTTTGGACCTCCGTCTCTCGCTGGAGGAATGCCTTGAAGCGATTCCGTCCCGCAAGAGGCGGGCCATTACTATGCAGACGGACGGCTATTCGTACCGAGAGATAGCGAAGCTGCTGGGGTACAGCACGGACGGCGCCGCAAGAACCTCCGTGGCTCGTGGCAGGATGGCGCTTAGGGCAGCTTTGTCTGACGACTCTCCAGCCAGGTCATGTCATCGTGACACTGACAGCAGGTAGACAAGTGTGCTGAAAGCGGTAACAGGGGGAGGCGATTCGCATGAACAGGGTACACGGCAGTGCCGACAGGGCAGATATCGTTCTAGCCGTCTTTCTGGGCATCGTCGCGGTGCTCCTATGCATACCTGAGGCACAGCGGGCAATGATCTTGGAGGCGCTGGTCAGGGCCCTGAGATAGTGAGCGCTCTGTTCGATTCTGAGGTCGGGGTTCCTGGTGCCCTCGCGAGAGTGATCTTGTGCGAGCCGCAAACGGCGTTGCATCCGGTTTGCGTGGGATCTACCCGATTCCTCCGATAGCGCTGCGCGTAAGCGAATGGACCATTGGGATGACGTCTCCGCGGCATCAGGTAAGAGACCGTGGAGGTGGTGGAGGACTCGATAGCGGAGATGGAGGCACGGCAGGCCAAGCAAGCCGAGGCCATCCAGGCGAAAGCGTTGCAGAGGATAATAGAAGACGGGTTCAGGAGCTCGAAGGATACGGCGGATGCCTATTTCAAGGTGGTGCAGGAAGAGCTTGTGATTCAGGGAGAGCCAAACGATCGCCTCAACCTTGTCCAGCAGCAGATGATCGAGACTGGCGACAGGTATGAGGTCATCAAGGAGCTTCTGAAGGATCCAGAGTTCAGGAAGTTCAGCAGCCGGGTGCTTCTGATGCAGGAACAGATACGAGTGCGCCGCGGGGTGGCCTTAACTGAGGATGGTGGGAGCCCGTCTTGATGGAACGCGAAGCCGGCCACCCGGCCAGACCAATGGGGACACCTTACCGCTTGACCTGGGGAGGCCTCATAGGGGTTAGGCCCTTTCTCTCATGATGTCATCAACAGGGCAATAGGGCTCAGAATCCCGATTGAGCGCTTGCAGCTTGCCCTGAAACATTTCTTGAAGTGACAGCTGTCCGGCCAGCACAGCCCCGAGGTCACTGCCATTGATGAGGATGATTGACTTCCGGCGATTCTGCTTTAGGAGTGCGGGGACGCTATCCGACCATCCGTTGATCGAAAGGAACACTCCCATCGCCTGATCGCCTGACCTGTCCACTTGCCCATAAAGGCCGTCCAACTCCCTTCCATTGGCAAGTTCCTCTCGCCACCTGCACTCTGCTAGATAGTGCGAGCCGCCAAGCGCGAAGGCTCCGTCAATCTGTTCCGCGCCTCTGTTTCTTGCAAAAGGTTTGCTCATCTCGATGCCGGAGGATGTAAACAGCTCCCGCAAAAGATCTTGCAGGGAGTAGCCGCGCGCCTGCGGATTGTCGGACGCCACAAGCTCCTCATAGCGTCTCTTGAGTGCTTCAAGAGGAGAGAGAGGTTCCGACACAAGACGGGGGTCGAGGGCTCGCAGTTCGCGAAGGAAACGCAGGTAGGATCGCGACGTCTTGCCCTTTATCATGCCGAGATACTGGATCTTTCCCTTCAATACAAACTGAAATGGCGTTGGCGCCCTCCACGGGGCCCGGTGCTTTCGGGCGTACTTCGCGCAATGATCACTCTGTGCAGCCTCGAGACCGTATTTCTTCCAAGCATGCAGCATCGCACGTATCTGGTTCGTGAAACATCTTGGCAGGTTAGGAAAATCATTGACGGTCACACCTGTAACCTCTTGCCTTCTGTCGCGGCGACGAAGCCAGAGTTTTTCGGGATGGATGCAGAATCCGTTCCCGGTGACAATAGATGCGAACTCTCGACCTGGTTCGATCTGGTTGAGGCTATTGATCACAGCGATTGGCGCAGGGAAGTCTCTACGAGATGTCGAGAAGGTCATATCGTCCGCGTAGCGCGTATAGCTACACCTTTGTGTCGAGGCGAGCTTCTGGAGTTGGCTATCCATTCGCGCGCAGATCATATTCGATACCACTGGCGACGTCGGCGCTCCCTGGGGCAAGGTCCCATTGTGACAGCACAGATGGGCAAGCACAGTTGCGACACGGGCGGGTCTGTTGTATGGCTTGCCCATCAACATTCCTCTCACACGGCCGAAATTGATCGTCGGGAAGAAGTCGCGCAGGTCGGCATTGAAGATGTACCGTCTTTGTACATGCCTTTCAGCATTGGTCCGGACGCTGCGACGGCTCACAAACCCGTGTACTGAATACTTCGGGATGTAAACAACCTGGAACACTTGATTGAGCTTCTGTTGAAGGATCTTGGTATTCTCTGTTGGCGCAGAAATCCCACGGGCGCCACCGCTTTTCTTCTTGACCGTGAAGCACGTATAACGGCGGTCCACAGGCGTTCTGTATATCCAGTAGATCAGGTCGGAGTAAGTCACTTCAAGCATAGCAGCAACGTCCTCCGGTGATTCGAGGGCGTAGAACTGCTCTCTCAATGTCGCTGAGTCGGCTGACAGATGGAGACTCATGGCCTTTCTTGATACAAGGAGGGGACCCCAGATGAATTTCGCTTTTCTCGCTCTTGCAACCCCACACGACAACCACAGCCAACGTCGAAGATCGCGAGCGTAGAGCTCCCCTTCGCAACAATCACCGCTGGATCAGCGGCAAAAACGAATTCTGTGCTGCGGTCCCCTCCTAATTTGTTCCCGTACCCGGGCCTAACGACTCTGTAGGAAAAGCCCGGATTGGGCCATTTCCCGACTCGTAAGTACTTGAGTTTATTGACAGCCATCTTACGAAAAGCGGCTTTTCCTACAGATTCAACGGTGCCGCTCACCGGCTCGGCGTAGCCGAGTCCGGGTGCAGCGGCTAGTTCGGCGGCATCTTGCTTCATGTCGCTTGCGCGCTCCCCTTGCTGAAGTATATCTGCTCAAGAGATAACTCCACATTGTCTCGAAGTCGCGTGTAGACTCCTCTCTTCATCTCTTCTGGCCATGCTGGCGATACTAAGTGCGTCGCGTGGAGTAGCTCCAGGAGCTTGCCGGCAGCGACAAGGTCGATCTGTAGATGGTATTTCGCGAGGTGCGGACTGATCGGGACCGCAAGGGCATCGCGGGAGAAAGTACCCGCTGTCGTAACGAAAGCCCCATGATCATGGCCAGACAGGATCAGAGCACCGACGAACTCCCGGACAACCCGAACTCCCTCGAGGTCGCTGCTCGCTCTCCGCTTGACTTGCACGGCAACAAGAGGATGGCCGTCCTTGTGACAGATGAATAGGTCGATGCCGCCATCCTTGGCATATACCGAACTGCCAACATTGAGCACGTCCCCATGGTAGTGCTCGCGCAATACCTCGCCGACGAGGTCCTCAGCCAGTTTCGGACTGACGTAACGCCGATCCTCCCAACATAGGGCGAGATGTTTGGCAACAAGATCCATAGGGGCGTTGTCAGATGCAAGATCAAAGGTGTGAAGAGTTCCCGCGAGTGACTGGCGCGACCATGAAGTATGGAAGCGGCTACCAAACTGGACCGCCAGAGCCGATACCGTGTCCCAGATCCATCTGCCGCATGAATGGCAGCAAAGCAGAAGCGTTAACCTGCCGTAGGACTCATGGGGCGCTGCGTCTCCTTCATCCTGTCGATAAGCCTCAGTTCTGCCGCGGCACACCTGACATCGGAAGTGCTTAGCTCCGTCTGGCAAATCAAGCCCTCGGTTGAGTACCAGCGACGTATCGTACCTGGTGTATGCTTTCGGGTACAGACGGAGTACTCTTTTCATAATGAACGACCTCCAGTCTGCCGCCGAACTACTGCTTGCACTCTTCCATGCGAACCTCCATTGGCCCGCAGTGGCTCCGCCGCGGGCCGGCGTTCCACACAGGTTATCCTATCATCAAAGCCCCGTAATTCCAACAGATTTGGTGCGGTTTCATGTGGCAAGGTGATTCTAATGCGGTCTCGGCGTAACGCTCTCGTCCAAGTGTTTAGACCGTATCCACCGGACGGGACATCCGCGTCCACCATTCTGATCTCGACGCCCTGAGCTCAGGTGGTCCCATATGAACGTCGTTACGATCGTCCTCAACACAGGCTGGAGGAGTTCTTGAGAGAGGAACGGGTGGCAGGCGAGCAGACGAAGATTATCCTTGAGTGGAGAGACGCGAGCAATCCGAGTGAGGATCGAGACAAGGAGTCTGGCGAACCCCAGACCGAGGGGCAATAGGCAATGGCGATCCAGTTGTCGCAGCAGAAACGGATTGAGCTGTTCAAGGCGTACTGCGACAGGCGGTCCATCCAGTCTGTAGCGAGGAAATGCTCAGTTTGCCCGACTACGGCATGGCCCTATGCGTCGAAGTAGAGAGTCCAAGAGCCGAACCAGCAGACAGATTCAGACCTCAGACGACTCGAGAGATCGAGACGGCAGAGGACGGCATACTCCGTTGGTTGCGGCCGTATCTATGTGTGTGCACACGGTGGCGCAGATTCAGTTCTCGGACGCTTGTGTCAGTACCACCTAAACCCTTCAACCTCTGGCCAGCGACATAAGTCGCAGTGCGGAACCCCATCCCGAACTCGTAGTGGGCGTTTGTGTGTAGGACACTGATCGCTTCTCAAGAAGCGCAGCCAGAATTCGGGCGGCGGGATGCCCCTTGACAGTGCGAAAAGGAATGCCTCATTCTGTGGCAGACCAAGCCCCTCAGACGTGTGGTCACCAGCGATGTCGATGCTGATGACGTCATCCACATCTCCTCGAAATTCCTCCGTCGTGCGCCGTTGCGCAGCTCTCTTATAGCACCACACGGCCCCAAGGTGGAACTCCAATGGCAGAGGATGCGGGTAGGCAACAAAGAGAGCCAACTCGTCGTGTGTGGGCAATCCCCATGTCCCCCCGTACTCACGCATATCGTTTAGATAGTACCGGATGTCCGCGCGAACCATCTGTCTTGGGGGGACGTACCAGTACCTCCCCAAGCAGTCGCTTATGACGATCGGCCCGGCAGCCGATCCGCAGAAGATGAATGGTTTGTCGATCGCCATCGCTCTGAGAGTGTCTATGATCGCCTCGAGCTGACCAGCGGTATCGCCAGTGCCAACGTATGGCTCGTCCGCTGGTCTCGGCTCCATTTCAAGCACGCGAAGTACGGAGGAACACACCTCCCTTTTCAGGACGTCCCAGGCGCGCGCCCTTATAGCATCAGTCAGGAATTGCTGCATCTGATCCGTCCACTTGACCGCGCTGCATCTCTGGTCTCCCTGAAGGAACTGCCTCACGAAGAGAAATTCCATGATAGATCGATGCGCAAACTTGTAGTTTCCCGACGAGTCTCTATTCAATAATGATCGGCTGCTCAGCTGCCATTCATCCAGATTGATCCCCCAATTCCTAGCGAAAACGGTCAGCTCGCGTCTGGGCATCATCTCAGCTCCCCGGGCTTCTCTCTTTAGGAAAAGATCCACGGCGAGTTGCTCCGAGAAGATCCGCAACCTGACCGGGTCAACCCAAGGCTTCTCCCTGGTGATCCAGCCCCGTACCAGCGTGTTGTAAACATCGTACGGCGTCTTGATGATGGCACCTGCCCTAACCAGATCTGGCATGTAAGCAAGTAGCATAGGGCGGGCGGCAAGCGATGGTACAGATCTAATCATCTGACAGACCGGCTTGCGAGCTCGCCAAGCCCAAAGCGGGAAGCGCTTTCGCAGGTACGACGTGATGTCGGAGTCTGAGAACGGTGACAAGTAGACTCTTGCGAATCGGCGACTCACAGAGTCGGCTATGCCCCTCGGACCCAGAGGAACTAAACCCGTGTCAACGGGGATCTCCTCATCCCCCGGGAAGAACTGGGTCCGGCATGTGACCACCACACACCGGAATTCTCGGCAGAGGTCCACAAGATGCCTGAGCCTGGATCGGTGATCTGAGATCGCTCTGGCATCTTCATCAAGGGCATCCAAGAAGATCGCCGTCTCCGACTTTGACGGAATGGACGAAATATGCGCATCGGCGTCGGGCATGCCGAGAGGTACTATGGCAATACGGTGTTGCCGCCTTGTGTGCCGCTTCCGATTCCTAACGTAGTAGTTGATCAAGCACGAGGACTTGCCCATGCCTGAATCCGCGAGAATGAGCAGGTGGCTCACTCTCGATTCCGGGCCCAGAAACCTGTCCAAGAAGCGAAAGAACCTCTGGTCGGCAGGCTTGGCCTGGCATGGCTCGGTCTCACGGGAAGGATCAGCACTAGTGCACCCCGGCTCCACATAGTGTCTGGTGCACTCTCTAATGGCATGGGGCTGGAAGAACTTGAGCGCGAGCTCACGCAGTGCCTGCCCTTCGCGCCGCCGCTGCCTGAGCAGAAAAGCGGCGGAGACCACGAGGGAGGCAATCGTGGCAGCTGCGCTGCATATGGTTGCCACTCCGATCCAAGGAACGTTGCGGACGCAGTTCCAAACCACAGAGAGAGTGCTCATATCTGCCCGTATCTTGACATCCCGTGCACCATCCTATGCCATCTTGTGTGCCGTTCAAGCTCGAATTCAGAAGATCCGGTGCTGGACAGGCTCGGTCTGCCAAGGCGACCTGTCCCGACTACGCGGCTCCACGCACGGGGGGCTCACTGACCCAGTGTGCAGCCTCACGAACGTGTACCCGCTCTCGCCTGAAAACTCACCTCAGAACTTGTGTGACAGCATACTCTGAAGCATCTGTCTGTACGGGCCTAAGTCCAGGATCAGCTGCCTGAATTCTCGATTGCCCCCCTCCAACTGCCTCAGCCGCCTCAGCTCCGACACGCCGACCTGTCCGTACTCCTTTTTCGACCGAAAGAAGGTCCCCTTCGCTGCCTGGGTCCCTGTCTCCACCTGCCGAAAGGCAGAAGCCCCCACTGCTCCATGATCTTCGGCTTCCTCATGGCAATACCTGCTCCGAGGATTCGGCCAGAGAACTTTATCTATGTCTCGATCAGCTTTCAGGGAGGAGATCAACTTCAAAGCGGCACAAAATGAACGCGTGATCCAAGGCGAGCCAGGCGACCGCCTCAATCTTGTCCAGGAGCAGATGATCGAGACTGGCGACAGGTATGAGATCCTCAAGGAGATCTTGAAGGATGAGGAGTTCCAGAGATTGGGCAACCGCGTCCTTGATGTGCCGATGCAGGCAGAGGCGAGAATGCGACGCGAGGGGACGGCTAGGACTGGAGATGGTGGGGGTCCTGTGACAGAACCGGACGTGGCAAGACGATTCTGACATGTGTTCGGTTGTTCCACGTGGCCCGGTCTCTATCAGCGCAAGAGCCGTGACGCCGAGACAGCCGCTCAATCAAACCGGTCAGCCAGCTAAGATAGGTCCTCAACAATCTCCTGGATCCCGGCTGGATGAAAGTAGTCAAGTTCATCCGTTTGTCTCATCCGCGATCCATGAGTGTTGCACTTGGGGACCTGGCCAAAGCGGCGCTTGAACTCGATGAGCAGGGCTCTCTCAAGCTTTAGCCATGTTCGCACCCGCTGCCTCGGTCTGCACGTGATTACACGAGCCTGGAACGAATGGACGCCCGAGGTGGTGAGAATATCCGGCGCTCTTGTGGCCACACTGCCAGCGATGCGAGCGCCCCCGTTCCGAGTGGTACCGATGTAGGCGATCTTCGACTTCCCCTTAGCGTACTTGATTCGCTTGTCAGCGACCAACACGTAAACGAGTTTTTCGGTCCCGATCATAACTCGGCTTGCAGTCAGGGCACTTTCGCGATGTAGCGACAGCTTCAATCTCCGCATCATTTCACCCCCTGTAGGCAATTCGTCAGTTTAGCTGCGGCTTATGCCGCTTCCAGATAACAACCTTTGGGTTACTGCTCTGCCGCACAATGCTCTAGAAATGGAACACGAAGCGTAGATGAACAGGCATTGCCCCTAAATCCGTCAAAGAAGAGACTGAGCCCGGCTCGTCCTACCGCAATACCACCATCTTCGCTGATGAAGCCTGACGTCCGCTTTCGATTCTCACAAAGTAGACGCCTGCGGCCGCAGCTCTGCCGAACCGATCATTGCCGTCCCAACGCACGCTATATAGGCCTTGATCTTTGTGCCCGATATCGTACTCCCACACTCGACGCCCAGTAACGTCGTAGATGTGGAGGCAAGCATCACCGGCTGAGGCAAGACCAAAGCGAATCTCCGCATCCGAAGTCACTGGATTAGGGACTATCTGCCTCAGTCCAAACTTGGGAGCAGAGATCTGGCCATCTGCCACTCCGGCTGTCCCCACATCACCCTCCCACCGCCTCGCATAGATCTCAGCATTCCCGTCACGATCATCCCGCCAGGCCACCGCAATCTTACCGAGGCCATCGGCTGCAACGCACGGTTGATCGGACGATTGCGAGCCAGTAGTAAGTCTGGCGCCCAGGGTCCATATCCCCGAATATGACTTCCAGAATATGCTCGGCTTACCTCCGACATCATCCTGCCACACAAGATGGAACCTACCCTCGCCGTCGCCACATACGTTCGGATTCGCTCCGGATGAGCAAATGCTGCCGAGGTCGACCCATCCGCTACCGGTCAGTATCTTTCCCTTGATGGAAACGGCGCTGCCATCATGCTCTTCCCAGGCGACCATCACTCTACCGGCATCGTCGCAACCACACGTCGGCTTGGTTGACAGCGTGGATGTATTCGTGAGCCTCGCGGCTAGGGTCCAGGCGGAGCCGTCCCAGATCCTGTAGTAGATTTCGCTGTTTCCGTCTCGTGTGTCCTCCCAGAAGACGTAAGTGCTCCCGGTGCTGTCCGACGCAATTGCTGGATAGCGAGAAACCGCAGGATCGTTGGTCAGCCTTTCCTCAACCCAACCGAGGCCATCCCAACGGGCGCAGCATATCTCCCAATTACCATATCTGCTGTCCTGGAAGGCGACGAAGGGATAACCGCTCTTATCGACAGCAAGCGACGGGTTGATCGAGCTCGCAACATCGGAGGTCAGCCTCACATCAGGACCCCAAGCTATCCCATCGTGCACCTTGTAGTAGATTTCCCAGTTTCCGTCGCGGCTGTCCTGCCAACACACACAAGTACGTCCAGAACTCCCAAGCGCAACTGACGGAAGCTGAGACGAACCAGTATTGTTGGTTAGTCTTAGTTGCGGGCCCCACGAGCTCCCATTCCACATGCAGTAGTAGATCTCGTAGTTTCCGTCTCTGTTGTCATACCACACCGTGTGGACCTCTCCCTGCGCATCTCTTGCGACCGCCCTGCCGCCAACTGCTGATGTTGAGGATGTGCAGGCATCATGGCTTACCCGCTCTTCTTCACCCCATGGCGTGTCGAATATGACAATGGCACCCGCAAGCATGGCCTCCTGCATATCGGAGTTCCGGACAAAGACATCCCAGGATCCCGCGGCCGCACCACAGAAATCGAAATCACAAGTAAGGTACGTCGAAGATAGCCGCACCACATTCTGCCCCTCTATCACCCCTTCACCTGGCCCCTTCAGCCAGACTTGCGGCGAGACAAGGAAGCCTGTTCCTCTTATCACAGCGGATATCGGATATACATTACCTGCCTCAGCAGGCGAGAAAGAGATGGCCGTTGGGCGAGGAGCGACCGCCGAGTTCCACCTCTTGTAGTAGATCTCCTCGTTGGCATCACGTGTGTCCCACCAGACAACATGGACATTGCCACTCCCATCTGTAGCTACCGAGGGATATGCTGAATCATTCATGCTGTTTGTGAGGCGCACATCCGCCCGCCAACTGACTCCATCATACTTCTTGTAGTAAATCTCATTGTTCCCATCCCTACCGTCATACCACACGGCATGGACATTGCCACTCGCATCAGTTGCTACCGAGGGGCAGTAGGAAGTACTCGCGTTGTTTGTGAGGCGCACGTCCGCCTCCCAACTGACTCCATCGTACTTCTTGTAGTAGATCTCCTTGTTGCCATCCCTATCGTCCATCCACACGACGTGGACATTGCCACTCGCATCAGTCGCTACCGAGGGGCAGTAGAAATCACTCGAGCTGTTTGCGAGGCGCAGGTCCGCCCCCCAACTAACTCCATCATACTTCTTGTAGTAAATCTCATAGTTGCCAGCCCGATTGTCCCACCAGACAACATGGACATTGCCACTCCCATCTGTAGCTACCGAGGGAAATGCTGAATCATTCGCGCTGTTTGTGAGGCGCACATCTGCACCCCAACTGACTCCATCATACTTCCTGTAGTAAACCTCATTGTTGCCATCCCTACCGTCATACCACGCAACATGGATATTGCCGCTCCCATCTGTAGCTACCGATGGCCAGAAGGAATAACTCGCATTGTTTGTGAGGCGCAGGTCCGCCCCCCAACTCACTCCATCGCACTTCTTGTAGTAAATCTCCCAATTGCCATCCCTGTTGTCCTGCCACACAACATGGACATTGCCACTCCCATCTGTAGCTACCGAGGGATTTTCGGAATCATTCGCGTTGTTTGTCAGGCGCACGTCTGCCCCCCAACTCACTCCATCGTACTTCTTGTAGTAAATCTCCCAGTTGCCATCCCTATTGTCATACCACACGACATGGACATTGCCGCTCCCATCTGTGGCCACCGAAGGGTATTCTGAGTAACTCGAGCTGTTTGTCAGTCTAAGGTCCTCTCCCCAAGGTCGGCCGGGCATGACATAGAAAGCCGAAGGCAGAGTATCCATCTTGCCGTCTGCGTTCTTCAGAACAACATCCCAGTAGCCAAACGCTGCGGAGTCCAGTGAGACGGCACACGTTATCTTGCTCGATGACGCGGTTATGACGTCATAAGCAACAATCCTCGGCCCCCCACTCTTGTCAAGCCACACTGAATCTGGATACATGAACCCGCTGCCCGCAAGATCAGTGATATGAACTACCTCATTGAGAAACCAGCTTGAAGGTTCAATGGAGGTCAACGTCGGCTTGGGAAGCACACCGTTGTAATACTCACGCCAGTAAATCTCCGAGTTGCCATCCCGATTGTCCGTCCACACAACATGGACATTGCCGCTACCATCTGTAGCTACCGAGGGATATTCTGAATCACTTAAGTTGTTAGTGAGCCGCACGTCCGCCCCCCAAGTAACTCCATCGTACTTCTTGTAGTAAATCTCCAAGTTGCCATCTCGATTGCCCTTCCACACAACATGGACATTGCCACTCCCATCGGTGGCTACTGACGGATATTGTGGACTACCCGAGCCGTCTGGCAGGCGCACGTCCGCACCCCAATTCGCTCCATCGTACTTCTTGTAATAAATGTCACCGTGGAGATACCCATCCATCCACACAACATGGACATTGCCGCCCCCATCAGCAGCTATCGAGGCATAGTAGCAATCATCGAAGGTGTTGGTGAGCTGCACGTCCGCACCCCAACCGACTCCGTCGTACTTCTTATAGTAGATCGCCCAGTTCATATTCCTATGGTCCTGCCACACAACGTAGACGTTGCCGCTCCCATCTGCAGCTACCGATGGATATTCTGAATCATTTAAGTTGTTTGTCAGGCGCACATCCGTACCCCAACTGACTCCGTCGTACTTCTTGTAGTAAATCTCATCGTTGCCATCCCTATAGTCCACCCACACAACATGGACGTTGCCACTCCCATCTGTAGCTGCCGAGGGATATTCTGAATCACTTGAGTTGTTAGTGAGCCGCACGTCCGCTCCCCAACTCACTGCATCGTACTTCTTGTAGTAGATCTCCTCGTTGCCATCCCTAGTGTCCTGCCACACAACATGGACATTGCCACTCCCATCGGTGGCTACTGACGGATATTGTGAACTACCCGCGCTGTTTGTCAGGCGCACGTCCGCTCCCCAACTCGCTCCATCGTACCTCTTGTAGTAAATCTGATAGTTGCCATCCCTATTGTCCGACCACACCACATAGACGTTGTCAAACGGGTCGCAAGCGACACACCGAGCGTTGTTCACCGAAGTCCATGAATCCCCAGCATCATAAGTCAGCCGCCAGGGTAAGAACCAATCGGCGTACGATGCCGACGAGAGAACCGATAAAATTGCAAGAATCATGATGATACCTGAAACACCGGCCGACCGTACAGACCTTGTTGCTTTACCGTTTGACGATCTCATCGTTAACCCCTTTCCGGCAGCCACCTCAGCGGGTTGCTCGTAGTACTGAGAACAGACAGTTAGCCCAAAGTCTGGAACCGAAATGCCCACAGAGAACCTCATTGTATCAGCTTCCCTTCACCAACTCAAGATCTATCGACAGGATTGTAGTTGCAACATAAGAATGTCATGTTCTTTGCAAAGTAGAAATGTCAGCCTCTAGTAAAGCTCGCTCTCTAAGCCTGTCATCCCGGTGTCTCGGGGCAGGTCACCCTGACATTTCTATTTTGCAAAACCTGACATTATTATCCTGCAGTTACACGCCCTTGGAGGCTATGGCGTGTGTTATGCGGTCTCAAGATAAGACTGCAGTCTGCGGCATCAGATTGCATCCATCGGGCTTCGGACGCCCTTGCTCGCCGGTTCCAGAGTTGACCTACCTAGTTTCCTATGGAGGGTCACAGGCAGATCCTCAGTTGGGGGGGGGGCAGGGAGAACGGGTCGATAGGGGTGAGCCACGCGACCGATTGAACGTCGTACAGGAGCAAATGATGCGAGGTGAGGGAAACTACGAAAGGCTCAAGAGGATGCTTAGAGATAAACTGGGGTGCTCAGCTAAAGCTTGGCGTCGGAAGTCATGTCAACGTCGCGGCATGACCTGCCGGGCACGGCCCGCGCAAAAGTAAGGTCAGTTCAGTTGCTCGTGGAGTGCTGCCACAAGATAGAGAGAAGCCCCTGCTTAGGCCGCGCTGCACGAGCAGTGCCCTCCGCTTTCTCGTCGCTTCCTTGATTCAGGAGGAGCTACTCGTAGCCTACCCCTTCTCATCAGGCTGGTAGATCACCACGTCACCTCGGGAGTAAACAAGACCATCGCCCCTACCCACAGCGAGGCACACTGCCCGAAGTGTCTCACCGCTCGCCACGTGGTTGTCGACAAATAGGATTCGTCCATCCCGAAGGCAACCACGACAGGTGATATAGAGCTCTTCCGATCTGAGCGACCCACGCCCCCGATGATGTCGTATCCACTGGCTCTCCGTTTCTCGCGTCTTGATAAGCACGTCTTGGTACTCGCACCCGGTTTGTGCGGCCAAAGCCTGAGTGAGCAGTAGGTTCGCCCGAGTGTGTCCCCTATGATCTGGAACCGGTACCAATAGCTCACTCCCATTCAAGAGATCCCGCATCGCTACGACGGCCTCTGCGATGGCGTCTGCCCTGCACACTTTAAGGTCCAACGTCACTTGCCGCACTCGTTGCTCATCCGGTGTAAGCTGCTTCTGTTTCGGACTCCAATATCGAGCAGCGAACCTCACGTAGAGCCGCTTCCACGTCTGGCCGAGGAAAACGGGGAATGACACGCAATGGGATTGATCTTCACGCATCGGTATTATGTAGCGTCGGCCCGAAGGACATGACACCAGATGATCCTGTTTCTCTCGACAAGAGGCCGCACCCTGCTAGGTCTCCACTTGAGGCACGACCGCCCAAAGGCGAGGAAGAGTACAATAGTCAAGGTAGTGCAAGCTAGACTCACACAATCTTGACGAATAAGCATCTCGACGATGCTGCCCACCGTCGCCGCTAGGATCAACGCAATGTGTATCTGATAGATCGGCGGATAGTACATCAGCGCGTCGGGTACCCCCTCGCGCTTGACCTGGGAATCGACCCACCGCTGCTTTTCTTTGAGGTTGTCCTTGTGCCACATCCTGTAGCGTCTCAGAGATGTCTCCCAGCCAATCCAGGGGCCGCAGGTGCCATCCTCGAGCGCCACTTGAATATACGCGGCGATCCGCGCAGAGCTTAGCAAGCGGTTTATCGTAAACCAGAAGTTGAAAACCAGGAGAGATGATATCAATGGGGGAAGAATAATCAGCGCCTCGCTTGTCAAGTCGTGTAGGGCGGCGGTGCCGAGAGCCGCGATTAGCAGTGGCCGTTCAAAAACGTAGCGCCTCGATTGGAGGAGCTCCTCACGCAGAGTCCGATACTCCGTTTTTGGATCTATCCTCTCAAATCCTGTTGTGCACATCGGGGCCTCCGATTGACCAGGCGGGAGCTTCGTGGGTGTCGAGGGACGTTGGCGGCGCTGCGGTAACGCCGCATTTCCACATGATGATGGCGGGGACGAAGCACGCGCACGACACCCGGTTGGGGTCGACGGGTACGGTCCGATGGGAGCCCATGCTGGCATGGACCTCGGGCTCTAAACACGGATGGTCAGGTGTCGGCTCGCTCAGCTGATTCATCCTTTCGTGGTTTTATCCCTGCGGCTTAACTAAGGCGTAGGGCGTTTCCAAGGAACAGCCTTTGGACCGCTCCTCTATCGGATGAAGATCCACAGCCTTTATGCCATGCTTACCACACTTTCGAGCACTTGTCAACGCGCTTGCAGGCCGCGATATGTGTTACGCGGTTTCAACATTCAGGGTGAGCCGAGTGATCGATTGAATGTAGTGCAAGACCAGATCACGCAGACCAGTCAGAACTACGACAGGCTTAAGAGGTTACTTAGGGACAAGGAATTCAGGGAGATTGCGGCTCGGGTAGTCGAGATCGAAGCTCGCATGGATGGCGAAGAGGATTCAGGGCATGCGTGATGTACTGCTAGGAAGCCGATTTGAGGAGCTGCTGAGAAACGAGCGCAGCAAAGTGGCAATTTCCAGGCATGGCTCTGGAGGCTGGATCGAAACGATCATACTGAAGGGGTTGACAAGTGCTCGCCAACATGATGCCCGTGTGGTACACTCTGTGAGTTCCCATGAGGCTCGTTTGCGAGACGAGGGCAATTGCCCCGCAGCCACTCACGAGCTCTGCTTTGAGACAGGACTAAGGATGAACCGACAGGATCTTCGGGTTGATGACGTTCTGAAAGCATTTGGCAACCCTCGTGATCTCGGCGGTGGTGGACAAAAACGAGTCTTCCTCGTGGACCATCCCCAGTTGGGCCAGGTGGTCCTCAAGCTCGGCCTATACTTATCACCAGAATCCTTGGAGCGGGCTCGGAGAGAGGTGTCGATTCTTTGTAGACTGGCGTCGCCGCACTTTCCACGGCAGATCGATTTCCAGGTTCTCGACGGCCAGCGCTACCTGATCATGGAGGAATACGTGGACGGCCAAGCGCTCGTAGACAGGCTGAGTGATTACTCTTCCCCCCGCGAAGCATTCAGATTACTCTCACAGATCATAGCTCCGCTCGTGGATCTGTGGCAAATGGGAGTTGTGCATCGTGATCTTAAGCCAGCAAATATCATGATCACCGGCTTGGGCCCAGTCATAATCGATCTGGGGATTGCACGCCTACTTGATTCGACGTCACTAACGCACAGCCATGCTCCTTTTGGGCCATGCACGCCCAACTATGCAGCTCCGGAGCAACTCCAGAACAGAAAGCGCGAAATCGACCATCGTTGCGATCAGTTCTGTCTCGGAATAGTCGTTGCCCAGCTCATTCTGGCGGGCGAACATCCGTTCGCTGCCGGGGGCCTGCAGAATCGCGGGAGTATTCCGGAGAACATACTGGCTGGGAGATGGGCAAGCGATCTGCTTCGGGCACGCATCTCTGCTGCTCAGTTTAGCATTGTCGAACGCATGCTTGCACCTGAACCCTACATGCGCTATCGTGTCCCATTGAAACTCCTCAGTGCTGTAGATCAGGTGGGAGAAGAGGCGTGACTCAAGTACTACACCAGCTAGGCTACCGGTACCAATGGAATCTTGAGAGTATCACAGGCGATGGCACTGGGGACGGGGTGATATGTGGGCCGCGCTACATGACGCGGGCTCGGGTTGAGGGCCTCCCCCTCGGAATCAGGGAGAACTCCTTGTTTGACCCTCAGTTCTTCCTACCTCATTCGTCGCGAGGCGCGCTATCGACCTACCCCTTCTTTCCCCAGGTCGTCGCTGGCGGATTCTCCACCACAGACTGGACTGATGCGATGGCTTCGCAGTGTGCAATGGACTGTCTGCGGTTCCAAAACGATTGCGGGTTCCGGGCTCTGGTCATTCCGACCAGATTCTATGATGGCATGCCTGCCAGTTTTGTTGACGACCAGGATAGGCAATTTGTGATCCCCTTCTTGGAGGCATCATCAAGACTGAGGATTGAGCGCCCACTCTATCTTCAGGTCATACTGACCGACTTCATGCTTCGGGACCAATCCTATTCGGCCAGATTGCTCAATTGGATCACAAGCTACTCCGAGCTGTCAGGTGTGTACCTTATCTACCATGTACAGAATCGCAGGAAGCAACTGCAGGACACCGAATTCTTGCTCAATCTGTTTGCATTCCTACAGAGCCTGAAACGGGCCGATCTGGCAGTGGTCGTTGGGTACGCCAACACAGAAGGGGTGCTACTTCTCTGCACTGGTGCCGATGCAATCACGATGGGCTCATACGAGAACTTGCGGATGTTTTCTGTAGATGCATTCGACGAGCCGCGGGATGGACCTCGCTACGGGCCCAACGTGCGGCTTTATGTCCCTCGTCTCTTACAGTGGGTGGAGCAAGCATACATGGGGGCAATTAGACGAGCTGTGGGAGATCTCGGCGAGTACCTGGAGGATAATCAGTACAGGGTCAGAATGTTCGAACCAGAGTACAACTGGCACTTCACAAAACCGGAGCCGTACAAGCATTTCTTTGTGACCTACTCTACTCAACTGAGGAGACTATCGGTGGGCTCCCCCGAGCAGCGATATCCGGCGGTTCTTGCAGAGTGCGAATCAGCCCTAGTCGAACACCAGCGTTTGCAGGCAGCGGGGATGGTCATGGATCCGGAGAGCAGTGGGCAACACTTGAACAGCTGGATCTCTGTTTTGAATATTCAGATGAGGCGGATTTCATGAAGGGCTTTCGTTCGGAGAGGTCAATGGGAAGTGCTTTCTGTCCGAAGGATTCACTAGGAGCAGCGTTCGGTTATGCGCAGTGGGCGGCATGGCACACCGCGGAAACGAAGGGGCTGTTTGGTGTTCCAGACCACCTTGTCGTTTTCTGGAAGGATGATCGTAGGGGTAGCCCGTTTTATCGCGCGGTCGCCTGTGAATTGAAACGGAAGCACTGGAAGCGTGCATTGGTGCAGGCATTCCGCTACAAGGCCTTCGCACACTACTCCATCGTGGTTATGGATCAAGCGTATGTTCATCGTGCGTGCAAATCCTATCAGGAATTCCGGACGGCGAACGTAGGGCTCGCCGCACTTCGGACAGACGGTTCTTTAGAGTGGTGGTACAGGCCGCGTTACCAAGCACCATATTCGGAGCCGATGAGTCGTATCCTCCACGATGCGCTGGCTAGAGATGTATTCGCACAGGATGCTGCACCTCGCCAATGCGGCACGGCAGTGAAGTGGAGTGTTCGGTGAGACTGCGGGGAATCACCGCGGGTGTCTGGGTGTAGAGCACGAGTTGACTCGCTTCGTATAATGCCGATGATGCGAATAAGAAAAATAGACCAAACTAGACCGGACCGGCCGAAACTATACCAAAATATACTTTTTTGGCCGCCTCACCCAAAAGTCTAGTGAAAACGCCCCGAAATCGGGGGTAAAAGGGGCTTGGACGGGGCCTCCGAGGATTCCAACCCATTGAGGGATAAAGAGTTGCGGGAGCGGCTCATTCCACTATACCATGGTCTAGTTTTCACTAGACCGTCACTAGACTTTTGGGTCGATTTACTAGGCTTTCGACACTCGAAAGTATACTTTTCAAGGGGCAGGACTACAGCCTTTCGAGGGCTCTCCTCAGGGTCTTGTCCTCGACTCGGGCGTAGATCTCCGTCGTGCTGATGTGCCGATGCCCGAGCGCGCTCTGGACGAGTCTCAGGTCACCACTTTGCCTGTAAAGGTTCATTGCAAACGTGTGCCGCTTATGCCGAGCTCGGCATAAGCATCATTATGCCGACTTCCGGATTATGCCGAGTCCCATCGGCTAGTCCTGCCTCAATT
>CAYHHI010000057.1:0-18648 GCA_964356335.1 uncultured bacterium
TCATCAGAGACGGTAGAGGCATGGACAGGTGCCCCGGAGCTGCCCGGCTGGCCGGCTGAACTGCGAGGTGCGGCTTTCTCGTCACCGGTTGCGGGCGATGCGATGCATGATGGATTCAAAGAGGTATTCGTGGGATCGAAGGGGCTAGAAGTGGCTGGCTTCGACAGAATGGGAACGGTGCTCGCGGGCTTTCCATACATTGGGACGTGTGAGGTGTGGTCGTCACCCGCACTCGCGGATCTTGATGGCAACGGGACGCTTGAGTGCATTTTTGGAGAGGGGAAGCCGCCATATGGAGTGCAGTGTGGGATGGTGGTGGCGCTCAATGGGGATGGCACTTTTGTCACCCCGGAGAGGAACCCAGACTTGCCGCCTGGCTCTCCAGGTTGGCCGCAGATGGTGTCGGGGCCTGTGAGGTCTTCCCCGACGGTCTTGGATCTCGATGGCGATGGGCATCCGGAGATAATCGTGGGTATTGAGGCCAGGAACGAGGTCTATGTCTTCAGATCGAATGGGGAACCGTATCTTGTGGGCTCCTACGTCTTTGGCCAAACCAACGGGGGCATTTGGGCCACTCCATGTGTCTGCGATCTAGATGATGATCGTAAACCCGAGGTGATCGTCTGCGACCTATCCGGCTGCCTCTATATTTGGAGAAACGATGGCAGTGCCTACCTGGCGGAACCGAGTGGGCTCGTTGATAACGTTGGCACCGGTTTCCGGAGCTCGCCTGCTGCAGGGGATATCGATGGTGACGGTTTTTCTGAAATCGTCGCAGTTGGAGCCGGGGGTGCGGTTTTCGCATGGAACCATGATGGTACCCCGGTAAGGGGTGAGGACCCACTGCTTCTTCGGGGTGAGGCTTCCACCTGGGCATCTCCGGCGCTCGCGGATTTCGACTCGGATGACGCACTTGAGATCGTCGTTACGATTGGCAATGAATTGGAGCGCGGAAAGGTCCTGCTCTTTAGGGGTGACGGGAGTGCATATGGTGACAGCACGGTGATCTTCACTTGGGATCACGGTATGGGATACAGCTCGCCGCTTATTGCTGATACGGATGATGATAACCAATTCGAAATCGTTGCCTGCAGCGTAGAGGGAAATGTATTCGTCCTGGATGCTGATGGCACGTACGCCCATGGGTTTCCGCAACCGGTAGACGGCCTCATTTACTCTAGTCCCCTTATCGACGATCTGGATAATGACGGTCGAATGGATCTTGTTGTTGCCGGTTATGATGCCAGGATGAACACCTGGGACCTCAAGAGTCCCTATTCCCCGGAAAGAGTGCCCTGGGGTATGTTTCATCATGACCCGTGGCACACCGGTAACACTACTTCTCCTTCATGTGTTATTGCGATCTTCCGGAATCCCGTACTTGAGAAAGTTCTCGACATATTCGTGATGGCAAGAGAGCCCATCCGGGATACCCCACTGGTCGTAGTTGCATCGAACTCGGCCAGGGACACCCTGGAAGTGAATTCTGTCGTGAGTGATAAGCACATCTTCCGAGCCCATCACATATCTCAAGCAGCATCTGCCGAGACTATGTACGTCACGACCACTGACACATACGGAAACAGGGGAACAGGCTACCGCGTGATTACCTACTCTCGTGTCTCGGGTGATAGCCTTGTGGCGACAAGCTGGGATGGCGTGCTGACAGCTCGTGCTCCGCTGCCATCTAGTGAGGTCAGGCTGGCCGTGCTGCCTGTTGACACCGAGTACCTGACTCCCGGTGCGGGGCAGACTCCCGGAATGGAAGCGGCCTCATATAACCTCTGCTTCCTGGGCGGTACGGAAGCGGCGCTGAGTATTCGGGCGCATGTCGGTTCCCAGACTCGCGGAGTTTCTCAAGGCAACCGGATCCTTTACAGGTTCGAGCAGGAATGGGTTCCTGTTGCTGGCCAGCGCCAAGAGGGCGATTGTATCTTCGTGGAAGCTGCGAGCCCCGGGATGTACTGTCTTGGCACTGATAGCCGACAGAAGCCAGATGCTCTCACCATTTACAGGCTGGCTCCTAACCCGTTCAGAGAGAAGTGCTCGCTGATTGTCGTGGCTCCCCATGGTGTTCGCGCTGAGGTCCGGGTCTTCGATGTGCGGGGAAGGCTTGTGAGGAACCTGTACCAGGGAGCTACCGATGGACCTACCGAGGTCTGGTGGGATGGCACCGACAGTTTTTCGAGGAAGGTCTCGAGTGGGATTTACTTCCTGAGCGCGCGAGCAGGCTCGGCGGTTGCTACGAGGAAAATCGTTCTGGCGAGATGAGAATGTCGCACAAGATCACATATCGGTTGCTCAGGTTCTTACTCATATCTCTTGGAGTCTCGATCTGCCTTGTGGGCTGTGGCGGTGGTGGTGGCGGCACAAGTCCGGAGAACAAGCCCCCTGTCATTACCAGCGGGCCCGACGCCTCCGGCATAACTTCAAGTGAGGCCGCTATCGGGTGGATCACTGATGAGGCCTGTGATTCAAAGGTTTGGTACGGCAAGACGGCTTCATATACGGATTCCGTTGTGAGCGATGACCCGGCGCTCACCCATTCGCTTACCATTTCTGGCCTCACGCCGGCGACGCTTTATCATTACAAGGTTGCATCGAGGGACGCGAAAGGTGAGAGCGCCACTTCTGCTGACAAGACCTTCCGCACGCTGAGTGTTGCTGAGGATCTTGTCCTCCAGGGCTGGCAGATGTTCGAGAACGGCGATCATGCTTCCGCACTTGAGAAGTTTAACGAGGCGCGCTTGGGGGAGCCTCACAACGTGGCGGTGCTAGAAGGCCTGGGTTGGACTCTGCTCCGGCTTTACAGGCTGAGTGAGAGTCTTGGTGCTCTCGACGAAGCGCTCTCCATCGAACCCACCAGGCTTGATTGTCTTGTCGCTGCCGCATTCCTGTACCAGGCGCTCGAACGCTTTGATGATGCAATCGGGACGGCAAGGCAAGCGCTCCAGCTCGGCGGGAACACGTACGTGTTCACTCATGACGATGAGATCGAAGCCTCTGACCTCAGGTATTGCCTGGTTGTGTGTCTGCTGGCGAAAGGCGATCTCCAGAGTGCCCTTGCCGAGGCCAAGATCATCGATCCATCCATAGATCTTGATCCTGACAACCCGACCACATGGGATGGCTATTCAACTTTTGAAGAAGCCCTGCTTGCCATGGTGGAAAATCTGAGGTCACGGACCTGATCGTCTGTATCTGTTGTCAATCTGGTATTTGAGATACCACGTTTGTTCCGCCGTTCCTGCACAACCCGGCATTCTCCAAGATGACGGAGATTCTATCGGTCGTACTCCTACTCAGGTGGCCTAAGTGGTATAATCGGCAGATCATTGTCGACCTCTTGTGCATTTGGTGATTCTGAGATATGCTGATTCTGCATGGGACGTTCCTTCAGAGCGATGTGACAGGCAGGTGTTCATGAGAATTGACGCAGTGCCGATCCAGGTTAAGATTATCAGGCCTCTCGTTATCTTATGGATTGGCGTGGCAGCTGCGATGATGGGTCTGGTCCTCTGGGATATGCACTGTCCTTCTGGGAGATCGCCGATTGGGCGCTTTTTCAACCACATCGTGAATCGGCAGTCGCAGGAATTGAAGGCGGCTTTAGCCGTGGAATCTCAGCTGCCACCTGATGTCAGGATTTTCGTTACTACTGATAACAGATACTTCTTCTATCTCTTGCGTTATCGTCTCTATCCTAGCTGGGTCGTGTCCCAAAAGGAGCTCCCGTCATGCAAGGCTGTCTGCGCGGATTCGTTCGATCACGAGGTTGTTTATCGTAAGGGCGTGCTCGAGGTGACGGAGGTCACATATAAGTGATGTGGCAGTATACAAGGGAATTGCTTGCCATCCTGTTTGTGGCGTTCCTAGGCTACGGTTTGGTTGCCACCATGCTTCGTGGGTCGATCCATTTGCTTTCCAGAGTAGAGCTAGCAAGTTATTCATTCACGGTTGGACTCGGAGCCCTTACATCAAGCATGTTTCTGCTCTCCCTATTCGAGGTCCCATTTTCATTGCCCGCGATTCTCCTGTTTGGCCTCATACCTGCTGCTTTGCTTCTTGCAGGGCGTAAGATCAGAGTAGCTGAGATCTCATGCACGAGACCGGCGCCACCGGAGCATATCTTCGTCTCTTCCGCGATTCTTCCACAGCGCGTATCCATCCTGGTGCTTGTTGCCACTCTGCTTTTTGTACTTGTTGGGTGCTTGAATGAACCGATCTCTGAGATGGACCCCGTTGCTGCGTGGGCTCTTCACGCGAAGGTATTCTACTGCGACCGTACCGCCTTCCCCTTGTATCTCACCAGCGGAGGATGTGGGCCGTTTGTCTCCCATTGGAAGCCGCTTCTGCCGCTCACCCAAACATGGGTTCACATAGGCATGGGAAGTTACGATGACCTGAAGGTTAAGGTTGTCTTCTTCCTCATGTATGCCGCAATGCTCGGTGCGCTCTTCGGAGCGCTCAGGCGACTTCTCTCCCGCACATACAGCCTGGCCCTTCTTCTGCTTGTGGCCACCGCACCAGCGATAATAGTGCCATTTCCTGGCGGCAGCGTAGCATCGGCATACGCCGACGTCCCTTTGGCTCTGTTCGTGACGGCGGCCACTGGGCTCTTGGTGGCATGGATGGCTTCAGAGAACAAACGGTTCCTCATTCTTGCAAGCCTGCTCGTAGCCTTGGCAGTCTGGGTTAAGCGAGAAGGGCTGGTCTTCGCAGGAGTTTCCACGGGGCTCGTCTGGATCTTTGAGCTATCCAGGAAAACGCGAATCAGGCGTGAGCGAATTGGCCTGCCGCTTTCATTCACGTTGGCCCCGGCAATTTCGATCATTCTGCTTGAGCTTAACATGTCTCGTTTTCCAGATTCAGGTTTATTGGTCGGCGACGTCCTCGGGTCTTCGCGAGTCTTCTCCGCCGCATGGGCGGCCAGGCTTTTCAAGCTGCTCGGCTACCTGGCGCTTCGGTGTGCAGATCCTTCTAATTGGGGTCCGCTCTGGCTGCTTCTGGTGTTGCTCGTCTTGCTTCGGGCCAAGCATCTGAGGAAACGCATCATAGCATTCCCCCTTCTTGTCATAGTCGGATATCTGGCATTTGCATTGGCGTTTATGGCTGCAAGCGCTTACGGCGTTGGCCATCTCGCCAATCTCGATATGAGAAGAGTGCTCATACAGGTTGCACCGGTTGCAGCCATGGTCATAGGCTTGCTATCGGCTGTGCAAGATCCGCAGGCCGAGGCGCACTGACCCACGGTGAATGCGGTCGGCCTCGGGGCACTATCTCAGGCACAAGGTTTTATTTTTGACTTCGGAGCCTACCTCCTCTACAATTGGCGACGCACGCGGTGAGGCAGGCGCTGACCCTGTGAACAGGGATCATGAATCGTGCCCGATCACCAGTTCAGAAACGCGAGAGGGAATTGAAATCATATGGAAACTCCCATGTCTCCTCAATCGGCCTGCTGCAGAGAGGAGACCTCCTCTCGAGATCAGCGCCTTCGCTTTCTCAGGCCCACAAGCCCGTTTCTTATCGGCATCTATCTGTCGGCATCAGTCCTCTTCAATGGTCTCTACTTCCAGGTTACTGACCGATGGTCCCTGCGTGACTTCAAGGCCTTTACGGAGCCCTCGGGCGTGTATCCGGGATTCGGCACGCTGTTTCGGTCGCGCATCCTGATGCCCACCATTGCTAGGAGCCTTGCTCACGTTCTCAAGGTGGACCTCCACTGGATTTTCTGGGGGCTGTCAACGCTTTGCGTTTTCGCCATACTGATTGCGTACCGGAAGTATCTTCTGAACTTCCTCTGTCCAGTCTTCTCCTCCATCTTCGCCGTGGCCTTGCTGTTTCCGATGATCTGGAATTACTGCCTCTTGAATCGAATCTATTATCCGTTTGACATGCCTTCGATCCTCTTCTTTGTCATGGGGTGCCACTTCATCTTTCAGAGGAAGTGGTGGGCATATTACCCGACTCTTGTTCTGGCATCTCTCAATCGTGAAACCTCATGCTTCCTGATAGGCGTGTTCCTCTTGACCCTTTACAAGAATATGCCGACAAAGAGACTGCTCTGGCACATACTCGTACAGGCGATCATGTGGATTGGCTTGAGGGGCGCCATCTATTCCTTGGTTGGCGCCGACCTCGGTTTTGTCAGGAAGACGTGGATTGGTTTCAATGCCAGGATCTTGCGGGATATGTTCGCGTTTCAGGGGAACGGTTTCAGAGACTGGGGGAAACTGCTGCTTATTTTCGGTGGGACATGGCTTGTGATTCCCTGGGTGTACCGCAGGCAGCCGGCCTTCCTTAAGCGGTGTCTCCTCGTAGTTCTGCCATTTGTGGCGGTGGCCGGGACAAAGGCTGTGATGGATGAAGTGCGCAACTATGGAGAGCTCATACCTGTTGTGCTCACGCCGGTGCTGTATGCGATTGCAGGAGAGCTGCGAGAGTCAAGGGCAGAGCCGGGGCAGGGGGCAGACGGTCACAGCGGAGTGCCCGCGGAGTAGTGGCGGGAGCGGCTTGAAAGATGCATGGTTGGAACAAGAGATTGAGTTCACTCCAGATCCCTGATAGGGTTATGGAGGACGAAATCCCGAGAAACACGATGCGTGTCGAGGCGTCAGTGCGTGATGAGGACTGACATGACATGATGGGTCTTGCGCCGAGACGAACGATTCTAATACTGCTTCTCTGTGCCTTCGCCCTGAGGCTCGGCTTCTTTATTGGTGTGGTGGGCCTGCATGGTCCCCTGCGCGGCGATGAGGTGAACTACCAGGATCACGCCACGAATCTTGCCGCCGGGAAAGGATTAGTTCGTACGGATGGCTACCCGACAGCGGCTAGACCTCCCTTGTTTCCGGTGATTGTGGGCAGTCTCTACCGGGTGTTCGGGGTGCACCTTGAAGTAGCAAGAATCTTCCAGATACTGCTTGGGGTGGCTATCGTGGCGCTTAGTTACCTGCTTGCAAGGAAAATCTCCTCGGCAGGGACGGCGCTTCTTGCCGCGGCCCTGGTCACGGTTAACCCTTACCTCATCTTCATCAGCTCCTATGTACTGACGGAGAACCTTTATACTGCTCTGCTTCTGGCCGGTCTGCTCCTGCTTGTGTCGGGTCGCGAACGCCAATTCGCTAGTCGAGCAAACCTGGTCGCTGCCGGATTTGTCTTCGGCCTTGCCAGCCTGACCCGGCCAAATGCAGTGGTTTTGGTTGTTCTTATTGTCCCAGCGATCTTCGCGATGGCGACCGGCAATATCCTCAATCGAATCACAAAGAGCCTCATACTGGTCCTGGCCGTCATCCTCACGATCACCCCCTGGGCATTGAGGAATCACGCGAAACTGGGACACTGGGTGTTTTTCACAACTCACGGCGGGATAACTTTCTACCAGAGCAACAATCAGCTGGTCTACGACGAGCCCAGCCTTCGTGGGAGTGTTGCACCTCGCGAATCACTTCCCGGGTGGGAGAAACTCCAAGGTGCCAGGGAAGTCGAAGTGGATAAGGAGGCCTGGAGGATGGGCAAGACCTACCTTCGGGAGCATCCGCGGCTCATCCCCAAGTTGGTGCTGTCGAAGTTCATCAGGTTCTGGCGCCTGAGGAGCCATGCGCCATGGAGCGGGGTGAAGGGTGGATGGTGGTGGAACAAGAACAGATTCCTGGGTGGGCTCGCGAGCAAGTTTGATTTTGGAGTACTGTATGCGATTTTTGTCATCCCGTGTTTCTTGCTGGGTCTTGTTGTGACCAGAAGCGATTATCGGAAGCTCTACCTCTTGTATGCGACCATACTTGTTCACACCTTCGTGGCACTTGCATTCTATGGTTCTTTGAGGGCGAGGATACCGATAGAACCTGTGATCTCGATTCTCGCTGCCGCCGGAATGGTCTACATAGGCACCTATGTTCGGAGTGTCAGGCACCCCTAAAGATAAGCCAACGGCAAGCACCGGATCAGATGCGGGCATTGAGACCAAGGCAGAGATGGGTTGAAAGTAAGCAATGAATCGGAAGCAAGAAACGGATCGGAAACTGGCAACGAGCCTTGAATACGGCATTGGAGGAGACCAGCGCCTCACTGCCCTCGCTTTGATCGGTATCATTTCACTGGCGGCGGTAGCGAGACTCTGCGGTATTGGCTACGGCCTCCCAGACCTCTTTTATCACCATGACGAGCCTCAGATTGTCTTGAGGGCCCTGAGGTTTGGAACAGGTGACTTCAACCCGCACATTTTCTGGTGGCCGGGCACCTTCCAGATGGATCTCATGTTTGTTGTCTACGCAGGGATGTTTGTCGCAGAGAGAATCCTCGGTTTGGTCACATCTGCGCAAGCGTTTGCCGCATCGTATTTCCGCAATCCCAGTGCCTTCTATCTCAGCGGAAGGCTAATGACGCTGGCCTTCAGCCTCGCGACGGTCTGGCTCATGTTTGTCCTGGGAAAGCGGACCCACTCTTGGGTTGTGGCAGCAGTCGGGGCCTTCTTCTTGAGCGTCAATCCCATGCACGTTGAGTGGTCTCGGCTGGTGCTGCCCGTTGTTCCCATGGTCTTCTGGGTGATGTTATCGTTTCTCGCATGCCTTAAGGTGCTCGAAAGCACTTCAATGCGATGGTATTTCCTGGCTGGCGTCTCGGCTGGCTTGGCTGCGAGCTGTGTCTACTACGGGGGTGTAGTCATCGTCTGCTTGCCTCTCGCCCACTGGCTGAGGATGCACCAGCAGTCACCGCGTATGGCAGGCCTCTTCCTCAGTCCCCAGCCCTATCTCGGGATTGCCGCGATGGTGCTGGCATTCCTTGCTGTATGCCCGTATTCACTTCTTGACTTTCAGGGGTTCAGACAGGACATAGGGTCCGCTTACTTCGGCTACGCCGGGCACAAGACCAATGATATGTCGAGTGTGCTGGATTACCTTGTCAGAGCCTTCGTTGCCCTCGCAAAGTCACTGCGAAGAGCCCTCGGAGTTCCTATTGCGATCACATCTTTCCTTGGTCTGGGCCTATCACTGAGAAGGCCGACCTCAAGATCGATTCTAGCAGCAGCATTCATAATCACATATCTCATTGTGCTGGGATTCTTTGCCGGCCATCGGGGCAGGCACATGGCACCGGTCGTGCCTTTCCTCACCATCCTCGCTGCGAGTGTGGTGGTGAGGATGTATGCTCTATTCGCTCGAGTGGCTCCGAGAAGGGTCGCCCTCCTCAGCCTGTGTGTCCTGCTCAGCCTGCCGTCGGTGTTGGAGGTCGCGCGTACGGACTGCGAGTTCATGCGTAAGGACACCCGTATCGTCGCAAGGGAATGGATTGAGGCCACAATTCCTCCCGGCACCAGGATCGTTCTTGATGCATCAGCCTATCGCAACACGGTCTCGGCGCCGCTTGAAGAAACAGATGAGAACATTGAGAGAAGAATAGCGGATCTGAGGAGAGGCACGGCACGCGGTTACGGTTTCAAACCCGCCTACCTCAAATACTACGAGATGATGCTCAGGTTTCGTGCGCCGAGTGCCAGCCGATATGATCAGTGGTGGACCGAGTTTGGAACAAACCTGAGACCCATCGAGTGGTTCCGCGAAAACGGATACCAGTATGCGATGGTGAGCAGCATCGTCACTCATCGTTATTACGACGAGGGTTTCACTGAGCGCTTTGTGAAGTCAACACCGTTTTACAGGCAACTGGATTCGCTCTGCGTCCTCGTCAAGACCGTTGAGCCCGAGCCGTGGAGACGGCCCGGGCCTACCATAAAGATCTACAGCCTCCGATAGTGCCCATCAGTGCCGCATTCCTGACGAGTACCGTCGATGGTGCCGTACGGGCCCGTGTACTGCTGAATCCTAAACTAGAAGGCGTGATACACCGAAAGAGTCTAATGTGCCGAACCACGCCCATAGCGAATCCCAGGGCCAGGATTGACAGGCGATGGCAAGGCTGTTAGGTTTTATCAAGCCCTGATCAGGAGTTGCAGGACCTAAACCAGGAATGGCAATTGGAAACAAAGCGGAGCAAGTTACAATCGATTCTTCTATGGGAAGTAGCTGCGGGTCTGGTCATAAGCACGGTCGTAGGGACAGCTGTCGGTATTGTCACTGTCAAGACCAACGCCTATCTCAGCCAGAAGCTCCCCAACGCCGCGTTGTATTCTTTCAGGCAGAACTTGAACCATTGGGAAATCACAGGTTTGAGCGTTACGGCACTGGTGGTCGCAATATCCGTTCTGTGCTATCTCTCTGCTAACCGCGGCAGAGCGGCCGCGCTCTTTGTGTCAATACCCGTGGCGATCTTCGTGAGCTATCTTGCCGGTTACGACATGAACCGCTATGACTTTAAGCCCTACTGGCTTGGGCACAGGAGTTTTCTCGGGATCCCTTTGAGGGCGGCCTTCTTTGATGGAAAGGTGGTGTTGGCCAATATCGGAGTGCTGGTCGTAAGTGTTCTCGCAGGCTGGATCGCTTATAGGTTGCTCCTCTTGGTCTTTCGAAGGGCAGGTTACCTGGGAATTCGCCCGAAGACGGCTGCACGGCCCCAATGGATAATCCTGGCTGCTGCGGTCATACTGGTCGGGTTCAACGTCTTCTCGTCCTTCCGTAATTCGAGAAGCCGGGCCTCTGGCCCCAATGTGATACTGATTTCGCTTGATACCCTCAGGCGCGATCACCTGGGCTGCTATGGCTACCAACGGGATGTCTCACCCGACATAGATCAGCTTTCAGAGACGAGCGTCCTCTTTGATAATGCGATTACGCAGGCCGGTTCGACGCTCTCATCACACAAGTCAGTCATGACCTCGGTCTATCCTCCGCTGCTCCGCGTACCGGGTGACCAAAGGCTTGATCGTCGCCGCCAGACGATCGCCGAGCTGCTACTCGACAAAGGCTATGCGACTGCCGCCTTCGCCAACGGGTTGGGTTGGGTGACTCCCGTCTTCCGGTTCGACCAGGGCTTTGGGAAGTACGTCGTACCATCCCGCAGAATAGTGCCAAAGCTTGCTTCCGCAGAAGAAATCACCCGGCTTGCGCTCGCGTGGGTGCGAAAGCACAGAGAAGAGAGCTTCTTCCTTTTCCTTCACTTCGGCGACATTCACTCCGACTGGGGAAATCTCCCCTACGAAGCACCTGAGCCCTACGGGTCGATGTTTCTTCCGCCCGGCAGCGAGCAATTCGACAGATCTCAGGAGGAGATTCGCGGCTCCAAGTATCTGAGCGCCATCAACTGGGGCCGATATAACCCGTCCGCGGAGGAGATCGAATACATCAAGGCCCTCTATGACGGGGGCATTCGCTACACCGATCACTATATCGGGGCCTTGACCAGAGGACTCAGAGACCTTGGCGTTCTTGACAGCAGCCTCATCGTCATCTTCTCGGATCACGGCGAGGAGTTCAGGGAACATGGCAGAATGCTTCACGGATGGGTCTACTGTGAAGTGGCGCGCGTCCCTTTGATCATTCGCTTTCCGGGAGGCAAGTGGGGGGGGACTCGCGTGGGGAACCTGGTTGAGCTCACGGATGTGGCTCCCACAATCCTCGGCACGCTTGGAATGAAGCCGGGGCCGGAGATGCGCGGCAGAAGCCTACTTGGCATGGCCCCTGGGGGTGGAGAAGACGGCGATGCCTTCACTGAAGGGGAGGATGCCTACGCTTTGAGGACCGGGAAATGGATGTATCTTCTTGATTTCGAGGACGGGCACAAGGAGATGTACGATCTTCGGAATGATGTGAAGGAATGCACCAACGTCCTCGGCCAGTACCCCGAAGTCGAGAAAGTGACGGAGGAGGCGCTCCTCGCCTGGATCAGCACGGTAGAGGCGAGAACGTTGCGGGGGCGCGAGGGCGAACCTGCAAGACTGGACCGTAAGACCCGTGAACTCCTCAAATCTCTCGGTTACTTGCAGCCAGGAAAGTAGAGTTGACCGCTTGAATTCGAGTCCGTCCAGCCGATATAATTATAGAATGGGTTCATACGTTGCCGAGGCTTTGCCCCTTATCCGGACGGAACCATCGCGCGGAGGTTCGCTGGGCAAACCCTTGGGTAAGTTAAGCGTGATGCATTTTCGAGCCGTGCGTGGGTCGGCGAGGGAGTATGAACATACTCGGCATATCTGCTTTCTATCATGACAGCGCGGCCTGCCTGGTGAGAGACGGCCGGATAATCGCGGCAGCTCAAGAGGAGCGCTTCACACGCAAGAAGCATGACTTCGCTTTCCCCAAGAACGCGATTGCCTATTGTCTACGTGAGGGTGACCTCCAAGGGAATGATTTGGACCTTGTTGCCTTTTACGACAAACCTATTCTGAAGTTTGAGCGAATTCTCGAGACCTACCTTGCCAATGCACCGCTTGGGTTTCGATCTTTTATAAAGGCGATACCATTGTGGATCAGGCAGAAGCTTTGGATCAAAGACTTGATCCAGAAGGAGCTTGCTTACACGGGAAAGATCTTGTTTCCTGAGCACCACCAATCCCATGCGGCGTCTGCATTCTTCCCATCGCCATTTCAGGAGGCTGCGTTTCTCACTATTGACGGCGTCGGCGAGTGGGCCACGGCAAGCTACGGCATCGGAAGAGATAACCAGATGAGGATCGACGCCGAGATTTACTTTCCGCATTCTCTGGGCCTGCTCTACTCAGCGTTCACTTACTATCTCGGATTCAAGGTCAATTCGGGCGAATACAAGGTCATGGGATTGGCACCGTACGGCGAGCCGAAGTATGCGGACCTCATCCTATCTGAGTTGATTGATCTGAAGGAGGATGGCTCTTTCAGGCTGCGCATGAAGTACTTTAACTACTGCACCGGTCTCACGATGACCAACAAACGCTTCGATCGTCTGTTCGGCGGGCCTCCGCGGAAATCCGAGTCCCGTTTGACCCAAAGACATATGGATGTGGCTCGGTCGCTGCAGAACGTTACCGAAGAGGTGGTCATGCGCATGGTTCGCCATGTGCACGCCAAGACCGGCCAGAGCAATCTCTGCCTGGCGGGTGGAGTCGCCCTCAACTGCGTTGCAAACGGGCGGATATTGAGAGAAGGGCCCTTTGAGAACATCTGGATACAGCCTGCGGCTGGAGACGCCGGCGGCGCCCTCGGCGCAGCCCTGATCACCTGGTATCAGTACCTGGGTAATAGCAGGACCGCGGATGGCCGCAAGGATTCTCAACGAGGTTCCTACCTGGGGCCTGAGTTCGCCAACGCTTATATCTCTGATTTCTTGAAGCGAAGCAACATACCATATACTGAGCTCCGTGACGATGAGATTCCCGAAAGGATTGCGTCCTTGATAGCCGAAGAAAAGGTGATCGGCTGGTTCCAGGGACGCATGGAATTCGGCCCCAGAGCGCTTGGCGCCAGATCGATCATCGGAGATGCCCGTTCGCCGAAGATGCAGGAACTGATGAACCTCAAGATAAAATTCCGTGAAAGCTTCCGGCCATTCGCACCCACGGTGATTGCAGAAAGGGTTTCGGACTTCTTCGACATTGACCGGGAGAGTCCCTACATGCTTCTGACGGCCCCTGTGAAAGACGGGATACGCCGTCCGGTTTCCGAGGACGACGAGAAGCTCTCCGGCACAGACAAGCTACGAGTTGTGCGTTCAAGCATACCAGCGGTGACCCATGTGGACTGCTCTGCCCGGCTTCAGACCGTGAATGCCGAAGATAACCCGATATATCATCGGATGATCGCGAAGTTCGACGAGCTCTACCGCTGCCCTGTGATCATCAATACGTCGTTCAACGTAAGGGGCGAGCCAATAGTCTGCTCTCCGGAGGACGCCTATAAATGCTTCATGCGGACCAACATGGATTACCTGCTTCTCGGCAGCTTCCTGCTTGAAAAGAAGGATCAGAAACCATTGGACAAGGACATTGATTGGCTCAGGGAGTTTGAGCTGGACTAGGAGACGATGGTGACTGCCGCAAAGACTAGGGACACGGCGGCGCGCGGACGCGAGCTCCGGAATTTCGGGCTGACTGTGGGGATCGCATTTGCGCTTCTGGGGTTGCTGCTTCTCTGGCGCGGGAAGACCTTCTACCCATACTTCCTGGCAGCTTCTGCGGCGCTTGTCTCCCTGGGACTTGCACTTCCTCTGCTGCTTGCGCCATTTCACAAGGCATGGATGGCACTCTCGGCCATCTTGGGTTGGGTCATGACCAGGCTGGTATTAAGCATCCTGTTCTATCTGGCCTTCACGCCTATCGGGATCATTGGAAGGCTCGCGGGACGCAAATTTCTTGATTCCGAGATCGATAGGTCACGGGAAACCTATTGGGTCTATCGAGATGCTGCAGAGTCAGCAAAACCGGACTGTGAAAGGCAGTTCTGAACGCCCATAAGGGTGGGTTCAGATTATCCATGACTCAATCTTAGGCGGTTGTTGAGCGAAGCAAGGAGAAACATATGGGGAAACTGTCAACCCTCATGGAGTTCTGGGCGTTTTTGAGAGTTCGCAAGAAATGGTGGCTGACGCCGATTGTCGTTCTGCTGGTTCTGCTCGGGGCATTGATAATCCTTACCGAGGGGTCGGCGCTAGCTCCTTTCATATATGCCCTGTTCTAGCGATACTGTCCAGGCGTCGACTCTGGGTTAGATTCCATTTGAGATTAGAGTGATGTCCGTTCGCGCACGCAGATTCGTGACAAATGCCGCGCTGGTTATCCTGGCTGTCGTTGTGACCCCGGGTGCAATTGAAGTCATCTTTCGACTCTTCGTTCCCCTGGGATACTCAAGTCCCCTTGTACATGTCTGGGACAAGCAGATGTCGCTGAGGCGAATCCCCGGATCGAAAGGCCGCATCGTGACTCCTGAGTTTACGACCAAGGTGCCCATCAATTCCAAAGGTCTTCGTGACAGGGAGTATCAGTACGCCAAACCGCCCGGGACGCGCAGAATACTATGTCTCGGGGACTCCTTCACGCTTGGCTATGGGGTCGAGGCAGACCAGACCTTCGCGAAATTGCTCGAGAGGCTCCTCAATGCTGATGGGGCGTGACAGGGCCGGTGGGAAGTGATCAATGCCGGTGTGCCCGGGTCCGGAACCGCACACCAGCTGGCCTATTTCACCTTCGAGGGCTGCAAGTATGAGCCTGATTATGTCCTGGTGAGCTTCTGCGGCAAGAATGACTTCCAGGACAACATCATGTGTGGGTTCTATTCGCTCGAGGATGGCAAGCTCGCAAAGCATGATGCAAAGCTATCTCGTACCGGAAGGATTCGCCGCGCTGTGGAGCACCTGCCGGGTTACCGCGCCATCTTCATACGATCCCACGTGCTCATGTTCGTCGGCCACCGTGTCGCCCAATGGGCTCACAAGCGAAGCGCCATTCCACAGTGAGACACGGAAAAGATCGCCGCCCGGAACAAGGCAGCATATGAACTGACCGAGGGCTTGGTCCTCGGCTTCCGGGACGCCTGCGCAGCCAGGAACTCTGAGCTGGTAATGACAGCCACACCCCTCATCGATGTCAGCCATGAACGCGGCGAAGCAGCAATGCTCATAGAGGTTATCAAGGCCCAAGGAATCACATATGTCGGCCTCAAGGTACCCTTCACGGAGGAGATGAACCGGGGGGCCGAGCTCTTTTACCCTCTCGATCACCACTGGAATGCAATGGGGCACCGCCTCGTGGGCCAGGTCCTCTGCGATTTCTTCGTTCATGCCTCAGGCCCGGGCAACCGATAGCGGCACCTTTGAGACCTGACAGCGGTATCCTTTGAAGCATGTTTGGGGCGACTTTTGTGCCTCGGACCGTTCTCTACCCGCCCAACGACCCTGAGCAATTCCCTCCACAGATCCTCCCCAAGACAGACTAAATTCCTGAGTCCTACCCAGGGGTCACGATGTCTCTTCCCAATCCCAACCCGCTTGATCGACAGTGCAACTATAAGTGTGCAGAATTGAATTTGGCTGATATGGCATGGGGGGCTTTAGTCTCCTTTTTGAGTTGGTTTTCGTTGCGCACATTGGAGAGGGCAAAGAGTATTCGTGAGGCACTGGGCCTGTCGAGGAAAGCGCCTATGGGATTAACCCGACGCCTGATCTGCTTGAAGAATCGGTCCAGTGGGTTGGTAGTCCTGACCCTCCTCCAAAGATAGTCTGGCATTGCGAAGTATGACAGGGACAGGCCACCACCTGATCCCGCTCGTACTCCAGAATCCCCTCCAGTAACTCCTTAAGTTGCCTGCTCAGCTCAGCCGTTATCTCACCCCAAATCTCATCTTCGTCCTTTATCTGACTCAAGGCCTGTGCTACATTGTGAGAGTAAGGGTGTGTTGGCATGGGGTGTTGCTCCTTTCTCCCGGTGACAGCCGGGGCCCAAGTAGTTGTGACACCCCATGCTTCTTACCTCTATCCAATTCTGCACACTTATTCTTACATTACCCACGGCACACTATAAGCGTCCAGCCCTTGATGCAAGGACACCTTCATGTCATGCTTATGAGCGTGGCATGCACGACTGGGCACTGCGGCAAGGACTGTTCGTGGGAGTGGAGGTTTGTGGCCCCCATCTCCTATGGAGACAGGAGGAGAGGATCCTATGGCGACACTGCTTGCATTCCATACCTATATCTGTATACTTAGCCTTGAGGGCGGAAGTATGGCATCCGATAGATCTAGGAAGGGGTTTCGCTCTTGGTGGTGAGTACTTCAAGCAGTAACTGATTACACAGGAAGACCCCGGACGCGGTGGGGATCCCTGCGGTCGTGGCATGGTCACGCGGCTTGGTACACCCACAGGGATACGGCTTCCGACTTGAAGGGGAACGGATCAGAGGAGGGCTGATTGTTATGCATGTTCTACTAGTAAATCCCCCCTATATGAGATTGATGGGAGTCGACGCCTCGTATTTGCCGCTTGGTCTAGGCTATCTTGCGCGGTATTTGAGAGTGAAAGACATTTCATGCTCGGTTTACAATGCTGATCTATCAAGCAGCGGAGATAAGGAAGCGGCGCCAGTATCCTTTACTGAGCTGCTGAAACGGCACGACACATATCGGAAGGCCTTAGGGGACAGTAACAATGTGATTTGGTCCGATCTCAGGGGCGTATTCGCGGACATACGGGCTGATGTACTGGGCATAACCGTCATGAGCGCCAAACTCGAATCTGCGATCAGAGTTGCGCGAATATCCAAGGAACTACAACCTACATGTAAGATAGTAGTCGGTGGACCTCATGCGACAGTGGCGCCTGACGATCTTCTGAGCCTTGAGGAAGTAGACTTTGTGGTCAGAGGAGAGGGAGAACGCACATTTCTTGAATTGTGCGAGGCCCTGATCAACAAGAACGATGGTTTCATTCGTATCGACGGCCTGTCATTTAGACGCGATGGGAAGATAATTCATAATCGTCCCAGAGCCTTGGAGAAGAATATTACGGGATTTCCTTTTCCGACAAGAGAAGAATACATTCACATAGAGCGGTACCCTAAGCATAAGATCTCCGCCATTATGTCAAGCCGAGGTTGTCCGTACGAATGCACATTTTGTAGCGCCAAGAGCATCTGGACCAGGAAGGTAAGATATCGCGATGTGGATGATGTGATTAGAGAGATGATCCTCCTTAAGGAGGAGTACGCCGTTCCCTACTATGATTTCTGCGATGACAGTTTCACGGTGAATAGAAAGCGGGTAGAGGAATTAATGGGGAAGATCGTCGCAAATAAGATCAACTTGCCGTGGCAGTGTACGACCCGGATCGACATTCTTGACAAGGAATTGCTTAAGAGAATGGTGGATGCCGGCTGCTACACGATGGGCATCGGATTGGAGACTGCCAGCGATCGAATGCTAAATATCATTAAGAAGAACATAACCATGGATGCATTTGACGATGCCTGCTCTCTTCTTGAGAGGTACAACGTCAATTATGGCGTCTTTCTGATGATAGGCTTCCCTGAGGAGACAGAAGAAGATATCTTGAAGACGATTGAATACGCGAGAAGATCGACCGCGCCTTATCTTTGCCTATCCGTTTTTACCCCGTATCCAGGATGCGAGAGTTATGAAAAGGCGAAAGAACTCGGCATGATTAAAGGTGGGCTGGATTGGTCGAACTACTCTCATCAGTCACCCGATAACTACTTTTGCCACAGCGTTCGGAAGGAAAGATTTGTCGAACTCTTGCAGGAGCTAGCGGAAGCCGTAGATAGTCACAACCAGAAGATGAGATCCCCGCTCATGCATTATCTCAAACAAGTCAGATATTATTCGAGAAACCCCAGGCTCTTTGCCGGGAAAATCAAGCGTGTGCTGAGTAAGTGACCCGCCAAGGCCCCATGGCCTTCTTCGAAGTGCTTGCTGTGGATGTGAAGCAGCCTAGGGCAAGCATCCTTTCCCCCATTCCCCTGACGGAAGCGGCAGAGAAGTTGCCAGGCTCAGCAGGTGGGTTTAAGCCGAAGCAATGAAGTGTTATCCGGAAACAGCCGGTAGCTTCTCGTCTCCAGCATAATCGGCAGGAGATGCTTGTCGATGGGCAACTTGTCGGTCCGCTGGCGAAATTGCTCGCACGGACACTGCGGCTGGAACGGCGCATCAGACTTGAGTGCGGCATCAGCCGCACGACAGTGCAGCAGATCCGATCTTCGTCCTTCATCTGACTCAAAGCCTGTGCTACATTGTGAGAGTAAGGGTGTGTTGGCATGGGGTGTTGCTCCTTTC
>CAYHHI010000057.1:18748-19116 GCA_964356335.1 uncultured bacterium
TCCCGGTGACAGCCGGAGATAGAGTAGTCGTAACACCCCATGCTTCTTACCTCTATCCAATTCCGCACACTAATCGTTACACCATAAGTCAATTCGCAGGCTTGACGGGAGCCTGTCAGTCGTGGTACAATATACTTGTTGGACAGCTCAGACATTGCGTAGCGAATAATTCTCCTAATGAGAGCTTGGCGCGGCCCGGGGGGCGTGCGCCTTTTGTGCTAATGAATACCAAATTGAGAGGTGGGAAGTGATGAAGACTGCCATCCTTGCTTTCATGGGTGTTGTGGCGCTTCTGTTTCCGTTTGTTGTTTACGGCTACACGGTGGAGGTGGATTATGGATGGGGCAAGGCAGATGTGGAGGCGAAGA
>CAYHHI010000058.1:0-19040 GCA_964356335.1 uncultured bacterium
TCGATCCCCACCATAGGGAACCAAGAGCCTCATGGGGTCATTTGATACTATCTCAATATGAGCATCTTGTGGGTTGCCCTGTAACCTGCTGCCTCCATCTTGCAAAAATACATGCCACTCGAGACCTGTTGACCATGCGCATCCCTGCCGTCCCACGGCACGCTGTACTGACCGGGCTCCTCGCGGGCATCAACCAGGATCCGCACCAGCCGGCCTGTCGCGCTATACACTTTTATCCTGACGTCGCTCGGGTTTGCCACCTCATACCTGATCTCGGTCGAGGTCACACACGGGTTGGGCACGTTCTGGGAGAGCGCCCACGTGTAAGCTGGGACTCCCGGCTGGGGCACGCCAGCTGCTCCGCCTCCGCCATTCGAGGGCAATCCAAAGATGCCCTCAAGAATCATGTGCATGAGCTCAACTCGGCCGTCGTAGCTGCCAGCGTCGAAACCAGGAACCGGCGTTGGTGGGTTCCCATTGCAATACCCGCGCTCATGATTCACAGATGCGCACAGATCAAAGTTCACGTACGCACACTGCCCTACTCCCTGGTATTCCGTATAGATCACTTCATCTGCCTGCGCCACCGTTGGATTGGTAATGGACATCAAGCACTGGGCAGTGTAGCCCACTGGCGGCGTTGCATTGGTCAAGACGTAGGACATATCCTTGAGATATGGGCACTCCCGGTAGACCAGAAGCGTGTCAAGGTCAACCGCAACGGGACTCCCAAATACGTCAACCGTGTCAACAGCCACCGCATAGACATAAGGGTAAGTCAATCCATAAGGCATCTCACTGAGATATGTGGTACCCATTATGCCGCTCAGGAACTCGCCCCCGAGCGAGTCATCTCCATTGCCGCCCTGAGCCCAGGGCGCCATATCATAGGCTATTCTGTCGCCACAGAGCACCACCTTGCCCCCGTCCCCGAGATAGGCGCGTAGCGCCCGCTGGGCTTCCGCATCAAAGAGGTAGTTTGAGAAATAGGGCCCCGTGAACCACACCACGGCATCGTAGTCATCGAACCAAATCGGATGTATGTGCTGATTGTTACCCGCCCCATTGATGTCGAATTTGTCGTAGCAGTAACCCGCATCGGCGAGCGTCCGTTCATAGATGTCCTCAAGTGGCATCTGGTGATTCACATCAGTCAAGCAAGGTGACCAATCGTAGAGATATCTATTGTGCCCATCCACGAGAAGGACCTTAGGCTCGGCGTACGTCTGCGGGAAGATCGGAAGGATCGAGAAGGTGAAGTAGTCTTCCGCACTGCCTGTGTGCCCGGCATGCACGGGGCCGGCTTTCGCGGGGAAATAGGCGACATGGCCGAGAGAATCGGTCGCTGTCACATAGTACCAGACCTCCGTTCCCTTGGCCCATTGCGTGAGGCCAAAGTCAGCGGGGCAGAGCGTGCCATAATAATCACCGCCAAAGGTGGGATCCTCAGGATGGCTTGCATGATGCTGCGGCATGGATTTGCTTACCCAGCTCGTCCCTGCGTCAAGGCTTCCCCACAGGGCAACGCCGGCCAGATGATCCCTGTCTTGGACAGTGACATAGAGCTGTGTGCCCTTGGGCAAAGGCGGAGCGCCGGGGCCAGAGTACCTGCCTACTGTGTCAGGATCATAGGCATCGAAGAAGGAGTTGTAACCACAGATGCCCGTGAAGAAGGTATCATGGAGGAGGTCTATGCCCCTGGCATAAAAATCTGCTGCATTGCGGTCATAGAACCCTATCGAGACATTGTCAACCTGGAATTCGCTGCCCTTGTGGTTGCCGCGGCAGGCATCACCCGGCGCCGAGCTATCAAGGATGTCCCAGGCATACTGCATAGAATCCACAGTTGAATTTATCCAGTACGACACATCCTCGTAGGTGTCGAAAAACCAGAAGCCATAGCACCCACCGCAAATCCAACCGGTTTCACCCACCCAGGGGCACCATTGCCCCGACACAGAGTCGTAGAACCTTACCTTGGTGCTGGTGTAGTCGCAGGTGACATCAGTTGCACACCTGAACTCGTCGTACTGAACGACAGATCCGCTGTTAAGCATCGGGACGCGCGGCGACATCAGCCTGTAGTACCAGCCATTCCTCCAGGGAACACCCGCCGGGTAGCCCTGCTCCGGTCTGGCGCGATAGACAAAGGAAGAGTCAAGCATGCATATGTACCGGCTTCCACCATCACCGCCCTCATATGGTGGATCGGGATCATGGACGATGTGCCACTGGTCAATCACACCTTCAGGCTTGGGAAGACTCCAGTACGCAGGATTCAGAACCCCGCTCTCGAAATCATCCACAAACTGCTGCGTATCTCCCCTTACCCAGACATTATCCAGGAAGGCGCCCCCATCCGTACTGCCTCTGCCATCGGCATCACTCCAGGCGGCATCTGATGCGAATCTCCACCTGAACTTCGGCCCCGACGTGATGATGAGCGAGCCGGGCACTATCACTTTCTTGAAGGCAGGCTCGTTGGGAATGGTCCTCAACTGCCAATTGCAGTTCACAAGCCGGTTCAAGTCGGTATTTCCCCAATAGTCCGGGTTGGGCTTGCTGGGTGATCCGCATATTGCTCCAGGATTGTTGCTTGTGGCATTGAAGGTAGCCAGCGTTTTCCACTGCGTGCCATTCCAATAGTCAACATAGAAGTAATCATACTTGCATTCAGTATCGTACCTGGGATCGAAGAAGAGGGTGCATCCGTTGGCAACTGCGAAGGTATCAGGAAGCGTGAGTTGGGCAAAGCAGTTCCAGCTGTTGCCGTAACCGGGTGGGTTGATCCACGTGCCGCACTCGACAGGTTTGCCCTGCCAGAGGGCGCTCGAGCCACACCAGAGGGCGTAGGTGCCGCAGTACGGTCTCTGGTCAGCGCGATACGTGTCAATATGCCAAAAATTGATTCCCGTCTGAGACGGCAGAGTCCTCACGTCAACGTGGGTGAAGCATCGTGTGTCCCAAGGAGGATTGGTGCCGCAGGAGTCACCCGGCCCTCCTTCAAAACACCAGGTCTCAAGCGCGCCCGGCCCACCGGTCGCCTCACCTCCGTGCCCCATGCCAGGATCCCCGGGGCAATAGGTTGGACTGTTCTGAGCCTGGAGCCACGTCGTATCGCCAGAAGAAGACATGACGAATGGTGCAGAGAGGAGAGATCGACCGGACAATCCCGATGGAGTCACTGGTGGCTGGCGGTGGCTTATACACTCGGACATTGAAAATGCAAGCGATACAGAGAGCAGAGTACAAAGCACCCAAATCCCCACAATCATCCGTGCCTTCATTGGAGACCTCCTTCGGCTACAGGGCGCCGCCCAGTGGAGAAACCTGCAGTTTAGCAAGTTGGAACGTCACACCTCCTGTCTTGCGATTCCTGTTGGAAGAAACTCTATGCTCTTGTCCCGTTTCGCGCCGACTTCACGATTTCTACCGGAAAAGCCTGCTGTCTGCCTCCTCCTATTTCACAATCAACGTGTTCTTGACTGCCTTGCGGCCTGGTGCCTCCACACTCGGTCTGCGCGAAGCCAATCCCCAAAAGCGAAAAACACCCTAACCAGTCATATTATACCACGCTTCGCACAAACCGTGAAGCCTGGAAATTACCAGGGGGGTTGGGAACAGACATCGTGACCCTGGGGTAGGACCGGGGAAGCTGGTATGTCTTGGGGGGAATCTGTGGAGGGAATTGCTCAGGGTTGTTGGGCGCGTTGATTATGGGGGTGTCGGTCAAGAGTATAAGGGATTGGAGCCGGTGGCTGCTGACGTCGGGATCGACCCGGTACCGGACCATGAGGCGAATGGCAGGGCCGACCGTCAGTGGTTCAGGCCGGTCTCATTCTGACCTGTACACCTGTGTCCACGCGGGCGCATCGGGCTTCGTCCTCTTTAGCATCTCCCGCCAGGCCTCATCGGTCAGGCGCTCGCTCATAGGTTGCTTGAATTCGAAATACGTGAGCTCGGGACCTGCGGCCATGTAGATGCCCGATCCGATTCTCATAATGCCGACCACGAGGTCAATTTCGCCGCAAGCTTCTTCAAGGGCCATGCCGCTATTGGTATCGGTGTGAACGTCGGCGACCAGGGAAGTCTTCCTGGATTTCGGATCCAGACCCTCGACCACACTGCCCACGACATCTCCAAAACCGCCTATGAAGCGGGTATCATTTTCGTCGAGCGCCTCCCCGCGGAGCTCCTTCGCAGATATCGCTGTAAGCGTGATAAGCGCGTCCTCAAGGTCCGCCAATCTTGCGGCCTGCTTCTCATCGAGAAGATTCATGGCATTGAGCCCTTTTCGCATCATCCGGGTGAGGCTCAAAAGCCTGTTGTAGACCTCAGGCACAGGCTCAACGTAGCCGGTCACTTTCGGCCGCATCGGTACAGCCGAAAGAGTCATCGTGTAACTCTGCTTGGTATAAAGGATGGTATCGTGCCGGAGCTCCGTCCAGGAGGCAAGCCCCTGCGTGAGGAGCCTATTCTTCCAGGCATCAGACTGCATGAAGGTGGGGTAGCCCGCGCCATACTGGTTGACGAGAGCCCTGAGCACCCAGAGCCAGTTCCAGTAGAGGTTCTGGTTCCATTCCGCAGGCTTGAGCCCGTCCATCTCCTGCTTCACCTCGGCGAAGGCTTTGTCGAAGTCTTCATAATGGCTGTCGCCCAGGTCATTCAGGATTGCCAGCGCCCTGTCCGAGCCAAGAACCGCCATGATGTCGAGCCCACGGGGGAATACTCTCGCGATGCCTACCCCCGGCACATTGAAGGCCGTAAAGGGCATTCCGCTCCCCGTGAACTGGCGCACATAGGGAGCGACCATCTTCGATAGGATGTACGAATCGGGCACATACCGCTGCCCCATCAGGCGGAGACCCCGAGTCTTGGCGAGGCATTTGTCGGCCTGCTCAGGAGTAAAGGGTGGTGCAAGCGCGCAGTCACCCGTTCCGCCATAGATGCGCGCAGAGCGGTACTCCGCGAGCTTCGCCTTGAGTACCCCTTGCTTGTCGGCAAAGGCTTTGGGTTCAAGGGGACCGCTGAAGACTTGCTTCATGGCCTCGATATACTGATATGGGCCGAGGTCGTCTGAGAAACCTACGAAGAAGGATGTCACCGTGTAGACTTTATCCCAGAGATCCATGGAGTTTCGGTCCCCGTCCATCGCAGACGCTATGATGCAGGCGCCCAGGGTCTGAATCCGTGCATCGTACTCGGAGATGAGTGCATCGCATGTGGCGCAGGTCTGGCCGGGTTGAACAGCCGCGCTTCCTTTGATCAGCATGCTCATCCTGCCGAACCACATCATGGCTTTGAAGTAGTTCTTGAGTTTTTCCGATGTTGTGTAGTGGCCGCGGGGGACATATTGCGAGTAGTCTTCGGCATACTTAAGCAGGGGCGATGGCGTGAAGCCTCCATGCTCGGTGATGAGGTCAATCTCGGCGTCCACGGCGCGAGAGAGCTCCGCCGGGACTTCGAACGTGTACCTGGTGAGGTCGCTACTGGTGAATTCCCTGTACTGCTCCTCATTCGGACGGCCAGGCCCGCCGATCCTGGGGCCTCCGCCAATCCTTGGTCCTCCTTCTGATGGCTGGGGTATCTGATTCTCCTGGGGTCTGAGCAGGGAAAGCCCGACCGCCAGAAACACCGCATCCCGCAACGCCGCTTCCTTGAGATCACCGGACGACTTGCGATAGGTATCCGAGCAGGCTTCGAAGAGTTGAAGACTGAGAGTCCAGACAGCGTCGTAAAGGTCGCGGGCTTCGATCGAGCTGAGGGTGTTGTCAAAAAGAACGTGGTAAGTGTGAAGCAGCGATCCTGAGGTTATTAGAACCGGCGTCCCAAGTGAGGCAAGCGCCTTGTAGGCCTGGGCCACATCGTCACATTCGGGCGCCGCACTGAAGTCCGTCACCACAAAGCCGTTCTTGAGAAGAAGCTCACTCGCCTTGGGGCTCAACCCGAGTGTGGATGCTGCATCTTCGTAGTTGACGATTGAACTCGACTTGAGCGGGAGCGCATACTGCGGAGCATCATAAGAGATGCTGAGCGGTGTGTACTCGAAGTAGGAGGTGAAATCAAACCCGCCTCTCCCATCGTTCCCACCGCTGCCGTTGCTCCTGGCTCCGACATCGTCTCCTCTACCGCCATCATCTCCCATACCGCTTCCTTTCGTAAGAGCGGCGCACCCCAGGCCCGCTACGCACACTGATACCGCGAAGATCAGGACGATAAACAAGACTCTTCGCCTTGCATCCGTTCTCTCTTTCATCCGTGGCCCTCCCCTCATTCAGCATCTCCGGCGTAGATATCTTTGCCATTCGGCCCAATGATCAGGCTGCTCGCTGGCTAAGCTTAATGGCTGGGTATCCATTTGACAAGATGGTTTCAAGTTGACCCGGCCGCGATGGTGTTGGTAGATTGAACCAGAGGTCGCCGCGTGCGCAGTGATACTCATATACCTATACCCACTACCCACGCTTGCACAATTGTAAGATTGACGGTGCGATACCGTCCGCACGTGATACTCGGCGGCCCTGGGACGGTGAGTTGGGGTTCCACTCATGAACGGTATGCGTGCACACAGGGTGCACGAAGGCGAACCGCGCATGGATGACTACCGCAGGTACCTTACTGTTGGACTTGGCACAGGCTTCATCGCCGGAGTGATCGAGGGAACCTTGGTCCACCGGGCAGGCCTGGCCTATATTCCTTTTGCGGCTCTCGCTTACAGCGTCTTATTCGGGATTGGGTTTCTCGTGCTTGCGCTTATCGCGAAGGCGCTCCGGCGCGACCTCTTGGCTCTGGGCTTGGGCATTGCCACGACCGCTTTCATCGGGCTCGAAGCCGGCTTCTGGCTGAATGTGCGGGCAAACCCGTTCGAAGAGACGGGATCGGGGAGAATCGGCAATGCAATTGTGGTTGGTGGGAGCTTGGCGCTGGGGCTCGCTGCGTACCTGGTGGCGCGGCGCAGGCCATCACGCATCAACCCGTTGCGTCCCGTGCCCTGGATCGTCCTCGCAACTTTGCTCTTGCTCGTTGCTTACTTTGGGATTCTATCGGGCTCCTCCAAGCCCGGCCTCAACTGCATTCTTATCTCCGTCGATGCCATGCGAGCCGATCACTTGAGCACTTACGGATATACCAGGGCAACATCTCCGAATATCGATGCTCTCGCAAGGAGGGGTACGCTCTGGCTCAGAGACTACACACAGTCTCCAGGTACGACCGGCGGCCACGCAGCGATGCTCACGGGGCTCTATACTCTTAGTAATGGGGCGTACCTAAATGGCTATCCGCTCGATCCCAAGGTCGAGACGCTTGCCGAGGTCTTCGCCAGGAATGGCTATGCGACCGCAGCCTTCATAGACAATTGGTACCTAAGTCCGGCGCTTGGCTTCGGGCAGGGCTTCGATTGCTTCGTGGATGGTGGGAAGGCAGCGATCCTTAAGGATGCAAGCCCCGCTATTTTCTTTCGCGGCCTCCTGCTCTACCAGGTCATACACAGGGGGCTTGTCCCTCCCGGGGCACCATCCGACCTGGACGTTGTCGATACCATACGCTGGCTTACCTGGCGCAAGCATCACCGCTTCTTTGTATTCCTGCACATATTGGATCCGCATAGCCCCTACGTTCCTCCGCGAGACCTTATGGGCCATTTCGGTGGAAGCGGCGCGGAACTCGATCCGGCTTACATCGAGGGCCTGCATGTCAAGTCGCTTGAGGCCGAACTCACCCCCGAAGAGCAAAGGACGCTTGTTGACCGCTACGACGAGGAAATCCTTAGCGCCGACCGCAAGATCGGCAGAATAGTCACCGCCCTTGGGAGGCTCGGACTTCTCGACAGAACCCTGGTCGTCGTCACTGCAGATCATGGCGAGGTGATGGGCGAGAGCAGCCAGAAGCAGTTCGCACACGGCACGCTTGACTATGGCTGCCTGCACGTCCCCCTCATTGTTTCCTTCCCCGGCAAGGTGGCAGAAGCGAGACGCGTAGCTACGATTGCGCAGACCATAGATATCGTCCCTACCATTGATAACGCGCTCGGGCTCGGGGATGATGTGCGCCGACAGGGCACGGCGCTCCTCCCCCCACCCTCACTCGATGGAATTGGAATTCGCAGGCCCGCGTTCACCACGGGCGATATAGAGGCAAGGGATGAATACAGCGTGATCACAGACCAGTGGCAATATGTGATACGGGGCGATACGGTTTCGCTCTACCCGCTCGGCCAAGGCTCAGGTCTTGCGCCTGACGCCGTCCAGCCAAATGTTATAAACCAGTACCCCTCAGTCGCCGATAGCCTTCAGACGCTCGTCGAAAACTGGATCAAGAAGTGCATGGATGAAGCCGTCGTCCCGTACTCGCTCAAGGACCGCTCCGTAACACCGGGCAGGGAAGCCCTCCAAAGGCTCAAGGCCCTCGGCTACATACATTGACCCCCTGCCATCCCTGCCATCCCCGTGTCTCTGCTAAAACCAGTCACAGCCTGCAACCCAGCTCGCGAGCGCTCAGGTCTCTCTCTACTTGCTCTGTCCCTCCGCCGGCTTGGGCTTCTCGATCTTGACCGTCACGGTCTTCTTGCCTGCGATATTGCAGGCCGCAGTCACGGTCAGCGTATCGCCGATCTTGGCGTCGTTGATGAGGTAATGACCCATCTGCATATCAGCGGTCGGCTGGCTCTTGAATTTCTGGTCGATCAGTTTCTCCCCGTTGACAGCGACTTCGATGTCCCCCACAAAGTGTTTGGTGGGATCCTTTGTATCATGGGTTGCCATCACCATAAGCATGTGGTTATCGGGATTAAACTCGACTTTGACATCCTTCGGCGGATGCGCCATGACCGCACTCGCAAATAGGAAGACCGCCAGCACACAAACCACAACTGCCGAGACCTTCATGATGACTCTCCTTTCTCTATAAGAACCTGATGTAAAGAATCATCGCGGCATCAATTGAAGCCGGGATGACACCGGTAAGACCGAAACGCCTATATCAATTGAACCAACTTCTATCGTGCCGGTTCCGCTTGGAACCGGAAGCCACCGTGAAGCCACTGTATTGTATAAGTGGCAACACCAAATAGTATAGCGATTTTGCAAAGGCTCATGCGCAGGGGCCTCAGAGAGTCCAGCAGAGATTTTAGCTCACCAATCCCATCCTTATATGTATAATCGAGCACCTGAGAACACGACAAGAGGCATGGGAAGAGTTCAATTGATATGTCGCGGGAGGGTGGTCATCATTAGAAGCTTTGTCCCGATCGTTCTCTTGACCATCCAAATCCTTGTAATGCCGGCAGGCACCGTCGGAAAAAGCAGCGAAGATGAGATTCTGGCCGCCGACGCCTGCGCTTCGCGTTCGTCCCTAATCCCAACGATCGAGGATACGCTGCGGCTTGCGGAGTGGCATTATCTCGGGCCCTTCTCCGTAGGCCCAAGGGAAGGAATCACAGGGATCGATGATGACCCCGACAAACTTATTCCTCACAAACTCATTCCTCCCGGCCAGTCTGCTCCCTCTCGGCGTGCCACATATCCGAGCATGCTTGCGCAGGGCGGATTTGTCGAGTGGAAGACGACGCCTCCTGACTCATCAGGCTGGGTCGCTCTCAAGTTTGACAATGTGCTGTGGGATACGCTGGCAGGCATCTACGGAGCGGCGGGGGTACTCAATGTCACGTACGCATATGCCGAGTTCACGAGGTCGCGGGAAGAAAGGGCGCTGGTTGTTGCTGAGAGGGTTGTCTCCTTCCATCTCAATGGCATCCCATGCCTGGGCGATCCCTATGGCAACGATTTCGTGAGAAGCCCTGTTGTGCTCAAGAGGGGATTGAACCGAGTTCTCCTGAAGCTCTCCGGATACGGCGATCCCGGCTTCAGGTTCGAGATGATTCCGGCCCCAGCCCCTTTGATTTTCCTTGATGACTACACGGTGCCTGATTTAATTCGCGGCGGCGAGGGCCGTTTCTGGGCGGGTGTCACCATCCTCAATACGACGAGCGCGAGAATCAGCAGGGCGACGGTCACGATCGGGGACGGCGAGAAGGTCCGCATATCAGAAAGAATGATCCCCAACCTGATGCCGCTTTGCGTTCGAAAGGTGCCGATCGAGATCGAGGTGGCCGCTGCGGCGGATGGCGACAATCTGGTAGTCCCCATCAAGATCACTTGCGATGGGGGATCATTCAGGGATTCGTTGAATCTGCGCGTCCGCCAGCCGGGCCAGTCCGCTAAGCGAACTTTCATTTCCCGAATAGACTGTTCGTGCCAGTACTACGCGGTCCTCCCACCTACCGATTACGATCCCGGGAAGCAATACGCTCTCATCTTTTCATTGCACGGGGCCGGGGTTCGCGCCGAGGGCCAGGTCGACGCATACCAGCCCAAGTCATGGGCATTCATAGTTGCTCCAACCAACAGGAGACCCTTTGGCTTCGATTGGCAGGACTGGGGAAGACTGGATGCCATGGAGGTTCTTGATATCGTCAAGGCAACCTATCCCATAGATCCTGACCGCATCTATCTCACCGGCCACTCGATGGGCGGCCATGGGGTATGGCACGTCGGGCTTTCGCATCCTGACAAGTTCGCGGCTATCGCGCCGGGGGCGGGTTGGACTTCCTTCGAGCTCTACATCCCGTGGTTCCTGCAAAAGAGCAGCATCTTCGCCGAGCCCGGCCAGATCGGTGCGAGAAACGTGAGCCTTCGCGAGGACCAGGCGCTCAATTTCGTCGAGAATGCATGCAACCTGCCCGTCTTCATCTTCCAGGGCGGCGTGGACGACAACGTTCCGCCCTTGCATGCACGGATGTTTGTGGACCGGCTTGACGACCTGGGGTATGGATACAAGTACAAGGAGATTCCCGGCAGAAGCCACTGGTGGAGTATTGACAGCCTGGGGACATCATGTGTTGACGATCCAGACTTGATGAATTACGTCCAGGGCTTGCGGAGAGATCGCTGCCCATCCCATATAGTTTTCAAGACAACCGACCTGGGCAAGAGCAACCGCGCCTACTGGGTTGAGATTACGGGGCAGGAGAAACCCTTCCGCGACTCCCGGATCGAAGTTAGCGTAACTGGCGACTCATCTGGTGCTGACACGGCATGCCACACGGTGGATATCCAGACAGAGAATGTGAGCGGATTCGAGATCTTCCGGTGCGGACATATGTTGTCTGCCAATAGAATGCGCTTGCGGATTGACGGTTGCGAGTGGATGGTTGTTCCAGGATCGGACAGCAGGATCGCGTTCTCCAAGAGAGCCGGTAGATTCAGGCTTGGAGAGACGCACTCCGATGGCCTGCACAAGTCGCCCGAATCATACGGCCCCATCAAGCAGGCTTACTTCTCCCCATTTGTTCTCGTCTACGGGACTGCGGGCGATTCCGCCACAACTGAGATCCTCCTCCGGCAGGCACGCCTCGAGGCCACCCAGTGGTGGATGCGGGGAAATGGATTTGTGGAGATTCTCCCTGACAGTGAAGTCACCGACGAGATCACGGCAGATTACAATCTAATCATCTTCGGTGGGCCCACCGAGAATCGAGTAACAAAACTAATAGACAGGCATTTGCCTATCAGATTGGTTGGTGAACACATCCTTCTAGGGAACAGGTATGTGGGGGGCGGGGCCATCGCCGCCGAGTTTGTTTATCCGAACCCCCTGAATCGGAGGAAGCTGGTAGTCGTGCACGAGGGCGTCGGAATCGAGGGACTCAGGCTATCGACCTTCTTCGGCACAATTTCCTCAGCGGCTGGACTTCCCGATTTCATGATCTTCGATGCTTCTGTCAAGAACACCGGATGGGGCGGCATCAAGGCAGCTGGCTTCTTCGATTCCGCCTGGCACCTAAACAAAGACCTGCTATTCGAGTAGATTCCTTGTCCTGCCCGATGACCCAAACGGGACCGGCGCTATCCCTTTTGGCTTCCTCTGTCCACCCTGGAAGCGCAGCCCATCTTTTCCTTCCCTCTCGGTCTGGGAGAGGGCGGGGTGAGGGCCTATCCTTAGGCCTTCCACAGACCGTGGAGGTTGCAGTATTCTCGGGCCGTGATCGTTCCCAAGTCGGCTATGAATGTCCCCTCGGGCTGCGCCGCGGGTTTAAGGAAAATCCTGTAGGCGTAGCCATCGGCTATTATCTGGACCCACTCGATGTAGTGCTTTTCTTCCATAGGATGGGGCACGCTTCCTACCTTGACTTTTATACCGGCCGCGGTCCGCTCGATCACCGGAACATGTTTCTCCCTGGACGCGTCGACCGTATTTTCAACCTGCTGCTTCATGGGCTTCCCGCAGCAGACCAACTCGCCCCCACCTTCGTGAAGCACCTCGACAATGTTGCCGCAAATCTCACACTTATAAACCTGGAGTCGCTGAGTCATCTCTCATCCTCCTTATTGCCCATGCCCCAAAAGGGACGTGAGGTTCGAGGGCGACCATCCGCCCTCCACTGTGTTGCCCTCACCAGTTCTCGCCCAGGAGCTCGAAATGGGCTCTTGGATGCGCACATGCCGGACACTGCTCTGGTGCCTCCTTGCCCTCATGAAGATAACCACAATTCCGACATCTCCACGTCATTTTCTCTGGCCGTTTGAACACCCTGTCCTTTTCAATATTGGATGCGAAATCCAGGTAGCGCTTCTCGTGAAATCTCTCTGCTACGGCGATGCTGGTGAATACGTCAGCGATGTGCTCCAGCCGTTCCTCCCTTGCCACCTTCGCAAACCCAGGGTACATCTCTGTCTGTTCATAATGCTCACCTGCGGCGGCTGCCCGAAGGTTCTCAAGTGTAGTACCGACAATACCTGCCGGGAAGGATGCCCTGATTTCGATCTCACCACCTTCAAGGAAGCCAAACAGCCGTTTAGCATGCTCCTTTTCCTGATTCGCGGTTTCCTCAAAAACGGCAGATATCTGCTCGCAACCCTCCTTCTTCGCCTGGCTTGCAAAGTAGGTGTACCGATTCCTGGCTTGAGATTCACCGGCAAAAGCCGTGAGCAAGTTCCTTTCCGTTCTCGTACCCCTTATTGCCTCAACCTTGGCCATGCACCTTCTCCTTTCCATCCATCTGTTCGGTTTGTTCAGTCTGTTTGGTCTGTTCGGTCTGCTCGAACTGTTCCGCCTGTGCCGATCAGTTTACTGCTTTTGATTCATTCTCGCACGATTGGTTCTAAGCGTCATCTTAATACGAGACCCGATCTGCGGGGAACCTACCAGATTCACCCATGGCGAGTCCACAGGCGCGTGTCCCTGAGATGAAGATTAGATGTTGTCACGCCAAAATGCGCTATGATACCGTTGTGCCTGGATTAGGTGGGAACAGGCTGATTCAAGATAGAATTCCTCTGAAGCCTTGGAGGCAAGGGCTCGCATGAAACCTCTAGATGATGTCTGTGTGAACACCTTGCGCTTTCTTGCTGTTGACGCTGTCGAGCGCGCCAAGTCGGGGCATCCCGGCATGCCGCTTGGTGCGGCTCCCATGGCCTACGTGCTGTGGGATCGTTTCCTGGGCCACAATCCTCAAAATCCTGCGTGGCCGAACCGCGACCGCTTCATACTCTCGGCCGGGCATGGCTCCGCACTTCTCTATGCGCTCCTCCACCTCGCCGGGTACGGTCTGCCACTTGAAGAGCTCAAGCAGTTTCGCCAGTGGGGAAGTATGACACCTGGACATCCCGAGCACGGCCTGGCTCCAGGAGTTGAGGTAACGACCGGCCCTCTCGGCCAGGGCTTCGCAATGGGAGTTGGAATGGCCATAGCGGAGCGCTTTCTCGCGGCGCGTTTCAATCGCCCGGGGCTCTCTATCGTCGATCATTACACCTATGCGATAGTCTCCGACGGCGACCTCATGGAAGGCATGTCTTCGGAGGCAGCCTCACTTGCCGGCACTCTGGGACTCGGCAAACTCATTTACCTGTATGACGACAACGGCATCTCGATCGAGGGGCCTACCGATCTCACTTTCAGAGAAGATGTGAGCCTTCGTTTTGCCGCCTATGGCTGGCACGTGCAGGTTGTTCGGGATGGGAACGACGTCGATGCCGTCGAGGGAGCCATACGTGCCGCACGTGCAGAACAAGAGCGGCCGTCGCTCATCATTGTGCACACGCACATAGGTTACGGGAGTCCCAAACAGGACATGGCCGTATCTCACGGGGAGCCCTTGGGTGCGGATGCAGCACGGGCAACCAGGCAAGCCCTGGGCTGGCCGCTCGAGCCCCATTTCTACATCCCCGAGGACGCCCTCGCCCATTTGCGCCTTGCTTTGCAGCGCGGATCGCGCCTTGAGGACAACTGGCAGCAACTTCTTGGTGCTTATCGAACGCGGCATCCGGAGCTCGCGCGAGAATTCCAGGAGATGGTCGGAGGTCTTCTTCCGAGCCGATGGGATGCGAGCCTGCCCGTATTTGAAGTGGCTGACGGTCCTCTTGCTACTCGCGACGCGTCGGGCCGAGTCATGAATACGCTTGCAAGGTCGCTTCACAATCTCATCGGGGGCTCGGCCGATCTCGGGCCGTCCACAAAGACGATGCTCAAAGATCACCTGGACTTCAGCTCTATGTGTCCGGAGGGAAGAAACCTTCACTTCGGTGTGCGCGAGCATGCAATGGCCGGGATCGTCAATGGCATGGCCCTCCACGGCGGAGTGATCCCGTATGGCTCAACCTTTCTTGTCTTCTCAGATTACATGCGTCCGGCACTGCGATTTGCAGCCATGATGCAGACGCCGGCAATCTTCATTTTTAGCCACGACAGCATAGCACTTGGCGAGGATGGCCCTACCCACCAGCCGGTGGAGCACCTGATGAGTCTCCGCGCCATCCCCGGCATGACCGTTATGCGACCCGCCGATGCCAACGAGGCGGCCGCCTGCTGGCGCCTTGCTTTGGAAAGAAGAAAACCAGTCGCTCTCGCCCTCACGCGCCAGAAGGTTCCGGTCCTGGACTACCATGGGTATCCTATAAGCACTGGTGTTGGGCGCGGCGCGTATGTCCTTCAGGCACCTGATGGCAGACCGCCAGACCTCATTCTCATCGCAACAGGCTCCGAAGTGCATCTCGCCATCGAGGCAAGCCTGGCTCTCAAGGACCGCGGGATCGCTGTCCAGGTGGTATCCATGCCGTCGTGGGAGATCTTTGAAGAACAGCCGGATGACTACCGAAGATCGGTGCTACCACCGGACATTCCCAGGCTTGCGGTTGAAGCTGGAGCCACAATCGGCTGGTACAAATATGTTGGCGAGAAAGGTGACGTGATTGGCCTTGATCGCTTTGGCGCATCGGCACCAGGTGAGATCGTTTATGCGCGACTGGGTTTTAGGTGCGACCATGTTGTCGAAAGGGCAATAGACTTAGTTAACCGTAAGTGAAGCGGCGTAGTCATACCGATAGATGAGGATATGGTTGGAAAGATGGACAGGCATACCTAAGGCCCTACCAGCGAGGTGATGAAGCATGCGTGTGGCAATAGCTGCCGATCACGCAGGTTATGAACTCAAGCAGGATCTCTTGCGGCATCTCAAGAGTCTCGGCCACGAGGTCACGGATCTGGGGACCCACAGCCCTGAACAGGTGGATTACCCTGATTACGCCGAAGCCATCGGCAAGGCCATACTGGAAGGTCGGCCAGAGCGCGGCATTCTGATCTGCGGCAGCGGAGTGGGTGCTTCCGTTGCTGCCAACAAACTGCCGGGTATCAGAGCGGCTATTTGCCATGACACCTACTCGGCTCACCAGGGTGTGGAACACGACGATATGAATGTCCTGGTTCTTGGAGCACGCGTGATCGGCGTTGAGCTCGCGCGTGACATCGTCCGCACATTTCTCGAAGCCCAGTTCTCTGGCGAGGAGCGCCACCGGCGGCGGCTCAAGAAGGTTGTGGCTCTTGAAGAGCGCTACATGAAGCCTAAGAAACGCGCTGAGGAGTAAGAAGCAGATAGGGAGTGAAAGACGATTTCCATCGCCAGGCCGGCAAGGACAATCTTTCTCAACCGAGGGATATGATGAGTCTGGAATTCAGCCTTGGAGGTTACGAATCTCGTGTGAATGATAGACTGCGAAGGTGGAAGACCGATGGCGTCCCGCAGCGGCTCTGGGCCAAAGATCCGACCATCTGGTCATCATCACCGGCAGCCGAGATCACCGATCGCCTCGGCTGGCTTGGTCTGCCGTGGAGATCACTCGACGAGCTCGGCAGATGGAATGCGTTCCGCGATCAAGTGATCGGCGAGGGCTTCACAACTGTAATCTTGCTTGGCATGGGCGGATCGAGTCTCGCCCCTGAGGTCTTTCAGAACACATTCGGGAACGCTCCTGGCTACCCACGGCTCATCGTCCTGGATAGCACCCACCCCGACGCGGTGCGTGCGATCGAATCTCAGATTGATCTCAAACGAAGTCTTTTCCTCGTCTCCAGCAAGTCGGGCACCACTATCGAGACCGTGTCCCTATTTCGCTACTTCTACGGGCGCGTCACTGAAATCACCAAGATCCCTGGTAGCCACTTCGTCGCCATCACCGACCCGGGGACTCCGCTTGAGCAGATGGGAAAGGAAATGAGCTTCCGCAGCGTATTCACAGCCCCCACCGACGTTGGTGGTCGGTATTCCGCTTTGAGCGTATTCGGGCTTTTGCCGGCAGCTCTCATCGGAATTCCGACTGAGGATCTGTTGAATCGAGCTCGCACCGCGGCTGACAAGTGCAGAAGATACGCTTCGCAACCTATCGGACCGAGGGCTTCTGGATCCCGACCTTCGAATTCAGAATCTTCCGAACCTTGGCCTCTCACATCCAGGTCTTCCACATTTGAATCGTCCGCCTCGCCTGAAGTGAGTCCATGCCTGAAACTCGGAGCCGTGCTTGGCGAGCTCGCACTGGCCGGGCGCGACAAGGTCGCCTTTCTGACTTCCCCGCAGATTGCATCCCTTCCCCAGTGGCTTGAACAACTGATTGCCGAGAGCACCGGCAAAGAGGGCAAAGGTCTCATCCCAGTTGTGGCCTCTCCCGCAGTCGCCTGGTCCCCAAGCCCTGGTGCGCCATCGCACGTCCCGCCGGGAACTTCTGTTGACATCTTCAAAGCCAGCGATCTGCCGCTTGGCACCGACATCTTCTTTGTGGATATTTCGCTCAAGGCTGACTCCGCAAGCCAACACAACGACATGCTCAGAGAGATTGAAGCCAGAGGTCACCCGATCATCCGTATCACTCTCGATGAGAAGATCGATCTGGGAGCGGAAATGTTCTGCTGGGAGATCGCCGTCGCCACAGCATGCGCAGTCACAGGGGTCCAGCCGTTCAGCCAGCCCGATGTGGAACTTTCCAAGCTGCTGGCTCGCCAGACTATGGCCACGAGCGAGGTGAACCGTGGCGTCGAAGAGTCAGATGCCATTTCAGGAGAAAGATCTGAGTTGTTGGCAGCTGATGATTCGGACGTTCTGACAGAGCGCCTCGACGGACTGCTGTCAGGGGCAGGACCGGGTGACTATGTTTGCTTGCAAGCGTATCTGGAGCCTGGGCCGGCAGTCTCGGTACTCCTTGAGGAGATCCGGCTTCTCGTACTGCGGCGAACAGGCCTTGCGATAATCGCCGGTTACGGGCCCCGCTTCCTGCATTCCACGGGTCAGCTTCACAAAGGCGGGCCAAACACAGGCATCTTTATCCAACTGGTGGACGAGCCAGCCAATGACATAGCCATTCCAGAAACCGAGCACACCTTCGGCGATCTCATAAGAGCTCAGAGCCTCGGTGATTTCCAGGCTCTGGTCCAGCGCGGCAGGCGGGTACTGAGAATCAATCTCGGCGCTGACGCCAGTGGAGGCCTCCGCGCGCTGGCAGCCTCTCTCAGGTAGCCCTGGCGCCTTAATACTATCGTGGGCGAGAGCGGGGTGGGACTGCTGCGTTGCCTGCATGGCAAGCTGTAATACGTCTTGACATCAGCACCAACGCTATCTATACCGTTACATGATATGAAAGAACAATCCTTCTATCTCATAGGACGTGACACAATGGCGAGGGAGGGGAAAATGCGCACCGAGACGATGCTGATACTCTTGTTGTCAGCTTCCTTATGCTTGTTCGGCGGATGTGGCAAGGATACCACATCGGCGCCTGACGGGACACCCCCGGCGGATGTGGCGAATCTTACAGCTCATCCCTCGTACGGCTCTGTTCAGATTATCTGGACAGCGCACGGCGACGATGGGACAGACGGCACGGCGTCCAAGTATGACATACGCTACTCCATAACCCCTATCACAGACTCCTCTTGGGACAGCGCCACTCAGTACACCGGAGCGCCAAGTCCCAAGGCAGCTGGCAGTAGCGAAAGTACCTTTGTGCACGGCCTTTCCCAGAATACAACCTACTACCTCGCATTGAAGACAGGTGATGAGGTGCCCAATTGGTCGGCACTTTCTAATGTTACCAGCGCCACCACATTGCCCACAAGCACGTGGGGGAGCTGGGGTAGCGAAGCCGCCCAGTTCAATTTCCCCTCCGGGGTTGCTCTGGATGTCTCAGGCAACGTCTACGTGGCCGATACCGAGAACAACCGCATACAGAAGTGTACATCCACGGGCGCGTTCGTCGCAGAATGGGGAACCGCGGGCGCCGGTGATGGTGAATTCTCTTGGCCGTGGGGAATCGCGGCAGATGCTTCCGGGGATATATATGTCGCGGACAGCGAGAACAATCGCGTCCAGAAGTTCACCTGCGCAGGCACTCCTGTTACCAAGTGGGGCAGCGCAGGCAGTGGTGATGGCGAATTCCAATGGCCGCGTGGAATCGCTGTAGATGATTCTGGAAACGTCTATGTCGCCGACACCGGGAACAGCCGCGTGCAGAAATTCTCATCTGCCGGTAGTTTCATTACCCAATGGGGAAGTTACGGCGTGGGCGATAGTGAGTTCTATTGGCCCCGCGGGATAGCGATCGATGCTTCTGGGGATGTCTATGTTGCCGATAGCGGCAACAACCGCATCCAGAAGTTCACATCCGCGGGCACTCTCGTTACCAAGTGGGGCAGCGCAGGCAGTGGCGAGGGGCAGTTCCACA
>CAYHHI010000059.1:0-18554 GCA_964356335.1 uncultured bacterium
ATGGCAAGATAGCCATAGAGAAGGCCAGAGGAATAGGGAGGCACGCTTGTACCGTGCACGCACATCATGGGCATGGTACAGAAATCCAACTGGTCTCCTGAGGTAACCCTTGGCAGATTCTTCCCGGCGAATACCACCCCACCCGTGATGTGCTTTGATAGAGGCCGCTCTGCCCGTGCAAACCACGCAAAGATGTTGGAAGGTCTGTATTCAAGTCTCTTTCCAGCCTCGTCGCTTGCGCTGCCCACCCAATAGGAAAGTGAAGCCTCGACACCGCGGCACAGCACAAGCCTGCAGGAAATCTCAGACCCCTTCAGCCGTGCCTGCGCATTTGTAGACCTTACGGAATTGCAGGCCGCATCAGTGCGCCAAAGGATCATGTCATCGACGTGCCTATAGTAGAGGCTCGCCGCGATTTCGAATGATCTCTTCTCAAGACGGGTGCCGACTTCAAAGCCTCGGGAGTGTTCGGTTTTGAGGTCGGGATTGCCGGCTTCGTGAGGCCCGGTCCAGTAAAGGTCATTGAAGCTGGGGTACATGAAGCTCCTGTCGGACTTTGAGAAGAAAGACATGCCGGCTCCCGCGAAATACCAGAGCGCAACCTGAGGAGCTGCCTCCAGGCTGAACTGTGAGTTCTTCTCAAGTCTCAGGGTCCCGCTTAACCTCAGGGGCCCCCGCCTCACCTCTTCCTGAAAAGATCCATACACGTCGCCTGCAGCTATCTTACCAACAGAACTGCTCTTCGTATCCCTCATCTCGAAGCCCAGGCCGAGAGACGATGCTCTGCGATCACCGGATCGTCGAACGACCTCCAACTGACCTCCGGTGAGATTGCCATCGTGCCTGTAAGGATAACCTCCTGAGACATACGTTTGATGCGAATTAGAGTGGTAGTAGTTGACGGCAAATCCATTGTCGTTGAGGCCAGTAAGCGAAAGTTTAACGAATTTCCGCCTGTCTTCTTGTACGCCTGGATAACAACCCGGTATCTCGATCCTCCCTGTGTGCCTGAAGGCCACGGCATCAAATCTCGCCAGGCCTCTTATATCGTGCGAGAATTTGCCATAGAACTTCTCACCCTTGTAGGCACTGTTCTCTATCCATCCCCCTGACTTCAAGTAATCATACGCGCCGAGAAAGCCGAGCCTGCCTGCCAGGGAACGCCTGAGCGTAAGACCGATCGCTCTGGAGGCGAAACTCCCTCTCCATGCCGTGATCTCGCTTGAGGGTATCTCAGGCATGGCATCCATCGAGACAATGTTCAGGGCACCACCTACTGCACCCGAGCCATAGATGGATGATGCCCCGCCCTTGATGGCCTCGACTCGTGCCGTCCCTGACATGGGTAGCCAATTGAGATCGATGACACCAATCTGCGGATCTGCAATCGGGACTCCGTCAAGCAAGTAGATCACCTCATTCGAACTTCCACCCCTCAGACTCATTGTCTGGAGAGACCCATAGGAGCCGTAGCGCATAAGGCCAATCCCCGAATCAGTGGTGAGCGCTTCCGTAACCGTTGACGAGGAGAGCTCCCGCAGCCGCTCTCGCGAGGCCACCGTGACATTGCTGAAGTAGAGAGGTTGGCTTGAAGGCAAGCGGCTCGCAGTGACAAGGATCTCCTGGAGTCTGTAAACCTGAAGTGATTCCTTAACAGCTTGAGTACTCGCGGAGACACTGTCAGCACGGATTTCATCTTGAGCGAGGCAAGGGCCCGTGGCCATTGAACCCAGCCATGCCGCGATGATCAGTAGCGCCGACCAATTCTTGACATCCAGTTTCACCGCATCTGCTATCATTTCCTGCCTCCCAGGCGCCTTGCTCCCAGTTTGAGCCAGCGCTTTCGCACCACGAGGGCAGCAACTGCCCCAAAGATCATGGTATTCGTCACAATGTGAATTGCCGCAAATGGTATCCCGGCAAGCATGACTACGAGCGGGTCCCGCGATTTTCCGATCGAAACGGCTACACCATAGTTGGTAAGGGCATCATAGTAGAAGGTTAGCACCGCACCTGACCCCATTGCCCAGAGCTCGAGCCTGGTTTTGCCAGATCCTGTTTTCCGCAGCAGGTGCCCTGAGCATCCAATCACGCCCATGGCCACGACCTGAGCAGCAAGCACGGGGGGAGGGGCGGGACCCAAGGGATTGAGCAGGGAGAGGAGCAGCATCGAAATACCCCCGACCATCGCTCCACTGCCCCACCCAGTAAGGTATCCCGAGAAGAAGCAGACTGCGGATATGCCTTCGACATTGGGGACCGGCGCGAGCAAGATTCCCACGGCGACAGCCAGGGCGATGAGGATTGCTTTAGTGCCTATGCTCCTTCCCATACAAAAAGCCCAGCCGTGTCGAAAAAGGCTGGGTACTCGGCGTCACCTCCCCTCGAAGGTAGTGAGCAACATGTGTGGGCAGGTCTCCTGGCTATCGGGTCATCCTACTCCCCGCGCCTTCCCGGGCTCTCACCCAGTGGCACTTGCGGGTTTCGTCGCCGACTACAGTGGCGGGGCCGCGCTCAAGAACTTCCCTTTTTAAGCCCTCTACGGCACCCACACTTCTTGTTTCCAAACACTATTACAATAGGTAAGGGACATTGTCAATGGTTTTGGTGGTAAGGGCGCGATACACCTAGTACGATCGCGCCCTCTTCAGGTCTTCGACGGTGGAGTGTGGAACAGTGCAAGTACCCAGAAGAGGGGTACCATTTCGTCTGCCGTGGCTGTCGGAGCCTCCTGTGGCAACAAGGCCCAGCTTGTCGGCCATCCTCTGGTAGTGGGCCAGGTGCTTCTCCCCGTGCTTGGGATGATAGACCTCAATCGCTCTCATACCGCATGACATGAACTCGGTGACAAGATCATCTCGCCTTAACGTGCCCGGATGGGCGATCGCACCGACACCACCGGCCTCATCGATCAGCTGGAAGGCTAGATGCGGCTTCAGGTGATACTTGGGCACATATGCGGGGGATTCGAATCCGATGTACTTCCTGAAAGCCTCTTCATATGATTCGACGTACCCGCTTCTCACAAGAGCTTCCGCTATGTGAGGCCTCCCAACGGCGCCGCCGGCAGCAATCTCAAGAACCGAATCCGGGTTGACGTCAACGCCCATCCCCTTCAGGCGCTCAACAATTTCTATCCCCCGCTTGAGGCGCGTGTCCGCAAAAAGCTTCAGGTAGCTCAAGAGGTTTTCGTTCCGGACATCTATCATATAACCGAGTACGTGGACGTCGGTCTTACCGTCGAAAGTGCTGAGTTCGACCCCGGGCACAACCTCGAACCCACTTGATCCGGCAGTCTCGATCCCGATCTCGACACCTCCGATGGCGTCATGATCAGTTATCGCCACCGCCGCAAGCCCCATATTCCGGGCTTCAAGGACGATCTCCTCAGGCGTCATATCGCCGTCGGAAAAACGAGTGTGAACATGGAGATCAGCGTTACCGTCTGCAGGTTTCATGTCTTCCCGCTCAGTTCTTCCAGCCGCATCCTTGCGTCCCGGAAACTCGGATCGGTGCGACAGATCACTTGATAATGCTGGGTTGCCTGGTCCAGCTCGCCAAGCTTCTCATACGCCATCGCGAGATTGTATCTTAGACCCAGATACTCGGTTTCAGAGTGGCCTTCTATTTCGAGCCCGGCCTTAAGCTCCTCGATGGCAAGCTCGACGTCATTCCTTTTTATGAAGCATCTCCCAACCATCTCGATGCTCTTGAGTCTGAGCTCGGGATCTTTCTGGGCCACCCCGAACTCGGCCAGGGCCTCGGCATACAACTCCATATCGAGATATGCCATTCCCAGGTCATAATGGCTGTGGTAGTCTTCCTCACCGATTGCCTTCTGGACCTCTTCTCTGAAGCTCCTCAAGACCTCATCGATCTTGAGGGGCACGTGGTGGGCAAGGCCGATCCGCTTATGCACGATTTCTACCCTGTCGGTACCTTCCCCTTCGACACTGACCTCCCCGGTCGCCTCATGCCCTGCACCCTTGATCTCTTGTGCCTTTGCCTTCAGGGCCGCTGCCTTGTCGTGATCCGCCTTATGTTCGTATATCTCACTTGCCGCAATGAATTCACTTCTTGCCTCGTCCATAAGCCCTATATTCAGATAGACCTCGGCGAGCTGCTCTCTCACTTTGACTCTTCCCGGGGCTGCTTCGATCACCTGCCTGAGCATCTCTGCGGCTTTGACGAGGTCGCCCTGGCTTATCAGGCTCTCCGCATACTCGAGGAAGTAGCCGGCCGACTCACTGACAAAGCCTTGATCAAGATGCAGCTCCCCCATCAGGCGGTTTGTCTCAAGATGATCTGGATCAAGCCTTATCATCTTGCGGCAGACGGCGATGGCATTACTGAAAAGGCCTTCCTTCCTGTACGCGTTTACAGCTTCGTGGAATCGGCAAAAAGCCTCTTCCTTCTCACCTTTCTTGTGGTAAACGTCGCCCATGAGATTGAAGATATTGGGATCTATGGCGTCCCCTCTTATCAGCTTGCCGTATTCCTCGAGAGCTCGTTCGAGGTCGCCATCCTGTACGTACTCATGAGCACGCTTTCTTATTTCGAGAATCTCAGACAATCTCTAGCTCCCTAAGCGACCGCCTGCGTCAGTGTCGACTTGACGTGAGAAAGGATCGGCGTGACGCCGGCGACTAGATTTTCAAGATCTCTCAAGACCCGTTCCTTTCTCGAGGTCCGGAACTCGGCATCCTCTATCGATGAGAGGTTAATCAAGACGTTTAAGGCCGCCCCTTCTGCGCAAGCCATGCACATGAGAGATGCAACACCCGCATCAGAAAGCGAAGATTGATTGCCCCGCTTGGCAACCGCATCTATAAGTGGCACCACATCCCTGCATTCCTCGAGCACGCTCAAGGGCACTTCAGCCGCCTGTTTGAAGGCTTCCTGCATGGCTTGGTGTCTCGCCGCCTTCTCGGCTTCGTTCAGGCGCGGCATCTTCATAGCCTTTATCACCCTGTCGAAGGCTTGAGAATCCTCGGTGACCTTGGCCTTGAGAGCATCCATAACCTTGCGCGCATCAGCCCGCACTTTTTCCATCTCCCCGGCAACGTCCCTGTACTTCTTGCTCGCAAGCGTGAGCTGCGACACCATGCCTGCAAGGGCCGCAGCCAGGCTTCCCGCAAGAGCCGCAACGCTCCCCCCTCCTGGCGTGGGCGTGCTCTCATACACGGAGTCCACAAAAGACGGCCATCCTCCAGACGCAGCAGCCTGGGCTTGCGCCATCTTCTCCTGGAGCCTCGTCTCGAGGATCTGGGCAGCGGTGAAGTTCTCCAGTCTCAAGAAGTAGCCGGCTGCATCTACCAGGGCCTGTAAGGGTACCAGCCCCACGATCTCGCTGCCGATCACATTGACACCGTACCTCACCGCCTCAAGGCGAACCAGCTCAAAGGCCCTATGAATTGGAGTCTTCTCGTAATTTACAAGATTCATCGAAACCTGAGCGATCCCCCGTTCCTTTATCTCGAAGCCCAAGGCCTTAGCGTAGCGGAGGCCTCCGCTTCTCCCTCTCACGGCTCTTGCTATCTTCTTTGCGATGGCGATATCATCAGTGCCCAGATTAACATTGAAGGCCACGAGCGGCATTCTTGCGCCTACGGCCGTGGCGCCCGCAGTGGGATGTATCCTAGGCTCTCCAAAATCGGGCCGCCGGTCAGGGTTGTTCCCGATCTCGACCGAGAGCCCTTCGAACTCACCCTTCCTCACCTGAGCAAGGTCCTCCCTATCAGGCCGGGCAGCAGCGGACTCATATAGATAAACCGGGATATGGTATTGGCCCGCGATCTTCTCTCCCACACGCCTTGCTATCTCAACGCACTCGGCCATCGTGACACCCGAGATCGGGACAAACGGAACAACGTCCGTCGCTCCCATTCGCGGATGTTCTCCTTTATGATGCCTCAGATCTATTAGTTCGGCTGCTTTGCCTACTGCCTTGAGAGCCGCTTCCTCCACCGACAGAGGAGTTCCTATGAAGGTCACGACACACCTGTTGTGATCGGCATCCATCTCGACATCCAGGACGAGAGTCTCTCGGACGCTTGCTATCTCCGCGACGATGGCCTCCACCACATGCTTTCGCCTTCCCTCGCTGAAGTTAGGCACACATTGCACTATCTTCCTCATCAGGCATCCTCCTTAGGATCTCTCATATAGACTTCTCGTCCTTTCTTGATCACCATTTTAGCGGTTGCGCCACCCAAGTGATAGGGAATATATCGAAAGTCAGGGATGTCGAACAGGACAATGTCAGCCTGCCTGCCAGGTGTGAGGCGTCCGATCTTGCTTTCCCGGCCCAGAGCCTTGGCACCGCCTGAGGTCACGGCGAGGATTGCCTCGGCCGGCGTCATCTTCATGAAGGAGCACGCCAGGCTCGAAACAATCGGAAGCGAATGGACCATGGAACTGCCGGGATTGAAATCTGTGGCAAGCGCGACCTCAAGACCCATCCCGAGCATCTTCCTCGCATCTGCAAACTGGAGATTGCCAAGGCCGACGCTCGCGCCGGGAAGAAGAACTGCAACCGTGCCTGCCTCTTTCATGGCCTCGAGACCTTCTTCCGATGCATGAACCAGGTGCTCCGCGCTTATCGCGCCGACTTCGCCTGCAACCTCAGCCCCACCGGAGGTCACGAATTCATCGGCGTGAAGCTTGGGCCTCATGCCCCAGTCCCTCGCACACAGCAGAATCCGCTTTGATTCTTGGGCGCTGAAGACCCCCCTCTCACAGAAGACGTCACAGAACTCGGCCAACCCTGTCTCGCCTACCGCGGGTATCATATCCTGAATGAGAAGGTCAACATAGCTGCTCCTGTCGCCACGGAATTCATCGGGAATCTCATGAGCACCGAGAAATGTGGGCACAATATCCGCTTCGGCCTCCCGGGCAATCTGCCGTATCGCTCGGAGCATCTTGAGCTCAGCCTCGACGCTCAGTCCATAGCCGCTCTTTATCTCAACCGTCGTGGTTCCCCATCTCAACATCGCATCTGTATGGGCCAGGCCAGCCCGGACCAGTTCCTCTTCTGAGGCCTGCCTCACCGTCCGAACAGTCGATCTTATACCCCCGCCGCTGGTGGCTATTTCCATGTAGCTTCTCCCCTTGAGCCGCATCTCATACTCTTTCTCTCTTGTTCCCACGAAGAGGGCATGCGTATGAGAGTCGACGAGACCGGGCAGAACTACAAGCCCTCCGCCATCTACGACCCTGGAGGCCATGAGCCCGGAGGCAGTGAAGTCGCGTTGGCTCCCCACCCACTTTATCTCGCCTGCGGATACAGCGATGCAGGCATCGTCGACGAGGCCGATCGCTCGACCTTCCTCATCCTGGGAATCGAACAACTCCGGCTCACAGGTCACAAGCTGGGAAATGTTCTCTATGGAGAAATCGTAAGGAGAAGGCAATTTCTTACTCCGCCAGGACCATCGGGATCTTGACGCCGCGTTCCCTTGCCACTCTGATTGCAGTCTCATAGCCGGCATCGGCATGCCTGGCAACGCCCAGGCCAGGGTCTACGGTGAGCACTCGACCCAGACGCTTCTCGGCCGCCTCGGTTCCGTCCGCAACAATCACCATGCCCGCGTGGATGGAATTGCCGATCCCGACACCACCGCCGTGGTGCACCGAAACCCAGGTGGCTCCCGAGATCGCATTGAGTAGCGCATTCAAGATCGGCCAGTCGGCAATGGCGTCGCTGCCGTCGCGCATGCCTTCGGTTTCCCTGTTGGGCGAAGCTACGGATCCGCTGTCCAGATGGTCCCTGCCAATCACTATTGGAGCCACCAGATCGCCGCGCTTAACCATCCTGTTGATGCGCTTCCCAAAGCGCGCCCTTTCACCGTAGCCCAACCAACAGATCCTTGCAGGGAGCCCCTGGAACTTGACCCGCTCGCGCGCGAGACTTATCCATCTCGCCAGAGCTTCATCTTCGGGAAACTCCTCAAGCACGGCATCATCCGTCTTATAGATATCGTCGGGTTCACCCGAGAGAGCTACCCATCTGAAGGGACCTTTGCCCTCGCAGAACATGGGCCTTATGTATTGCTCAACAAAACCGGGAAAGCCAAAGGCATCCTCGACGCCCGCCTTCTTGGCCTCGCCCCGGATGTTGTTGCCATAGTCAAAAACAACCGCGCCCTTGGATTTGAATCCGAGCATGGCCCGCACGTGGGTCGCTATGGCCCGCGTTGACTGCCTGACGTACTCGCGGGGATCTCTCTGCCTGAGGACCAGGGCCTCCTCCAGGGTCATGCCATTCGGAATATAGCCGGCGAGAGGATCGTGAGCCGAGGTCTGATCTGTCACCACATCAGGGACGACACCCCGGGCCAGGAGCTCGGGATGGATATCTGCCGCATTGGCCACGAGTCCGATTGACCGCGCAATCTTTCTCTCGCAGGCTTCCCTGACGAGCCTCACCGCATCATCCAGGCTCTCCGTCATCATATCGCAGTAGCCTGCCCTCACCCTTCGTTCGATCCGACTTCGGTCAACTTCGACATCAAGGCAAACGCCATCGTTCATCGTAACTGCGAGCGGCTGAGCACCTCCCATGCCACCCATGCCTGCGGTCAGCACGAATTTCCCCCCGAGGGAGCCCTTGAAGTGCTGTCTCGCAAGCTCGGCCAGGGTCTCATAGGTACCCTGGAGGATGCCCTGCGTTCCTATGTAAATCCAACTGCCGGCTGTCATCTGCCCGTACATTATGAGGCCCTTGCCTTCAAGCTCCCAGAACTTCTCCCACGTAGCCCAGGCAGGCACGATCAGAGAGTTCGCGATCACGACGCGGGGCGCATCTTCAGTGGTCTCAAAAACGGCAACGGGCTTGCCGGATTGCACAACCAGCGTCTGGTCGCTCTCGAGGGTCTTGAGCGCCATGATGATGGCTTCGAAGCAATCCCAGTTACGCGCGGCCTTACCGCATCCTCCATAGACAATGAGCTCGTCGGGTTTCTCGGCAACCTCGCTGTCAACGTTATTCATGAGCATTCTCATGGCCGCTTCCTGCTGCCAGCCCTTGCAGACCAGCTGGGTGCCTCTCGGAGCCTTTATCGGTCTTGCTTGAGCAACTCTCGTCAAATCTCAACACCTCACCCTGAAGACCTATGCAACCGCAACATGTTCTTTGATCTCGTGCTCACCTATTCCCTGTTTCCCATTACCCCCTTGACCTTCTTCATGGCGCAATACTCGCCGCACATGGTGCAAAGATTGAGGTCGTTGGGTTTTGAGCTATCTCTGAGGCTTCTGGCGCGCGAAGGCGCGATGGCAAGATTAAGCATTCGTTCCCAGTCAAGCGATTTCCGTGCCTCCGACATCTGGCGATCCCACTCGAAAGCGCCGGGGATCCCCTTGGCTATGTCGCCGGCATGGGCTGCTATCTTCGAAGCGATGACACCTTCCCTCACATCATCCACATCAGGAAGTCTGAGGTGCTCCGAGGGGGTGACGTAACAGAGGAAGTCTGCGCCTGAAGCAGCGGCTATCGCGCCCCCTATCGCACCTGCGATGTGATCATAGCCGGCACTTACGTCGGTCACCAGGGGCCCCAAGACGTAGAACGGAGCGCCCTTGCAGATCTTTTTCTCCATGAGCACGTTGGCTTCGATCTCATTCAGGGGAACGTGTCCGGGTCCCTCGACCATCACCTGGACACCGGCCCGGCGCGCCTTATGAACCAGCTCGCCTATCACCACAAGCTCGCTGACCTGCAGGATGTCGGTGGCATCGGCGATCGACCCTGGCCGCAGGCCATCACCGAGGCTCAAAGTCGCGTCGTATTCGTGCGCGATTTCCAGGAGTCTGTCGTACCGGGAATAGAGAGGGTTCTCCCTTTCATTATAGTACATCCATTCGAGCATGAACGAGCCGCCGCGGCTTACGATGTCGGTGAGCCGTCCGCATTCCTTGAGCCTTTCGATCGTGGACCTGGTGACCCCGCAGTGAACCGTGATGAAATCCACACCAGAGGTGAGATGGCGTTCGATGCTTCGGAAGATCTCATCTTCGGTCATTTCAACCATGGCGCGCCTGGATTTGACGGCATTTATGGCAGCCTCATATATGGGAACGGTTCCCAGCGGAACCCTCGATCTTTCAAGTATGGCGCGACCGATGGCTTCAATCGCGCCCCCGGTGCTCAAGTCCATCACCGTGTCGGCGCCGGCATCTATTGCGGCGTCAAGCTTCTCAATCTCGAGCTCGAGAGATGCCTTGTCTGAAGAGCTCCCGATATTGGCGTTGACCTTGGTCGCTAAACCCGTCCCGATACCTACCGCGTACCTGCCTCTGCGAGTGGCATTGACTGGGATGACAATGGTGCCATCCTTCAGGCCTTCCAGAATGAAGGAAGGATCTCTCTTCTCGCTATCGGCGACTCGGCGGATCTCCTCGGTCACCTTGCCTTGTCGCGCAGCTTCAACTTGAGTCATCAAAGTCTCCAATCGTAGGGAAGAATGGACTCCGAACGCCTCCGAGGTTCAATATATCTCAGAAACCGGGTCAAGTCAACCGCATCGCCCATCAGAAGCGCTGGACCAGTCCGAGATGGAGCTTCGCCTCTGACCAGGCATCATCTCTTCCCATGGCAACCTCGAGTCTCAAGACGCCCCCTGTGGTCCCTCCCATCAGGCCGAAACCGTAACCGAACGGCAGGTTCCTGGTGCCGCCAAAGGTATAATTCTGGTTTTCGATCGTTGCCGCATCGAAAAAGACATAGACTCTCGAGTAAGGTCCGAGAAGTCGCCTCGCTTCGAGGCTCACGGTCAGAGCCTTCTCGACACTGAACCACTCCTCCCCATAACCTCTGAGGCTGGCCATCCCTCCCACCCTGATCACGTGAGATGCGGGTACTGCCCCGGCGCTCGAGAAGACCCCCTGGAACCGGCTCCCGAGAGCAAGATTGGTGCTGGCCCCAAGTCCCGCTATGTACTCGGCAACGACCTTGAGACTGGAAAGCGTTCGGTCGGGAGAGTTTCCCTCGGTGTAGTCAAGCGATTCGACTTCGTGCGAGACCTCAAAGAACTCGCCGGATCGAGGATTCAAGGGCCTCGCCCGCCCCTCGTGGCGCAGATAGAACGACAGACCCTTTTCCTTGAAGTTGCCTTCGCCTGCCTCCCGGGTTCTGTCCATGGTGGCCCCGATGAAGCCACCCGTGCCGATCTCAAGGCTCATCTCTCCGTGGAAGGTCACGCCAATCCAAAACTTCCTCCTGCTATAGGAGGTATCTACGACATCTGAAGCGAGGCTGGTCTCGAGAGCAAATGGTTTCCCCGCGATCCGCGGCTCTCTGTAGTAAAGGCTCCAGTTGAGTCGATCATCTCCCTTCTTCATCCATAGGATTCTCGCTCTGCGTAGGCTGCCGCCGAAATTCAGCGTTTCGAGGTCGAATGAGCCCACCAGCCTTGTGCCTTTGGCCGAAGGCGAATACGCGAGGAGCCCCTCAAAAAGATTGGTTCTTGCCTCGCCCAAATCGAAGGTTACCGAGACCGTTGTATCCTGCGAGTCAAAACCCAGGACCGGTTCTGACACATCCTCAAAGATGCCAAGGCGCATGAGCTTCGCTTGCGCATTGTCAACCGCATCGCCATCATAGGGACCGCCGGCGCTGAGCCCCATCTCGCGAAGCACGACCGCCTCCTTGGTCTTCTTGAGCCCGTTCAAGCGAATACTTCCGAGTCTCGCCCGTGGTCCCTGGCGTATTCTGAGCACCACCCCGATCCGATCTCCATCATAGGTCTCGATCTCGGGTTCGATTTTGGCGAGGGGATACCCGCGAACGTCGTAGAAACCAAGTGCCTCATCTATGCCTTGTTCAAGTCCATACTGGGAAAATGGGAGGCCCATCTTGTCGGCAAAGATTGCCTCAATCTCCGCCTTATCGTCACGGTAGGCACCCTCGATCCTTACCGACCCAAGAAGGCTTGCCGGACCCTCGGAGATGTCTATTCTGACGGTGTCGCTCTCACCCACCCTTTCGCACCTCACCTCGGCAGCCAGGTAGCCCTGAGCCCAATAAGCCTCAGCAACTGCGCTGCAGATTGACGCAACGCAGAGTGAGTCAAGGCGAGGACACGAGACCTTTCCGATCTCGTCGATCACGGCCTCACGGCCGAGATGCGAGTTGCCGGATATCACGAAATCGCCAGGCGCCGCCTCAGCAGCCAGGGCAGAACTAAGACCGACCGAGGAAATCACAATAAGCCGCAGGAGAAACACCGGGACAGTTCTTGCGCTAAAATGTGGCACTCAACGAAGCCCTGACGTTGTGGATCGTAGGTAGCCCACGCGCCTTTCTCCCGACGTATTCGCAGGCAAGCGAGGTGTACTTGCCCTGGCGGAGATTGATCCTTGAATTCCAGTCAACCGAATCCCGCGAGATGAGGAACATCTGAGAAGAAGACTCCGAGCGCAGAAGGCGTCTCACGCTCACGCCGGTATCGCACCGCAAGGCACCCCAAAACACGGTGAAGCCCGGAGAGAGGCTGCCTTGCATGATGTTCGAGTGCGGCTCGCTCTTATCCTCGCTCAAGACCTCAAGAGCCATGCGCCCCCGGAAGGACTCTGAGATCATCCTCTCAAGGGTGGCACTGGCGACCCAGGTCCGGCTGGACGGCTTGATCTGGGTCTCGCCAATCTCGATTGCCTTTCGGGTCGTGGCAATCCTCCAAGCCAAGCCGGCGCTGGTCTTCCTCAGATTGCTGGAGGACAACCTCGTCTGGAACTGGGTTGTCATACCCTTTTCGGTTCTGCCCGTGCACCTGGCTTCAATGGATCGTGTCGCTTTGGCGCTCGCGGCGAAGGTCACACCCTTGAAACGGTTGACGACCATCTCTTCGCCGACGTCGACTCTTCCGAAGACGACCTCGCCGGGCCTGAAGATGTACCCGGGATTGGGAACTGCAAGCTTGCCGATTTTGGCCTTGGAGCTCTCGCCTTCGATCTCAAACGTAGTTCTCGAGGACAGGGTTCTTTCGAGCAGAATCTTGCCCCTGAGCCCGGTCTCCAGCGTGACGTTGGCTCTCATCCTCGTGACGGGTTGCTTGCCGTTCTCATACCTTGTTATTTCATACCCACCCGTGCCCGGCCTGTAATGACCCAGGCTGTCATAGTCTCCCCCCACACCAACCCTGACCAACCTGGTTGCATAGAGTGACGTCAGCGTGTTGGCCAGACTGTAGTTTAGCGCCGCCGAGCTAAGCGCCAGAACGTCCCTCAGATTGAGGCCGATGTCTGCGCTTGTCATTCGCCTCTCGCCAAGATCGCCGGTCTCGAGATAAGTGATTCTTCTATGTGCCACCTGGCCGCGCAAGGCGAGACGCCTTCCCTGCTCAGTCTCAAACTCGAGCTTGCTATCAAGTGAGGATGAGTATGCCTCCCACCCGAACCCCTTGTCCTTGTCCTCAGAGCTCCTGGCCAGGCTCAAGGCCACCGCGCTTCCCATGCCGGCCAGCTTTGCCATGGAGTAATACTCAATTCGCATAAGAGATGTATCATCGGTGAGGCGGATCCTAAGATCGGACGTCCGGCCAACCTGGAAGTCCACAAACTTGAGCGGGGCTCTAAAGCCGATACCCGTTCGCCGAACACCCTGACTTCTCGAGTCTGAGTTGAGCCTGGCGGTCTCCGAGGTCGCAGTGAGACCGAGCCGGGCGTTGCCCAGATCCACCGTAAACTTGTCGCGGCTGGATTCCCCGCCCTCGGCGGCCATCGACCCGAGTTCAGCCGAGGTCCTGACGTTTGTCCCCATCCTATAGGTGAGACTCATCTCGTTTGTTGCTTCAAAACCATCTCCCGGGTCCTGGGCCCAACGCTCAAGGATGCCAGGGCTTCTGAGCCTGCCCAGAGCCAGATAGTTCTGCCCTATCCACCTTCGCTTGGCGCCGATATCAACCGTACCTATGCTATGGTCGGCAACCTCGGGCAGGTTGGAACTCCCTTTCAGGCCGACTGCATAAGCCCGGTCCTCACGAAAATCCCATAGTCCGTCATCTGATTGCTTATGGCCTCTGGATTGGGCGAATTCAGACGTCACCTCAAGTCCCTGAGCAGGCTTCGCGGATGCGCTCAAGTGCAGAACCTGTGAGGTAATCTTCGGGAGCGCCTGCACCCTGTCAACATATGCCCCCTCGCCGGTATAGACATGCACCTCCCGTCCCCACCTGTCCGAGAACACGAATGAGTAAGTGCCCTTGCCGTCCCCGACCAAAGTAAACGTGACATCGTAATCCCCACCGCGTTCGCCTGCGAATTCGTAGTAAACCAGCGTGTCTTGCTTGACCCGGATATAGTCACCATTGCCCAGGCCAACGAATTTCGCGCCTTCCATCCAGCCATCGGATGAAGGCGCAGCACTTGACTCGGCGGACGCCAGCGGATCGAGGTTCTCGTTCGGCGTAACAGGATCGGTACCCTCCTTGAGGAAGCTCACGGCGATATTGGCCCTTTCGCCTATTCCGAGATTCGATCTAGCAAAGTAGAACTGTCGTCTGTCGCTGTCGCGCTCGCTTTCATAGTCGATCACTATCCGCGCCCCCTCACGTATCAGACGCTTGGGATTAAAGTAGATCTCGCCGGCCTCGTAGTCGACAACATAGTCTGCGTTCCTGCCCCGCTTCATTGCCTCACCATCCAACCACACCTTGTCGCTGTTGGTCACGAGACCGATGTCCTCACCTTCCGAACCGCCTATGCGGTAAGGGCCCGAGACTCCCTCACGGCCGATTATCTCGGTGGTTTCATACCTGCTTCTTGACTGAGCTCCCGAGATGAGAAGCCGCTCGGGACCGTGAGAGGCATCGCCGAGGAAACCTGTGAGATTTCGTTTGAAGCTGAGGAGTTCTCCCGGGGCTTCATTTATTTCAAGGTCTCCGACTCTTGCGTATGCGCGCGGCGAGCGCACTTCCAAGAAGACCCGATCGAGGTCCTGCAGTTTGGTGGTCGACGTCCTCTCGCCGAGCGACATATCCTTGTCAGAGAGTACGCCCCTGACCTCGACCCCCTCACCAATCTTCCCACCAAGAGATAGGCTCAGGGCCTGACTCACACGGAAATCAGTCAGGCTTCCGGCCTCGATGCTGATGGTCTTGGAGCCTGATGCTCTGAGATCATATGAAGGTTTCTTGCTCCTTAGGGCCACCTGCGGCTTTGGCTTCTCCGTGGTGGCCCTGTCTTCGCATTCTTCGACTGTCCTCAGCTGGTAGCTCGGCTTAAGGGTCAGTGGGGAGACCAAGTAACTCACACGAACCACACTTCCAAGCACCGCTTCTTGTGCGAGGTAGACGATACCCTGAGCATAATCCATCGAGTAGGCCTCGCCGCGTGCCAGAGGCGTGCCGTCAACCCGGACCACCTCACTGGATGCGACCACCGGACGATAGGAGAGATAGACGACAGATAGTGGCGCGCCGGAGGATGTAAAGATCTCGTCGTGGCGGCACGATACTCTCACCTCCTCTGTCCGCGCTGCGTTGGGGGCAGCATACACGAGAAGGACCAAAATGCCACCTGCCAAGACGTTTACGCGCCTATTCGCCCTGCACGCTCTCAATATGAAACACCTCGATCGTCATCTTGCCGGGGTCAGCCACGCATACAGTGCCATCATCTCTAACGTCAATGAAGGCCGGCGTTCTGAGGTGATCCTGCCCGAAAGTACCGCGGAACTTACCTTGGGAATCATATACTGCAATGCAGCCAAACTCCGAATCAGAAACCAGTACCAGCGTATCAAGAAATGCAGCCAATCCGAATGGGCTCTTGAACTCAAAACCTGCGAGGTTCCCTTCGGGGTGCCCGAGAAGGCTCAAGATCAAGACCTTCTTCGAGAAGGCGTCTGTGACAAGGACCTTTCCCGATTTCTCGACAAGGCAGTCAACGGGATAGGAACCATCTGCACCACCGGAGATCGGGCATAAAATCGGAGTCTTCACGCCATAGACATCAGCGACCACGATCGAACCCGAAAGCGTCATCGCTCCGTAGACCAGGCCCGCGGCACCCAGACCTATGCCGCCGATATCGGCGCCTACCTGGGTCTCGAAGACCGGAGCGCCCTTTGAGTCAAGCGCTACGACAAGACCGCCTGACCTCTCCGATACGTAAAACCAGCCGGCGTCTGCTTCGATATCCACGAACTGACAGGCCTGTAATCCCTGAGGGCAGCCTGCGAAAACGGCAAGCTCCGGAGCCAAATCAGCTGCCACGAGAATCTTGGAATTGTCGGCATCGACTACGTAGAGGTCTCCTTCGACGTCGAAGGCAAGCCCGAGCGGAGAGAAACTCAAGCCCGTCTCGGGATCGACACACGGAATAGATGATATGTGATGTATCCAGGACTGGGGTATGCTTGCGGACTGAGGTGCCGCCGGGAGAGGTACTGCAGGCAAAACCAACAGGAGTAGTAAGACGGGAAGCCCTATGCTTGACACCGGCGTGCGCATACGCGAAGCCGCCATTTAGAATGGTGCTCTAAGGTAGAACCTGATTCCCTGATAGGGTGCAGGCTCGACCCTCAAGCCAAGCCCCGAATGCTTTCGCTCGGGCTGGTCTAACCTGAAGGAAAGATACACATCTATCATGCTGATCATTCTGTTGAGGACTGCGAATCCCGTAGTCAGTACGGCTCGCCTGTAGCTTCGCCTGCTCAGTATCCTCACACGAGCGTATTCGTCCATACGCTGAAGGTCCTGCCACTCCCAGGCTCTGTCGCCAAAGTAGCCGTTTGCATCAAAGTAAGCCATCTGCTGCGCTCTGTCATCGGGATACCTGAGGCGGGCCTCTCTCAGCACGTCAATGTTGCACTCCTCACTGGATGTGTAGTAGGCCAGCAACGTGTAGTAGTCGGCATTCATTTCCCGGTCAACACCGGCAAACAGGCGCGCCATCTCCTTGTATCTGTCTTCCCTCATGCTGCCCTGCACTCTGAAGTAGGCGAATGATGACCAGACCCCGGCTTCAGAGACAAAGAAGGCTTTTGCACGGCCGCTCGCGCCCATGTATGCCTCACCGGCCCCAGGCAGAGCGAGCGAAAGGAGCAGGGCTTTACTCAGGGACTTGCCTTTTCGGGAGTCCGCACCCCAGCACGGTATCGCCGTAGCCAGGCCGACCACACCTATAAGCAGAGCCTTTATAAGCACAGCCTTAAGCAGCAATCTCATGCTTTAGAACCTCACCTTGACGCCCACCTTCATATTGAATTTGCCAAACGGGTTGACCTTGAGACTCAGGTGCGGGGTGGTGCCCGCGCCGGCGAGATCCCGGTTTCTGAGCTTCACGAGGACCGCCGAGTCGACCATGCTTATCACTCGCCCGATCACCATGATCCAGGCATAGCGGTCAGCTTTGCCGTAGTAATCATCAGCCCGGTCCCGCATGCCATTATACTCCTGCCTGTGCGCCGAGGTCGTCCGAATGCTATCGGGAATAGGCCTGCCAGGCCTCCATGCCACCCAGTACCCTTTAGAGTAATCTCTCTGGGGAGGCAAGTCATCCCAGCCGAAGACATATATGTCTTCGTCACCTATCTGCTGGTAAAACTTATTATCATCCGACTTCGAAAGAGGGAAATACTCATCGATTCTTTGTGAGCATTTGTCTTCATCGTAGTGGCTGTCACGGTGGCAGACATCAAAGGCCGTCGTATCACTGTTGGCGGCAATAGTATCCGCATACAGCAAGAACCTCTCACGACTGTAGTGTTCCCGGGCAAACTGCCGATACTCCTTCTTCTTATCGTCTCCCTTGCCATCATTCGCGAAGTACCTCCAGGCAGAGAAGAGATCGGTAGCAGCCATCACGCCGCCCGTCGCGTAACCTCGGGTCTCACCGGCGTAAATCTGGCCGAGACCGGGAAGGAGCGCTGAAAGCAACATCGCCTTGACCACTGATTTCTCTCGGGTTGGCGCACTGCCTCCGAGCCGAACCGGCTGGTCCTCACCGCCCTGCATACAGATCTTACCAATGAGAATCCTCGCTCTGAGATCAAGATCATTCTGCCGAACCTCGCAGCGCGCATCACCGCGAGGCCAGACGATGAGCCAACAGGCCGCGAGCAAGACGAACGCCCACCTTAGCATGGTCATCCTCCTACCTCTTGATTGCCAGTTTGAAGAACTCACCTGTGCTCTTGCCATCTCCTTTAAGCGTCAGTCTGCATACGTAGAGACCGTTCGCGAGTCCACTGATATTGACACTCCTCTCGGTCTCGGCGAAGGCATTGAAATCCACCGTCTTCACTCTGTCCCCGGCCAGGTCGAAGACTTCTATCTGTGCGAGGCCGCCGGTCTCCGTCACAAATGAGAAGGTCACAGTGTTGGAGTTGGCGGGATTGGGAAAGGCGTGAAAAGTGTTTGCTACGAGCAGCCTTGTTCCGGGCTCCGGTAGCGGCGGCAGGAGACGTGTCGGATAGACGCAGTTACGCGTTCTATCGAAATAGGCAGCCGGCCATGGAGGTATCGAACACGGCCTCTCCCCGACGGGCAGTGAGAAAGCATACATATTACCATCGAATCCGCATGCGATGAGATCCAAGATCATGTCACCAT
>CAYHHI010000060.1:0-18489 GCA_964356335.1 uncultured bacterium
GCGATCAGTTTGTGATCGCGGTGGGCAAGGGTGATGCTGACGACACCACCCGCGAGGCGATTGCAGCCATTGGTGACCCCCGAGTGACAATCGTAGACACGATCTGGGAAGAGGCATACTTCAAGAAAGGAATAATCAATGCGCTCCAGACTGATATCGCAAAGGCGAAATGCACGGGCGATTGGCTGTTCTATCTTCAGGCTGATGAAGTGGTGCACGAGAAGCACCTTCCCACAATAAAGGCGCGCTGCCAGGAGCTCTTAGAGCGCAGAGAAGTCGAGGGTCTCCTGTTCAGGTACAGGCATTTCTGGGCCGACTACGATCACCACCAGAATGGGCACGGTTGGTATTCCAATGAGATCCGCATCATACGCAATCTGCCGGGTATTCACTCCTATCAGAGCGCTCAGTCGTTCCGACATTTCCAGCAGTACGACAATCCCCGACAGAAGCATGGCACACGTAAGCTCAAAGTCGCCGGGGTGGATGCCGAGATCTTCCACTACGGATGGGTTCGACCGCCTCACCTGATGCAGAACAAGAAGCGCGCCCTCGACACCGTACATTGGGGAAAGGCAAAGGCGGCAGCCTACTACAATCAGGCGCCGGATGTGTTCGATTATGGTCCGTTAGATCGTCTGACGAGGTTCACCGGGACCCACCCCGAAGTCATGAAAGATCGCATCCGGAAGATGGATTGGCACCATGTGCTACAGCAGACTGGAAGACCCAACCCGGCGCGCACGCCTCATAAACACGAGCGCTTCAAGTACCGTTTTCTGACGTTTCTTGAGAATCACCTGGTCGGTGGGAGGCAAATCTTTGGCTTTAAGAACTACATCCTGCTGAAGGACGTATAGCTGGATTCGCAGGATCTTGCTCGCGGCCGGATCGGGGCCGGGAACCTGCGGGAGCAAGCGGAGTCCGGGGACTTCACCAATGAATATTCTCTATGTTTCTGCCAAGAAGGGTTGGGGCGGCATCATAACCTGGATGTACCGGACAGCGCTGGGACTGGAAGCGCGGGGGCACAACGTATGGATAGTATCCCATCCTGATTCGCCTTTCACAAAGACAGGGCCACCGGGTGTCAGGATCATCGCGAAGAGGCTGGGAATGGACTGCAACCCGGCAATGATTCTGTTCCTTGTGAGCTTCATCAGGCGACGGCGCATTGATCTGGTGGTGACCAACATCCAAAAAGAGGTCTTGATCGGCGGGCTTGCGGCTCGGATTTGCCGGATTCCCAATGTGCGCATGGTCGGAAACGAGAATGACCTGAACGACAGGATCAGATGGCGCCAGAGGCTCCTGGTGGATCATACGATCGTGCCCAGTGACGCGACCCTGATAAATGCCATGAAGCGGGCAGGTTGGCTCGAACCTCAGCAATTCACTACCATCTATACCGGCAGGAACCCTATAACCTATTCGAAGGACGAGATAGCCGCCGAGCGCAGCCGCTGGGGCCTTTCCGAACGCGACCTTGTGGTGGGCACGACCGCCCGGCTTGCGGAGATCAAAGGCATCGATAGCCTGATTTCGGTCTTCAAGACCGTTGCCGCAAAGCACGCCAACTGGTATCTGGTCATCACCGGCGATGGACCGGACCGGGAGAAACTCGAGGCCCTCGCTGCAAGCCTCGGCATTCAGGATCGAGTGGTCTTTGCCGGTTTCTCCGCCGAGGCCGCAAAGGCTGCAGCTGCCTACGACATTGCTGTTCTCAACTCGTCAATCGAAGGCTTCCCCAACGTGATCGTTGAATACCTGGCGGCCGGCAAGCCTGTGATAAGCACCGATGTCGGAGGCATCCCTGAGATAATCCGCGACGGCGAAAATGGCGTGCTGGTTCGCCCGGGCGACGATCGGGACCTCCTCGACAAGATGCTGCGCCTTGTCGAGAATCCGGACCTGAGGCAGCGCCTGGGTCGCAGCGGCATTGAGACTGTCACAAAGGGGTTCTCAGAGGATATAATGGTCGATCGAACCGAGACACTTTTCGAACGGGTCGCGCGCGAGCGAAGATAAGCGAGAGAAGAGGTCGAAGTGTTTTCCTACATGAGATTGGTTTACTACTTGCTGAGACCCAAGACCATCTTTGTGAGACGCACATCCGACGGCCTGGGCGACAACCTTCTGCTTTCTCTCGTCCTGCCGGAGCTCAGGAAGAAGTATCCGGATCGCAAGATCGTTGTCGAGACACCCTGGAAGGAGCTATTCGACAACAACCCGTGTCTTGACTGGGTCACAGACAGGCACCTGAAAACCACAGGCCGCCACATCAAGCCCAAGTATCACGTTGATGAGAATACGACCACTTCGATCCAGGAGCAGGTTCTTGCCTATGTCGGAGAGCCGCGGAGAGCTTCTCCGCAGATCTACTTGTCGCCGGAAGAAATCCAGAACGTCAAACGGCGATTCCCTTTCGATTACGTTACGATTTGTCCGGTAGGACAGCAGGAGTTCTTTGCCAACCGCAAAGAGTGGGGCGTGGCCAGCTTCCAGCGCTTGCGTGACCTCTTGGCCGATATCCGATTTGTTCAGGTGGGCATGCCCGCCGATCCCCTGCTCGCCAACGTAATCGACTTCAGGAGATTGGGTGTGAGGGAAACTGCCGCTGCCATTCAGAATTCGCTTCTCTTTCTGGGTCTGGAAGGGGGACTGATGCACCTGGCCAGGGCTGTGGGGAAGAGAGCCGCGGTGATCTACGGAGGACTTCTCAGGCCGGCAATCACAGGTTACGATGAAAACCTGAACGTGTATAATGCCGTGGAGTGTTCGCCATGTTTCCATTCCGATTACAGGCACGAACGTTGTGAATCAATGGCGTGCATGAAGGGAATCTCCCCTGAGACAGTGTACGATATGATACGCAGTCGGTTTCTCAACCAGGACAATCTGGGGGCTGAATGAAAATCGAAGTGTCCGTAGGCGAGTTAGTGGACAAGGTGACGATCCTTGAGATCAAACTGGAAAAGATCACGAACCAGGAGAAGATGAAGAACGTGAGACGCGAGTATGATCTCTTGAGAAGATCGATGGAGTCACTCGGATTGACGAGGGAGTCCGAGGAGTTTCGTGAGCTCAAGCGGATCAACCTGAAGCTCTGGGAAACGGAAGACCTGATTCGGATCAAGGAAAGCCAAAAGCGGTTTGATGATGAATTCATCAGGTTGGCCAGGTCTGTCTATTTCGCAAATGACGAGCGCTCCGGGATAAAGCGACGGATAAACCTTGCGGCGGGATCCAAGATCATCGAAGAGAAGGAGCATGCAGAATACGATAGGACAGAATCTCCTTAGCTGCCTGGCGGAAACCAGAGGCAATCTTTGAAGCAACTTAGCGAAGCGGACCTCGCGGGTGTCAAGAAAATCCTCGTGATTCAGTTGGGCCCGTTCGGTGACGGCTTGTTGACCACCTCGTACTTCGGGACCCTAAAGAAGCGACTTCCCCAGGCGGAGATCTGGTACGTGATAAAGGAACCATACGATCTGGTCGTGAGGGGCCATCCTTTCGTCGATGGCATCATCACCATCAAGCAGAGGAAGCGCCTGAAGTACGCTCTTGAGCGCCTCCGAACCATTCGACGGATCCGCAGGGAAAAGTTTGATCTTGTGATTGACCAGCAGAACATGCCGAGTTCCCAGCACCTGACCTTCCTGAGCGGTGCCAGGTATCGAGTCGGGTACGAGGACGGCCGCCTTTGGTTCGCATATAATATCAGGGCAAAGCGCGGAAAGTTACGCTACAGTGCATCCAGGAAATATGATATTCTTGGGCCCCTGGGCATCGAGGAGGAACCGTACAGGCTTTACTTCAAGATCAACCCGGAGGCAGAGCAGTATGTGGAGAGATGGCTCTGCCAGGAGCGCCTGGATCCTCAGAAGATGATATGCGTCTCGCCCGGCAGTCCGGTCCCAAAGAAGAGGTGGAACCTGAGGAACTATGCGAGCCTGGCTGATCTGATTCAAACCAAGACAGATTGCAGGGTTGCCTTGCTTTGGGCCAAGGGCGAGGCGGACGACGTCGAGACGGTGAGATCGATGATGCAGACCCAACCGATCCTTGCGCCCCCGACAGACCTTCACCAGGGTGCCGCCCTCTTGAAGAGATGCCGCATGCTCGTCTGCAATGACGGCGGTCTCAATCATCTTGCGGTCACAACCCAGACCATCACGCTTGCCATATTCGGCAACACCGATCCGACAGTGTGGTCCCCGGCATCGGTCTTCCCTGACCACCATCATCTCTCGAACCCCGACTTCAAGCCCGGCAGTGACGACTCATTCGGAATATCCCCCGAGGCCGCATTTGAGGAGGTCCTGCGGATCCTGGGTACCGATCGAGGCAGGCAGATATGAAACGGCCGATCTCAGCGGCGATAATAACCAAGAATGAGGAGGGCAACATCGAGCGTTGCCTGCGCGCTCTTGACTGGGTTGACGAGATAGTGGTTGTGGACTCGGGCTCTACCGATCGGACGTTGGAGATCTGCGCGAAATACAGGTGTAAGACGATTAAGGCCGAATGGCTGGGATACGGTAGAAACAAGCGACTCGCTGTTGACTCTGCCTCAAACAACTGGGTACTGGCGGTGGATGCCGATGAGGAGGTGACTCCGGAGCTCGCCCGTGAGATCCAGGATATCCTTTCTCGGGACGAGGTCAAAGACGGTTACAAGATCAGATGGCGCTCGATGTACCTCGGCAGGTGGATTCGCCATTCCGGTTGGAACCGGTTCTATAAGCTAAAACTCTTCGACAGGACCCGTGGAAACTACACCGATGACGTGATGCATGAGACGGTGAGGCTCAAGGGGGAAGTCGGCAGATTCAAGAATGCTCTGAGGCACTATACGTATCCCGACCTCGCAACAGTTGCGCGCAAGATGGAAGCGAACACCACCATGGCAGCTCGGGTGCTTTGCGCCCAAGGCAAGAAGCCGTCCCTTTTCACTGTCTATCTTCACGCGGGCTGGACCTTTCTCAGGATGTACGTTTTCAAGGCAGGTTTCCTTGATGGCAGGATCGGCCTCATTCTCGCTACCGACTATGCTTACACTGTGTATTTGAAGTATCTGAAATGCTGGGAGAAAACCCGAGAAGCCAAGCCGTGAGCGACGTGCACGAGCGCCCCAGGTCTCCCAGTTCCCCCTAATCCCGCTAATCTCCTAACCCGCTGCTCTAGCCCTGAACGCCGAACGACGTGCCTAAGGAGAGTGCGGTTCTAATCAGGTGGTGATCGCGCGGCACGGTCTTGAGTCTGGCCGTGGCATCTTCAAGTGTGGCCGTGACAATATCCTGGCATCTCAAGGCAACAACAAGTCCCGTCCGCCCTTCTGCCACCAGCTGCACGGCGTCGCGTCCGAACCGTGTGGCAAGCACGCGGTCAAAAGCGGTAGGTGTCCCGCCCCTCTGGAGGTGCCCTAGCACCGTGACCCTTGTCTCAAGCTTGGTTCTTGTCTCAATCTCGTTTGCGAGCACCCCGGCAATCCCGCCGAGCCTCACTGAATCCGTGCTGTCTTTGACATACCGGTTGACAACCAGATCGCCCCTTTCGGTCCTCGCCCCTTCGGCAACCACGACAATACTGAAGCGCTTGCCCCGCTTGCTCCGCTCCAGAAGCTTCTTGCATACGAAGTCAATGTCGAAGGCTATCTCAGGTATCAAGATGATATCGCCACCGCCTGCGATTCCAGAGTAAAGCGCAAGCCAGCCGGCGTAGCGACCCATCACTTCAACCATCATTACTCTGTGATGTGACTGCGCCGTGGTGTGGAGCTTATCGACAGCATCAGTTGCAGTGGCAACGGCGGAATCGAATCCGAACGTGTAATCCGTGCAATCGACGTCGTTGTCTATGGTCTTGGGGATGCCGACAATCGGCATCCCTTTCTTCGAGAGCTTCTCGGAGATCTTCAGGGTGCCGTCGCCGCCGACTGCGACAAGCGCGCACGCTCCGATCCTTGCGAAGTTGGCGATCGCCTTGTCAGACACGTCTTCAAACTCCTCGCTCGCTTTCGCAGGAAACCGAAAGGGATTAGCCTTGTTTGAAGTGCCGAGGATTGTCCCCCCCAGTGTGATGATTCCCGAGACTTCGTTATAGGTAAGCCTTCTCCACCGTTCTTCAACCAAGCCGAGAAAACCGTCTGCTATGCCGACCACGTCCATGTCGAAGTCATTGATCGCTGTCTTTGCGACCGCCCGTATGACGGCATTGATCCCCGGGCAGTCTCCTCCTGCTGTGAGAATCGCAAGCGTTCTCTTCATAGGACACCTCGCTGCTTATTGATCAAGATTTCCCAACCACGAATATCTCCATGCCCTTCCGCTGCAATATTAGGCATTCGGGGGCGCCTTTCACAGGTCTTTCTCACCTTTCGTATAAAGCTGGGGAATACTCTTAGGAAGGATTTCAGACTCCAGAGGGGCTTCCCAATAGATTCGAGGTGCGATCCTATATGCGATTCTTTGCCAGAATCTGATCCGCTTTAAGACCGAGACCAACTTCCTTCACGGCAGATCTCACAACGAAAACGCGCTCGTTGTTGGACATCTCGTCTGTTGGCATTATGAAGAAGCCTGAGCGACCAGGATCGTATCCGAACGTGTAACCTGTGATAACCTCGTTGTCCCTGAAGACCGCCACTATCTTCCGACCCTTTGATGCCGGAATCTGTTGAGGAAAAGCCTTACTCTCGCTGTATTCCGGGCGTCCACCGAAATCCTTCACAAAGAAAATGGCCTTCAGTTCCTCGATCTGGATTTCTACGGCCTCGCTTGAGTTCTGAGTGTGCAGGTGAAGGAAGGGCTTTCCCGGCACAAAGTCCTGGGTCGTGCCCTTAAGCACACGGCCGTCTCTGAACCTGACTGCAACCTTGTTGACCTCACCCACCGCGCTCTTCTCCTTTGCGTTTCAGGCCATTTCTCTTAATCGGCCAAGAAAGCACCCATCTTGACCTGTTTAGGATGTCCGCCACCCTACCTCGTGAGCCCCCATACAGCCTCCCACACGAGATATCTGCGTCCTGTACCAAGGCCCCAGACTTCATTCAAGAGTAGTCTCGATAATACCGCCACAAATCAGATGATCATCTCTGTAACAAGCAAGTATCTGACCAGCCGCAGGGGCGAAACATGGTTCGCCAAGAAGGACAGTCAGGCGATCCCTGCCTGCCTCCGTGATACTCCCCCTCACAACCGGCGAATTGTATCTGTACTTAACCAGTACCACATTTCCTGGTTCGGTTTCAACATCTAAGAAGTAGTTGACGGATCGGGCACGAATTTTTCTGGCAAGGGCTTGGGCTCTATCCCCGATCGTTATTTCATTCCTGTCCGCGCATTTCCTGAGCACATAATGGCGCTTGCCCCTGAGGCCGAATCTCTGCCCGACGGTGTAGGCAACGTGACCCTTGTGACGCGCAACCACATTGCCGGCTGTGTCGAGGACGTCGCCGGGTCCAGGACCGCCGGCACGAGATCTCAGGATCTCGTCATACCTTCCAGATGTGACGAAACAGAGATCCTGGCTCTCGGTCTCCCTTGCAGGGAGCCCGGCGGCCTTGACCATTTCCTTGACGTCGCCCTTGCGAAGGTCGCTGAGCGGAAATTCCAGTCTCGGTAATACCTCTCTTCTCACAAGTGAGAGAAAGTAGATCTGGCTTTTAGGTCTGTCAGCGGGCTCGGTGAGAACCAGGCTGCCATTCACCCTGTCCAGCGAAGCATAGTGGCCGGATGCGACGTGCTCAAGGCCGAATCTCGTGGCCGCCTCGACGAGCCGCCCAAACTTTATCTCGCGGTTACAGGCAGCACAGGGATTGGGGGTGAGCCCATCAAGATAGGATTTGACGAAACTGCTGACCACATGCTCGTCGAATTCTTTCGTGAGATTGAGGACATGATGAGGAATATCCAGCTTGTGGCAGACTCTCTGGGCGTGATAAATGTCGTCTTCGCCACAACACTTCGAGGCTCCGCCCCACATCCGCGCGGTCAGCCCCACCAGATCGCGTCCGGCTTGCTTTAGAATGAGAGCGGCACCAGAGGAGTCAATGCCCCCGCTCATAAGAATGGCTATTCTTGCCATGATGGGATTACGGCTCGATCGACCCGGAGAGCAAGTTTCGAACCTCAGCCGGGTCAGAAGTGCCCCTGACTGTGGCCCTCCCTCTTGGGAAGATCAGCATGACTCTGTTCCTTTCAGACTCTCACAGCAATCATGCGCTCGAGAGATTTTCTTGCTCGACGCATGATCTCAAGCTCTATCGTGACCTCATACACCTCATCGACCAGCGACTTGAAAACGTCTTCGAGTCTTGTCTTCTTCATGTTAAGGCAGTAACGAGCCTTGCCTGGTGAATAGAATCTCTTGCCCGGCATTTCCCTGCTCATCCTCTCAAGCAGCCCCTCTTCGGTCGCCACTATGAATTTCTTGGCAGGAGATTCCTTGGCGAACCTGAGCATGCCGCTGGTCGAGAGAACGTGGTCAGCAACATCGATCACTTCCGGATTACATTCAGGATGGACGATGACCTCCGCTTCAGGATGGGCTAGTCTCGCCTGCCTAATGTCGTCCGCGCTGAAACGCTTGTGGACGTAACAGTAGCCATCGAAGGGAATGATCTCGATGTCCACCTTCCTTGAGACGTATGCCGCAAGGTTCTTGTCCGGGGTGAAGATCACCCGCCTCGTGCCGAGGCTGGCGATCACATCAACCGCATTGGCCGAAGTGCAGCAGATATCGGTCTCCGCCTTGACGTCGGCATTGGTATTGACATAGGAGCAGACGATTGCGTCCGGGTATTTCTGCTTCAGTTCGATCACGTCATCCCGGGTTATCATATCCGCCATGGGGCAGCCCGCATCCATCCTGGGGATCAGAACCTTGGCGGTCGGGTTCAGGATCTTGGCCGTCTCGGCCATGAATCTTACACCGCAGAAAACGATCAGTTTCTTCCGGGCCTCCATCGCCTTCCTGGCGAGCTCGAGCGAATCCCCGATGAAATCGCCGATCTCCTGAACCTCGGCGACCTGGTAGTTGTGGACAAGGATCAGCGCGTCCTTTTCTTTCTTGACTCGCAAGATATTTTCTTTGAGGCTTGCTTGTGTCATTTCACCGGCCATTTTACTCCTTGCGCGGGAATGCCGACATCGCTCTCAATTTCTCAACAATCGGAGGAAGGACTTCGATCACCTTGTCAATTTCATCGCGCGTTGTGCCGCGCCCGAGACTGAACCGCAGGCTGCCATGCGCGATCTCCGCAGGTATGCCCATCGCAAGGAGAACGTGGGAAGGCTCAAGCGACCCTGACGTGCAAGCCGAACCCGAAGAGGCGGCGATCCCGTGCCGCATATCGAGATTGAGAAGCATCGCTTCACCCTCGACATACTTGATGCAGACGCTCGCCGTGTTAAAGAGCCTCTTTTCCCTATGCCCGTTGAACAGGATGTCGCTGATCCTTTCGGCAAGACCCGTCTCGAGCCGATCGCGGAGATCCCCGACTCTTTCGCTCTCACCCGCCATCTGTGCCTGGGCAATCTCAGCGGCTTTCCCAAGGCCGACGATGCCGGCAACGTTCTCAGTGCCTCCACGCTTTCCCCACTCCTGATGCCCTCCGTGCACACAAGGGTCGAACCTGGTGCCCTTCCTGACATAGAGTATCCCGGTGCCTTTCGGCCCATAGAGTTTGTGGGCTGATAGGGAGAGGAGATCGATCCCCATCTTCTTCACATCTATGGGGAGCTTGCCGACTGTCTGGACTGCGTCCGTGTGAAAAACAATTCCTTTCTCGTGAGCAATGGATGCGATCTCTTCAATGGGTTGGATCGTTCCCACCTCGTTGTTGGCATGCATTACGGATATGATGATCGTATCACGCCTGATCGCGTTCTTGACTCCATCGGGGTCGATGACGCCATCTGAGCCGACGGGAACGTACGTGGCTGCGAAGCCTTGTTTCTCGAGCCATTCGACCACCTTGAGCACTGCGGGATGCTCAATCGTTGAGGTTACGATGTGACCACTGCCCCTGTTCAGGGCGAGGCCTTTGACTGAAGTGTTGTCAGATTCCGTACCACCGCTTGTGAAGATGATCTCTCTGGGCTCGGCGTTAAGGAGCCGTGCGAGCATCTCACGTGCATCCTCAACGGCCTTCCGCACGTCCTGACCTGCCCTGTATACGGATGAAGGATTGCTATAAGATTCCGTCAGATATGGTTTCATTGCGTCAAAAACCCGGGGGTCAACCGGTGTCGTGGCATTATGGTCGAGATAGATCATGGTCTCACTCCCTCCCTCCGAGAGACCGCCCGGGCAGTCCCTTTGCGCGACGCCCGTCGATTCCTCTTTAGAGATCGCCCACGTTTGGCGAGCCGATCAATTGTAACCGATCCAAGTTGGTTTTCAAGTGCGTCGCTCAGATCTTTCCAGAAAGATCGCACCGAGCACGCGCGTCGGCGTGCGCACACCACCCCCTGCTTTAGGCAGGGAACCAGGTCAACACCTCCGTCCATGGCTGTATAGATATCGAGGATACTTATCTCGTCGGGCCTCCTCGCAAGCACGTAGCCTCCGTTGAGGCCCGGAAAGCCCTTCACAATACCAGACTTCTGAAGCCTGTTCATCAGCTGCTTGCCGTACTTGGAAGAGATCCCCTGGGCCTGGGCAAGCACCCTGACCGAAACCGGAGCCGAACCGTGCCTGTCGGCAAGCTCGACAGAGGCTCGCACCGCGTATCGCACCTTGGTTGGCAGTCTCATGTGGTCACTCCCAATAGACGCGTCAAAAGGTAATTCCAACAGTTACCTTTAATCTACTCCATCGAGACAAGCGTGTCAACATCTCCGATCGGCTGTGTTTGGAATCACTCTCTCAATCCTTGCCTCCGCCTCCCGTTTCGGATAACATCCTCGAGGGTTTGTTCTAACCAGGGGGGCTTGCCGGTATGACCTCAAAGGGCTCGCAAGACCAGGCAGATCAGGTTCGGAGGCCCGGCATCGCAAGAACCGTCTTGAGCGACTTGCGGAGCAAGGAGACGAAACATTCGATGCGTCGCGACCTGAGCGACCTGTATATGTTCTATATTGATCGCGAAAAGCGTGCCAAACTCCGGGGCATAAAGCGGGTGAGAGCATGGACCTATCTACCCATCTGGTTGCTCAAGAGTCTGGTTCTGAACCTGTCGCCTGCCCGGCGACTGCTGGTACTTCTGGGCTTGCTGTTTGCCTACATCGGTAAGGCATCGTTTTCTGTGAGGGGCTTCCACTTCGAGACCAATTTGACCCTGTTTGCTTTTGTCATACTGCTCTTGGTGCTGATGCTCGAGCTCAAGGACAAGCTGCTTGCGCGCAACGAGATCATGGTGGCACGGGCGGTCCAACTCGCCCTCTTGCCCAAGCGCAATCCAAGCCTGCCTGGATGGGACATTTGGCTTTTCAGTCGCCCATCAAATGAGGTCTGCGGTGACATGGTGGACTACATCATGGTAGGTGACAAGCGACTTGGGCTCACATTGGCCGATATCTCCGGCAAAGGCCTCGGCGCCGCGCTCCTGATGACGAAGCTGCAGGCAGCCCAACGGGCCTTATCCCAATACCTCGGGTCGCCTTCGGAGATGGGCGCGCATTTAAACCACATCTTCTGGGAGGACGCTCCCAGAGGTAAGTTCGCGACCCTGGTGCATTTTGACCTCGAGGATGGACAAGACCGTGTTCAGGTTCTGAATGCCGGACACATTCCTCCGGTGGTTATCAGAAGTTCCAAAATCGAACAACTGGATCCCGTGGCACTCCCCCTGGGCGTGAGCCCGGATGCCTGTTTTCCAGGGCAGTCGATTGATCTCGGGCTTGGCGACATGCTGCTGGCATATTCGGATGGCCTTACAGAGGCCTCCAACAAACATGAGGAGTTCTACGGGGACGATCGTTTGTCCGAGCTTCTTCCCCAGCTCAGGGGCCTTTCGGCTGAGGCAGCCGGCATGCGTATTGTCTCCGAAATACAGAGATTCATAGGCCGCGAGCCGCCCAGTGACGATCTCTCCCTCATTCTCCTGAAGCGTGTTGAATGAAGAGATAGGCGCCTCGTGAGGCTCTCGAGTATCATTGCCTTCATCGAAGGATGTCTCCCGAAAGGAAAAACGCCTTGCCTGGCAAGTAATTACGGGCATAGCCCCTGCATACCCAGGCTCACTTCAGCAGAAGGACTTTGGCCGTGCGGATGAAGTCTCGGGCTTCGAGGCTACAGAAGTAGATACCAGGCGATACCTCTCTGCCGGAGGCGTCTAGCCCATCCCAGACGGCGCGATGCGCGCCAGGCGGCAATTCCTCATCAACCAGGGTTGTGATCTTCCGGCCTTTGATGTCGTACACCGTGACCTCGACCGGTGTCTCGTGGGCAAGAGAGAAGTTGATCGTGGTCGCCAAACTGAATGGATTCGGAGACGCAAGACCGACCACCAATTCCTGGACGGCTTCCTCCGCGGCACCCGGGCCAGCAGCCGGCGCGACGCCAGCCCCAGGCAGCGACAAAGTGAATGAGTCGAAAACACTGTCCTCCGGCGTCACAGCCGTGAAATAAAGGTATCCACCGTCAATCTCAACCTTGCAGTAGTGAAAGACTTTCGCCGTATCTACTACGTTGGGATAGCCTCCGAGCGGAGAAGCAAGGGGCGCACCCCCGCCACCTGTGGTCACATGTTGCACCCCATTCACGACTGCCCGAGCATAGTAATGATTATGCCCGGCGAAGAGAATGGCGACCCCATACTGCTCGCAGAGGGGCTCGATGTATGTCTGCACCGAAGTGTTATTTGGATGTCCGCCGCCCGCTGACCAGCCGGGCTCGTGCAGGTACACGAATTTCCACGGCTTGGTCGTGGACGCGAGATCGTTAGCAAGCCAATTGAGCTGGGGCGTGGCGGTGCCATAAGGTGTGTATTGATCAACCACCGCGAAGTGCGCGGGTCCATAGTCAAAAGACCAGTATCGCCCTGCCACGAATGGATATGGGAAGTACTTGGTGAAAAGCAGGCCCGCCTTCTCATGGTTCCCCATACATGACTGGTATGGCAGATTGGCAAGCATGGTGCGGATGTTCGGATATGAAGCACTGAAGAATTGGTTATCCCAGTCGGCTTCAGCGTCACCGTTATAGACAAGGTCGGCGACCGACAGGATGAATGTTTGGAAATCCTGGTCGGCCGTGTATGTAGAGATGATCCCGCCCGCCACTCTGTTGTGATCGGCAGGATATGATCGGGTATCACCATAGGCAAGGAACTTGAGCGCAGTGGCATCTGCGGCAGGTGCCGCCCTGAAAGAACCTGTATATTGCTCCACCCCAGCAGTCAGGCGATAGTAATACATGGTGCCGGGGATGAGATTAGTGATCGCATAGGTGTGCTGATGATCGGCTCCGTATTCGTAAGTGTCGGTGCTTCCCAATGAATAGGACTGGTCACCTCCCCATTCAATCGTGCAGGTATCCAGCGAGGTCAACTGCCAGAGCACCTTCATTTGGTTGCTGACGCCAGTGTAGACCATGTAGGGAGCTTTTCTTACACCTGCCTCGGCGGCTCCCGCAAGAAGGAGACATACCGACATCGCCAGGCAAATAGCTACTGTGATATAGGGACGCATGATCATTCTCCTTGGCTTGGGGCGAGAAGGCCCCGTTCAACGGCATCATCTATTAGAGCTCTGGCGTACTCCCAGAGGCGTGGAGCACCCTCTTCGATGGGCCGGGCTCGTGCAACCACCTGCCCACTCTTGACGCCATACTTGCGCCATATCTTGCCATGGGCGTGATAGTTGAGGAGCAGTGCCTGGAGCCTATCGAGCGCGTTGGCAAATCGCGATTCAGGTGTTGCGCGCGCCTCGAACTCATCCCACAACGCCCGCAATTCGGATGCCTGGTCGCCAGGCAGCATATTGAAGATGCGGCGGGCTGCCCTGATCTCACGTTCCAGCTTGTCCTTGCAGGCGTTCTCGTCATAGCAGTAGGTATCGCCAGCATCGATCTCCACCAGATCATGAACGAGCACCATCTTGATGACGTGGAGAAGATCAACTTCTTCAGCTGCATATTCCGAGAGCAGCATCGGTGCGAGAGCGATGTGCCACGAGTGCTCGGCGGAGTTCTCGTTACGATCATGACCAACCGTTATTGTCCGCCGCAACACCTGCTTGAGCTTATCGGCCTCGATCATGAATTCCATCTGTTTCGCCAGGCGATCCGGATCCATTCCAGGGAATCTCCGCGTTGATGTGCCTTCGTCAGAAGCGGTCCCGCGTGTCCCAAAGAGACAAACGTACCCCTCGGTAGCCTATCAGTGTCACGATAGAATAATATCACAAAGGTGGGTCTTCAAACGACAGCTACTTAGCAGGCTTGCAGGCCTGACCCCGCTATCTTGGCCCCGCTACCGATACATCGCTTTGATGGCACCCCAGGTGGACGGCTGGGTCTCCGTCGGGCCACAGATGCATCCCTGCCCCAAAGCACCTATGAGGCCGCAGTTGTAACCTTGGGGATGGTTGCCCGGAAGACATGGCGAAGCGCTGCAAAGACTAAGGTCATACGGTTCCACCTCGAAGTTGCAGAAGGCTGGGCAGGCTGAGAAATTGCCGCCCTGACCAAGTTTGCCGGCTATACGTCCAACCCAGTCACCACCCTCGTTCCCGTAGATATCGGTGCAGCCTATGCTTGGCTCGAAATACTCGTCGTCCGTAAAGTGGAAGCCCTCGCCACCAGTGCCGTAAGCCATGATGCAATGGTCAACGCCTGCTCCGACATACCCGGTGCCAATCGCACTGGCTTCAGGTCCGGAATTGGCAAAGAAGGTACACCTACTGATTTCTGCATACATATTGACTACAGAGATAGCCCCAACGCCGTAGTCAGCAGAGTTGTGAGTGAAGACCGATCTGCGAATGAATGCCCTGGCCTCATGCGCATGGCAACAGATAGCCCCACCTCCTCCACCACCACCAAGCGCATGATTGTCACTGAAGGTGCAACCATCGATCGTAACGTCGAGATAGACACCATATATCCAGATGGCGGCCCCGTCGTACGCCTCATTGGAGATGAACTTGGAATTGGTGATTATGACATCCTCACCATAGAAATCATCGCAATAGACTGCACCCCCCCGCGCTCGCCGAGTTAGAAAAGAAAACGCAGTTTCTCACCGTCAGGTACAGTCCGGGTCCCGCCTGGGGGAGCGTTGTAGGTATGCACTGCCGAGTTATTGGCATTCTGAATAGTCACGCCATCGAGCACAAGATGTCCACCCTGAATAGAGATGGCGTATCTGTCAAAGCCACCCGGAGTCCCTTCACAGTCTATTATGCAGTTCGCTGCATTGCCGGTCTCTGATTTGATCAGAAGGGTCTTGTTCGGATATACTATGTTGTAGTTGCCCGCGCCCTGAAAGGTACCACTCGCAAGAAGCAAGGTGTCACCTGAGGTGGCCTGATCGATTCCAGCCTGGATCGTAGCCGCATCGCCCGTTCCATCAGGCTTGATGTAGATTGTATGGGCCCAGGCCAACCCAGCATGAAGAACCACGACTGCCACAACTACCGTTAGCAAGTATCGCATTGTCTCCACCTCCCTGCCGAATAATCGGCCCTATGCGCCATCAGGCGTCAGATTCATTGTATACCCGATCCGGCGTATTCGTCAAGATCAAAAGAGGGGCTGGTGCTCATAAGGCAGCCTGCTGAGATCATTGTACATAGCCGAGCGAACGCAGCTCTTTCTTGGTTTGATCACTAAGATTGACCGCGGTGTCACCCTCGTACCCGCTCTCAGACATCCAAACCAAGACATATGGTGCCTTAGGCCTTGAGGATGGCTCCCCACGCGACCTGCAGGTTGTCTTGCCAGGGTGCTGCGCAAAGGGCATGCTGTCGGGCTGCGCAAGAGAAGAACCCAAATAAGTGTGGGCGGTTGCGGGCCTGCCATCCATCTGGAAGTCAAACATGAGGGGAAACTTCTCGGGCGCCGATTTGAAGGCTAAGCGACAGATGCTTTCCACTCCGAGATTCCTTAGCTCCAGGGCATTAGAGACTCCATGGCGAGCCGCACCGCCGCCGATATCATGGAAATTGCCCTCGGCGTCAATCACTCTCGCAAGACGGATCTGGCCCGGCAGCAACCCTCTCTGCGAGGTGATGGCAATATCAAAATGGCGAGGTATCCCGTCAGTGCGCATTTCGAGATACCACGTATCGGTGATCCTGAAGGCCGTCTCGTAGATCGTGCGTACCGCGCTGCGCAAAACGGAGGCCTGTGGATCAGGTATGCGCGGATCAGAAATGCTCTGCTTCTCACCGGGGTCCCTAGCAAGGTCGAAGAACATGGTTTCTCCGGAATCAATATCATGGATTACCTTGTAGGTGCTCGTCGTCACCGACTTCTTCTCGGTCCCAAGCCCTATCGCTTCCGAAAACGCCACGTCAGGCGGTAAGGCTGCGCCCGGTGGCGCCTGTGGGACACCCCTACCTAGGATCAGCGGGATCAGGCTTGCCCCCTCGAAATGCCCCTTGGGGGTGACACCCAGCAGATCGAGGATGGTTGGAGTGACATCCAAGAGCCTGACTTGATCTCGCACCTGCGTGCCCTCAGGAATCCCGCCCGGAAGGGAGAATATGAGCGGCACCCGCAGAATCTCGCTGAAAAGGGTGTGGCTATGTCCGAAGGCTCCGTGCTCGAAGAACTCCTCGCCGTGATCACTGAGTAGGACAATCAGGGTCTTCTTTCGCAGGCCTAGCTCATTCAGTCTCTTGACGAGAGTACCGATCGCCTCATCCGTGAAGGCCAACTCGCCGTCATAGAGTGATCTCGCATGATTCCAGTCCTCGCGCGACCATTTTCCCATCATGTTGATCTGTTTCTCCCGGCCTACGGCATATGAGTCTGGATCGAAGAACCTTCCCATCCAACCCTTGTAGGTGGGGTCAAAGAGCGTGTCATATGGTGGCGGTGGAGCATAAGGCAGGTGGACATCGAAATAATGAAGGAAGAGCAAGAAAGGACGATCGCTATTGGAGGCTATCCACGTGATGGCGTCAGCGCTCGTGCCCCTGGCATCCCGCGTTCCGCGTTCGGCGGCATCATAGAAGTCAAAGCCGCGATTGATTCCGTACTCAGGATTTAGGGCAGGTGCATTCACCATGGCAGCAGTAGCATACCCCCTAGCTTTGAGCATGGTCGCGAGAGTGGGTACAGTCGGCCGGACCATATTGTTGACCGAGGTGGCCCCATGCTGGCTCGGATAGAGTGAGGTGAAGACCGTCCCGAAGGACGGAGTGGTCCAGGGGGCCTGGCTTATCGTATTCTCAAAATGGACACCCTGGGCCGCAAGAAGGTCTATGTTGGGGCTTGTATGCCGCTCGTAGCCGTAACAGCCAAGAGCGTCGGGTCTCAACGAATCGATAGCAATGACAACAACATTGAGTGGGGAGCCCTGTCGCCCACATGAAAAGGCTACGAGCATGCCTGCAACGAGCACCAGCCTACACAGTTTGCTGATCATCTTTATCGCCTGATTAGACTACGCGCTCAGGCGTTGGTCAAGGGAAACCAGGGAGCGGGGAATCCGCGTGAATGCTCAGGTCAGTCGCGCGTCAGCGCCCTTATCAGGTCTTGTGCATCGGGACAGAATTTGATGAGCTCGTCTCTTCGGGCGTGTTCATAGTCAGCAGGATCAAAGCCTGGCGCCATGGTTGTACCCAACAGGGCAAACTTGCCGCCGGGCGACAGTCTGCAACCCTGCCATACTCCCCCCGGGACAACGACCTGAAGTTCCATCCCACCCAGAACATCAGACCCGAGGCTGCGTATTCTTGCCGATCTGTCGGGCCATATCTGGAGCATCTCTACGGGGTCACCTAGATAGAAATGGTAGATCTCATCACCGTGCAGCCGATGCATCGCGGAAAATGTACCAGGCTTAAGCAGATAGTAAATGGCCGTGGCAAATGGGCGTGTCCCATTATAAGACTCTGGTAGGGCTTCTTTCGCAATATGCTCCATGGATCGATAGGTCTCCACAAAATACCCGCCCTCCAGCGGTAGGGGTTTAAGATTAAGCATGGCCACGATTTGGCTCGCCGATGTCATATGGACCTCCTTATCTGGGCGGATGATATCACAACTCGCAGGCCCCTGCCAGCGCAGTACTGCCGGCTCAAGGGGAATGGGCGGGGACCTCATGATACCGCATGCGCTTCTGCACTAGGAAGTGGCTAGGTAAGCAGTTGCTTGTGGCGCCGGGAAACACCCAGCACGCAGCCTACATCTTCACTAATTCGACGCGGCGATTGTTGGCCTTGCCTTCAGGCGTATCGTTGGTATCGATGGGCTTGACCTCGCCCCAACCTTTGGTTTCGAGGCGCTTCGCATCGATCTTGTACGTCTCCGTAAGGTAGGTCTGCACCGAGTTGGCCCGGTTCTGCGGGGGCGTGAGAGTGTAGTCATCCG
>CAYHHI010000061.1:0-17139 GCA_964356335.1 uncultured bacterium
ACATCTGGGCCTGCTCTGCAGTTGCCTTCGCGTTCAGCGCCGCGGCAAGCGCGGCCGCTGTCTCCACCGGGTGCAAGCTGCCCGGCCCCATGGCGGCGATGGCAGCGTACGCCTCGTCAAACGTCTCGAACAGGGCGACGCGACCGATCTGGGCCAGCGCCGCGGCCGCGACAGCCGGACCTAGCTCTGGCACATGGTGGAGGATGATGGCGAGCAGTGCTTGCTGTTTGAGGACGGCGTCGTCTCTCAATAGCACGTGGGAGAGGTACGCTCCCCGCGGTCCGTCCAGCCAGGCGGGGAACTCCAGCGGGATTCCGCTGCAGTCCACCCAGCGCGCAACCACCTGGGTTTCGGGCGCCGATGGGGCGACTTCCATGAAGTTCCACGAGGCCTGCAGCACGCGGTCGGGCAGCCCGGGGATGCTGTAAGGTTCGAAGTCCATCGCGCAGACGTCCATGCCGTTCCAGGCAAGCTGCGTGATTCCCATCAGATCGGTGACCCGCTCATCGATGTCGTAAAAGGCCATCAATGTGCCACCCGCGGACGTGAAGGACGCGATTTGCGAGAGCTCTATAGCGGAGATCACCGGATTGTACGGAAAGATCGCCAGCTGCCCGCCATCGAGCGCCCCTTGTTCAACCCCCTCGTCGGTGGTCAGGGCGCAGGGCACGTCGTACAGGTCCAGCCAGTCCGTGAACAGCGCGCAATAAGGATCAACATCGAAGCCATACGCCTGCTCGGTCAGCGTTCCCTTGACTATCCATACGGTCGGGTTAAAGGCCCACAGCCGGTCTGGGTACAAGACGGTGTCAGTGTTGCTGCCACGCCAGGGCGAAATCGCGATTCCGTCGATCTGGTCCCAGCCCGCAGGTGTGCCCTCCACGCTGAACTCGTTGCGCTGGAAGACAAGCTCGTTCCACCCGGAGCTCCCCAGCTGGGCGCCGGCGTTGAACCAACCGTTGCCGCTGTGGAAATAGAGCGTGAGCCAGCCGACCGGTGCCGGGTTCGGGCAGTACAATCGCAGCGCGATGACCGAAAGTGGAGTGAGGTCGAGAGCGGTGCTGTGGTACCAGAAGCACCGGATTCGTTCGGGTGCGCTGAAGTCACAGGGTAGGGCGGTAAGCAATTCCTCGCCCCACGGGCCGCCTTGCGCTACTTGTGCCAGCGGCGAACCGGCCATTGCCACCCAGGCCGCCTGCGCCTGCCCAGCTGCGGCATAATCAAAGCCCTCGATCTCGAGCAGCTCGGCCCTGGCCTGCCCGGCAGCCAGTAGGGCAAGGACCCAAACGGTGGCGGGCATAACTCCACGTCCCAAACTCATGGCCACACCTCCGGAGTGAACACGCTCTGCCAGCTGCGGCCGGAGCGGTTCATGAGTAGTTCCATCCGCGAAACTAGTATACCACCTTTCCATCCCAAAGACGAGAACGCATCGCCAGGTTACACCTTGCTATGCTTCTCTCTGCTTCAGCCTGGGCTCCTCAAGTTGTAGTGAAAAAAAGAGCGCTCCCGCTCCTGCAACAATCGCCGTTATGAACAGAGCCTCATATGATGACTTCTCAATTATGAAGCCTCCGACTGCGGACAGGAGAAGGACGGGTGAGAGAAAAGTATTCATGAAACCAAGGTAGGTCGGCCTTTCATCTGCCGGGGATACATCGAGCACGTAGTTTGTGTACCCAAGACTAGTCCCGCTCCAGCTCACCCCAATCAAGAAAAAGACCACGCCGAACGAGATCATGGGACTGGCGGGCAGGAAGAACACACCAAAGATCGCGACGACAGGGCAAAGGATCGAGACTGCCGAAACCAGCTCGAGCACGATCTTGTTGCCCCTGCGATTGCTCAGGTATCCCCAGAGGATATTGGACATGAAGGTTCCTATCATCTGGATCGAGAGCAGGATCCCCACGTCGCCAAGTGCAAGCGACAGTTTCTCCTGCGCATATATTATGTAGAAAGGCAAAGGCATTCCCCAGACGCCGAGGAGGATTCTCACGACAAGCAGCATCCTGTAGCTCCTGATATTCTTAAGGAGAAACGGGCCCCTTCGGAGAAACTGCCCAAAGGGCATCTTGCTTTCACGAAAGGGGCCTACGGGTTCAGAGACAATGCAGAAGGAGAAGACCGCCACGGTGATGATAGCCGCGGCTGCTATGAAGAGCAGCGCGAAGCTTTCCGGAAACGGTTTGGAGGCGAGAATGTTCTTCACGAGTATGCCTGCCAGGGCACTTGCTATGCCTCCGAAAAACATTCGCGCGCCGAAGAAAGTCCCGCGCCTCTCCGATGGTACAGACTTGGCCACGATGTCCATGAAGGGGATGTTGGCCACACCTCCTGCCAGACAGTATGTGGTATACAGAATGAAGAAACCTGCGAGTAAAGACGCGCTGCTGGAATGCCCCGCGAAAACCACGAGCAGAGCGGTTGCCCAGACTGAGCCCACGCGAACGGCGCCCGAACCAATGTAGATAGGCATCTTCCGCTTAAGGTGTTGGATCAGATTCGCGACTATGAGCTGAGGCATCAACAGGCCTGCGTTTGCCATCGTTCCGGAGAGACCGATCAGGACTTTCGATGCGGTTATCTTGCTTATGAAGATCGGCAGCACGGTCGTACCGCCGATCATGGCCTCGGCGAGGTTAAAGAGCACGCCGTTGGTCACACCGAGGATGAATGACCTATCGTACTTAGAAACTTTAGTCATTGTTTAAACCCACCCAATGCCACCGATTGTAACCTGAATGGACAGTACAGCCAAATTGATACTTGTGGATGTGTGAGAAGTCAAGATCGGCTGGAAGAGCATAGTCCGCAGGTGCTTGGCGGCGGTGTTGCCAGGACCCTTTGTGCTTGGAATATGCTTGACAGGAGGCTCGATGATCACCGATAAGTACAGGACAGGAGCAGTCTGACGCAGTCCGGTGCCCGCGAAAGGAGGGCTGACCAATGTCAGTGTTCAAGGAATTCAGGGACTTTGCAATGCGCGGCAACGTGGTTGACATGGCCGTCGGTATCATAATCGGAGCCGCCTTCGGGACCATCGTCAACTCGCTTGTCAAGGATGTCATCATGCCGCCCATCGGGCTCGCTCTCGGCAACGTGGACTTCGCCAATCTCTTCTTCGTGCTAAGAAGCGGCATGCCGCCGGGACCCTATGCGTCGCTTGCTGAAGCCAGCAAGGCAGGGGCGGTCTCGATCAACTACGGCATGTTCATAAACACCATCATAAGCTTCGTCATCGTAGCCTTTGCCGTTTTCATGTTGATCCGGACGGTCAACAGGCTAAAGGCCCAGATCGAGAAGCCGGCAGCAGCGGCAGCACCGACAACCAGGGCCTGCCCTTATTGCCTCTCCGCAATCCCGATCAAGGCCACGAAGTGCGCCTTCTGTACGGCGGAGTTGAGGGGATAGGAGTCGAAGGTTAGAGAAGATACTTGAGAGCACCCTTCTGGGGGGTCCTCTAATTCCTTTTGGAGGATCCTCGTGCTTTTGAGGCCACTCCCAGGTCTGTGCGTGTGACCTGCCAGGGATGGAGAGGTCATATGGCACCCCATGGTCGTCATGTGATGGGACGATCACGGCTGAATTCCCCTTGCTCGCATGCTGTGCGGATGCCGCGTTTCGAGGATCAGACCTCGAGGGGCGCAGTCGTCGGCAGTCGGCGCCGGATCGAGTCGGGCTCCTGAGCCTGCGAAGTGTTACCTAAGGTAACACATGTGGGGTGACAGGTAACACTTTTGGGTAGCACTTTGCAGAGGCAGGCAAGGCCTCCGACCGAGCGCTTCTTGCGGTTCGAAACTCCGATCTACCAATGTTTTCAAGAGGATAGGGCGAGTTGTGCCTGGGAGTGGGAACCCGGCCCTCGTTCAGGCACGCATATTGCCTTTGTATCTCGAGCAGGAGCTGGCTCCTGTGACCCAGGGGCGCCTGATTGTAGATGGTAAGGGTCACAAGCGAGGGAGTTTCGCGATTCAGGAGGTGGGAGCCATGTCTGCGAGGATTCTGGGGTGCATGCTCGTGTTGTTGATATTGTTGGTTGCCTCAGCCGTTCTTGCTGAGGGTACATGGTACGGTTTGCGCGAGCAGTACGCCGTTGAGAACACCCAGGCGACAGAGAGGTCGGGGCAGGTGGAGCGGGTCGAGGAGATCGAGGTTGCGCCTGGTGTACGAGTGCGAGCAGGCATTTGGGATGATGATCATGTCCCGACGTATGAGGACTTGGTTTAAGTAGGGTTCATGCCGGACGATGCAGGCGACATCGTGAGCAATGATATCACCTGGGGAGAAATCAAAGCCTGCTACAGCAAGCCTGATCCTGCGAAGTGCCTTTCCAAGAAGAACGATGAAGGGTAGGCTCGGTCTCAGGGGGGGAGCGGCGCTCCGCTGGACGGGTGGCCCGCTCCCCACTCGGGTATCAGTGCCGGGGTTCATGACAGGGATGAAGAGTAGTGGTACGATGTGGTGCGGTTGGTTAAGAGGGGGAAGAGGTTTTGCCCAAGGGGTAGTTGTCATGCATAGGAGGTGGGCACAGATGAGACGGCGCGTCGCCCTGATACTGGTGGTCTTAGCCGTGGCATTGACAGATGCTGGCGGGCGCACTGCTGGGACAGATGTGGGCGGAGCCGGGGATCGGCCCGACACTGTGGGTCTGGCGACCAGTGCGCCGGAGACGGTGGTGGTTGCAGAGAGTGGCGTGCTGTACCTGTATGGGAACAGGATGGAGCCGCCGTATGTGTTTGTGATAGAGCGGGACACGGTGCGGGTGAATGGGGAGCAGTTCATACCGCCCATGAGGCGGGAGCCACCTCCATTGATCATCCCCACCGAAACAGCTTGTCTGGAGTTTGACCTGATGCATGCTATCGGGGAGGAGATGGATAATCTTCTGGGAGAGGGAGTGGCGCATGACTCGGTGGTGGCCCAGGTATCTGAGATGTTCAGGGCGAGTACGCTGGTCGACTCGATCAAGGCGCATGGGGACGGGCTCTTGGTGTACTGGCACAGCATGGCGCCCCACCCGATGGGCTGCACGATTCCGAGTGAGCTTCCCCCGCCGAGGCCCTCGCATGTGGAGTTTCTCAGGAGCCAAGCAAGACATGAGGCCGGGAGCTTGGACAAGGGCGCAATGATTGTCTGGAGCGAGGGGCAGGCGTTGACGGTGCCGCGGGGCAGAGTCAGCGAGACTGAGGCGCAGATCAGGGATCTGAAGGAGCGCGGTTGGGCTACAGCCGCGGACAAGCGGAGATTCGACAAAGATGGAGTAGAGGAGCTTCTGCGTCCACTCCCTTTGAAAGGCGGTGAGTAGAAGTGAAGACGCTTGTGTGGTTGAGCATGGCGAGTGTGGTCGTGTTCTACCTTACGGGGGTTTCCTACGCCGTACATGAGACACCCGCCTCAAAGACGGGCTGCCAGATAGAGCCGTATGCGATGGCCTTTGGAGGGACAATGCTGGATGCGCTGCACAGCAAATGCGAAGATCAGTGGTACGATGTCGTGCAGTTGGTCGAGCGAGCGGGTGGGCTTAGTCCGCAGATAACCTTGGGCAAGTTCGTCTCTCGTCTTGAGAACGGTGACGGCATCTTCGGTTGGGCAACTGCGTACGGCCTGGTAGGCCTGGGTGTGGAGGTGTACGAGTACACTCAGTCGGGCTGGTATGCCTGTCGGGCTGCTTATGACTACTACCTCGAGAGTGGCTATTCAGCAGACGAGATAGCTGCTGACTGGCACGGTTCCGATGGCTACCACATAGCCGTCAAGCCGGCCCTGATATCGGGGTGGTATCAGTCAGCCAAGTCAATAGTGTACGTTGGCGCATGCCAGAGCATGTCGTACGCTGGTTCCTGGCTGGGTGCGCGGGAAGTGCTTGGGTACACGGGGACGGTGTCGACGAGTCTTGTTCAGAGCGAAGCCAACACCTTCTGGTCCCGGATGAATGGTGAACAGGGCAAGGCCTCCCGTTATGTCGGAGGTGCCAAGGCGGGGCTGACGCTCGAACGTAGTGGCCCCGGTGTAGGCAACACAGTCCTGTCTCCGACCGTTGAGAGTTACTATCCGCCTGAGAATACGGCTATAGGCGAGGACTCGGTGGCAGGCTGGGTTGTGTTTGATGCGAAGATGGACCTCAGCATAAGCCCATCGACAGTGATAATTGGCAACCAGTACCTACGGGTCAAGCACCGATGGTGGTCCCGGGGTGCGAAGGACACCCTGAAGTACATTCTCAAGTCCTTTTGCGCCGGCGGAGGGTCCATTACCCTGTCGGGGCAGAGTGAGGGTGGGATGATGCTGGACGGCAACCAGGATCCGTACGGGACAGATGGGGCGGGGCCAAACGGGGACGCTTACGTTGTCAGTTATAACTGCGTGTACACCGATCCCAATTATGCAGCTAGATTTGGATCGCAGTGGGCATACAGGGAAGATGCGGGGGTGATGGTGGGTTGGCATGCGGAGGCCGAGAGGGGCACCAGGGAGTACATAGTGGAGGCAACGAATGGGCGGGATTGGGCATGTGGTTGGGAGGTGGTTGGGAGGGTTGTACAAGGTGATGTGCGGGCGCCAGGGATTTACAGTGTGCGTGTGGTGGACGGCTACGCCTATTATAGGGTTGTCGAGATCGATGAGGAGAGCAGGCGGGGTGAGTCTCGTCCGATGCGGGTTCGGAATGAGAGGCCTGAGATGGCAGATCATCTAGTGCGTGAGGCGAGGCCTCTGGCGTGTGGACTTGGCAGTGACCCGCTGTCGGAAGGGGTTTGCGCTGCGGTGAGGCGAGAGGTGGCAGGGGGTGGTGGTTCAACAAGCGGGGCAGTACCCGACTGGGTGTTCTATGGACCGGATTCGCTGCTGGCAGAGTGTGGGCCTGCGGTGTCGTGGTTTCAGTTGAAGGGGCTGATCGTGGATCTCAAATCTGCGCCGAGCCCTGATTATTGAGTGCTAGCTAACTACCTTTACGTGCTAAAGGTGCGGGCGGATTCACTGGGGAAGAATTATCCGCGTGTGCTCATCGTGGGTGATGCCAATGAGGGTGGGGAGCCGGCGAAGAACCAGGTGGGTGTTGAGTATTTTTCGGATGCAACAGGAGCTTGCTATTTTGGCAATTCCACGGTGTGTCCCAGCGAAGATGCAATAGCGGACTTCAATGGAGATCATCTTGGGGACATGCAAGTGGCGCGGCTACCGCTGGGGCACAGGTGGAAGGTAGCGCGAGCGGTTGACATCTTTCTTAGTAAGGTTAGCGGGACACAGCCGACAGACCGGGCATTGCTTACGGTGGGGGACTATGAGTGGGAGGGAAGCACGCCTGAGGGGTTGGTGGAGTTGATGGGGGAGTTGAAGTGCCGCTTTGAGGCCAACGGCTACGAGACACGCGATATGAGGGAGTCCAGCTACGGCCGGTACGACTATCTCACCAAGCAGTTGGATACAGCGGATTCGCTTAATGAAGGAATAGACATAATGGTCAATATGGGTACGATCTCTAACCGGAATCGGATAGGGGGCGATTTCATTCAGAAGGCAGACGTGCCTAAGTGGGACATGGCTTGGCTGGATGATAGCGGGCCAAGGCCGTTTGTGTTCTTCGGGCCGGGTTGTGACATGGCAGACTTTGATCGGAACAATCCCTACTATGATCCCATCCTCGCGGAGCTGTTCCTGCGGAATGAGCCAGCCAAGCCAGCGGCGGTGGCGTGGATATCCCATGGGCGAGGCAACTGGGGGACCTGGCACCGGGTGTTTGCAGAGGAGTTTGTGGATTGGCTCTTCTCAGGGCATGTGATCGATGTGCTGGATTGCTACTGGAAGACGAAGTGGGACTGTTGGGTGAAGTACCCGGAGATGCACAATTTCCTGAGGAGCATGTTCTACCTGGGTTGGCCGGTATCGATAAGAGGTACGTGCCAGGCGGGGGTTGGTGAGGCCGCTGGGGTTCCCGGGGTCGCGAAGTTGTTGGTATCACCGAATCCGAGCAGGTCTGGTGGGCTATTGAGGTTTGGGCTGCCTGCAGGGGAACGGGTCAGGTTGGAGGTATTCGACGTGCGCGGTAGGAGTGTGATTGTCCTGGCTGACGGGCAGTACGACCCGGGCTGGCACACTGCCCGGTGGGCCGGCTTGGACAGTCAGGGCGCCCGAGTTGCGCCCGGTGTCTATTTCGCCAGGCTTGTCACTGGGAAGAAGTCTGTGACTGCGAAGATAGTGCTTCTGCAGTGATCTTGTCCGCGGCCAGAGCTACGCACGGCTCGGGCCGCTCTTTGCGCCCAGTCTGATTCTGTTCACAGAAGCGACTTGCTTGACCAGCGGAGTTCTGCTAGGCTGGCGGCGCAGGTACATCGGCCCACAAGCAGGGCTGAAGGCGGGAGGTTGCGCATTTGTCTTACCAATATACGAGGAGGCGCCAATGCTCAGAGTGACTGTTGTGGTAATCGCGATCGCCGCGCTTGGACTATCACTGGTGTCTTGCGGCAAGGTGCCGGACACGGTTGTGGTCAAGGGTAAGGTGCTGGGCGCTGACGGCAAGGCCCCGGTACTTGCTCATGCTCACCTTCTTAATCTCGGGGGCGGTTTCAAAGGGGCGGTGAAGTCCGTGAAAGTCGGGGACGACGGCGCCTTCTCAATCAGTGTCCCGCGCGACAAGTACTACGAACTTGCCTTTACGGCTGTGAGTCACAGCGCTGTCCGCATCCCCCTTGCCATGGACCTCAGGGGGGACATCAAGGGGCTTGAGGTGAGACTTGCGGCCAACGAGTGCCCCGATCCCCTCACCGAGGTCGGCATAATGGGCGACTGGAACAACTTCGACCCCAGTGCGGCCGACATGATGACCCGCCTCGGAGACGGCACCTTCGCGTTCGCGCGCAAAGTCGAGGGCGATAGCCTTGCCTACCAGCTAGTCAGTGTGACCATAGACGGCCGCAGCGTCAATGGGACTGACGCCGACCATTACCGATACGACGGCGGTGGGGACTATATCTCGGTCGTAGTTGCCCGCGGAGATACCGCCAGAGTGACCTTCGACCCGAAGAAGGCCGTGATTCCGACGTCGCAGGATCTGCCCGGCCTGGAGATGCGCCAAGCGAAGCATCCGATCGCGCAGATGTTCGCAATCAGCAGGCGCTGCGAGCAGGAGATCGAGACTGCAACGGCTCTCATGCAGAAGTACTGGGAAGAGCACGGCAGTATTGGCGGGTTCAAGTATGAAGCCCCCACGCTGAGGCAGTACCTGATGGAGGAAATCGGCGGCAAAGGGGGCCTCGCCGTGCGGAAGTATGCCGCCGTGAAACTGGCTGACTTGCTCGATCGAGAGGTATCGCTTTCCCAGGATGAGTTGGCCGCCATCGGGAAGACTCTGACCCCGAGTGACTGGGTTTGGGCCGACAGCCCCGCGAGCCTGGCCGAGTTCTTCAAGCGGGCGGAAGGAAACGAGCGGATGGCCCAGCTCTTCGAGCGCGATCTCGGCAAGGTCACCGACAAGAGAGTCAAAGCGGTGATGCTTCTCGAAGTTGGACTGAGGGCCAGGGAGATAGGCGATAGTGCTAGGCAGAGAGCGATCCACGACGATCTTTGCAGCAACTACGCCGATGCCGATCTCCCGCCGATGGTTCAGTTCCGGTTGGCGAGTGAGCTCAATCCGGATCTTCGGATCAACAAGGGGAAACCCTTGCCCGACTTTGAACTCGCCCTGCTTGATGGATCAGGGAAGATCTCCAAACAGGGCTTGCTGGGCAAGTACTGGTTGATAGACTTCTGGGCTATCTGGTGTGGGCCGTGTGTAGGCGAGATGCCCAATCTGCACCGAGCGTGCGAGAAGTTCCGAGGCCCAAAGTTCGACATACTGAGCATATCGTTCGATCGGCGCCCCGAGGATGTCGCGGCATTCAGGGTTGGCGAGTGGAAGATGCCGTGGGTCCACACCTATGCCGAGGGCATGTTCGAGTCGGAGATCGCGAAGGCATTTGAAGTGATGGGGATACCGAAACCAATTCTGGTTGACCCCCAAGGCACGATCGTTGAGACCGGGATGGGTCTTCGGGGCGATAATCTGATGACGATTCTCGCACGGTACGTAGGGGAATAGCAACGGCCCCTCGCCGATGGCCGTATCTGCTGCCTTCGGGACTTGGCCAATCTGGTGGTCTCGTGGTCGAGTGCTACGCTACGAGAGATGCTAGGAACACAGCTCATGCAAATGGATTGCTCAGAAGCCTGGTGTATGACCGGGTCGGCATGACAGAGGAAGCCAATGGTGGGACGCTCTTTCTAAGTGAGGAATCGTCCTTCTACCAGCTCTGCAGGTCGCTACCTTCCAGGTAAACCCGCCACAGAAGCCAGCACTCGCGCTCCGTAGATGCGAAACTTCCAGCCTACCAGCTGTTTGCCCGTCTTCCTACCACCAAGGCTCCGGTATCCCTTCTTCGATCATCATCCATATAATGATCCACAGTTCCCATGTATCGGGCAAGCTCGCAAATGCCACACCTGCAATACCTACCACAGCGGATACGATGCCAAGACTAAGGAGTACCTTCTTCATCTCGTCTCACCTCCTTTACGCACTTGACTGAAACCGCAATGGGTTTCGTCTTGAACTCACGAATGCGCTCATCTCCTTTACTTGATAGGCACAAGCCATCTGGGAATCGGACATACAAGACGTAAGCTCCAGGCCACTTAAGCGACTGAGCATAGCTGGTTCCACCGGCCTCGAAAAGTAGAAGACGATCATCAGTTGACCAGGCTCGCATCTCAAGAGGAGTGTCAACTGCAAGGATACAATCCGACCGGACCGTGCTCTGATTAGCAAATATCAGCGATACCGAGGTCGTAGAGTCAAAGATTACTCTTGCCCCATCCTTCGGTTTGAGGAGCGCAACGCACCAATCCCCTGGATGCTCCGTCATGTACTTACGCCCCTGAAACTTTCCCTGGGCCATTAGCTCTGCATTCTTGCCATTATTCCCCGATGGCCAGTAGTAGGGTCGACTCAATCCTGCTACAATGCGTAACTCACCCCAATCCGCTGCCAGGTTGACGACAGCATCGGCAGCATCTATGCAGGATGGTCCAGCAAGACAAGCTATCCATATTACCAGCGTAACTGACAGGCGTAGCATATTCGTCTTCCAGTATTTCCCCGGCGCGCCTTCTGGTCTGTAATTCTTACCGCTCATTATTGACGTTCCCGTCTGTAACAATGCTCCTCTGCCCGTCCACCACAAAATCCCTACTGATGCCACTCTTCCCCTCAATCACTTCCTTGCCGTCCTCGGATTAAGCTTCGTCAGCTTCATTATCCCCGCGCCTCGATAAGATCGGTTATTGTACCGTCGTTCCCCGATTCCTCTCTCACGGTCGCGATCTTATCAGGCCAGCTATGGGTGTCAAGCGAAACTTCATACGCTCTATACTACATACTTCGGTTTGGCTCAGACCTTCCTTTAGTGCCGCGTCAATCTGCTTCCGCCTAGGCTGTCTGCACACACAGCACTTGATAGCCTCGGCCATTATCGATCCCCTTGGTCACGCTTGAGTTTCAGCTGCCCATTGTTCCATGCTGCAACCTCCACCCCGTTTATGATGGGGCTGTCTACTGTGCCCACGTCGGCACTTCCCACCCGGACTATTCCCCATTCCCCTCGTGGCAGTATTGGGGGCAGGCCATATTGCCTTTGTATCCTGACTGGGAGTTGGCAGTATTCGCGCTGTCCCTGCAATAATCCGAGATTAAGCTTGATATATGGTGCATTTTGCGGCTATAAGTCAGGATAAGGGCTGGATACGCGCAGACAGACGGCCTGAATGACGGGCCATACGCCCAAGAGATTATCAAGTGGTCGCAGATAGCAGTGGCCTCTGGCGATCCGGAGGGGTTGCAGCAGCTCCGTTGAGGCGTGGGCTGGATAGTTGCAGTCTGCAATGCTGTTGTCGGGGCCTCCCAAGAACAGCAAAAAATAGCTTGACACTGCTCAGACGAGTTGGTAAGCTCTAGGTGAGCGGATCGGAAAATATCGAAGGAGGACATTAAGATGTTTACACCTGTTTTTTGGCTCATTATGTGGCTTGGATTCTGGGACGAGGAGTTCTAGGTCCCAGCAGGTCTATTAGTAAGAAACAACAAAGGAGGCGTGAAAGCGCCTCCTTTGCTTTCTGCAATAGATGTTGCTTTGTGCAATCAATAGAAGCCAGAGGAGATCGTACTTCCAGCGCAGCTCCCACTAATTCAATGATATCCAAGCAGTTGCTGATGCCCCGTTTTCGCCGTATGGCACGCACCTTGCTGTGAGTGACGGACGACATAGGCTATCTCTGTCTTGGAGTCCGTGATTTGAGAAACAACAAATTCCTCATTTTCGCCCTATTCCTAGGTTTGGGAGTATCTGCTGTGGTAATGCTGGACCTAGGTGAGGCCATCAGTCAGTTCACAAGGTCCCCCTCTGCCATCTTCTGGCTAGGTATGGCGATCCTTGTCACGATTCTGCCAGTTAGAGGCATGCCCGGAGTAGGGGCACTGAACGTAAGCCCCTTGCCACTTCTCGCCATGTTGCTCTTGCATGGAACAAGTGCGGCGCTGTTGACGGGATGGCTTTCCGGTTTCGCTGCCACATTGTCTTCTCGAACTAAGAAACTGGACGTGGATTTCCAGCGAGCTCTGCTCAATTCAGGGAAGCACGGGCTCTGCATCCTATCTGCCGGTTATGTGCTCTGGGGTACCAACGGTGCCCTAGGCTGTCTGGAACTCGGGCTTAGCCCCGGCGTGTTTGTTCGGCTTCTTGCTGCGCACGCTGTGTATATTGTGGTCAGCACTGCAATCCTTTCCTTCGGATTATGGATCCGGGACAAGACGAATCCGCCAGAGATATGGAGATCCATATTCGGCTGGAAGGCCCTCGTTTCCTGGAGTACGCCGCTCGGGGCATTCCTCCTCGCCATCTTCTATATGAACGGCGGCTTCCTTCTGATAGGGATCCTCATCGGAATAGGCTTGATCGGCATTGTCACTGTTCGGGACCACGTCCGCATCAAATCATCCTTTGTCCAGTTGGTGGATGGTCTACGCATGGCTCGTGACGGCAACATGCCGCACCTCAAGGGGGAGACCCAGCACGTCGTAGACCTGGCCGTGGCCCTCGGCCACAAGATGCGGCTGCCCTACAAAAGCCTCGAGCTCCTTGAACATGCTGCAATGCTCCACAACGTTGGCTACATCGCTGTGGACCGGGACACTGTCCTCAAGCCGGCACTTCTCACCGATGCCGAGATGAGCGAAATACGGGAGCACCCCGAAAGCGGTATGAGGATACTGCGAGAGGTCGTTGGAATGGAGGGGGTTGCCGACATCGTCCTGTGCCATCACGAAAGCCCCGATGGGACGGGCTATCCGCAGGGGCTCAAGGGCAATAAAATCCCTATGGAGGCAGCCATAATCAAGGTGGCCGAGGCTTTCGTCGCGATGACTAACTCGCGCCCTCATAGGAGCAAGCCCTTTTCCAAGAACGAGGCGCTTGATGAAATCGCGTGCGACGCAGGGCACGCTCTTGATGCGACAGTGACATACTTTCTCTTTGAGCTCATGGGCCGGTCCGACCTGTCTGCCGGGGTTGCCAAGGGATTTGGGCCGCCGTCAAAGCAGCATATCAGGTCCAGACTCTATAAGTCTCCGGCCAGGCCGTTTGCACTCTTCCCACACAGGTGGAAAGAGAAGCAATCGATGCTCATCGGATCATGTATCGTTGGGGTTGCGGCAGCGATTATTCTGGTTTTCGGCAAGTTGGGCGTCCCGCTAACTCTCGGGTTACGATCCGGACTAGTCACAAGTACTGCCCTGGGGAGTCTCTTCTTTCTCTTCTTGCTCGGGCTCGCAGCCTTACGACCTGTACGGCTCCCTAGGGGTGCATATGTTTCATCTGCCTCGGCAGTCGTGCTGGCGATCTCGCTGGCCGGAGGACCGGTCTATGCCGTGATCTTTGGCTTTGCGCTGATCGGCTGGGCGATGTTACTCGATCCAGCCAATGCCCTATCAAAGTCACAGGCAGCAGTCAATGGTGTGCTGAGTGGGGCGAATGGGACCGGATATGCAAATGGGAATGGGTGTGGAAACGGGGATGGGCGTGCGAATGGGAACGGGGATGCACACAGAAACGGGTACGCACACGGGAACGGTTATACCGGCACCGGATATGGAAATGGGCACGGTCACGGCTTCCAGAAAGTCCCTGGTAAGAGTGCCGCCAGGCACAACAGGGGCATAACATATATCATCAAGAGCAAGGCCCTTGAGTCGCAGCTTTCCACTGCGTCGGCCTACGGCTTCTTGCTGATGCTTGCCGGAAGTGGTAGTTGGGTGGCATACGAAGCGGGCAGGCGAGCATCCCAGATCCTTGGCCTCCATGGAACGGCATCCGACCTCATTCCGTTCGCCTTGAGCGTCGGAGCTTTCTATTTTGTCGAGACGATGGTGCAGTCAGCGCTCCTCTCGGGTCACGGTCTCTCGGCCGGACGAATCTGGCAGCGTAACTATCTCAAGATACTCCCCGAGCCGCTCACTTATGCGGTCTGCGGATATGCCATACTCATGAGCACCACTCTGCTTGGATTCTGGGCAGCCATACCGCTGTTCCTCTTCCCGACCCTCTGGCGGCATCTCGCACTTCTGAGACGTCTCGAGCTCATGAAGACCAAGGAAAGCCTGATCAGATCGATCGCTCGGGCAGTTGATGAGAAAGACCGTTACACGGGAGGGCATTCAGCAAGCGTGGTTGAGATTGCCACTGCGATCGCCAGAGAAATGGGCAAGAGCGAACTGTTTGTCGAGCAACTCGAGGAAGCGGCGATACGCCACGACCTTGGCAAGGTCTCCTGGCCACACCAGGTGCTGCGAAAGCCTGCCCTGCTCAACGAACAAGAGGAAGAGGAGTACAAGTGGACCCATCCCGATGTGAGCGCCGCGATTGCAGCCCGCGTGGGTTCATCCGACCAGGTGATCGAGATGATAAAGTACCACCACGAACGCCAGGACGGTAAGGGCTATCCCCACAAACTCACCGGCGACAAAATCCCTCTCGGCTCGCGCATACTGTGCGTTGCGGATTCATTTGACGCCATGGTCCACGACCGATGGTACCGCCGTAAACGCACCCTCCAGGATGCGATCGACGAAGTGAGCCGGTGTTCAGGAACGCAATTCGATCCCGCGATCGTCGATGCCTTCCTCAGCGTTCTCGAAAAGATTGACCTCGAACGACTTATCGAGGCAGTGGAGCTTGGTGTCGGCGAGATCACAGAGGAAGTGGAAGTCGAAGCAGAGATTTGACGTCCCCACGCACCGCGACAAAACCACCCAGCAAGAACTGAGTTCTGGAAAACGGCACGCTTGTTGCTCTGCGTGATATGTCGTTGGGGCTTCTGAAGAGCCCCGAAAGGCTTGTGGGCTTAGGATGCGTGATGATGGGAGGAGGTGGTTGTGATGAAGCGCATCGGGCTAGTTCTTGCATGTCTCGTTTTCCTGCTTTGCGGCACTGCCCTGGCAGTCGCTCCGATCTCTCCACTCTACAAGGCAAGGCTTGACGCGACGCTTGCTGAGTGGAACCAGAAGAGCGCCGTCCATGCTATGGATGCGGGCGAGGATCCTCAGGAATACGTAGTCAGTGTTAATCCTTACAGCCTGTGTCTCATCAGCATCTGCTGGGAGAGCTACTGTGTGGGAAGTGTGTGCGGAGGTAGCTACTGCGGCGGCAGCGTCTGTGCAGGAAGCGTTTGCGCCAGTGCGGTTTGTGGGCTGTCTGCATGTGCGGCAAACACGCTATGCATCAGAAACTGTGGGTGGCCGACGATACCGGAGGATCCGAGGGGCCCGCGAACGGATCTCGAGACAGTTATGGATGCGGGATATTGCAGATATCCTGACCGGTGAGCGGGCTCGCCGAGGGAAGCGGGGTGCGGGTTTTTCTGGCCGCACCCCGCAGTCCTAACGATGGTAGGGTGGAATGCCTGCGGAGATCGGTTTAGGCGGAGCTGACCTCGGAGAGGCTCGATTCCAGATGGGTCGAATCATCGCGGGAGGTAAAGGGCAATGAAGGCCCGGCTAAGAAAGTACTACCGCTATGCCTATCGCGGCAAGCTTCTCCCTAGCAGGGAGTCTATGGGGCTACCTGACGGGACGCAGAAAGCCGAAGAGATCCAAGGGTTGAATGTTCCTGTCTGATTTATGTCACCTTATGGACACTTGCGTCAGGAAACATTACATAGTGACTCCACGTTTGGCACTGATTCACCTCGTCTCAGAAAGCGGACCCTGGGTTTGGCCGCGCTGACTGCTCTGGTACAGTAAATGCAACTGCCACGAGGTGATGTGTGGGGAGGAGGGGATGATGGGTGGTTCGAACGTGAGACTTGCCGCGGGCCTAGAATCTCATTGCATCGTCAAGGTCTTCCTGGCAATAGCTGGTGGGTTGCTTGCCTCTGACTCCATCTTGGTGCTTTCCGAGTGGGCCGATACCTGTTTGGGCTTCATGCTCTGCCTGGCACTGGTGCTCGTGTCTCTGCACGCTTGGCCGTTCAGGAAACACCTCAAGCTTCTTCTGGCCGTTTGCGCAGTACCGTGCGTTTATCTTTGTTTCGGCGTGCCTCAGGGGGTAGGGCGCCTCGTTCTCGTCTCGTGGCTTGTTTTCGTCCTCCATCTTGCAGAAAGGGGCTTCGGCTCAACGGCACACACCGCCGAGGAGTACAACGCAAAGGAGTACGTTGCTAACGGGCGCACCGTTAGTAATCACCCAAAGCACGGGACGCCCTGCTTACTACCAGTTCATCTGGCTTTGCTTTGCTACGCCGCCGGAATCGCTGCCTGCCAGAGGAGCAGTAGGATCTGGTTCTCCCTCATGGACATAACGACGATTCTCTCCTTCCAAGACTCCCCAAGGGGATTGTGGATCTGCGGTTTGCCCATCTGCGTTCTCGGAGGCATGGTCTTGGTGTGGGCCGGGTTGGGCACGGGCAAGTTCAGGAATCTCATCCATGTCGTAATACTGTCTGCCGGCCTCGGCATTACCCAGATGCTCCTCGCCATTTTGGCCCCCGCTCTCGCCCCCGCGAATCCTCTTGTAATATCGTGCTGCCAGCTAGGTATAGTCGCGTTCATCGCTGTTC
>CAYHHI010000062.1:0-16458 GCA_964356335.1 uncultured bacterium
GGGGTTGCGAGCAGGATAGGCTTTTACCCGGACGATGAGATTGAGGTGATCGTCCACAGATCAGCCGGCATCCTGGGGATAGACATTGATGATGCCGGTGCGTCCGAGATCGCGAAAAGGTCCAGGGGAACTCCGAGGATAGCAAACCGGCTCCTGAGGCGCGTGCGGGACTTCGCGCAAGTCAAGGCGGAGGGGCGGGTGACCAGGGACGTTGCGCGGCATGGACTTGAGGCGCTCGAAGTGGACGAATGCGGCCTTGACGAGATGGACAAGCGCATAATCATTACCATAATCGATAAGTTCGCCGGAGGCCCCGTCGGCATAAACACCCTCGCTACGGCTGTTGGGGAAGAGGAGGAAACCATAGAGGAAGTGTACGAACCCTACCTTGTGCAAGAAGGGTTCCTTGAGCGGACCCCGAGGGGGCGTGAGGTGACCGGGCTTGCGCGCAAGCACTTCGGCAGGCCCGCACGGGGGGTAGAAGGTGGCGGAGAAGGAAGGCTGCTCTGAGCCAAGCCATGGAGGAGACGGGCAGATTCCTCATCATCCTCGGGGCGCTGTTTGTTGTGGTTGGCATCGTCCTCACCTTCGCTAAGCACATGCCCTTCCTGGGAAAGCTCCCTGGCGACATCTTCTACCAGAAAGGTTCCATGAGGATCTATTTTCCCATCGTCACTAGCATAAGCCTTAGCGTCATTCTGAGCCTTCTTCTAAGGCTCGCAGTGAGGCGCTGAAGTCGCTATCGCCATGACCCCAATTCAAACCCAGGATTTCGCTTATGAGCTTCCCCGGGAATTGATTGCGTATATGCCTGCGGAGCGCCGTGAGGAAGCCCGCCTGATGGTCTTGAGCAGGGCTGATGGGACCATTGGGCATACGCGCTTTGATCAGATTGTAGATTACCTGAGAGAAGGAGACGTGCTTGTCCTGAACGATACCAGGGTGATCAAGGCTCGGCTCCGAGGCGAGAAGAAACTCACAGGAGGAAAAATCGATCTTCTGCTTTTGAGGGAGATTGGAGGCGGCCAATGGGAGGCTCTGGTCTCGCCTTCGAGAAGGGTACACCCCGGATGCGAGATCGGGATCGCCGGAAAGTATGTCTGCCGCGTCACGGAGAGATTGCCCGGCGGCAAGCGCGTGGTCACGTTCGGAACAGATGACGTGATGGCGATCCTGGAGGATGCCGGAGAGGTACCGCTGCCGCCGTATATCAAGAGGGAGCCTTGCGAGCTCGACCGCGAGAGGTACCAGACGGTATATGCGCGCAGAGACGGTTCGGTTGCTGCGCCTACCGCAGGCCTTCATTTTTCCGAGGCGCTGCTTGATGCCATAGCGGCGAAGGGCATTGATATTGCGAGGCTCACCTTGCATGTGGGTCTCGGCAGTTTTCGCCCCGTCAAGGAGGCCGACCCCACCAAGCACGTTCTCGAGCCGGAGTATTTCGAGATCGGCAAGGACGCGGCTGCTGCGATCAATGCGGCGCGTGGCCGGGGCGGCAGGATCGTGGCGGTTGGTACTACAAGCGTGAGATCTCTTGAGACGGCCGCCGATAGATTCGGGCCGGAGGAGGTTTTGCCTGCGAGCGGGTGGACTGATAAGTTGATATTGCCGCCTTACCGGTTTAGATTCGTAGATGTTCTTGTGACCAACTTTCACTTGCCGTATTCGACTCTGCTGATGTTGGTTTGCGCCTTTGCAGGCAAGCCCTTCATCCTGGAAGCGTATGAAGAAGCGGTGAGGCTGAGGTACAGGTTTTATAGTTACGGCGACGCGATGATAATAATGTAGAATCAACGCAAACTATGGGTCAGTGGGTGGCAGAAGCAAGGAGCAACCGGCTTGGAATTCGAAGTCGTCCATGTGGATAGGGCGAGCGGCGCGCGCGCCGGCGTCCTGCGCACGGAACACGGCGAGGCCAGCACCCCTGCTTTCATGACGGTGGGGACGCAGGCAAGTGTGAAATCGCTATCGCCGCGCGAGCTCAGAGAGGCCGGCGTGGAGATCGTGCTTGCCAACACCTACCATCTTTACTTGAGGCCCGGCCCCGACGTGGTCGCGCGCGCCGGAGGACTTGCGACATTCATGGGTTGGGATGGCCTCACCCTGACTGATAGCGGCGGGTTTCAGGTCTTCAGCATGTCCGATCTCACCGAGATAAGCCGCGAGGGTGTGACGTTTAAGTCCCATCTTGACGGATCACGGCATTTCCTGTCGCCTGAGGATGCCGTGCGGATTCAGGGCAAGATCGGAGCGGACATAATTATGGTTCTTGATGAATGTACGGGTTATCCGTTATCCTATGACAGAGCGAGGCAAGCCACTGACTTCACCGTAGAGTGGGCCAGGCGGTCACGAGAGGAATTCGATCGCTCTCAGGAGGGGTCGAGACAGGCCCTGTTCGGCATCATCCAGGGGAGCACTTATGAGACCCTGCGCAAGCGTTGCATGGAGGCCCTGATCGAGACGGGATTTGATGGCTATGCAATCGGCGGGCTTTCGGTAGGAGAGCCCAAGAGCGCGATGTTTGAGTTGGTGAGCCTATGCACGGAGGCGATGCCCGGAGATTCGCCCCGCTATCTGATGGGCGTGGGTTTTCCCCAGGACATTGTTGAATGTGTGGGAAGAGGTGTGGATATGTTCGATTGTGTGATGCCCACCCGCAACGCACGAAACGGAACGGTATTCACTTCTCAGGGCAAGCTGGTTGTGAAGAATGCTCAATACGCCGACGATTTCTCACCCCTTGATCCGGAGTGCGGCTGCTACACCTGCACCAATTTCTCGAGGGCGTACCTGAGACACCTCTTTCAGGCCGGCGAGATGCTTGGCCCGCGACTCGCGACCCTGCACAGCGTGACCTACTTTCAGAAACTCGTGAGGGATGCACGAAAAGCAATCCTGGACGATAGGTTCCTGGAGTGGAAGGGAGCCTTTCTCCGGGGATTGAAGGACGAGGAGGACGAGACATAACCGGAGGTGAAAAATGTCTCCATTGCACGGCTTGATCTCAGTCGCAGGTTTTGTGGCACAGGCAGCGCAACCGTCGGGAGCGTCGCGCGCTTTGAGTCTGCTTCCGATAGTGTTGATCTTTGTCATCTTTTACTTCTTGCTGATAAGGCCGCAACAGAAGAGGCAAAAGGATCATCGCAAGATGCTGGATTCGATGACTAAGGGAGACCGCGTCCTGACCTCTGGCGGGATGTATGGGGTGGTGGTCGGGATTGACGAGGACAAAGTAGTTCTCAAGATAGCTGAGAACGTTAAGGCGGAATTCGCCAAGTCGGCGATCTCCCATATACTGTCGAAGGAATAGGGGCAGGGAAGGAATAGGGGTACGGTAGGAATTCTCGACGGAATATCGGTTCTCGAAATGTCGGTTCTCGAAGCAAGAGGTAGGTCCAAAGGGGTAGGGTTGTGGATTTGAAACCTGTGAAGTTACTTGGTGATCCGGTCTTGAGACGCAAATCAGACCCGGTCACCCATGTTGATGGCGAAACTCAAGGCATAGTGAATGACCTTATGGCGACCGTTGATGCCGCCAACGGTCTGGGTCTCGCTGCGCCCCAAATCGGGATCCTCAAGAGGATAATCGTGGTGGTGAGTGTTGACGGTGAAGGCCGCAGGCACCACCACGTTCTCATCAATCCCGAGGTAATATCTGCCTGCGGTGAAGAGGTCTGCGAGGAAGGCTGCCTCAGCATTCCCGGCATATATGCCAACGTCAAGCGGCCGCAGAGCGTGATCGTGAACAGCCTCGATAAGGCCGGCAAGAAGGTCAACATGGAAGCCTCAGGCGTGATGGCGAGGGCCTTAGCCCATGAGATCGATCACCTGGACGGCATCCTCTTCGTTGACAGGATAGGCATGGTGAAGCGGAATCTCCTCAGGAACAGGCTCAATGCCATAAAGAAAAGGGCCAAGGAGATGACAAGATCCCGGCAATGAGGGTAATATTTGCTGGCAGTCCCGCTTTTGCAGTTCCAAGTCTCAGACGCCTGCTTGCTACAGGACATGAAATTGCCTGTGTAGTGACTCAGCCGGCGCGGCCTGCCGGCCGTGGCCTCGTGCTCAAGGATCCGCCGGTCAAGCAATTTGCCGCAGGCGAGGTCCTCGAGGTACATCAGCCCAAGAAATTCAATGCCCCTGAGTTCCTCGACATCCTCGCCAGCAAGAAACCTGACCTGATCGTGACAGTCGCATATGGCCGAATATTCAAGCGCCGGGCGCTTGATCTTCCCCGGTTGGGCTGTGTGAACCTGCACGCGTCGGTGCTTCCCAGATATCGGGGCGTGGCGCCCATCAATTGGGCGGTCATAAACGGTGAGTTTGAGACAGGGGTGACCACTTTCTTCATGGAAGAGGGTGTGGACACGGGGGACATCATTCTCGCCCGCCGTACCGCCATCGGTGAAGATGAGAATGCCGGCGAGCTCACTGAGCGACTCGCTCTCCTCGGTGCGGACGTGCTCGCTCTGACGTGCGATCTCATTGCCCAGGGTGCTGCCACGCATGCCAGGCAGGACCCCAGCCTCGCCTCATATGCGCCCAAACTGACAAAGGAGAATGGAAGGATAACCTGGGATGGCGAAGCAAAGGGGATTCATAATCACATAAGGGGTGTCAATCCGTGGCCCGGGGCCTTCTGCGTATTCAGAAGCCAGCCGCTGAAGATAATCGCTTCCCGCCTCCCGAAAGAAGAACCAGCGCTATCCCCTCTGTCTCCGGGAGGGCACGAACCGGCAGCGTCGGATTTCTCTCCGGGAGGACAGGAACCGGGGACCTCCCGGGTGGCTTCGGCGGCGCAAGAACCGGGGATGTCCTCTCTTCCGCAGGGAGAGGGGCAAGGGGTGAGGGCAGGCAGAGTGATTAGGATTGATTCTCAAAGCGGTATCCTTGTATCATGTAGCAGCGGATCGGTGTGGCTTGAGGTGCTGCAGGCCCCGGGGAAGAAACCCACGGGCGGCGCCGATTTCGCGAGAGGATATAGAATCAAAGTTGGCGATGTCTTTGGCTAAGCGATGGGATAAGGCTCTCAGGGGCAAGAATCTCTTCATTTTCCTGTCTTTCCTCGGGATTCTTTTCCTTGGGTTGGTCCTGGCCGGTTTCTGGTACCTGATCCAGCCGCGGCTTCACGAGATACTTGCCGAGCTGCCCATGCTGCTGGGGCTGGCGCTCCTCTTTCTCTATCTCGCAGTCGTGGGGCTATTCAGCCTCATCGTCGTGAGCAGTTATATTCAGAAGGATTTGATCTCGGCCAAGAAGATAACCGTGAGGATTCTTTTCCCCCTGGCATCGACCCTCGGCCGCCTGCTGGGTGTCGAACCTGAAGCAATGCGATCATCCTTCATTGAGATGAACAATTCGCTGGTGCGGGCATCAGCCCGGCTGGTCAGCGGCGACAGGCTTCTCCTCCTCTTGCCGCACTGTCTTCAGAACTTCGACTGCCCTCATCGCGTGACCTCGGAAGTCCGGAACTGCCACAACTGCGGGGGCTGCGAAATATCTGACCTCATCAAGATGTGCGATGGATGCGGCATCAAGATGTCCATCGCAACCGGAGGCACGCTTGCACGCCGAGTGATAGTTGAAACCAGACCCAAGGCAATCGTCGCCGTCGCCTGCGACCGCGATCTCACGAGCGGCATACAGGACAGCTATCCCATCCCGGTGATGGGCGTCTTGAATGAGCGTCCCTTCGGGCCGTGCAGAAACACACGGGTCGACCTGGCCAAGGTCAGGCAGGCTGTAGATTTCTTCCTGGAGCGCCGGATGTCATCTTGCGACGGTGCGCCTGGTGAAGAGCATGATTGGGCCGTCTGTGGAGGCAAGAGTGGCAAGAATCCCGGCCCGTGAAATCGCACTCAAGGTTCTCACCGAGTATCCCGGCAGAGCAAAACCTGAAGACCTGCTTGAAGATCTGCTGGTAACCTACGATCCCGAACGGGTGGAGCGCGCGCTTGCCACGCAGCTGGTGAGCGGCACCATCAAGTGGCGCAATAAAATAGATTTCATCATAAAGCAGCTTTCCCACCGGAGCCGTGTGGTCTCACCGGTGGTGCTCAACATCCTGCGGATATCCATCTATCAGCTTCTCTTCCTCGACAAGGTTCCTGACTACGGCGCAACCAACGAAGGCGTGAAGCTCGCCAAGAAATTCGGTGACACGTACCAGGCTAACTATGTGAACGCAATCCTGAGAAGATACTTGAGGGAGAAGGATGACATCGAGTTTCCCGACATCTACGGGGAACCTATCAAGCACATCGCCGTTATGTATTCGCATCCCACCTGGCTCGTACGGAGATGGCTCAAAAGATACAGTGTCGAGGAAGTCATGAGCCTTGCCCTTGCAAACAACAGGATCCCAGTTACGGGTTTGAGAGTGAACCGCTTGAAGGCGACACCGGACGAGGTGAGGGACCTGCTGGTTCAAGGGGGAGCAGAGGTAGTCGAAGCGGGCCTTCTGGTTTCGGATCATTTCTATGTCCGTGGGGCAAGCCCGATTGAAGCCCTGAAAGCCCATGATGTGGGGCTTGTGCAGGTTCAGGATGCAAGTTCCACGCTTGTGAGTCTGGTTCTCGATCCACAGGAGCATGCTGTTGCGATTGACCTTTGCAGCGCTCCCGGTGGAAAGGCCACACATATCTATGAGCGCGTGAAGGGCACAGGTCTGGTCGTCGCCAATGATGTCTCACTCCCAAGGCTCCTCCTCGTGAGGCAAAATGCCGTGCGTCTGGGGCACGAGAGGATGCTTTTCAGCATCTCGGATGGGAGGAGGTCGGCCCTTGGAAGTGCAGATTCTGTGCTTGTCGACGCACCCTGTACCGGGTTGGGTGTGCTTGCAAGGCGCTGGGACTTGAGATGGACCAAGCGGGAAGGTGACGTAGCGAGAATGGCCGCCTATCAGCGAGCCCTGCTCTCGGCCGCGATTGGAATTGCGAAGAGCGGTGGGGTCGTGGTATACAGTACGTGTAGCATAGAGCCGGAAGAGAATGAGGATGTCGTCAAGTCTGTCCTGGCACAGCGCGGCGACGCGAAGCTAGAAGATATTGGTCGGCTCGTACCCGATTCCGTCGTATATAAAGAAGGGATGATGCAGACCCTGCCGCACTTGCATGGGACTGACGGTGTTTTCGCAGCAAGGCTGCGGAAGGTGTAGGGTCGGCGAAGCCGATGTGACCGGCGAGCTCGAGCGTGATGGCTCATCAATGCGGGGGGGGTAGCAGGAGGAGGGTGGCAGGAAGAGACAGATGCTCCGGAAGATCCTGACATACCTGGCCATATTTGCCGCCGCTATCGTCGGAGTCGCACTCCTCCTCAATTTCGTCATGGCTGTTTTTGTGGGTGGCAGGCAAGTGGACGTTCCCGATATAAGAGGCCTTTCCGAGAAGGATGCGATGGATGCCATCCGGCAGGGCGGCCTCAAGTACGAACGGCTGGGTCAGGAGTTCAGCCTTGATTATGCCGAAAGCACGGTTGTTATGCAGGACCCGCCTGCCGGCCGGACTGTCAAACAGGGGCGGAAGGTCTTCGTCACCATGAGCCGGGGATTGGAGTTGCGTGATGTGCCCTATTGCATCGGCAAATCCCTCCGCACTGCACGCCTCTTCATCGAAAGAGCTGGCTTTGCGGTCGGGACCGTTACCCTGGTTTCGAAGTTCGGCTCATATCCCGATGAGGTACTCTCGAGCAATCCCTTGCCCGGAGTTCCTGCCGTAAGCGGGACCGTCGTCAACATCCTTGCCAGCAAGGGCTCGCCCCGGACGAGATATATTTTGCCGGACCTCAAGGGCAAGTCCTACTTCCCCGTGAGGATCCAACTGGAAAGGCTCGGCATGCTTGTCAGAGAATCCGGAAGCGAAAAGGACCTGATGTCGCCGAAGTCACGCATCCTCATGCAGCAGCCGCCTCCGGGCTTCATCGTGTCCAGAGGAGATACCATCACCCTGTCAGTCTCTTCGAAATATGAAGGGAGAGTCGAGCTATGACGGGTCCGAGGTTGCGGATCGCTCCATCACTGCTTTCTGCTGATTTTGCAGACTTGAAGGGGGCCATCTCCACTGTCGAACAGGCAGGTGCCGACATCCTGCACATCGATGTGATGGACGGGCATTTCGTTCCCAACATCACGATCGGGCCTTTCATAGTTGAAGCGATCCGCAGGGTTTCGCGAAGCGATCTTGACGTACACCTGATGATCGCATCTCCCGAGACCTACCTCGAACGCTTCATCAAAGCGGGTTCGACTTATCTGACGTTTCACGTCGAGGCGACCGATAAGGCGAAGGCCCTCGTAGAGAGGGCAAAGGCCCTTGGCGTGAAGGCCGGCGTTGCCATAAATCCCGCGACACCGCTTGAGCCCGCCCGGCCGGTATTCGAAGTCGCCGACATCATCGTGATGATGACCGTGAATCCAGGTTTTGGCGGACAGAGCTTCATCCAGGAAGTGGTGCCCAAGATCAGGGACCTGTACGACCTTAAAGCTGCAAGAGGCTACACCTTCGAAATCGAGGTTGACGGCGGTGTCGATGTCGATACCGCGCCCATTGCTGCCTGGGCGGGCGCTGACATCCTGGTAGCAGGAGCCGCGATCTTCAAGAGCGGCAATCCCGCCGGGGCCTTCAAAGCCATTGCTGATGCAGGCCGCCGGGGCCTCAAAGAGCGGCACAACCCAAAAGCATTTCCGCTTGCGCCTGCTTAGGTTAAGTGTTACCATAAGTCTTCGAAATCGAGTCCCGTAGAGACTTGCCGCCAGGAGCGGTTTTGCTTTTATTGGGGTACAGGGGGACGTATGTTCGGTGAGCTTGCTGAGAAACTCGAGGTGGCCCTCAAGAAAATCCGGGGCCAGGGGAAGATTAGCGAGAAGAACATCAATGACGCCTTGCGGGACGTCCGCATCGCCCTGCTTGAGGCAGACGTCAACTACAAGGTGGTGAAGCAGTTCACCGAAGACATCAAAACCAAGGCCCTCGGCACCGAAGTCCTCTCAAGCATCACCCCGGACCAGCAGTTCGTGAAGATAGTCTTCGAGGAGTTGCGCGATCTCATGGGCCAGGGCGCCAAGGAGATTGCTTTTGCCCCAACTCCCCCGACCGTAATCATGCTTGTCGGGCTCCAGGGTTCGGGCAAGACGACAGCTGCCGCCAAGATCGCCAAACGCTTCAGACAGAAAGGCAAGAGCGGCATCTTGATCGCCGCAGACGTCTATCGGCCTGCCGCGATTGACCAGCTGCAGACCCTCGGCCGCTCGATTTCTGTCGAGGTCTATTGCGAGAAGACCGGGGCGAGCCCCATCGACATTGCGGCTCACGGGGTTGAGGTCGCGCGGCGGCGCACACTCGACTACGCGATAGTCGATACCGCAGGCCGCCTCCACATAGATTCCGAGATGATGGAGGAGCTGCGTGAGACCAGGGATAAGATTCATCCTAATGAGACTATTCTGGTGGCGGATGGCATGACGGGCCAGGAAGCTGTGACCATCGCCAAGGAATTCGCTGGAACGGTCGGCATAGACGGCGTCATGCTGACGAAGATGGACGGCGATGAGCGCGGTGGAGCTGCCCTTTCCATCAGGGCCGTCACCGGAGCACCCATCCGCTATATCGGCGTGGGCGAGAAGCTCGATGCCCTCGAGGTCTTCCATCCTGAAAGGATGGCGTCCCGCATCTTGGGCATGGGCGACGTGCTGACCTTGGTCGAGAAGGCCCAGGAGACTATCGATGCCAAAACCGCAGCAAAGCTTGAGCAGAAGATCCTCAAGGAAACCTTCACGCTCGAGGACTTCCTGGATCAGGTAAAGCAGATAAAGAAGATGGGCCCCCTCCAGGATATCATGGGCATGATACCGGGCTTTTCAAAACTCAAGGGGGTTGACCTCGACGAAAAAGCTATCGTACGCGTTGAAGCTGTAATAAACTCTATGACACCCGAGGAGCGACTCAGGCCCGAGATCATAGACGGGAGTCGGAGGAGGCGTGTGGCCCTCGGGAGTGGGATAAGAGTTCAGGATGTGAACAAGCTCCTCAGGGATTTCGATCAGGTCAGAAAGATGCTGAAGCACTTCAGGAAGGGCAGGTTAGGCGGCCTGCTTAAGCCTTTTGTGACGGGATAGACCCGGTCAGCACGAACACTACGCACATGCGGAGGTGAAGTTGATGGCAGTCAGGATCAGACTCACGAGGACGGGCTCGAAGAGAAGGCCGTACTACAGATTCGTTGTCATGGATTCAAGGGTCCAGAGGGACGGGGGCTTCCTTGACCTGGTGGGGCACTACAATCCGCTCGCAACGCCATACGAGATCAAGGTTGATGAAGCCAAGGTCTTCGATTGGCTCGGCAAGGGCGCACTGATGTCCGATGGCGTGCGCAGTCTGCTTAAGAAGAATGGGACGTTGACACGATTGCAGACCATGCACGGTAAGCCGGAAGGCGAGCTTCCCGCCGAGGTGGTGGGAGAGGTTGTGGTAGAGGACAAGCAGGAAGAAAACATGCCCTGAGCCTTGGTTGAGACCTATTCCCTGGCACGCCTTCCTCCAGCAGAAAGGATTCGCGGCTAATCTTCATGTGTGAGGGGGAATGAAGGATGAAAGATCTGATCGAGTACATTGCAAAGGCCCTTGTGGATAGTCCTGATCAGGTGACAGTGAAGGAAGTGGAAGGGGAAAAGACAACGGTCTATGAGCTTCGCGTGGGGACGGGCGACTTGGGAAAGGTGATCGGCAAGCATGGGCGAACGGCCCGTTCCATAAGAACGCTCCTTAATGCAGCGGCCACCAAGGCGGGCAAGCGAGCTGTCCTGGAGATTCTTGAGTGAGCGGCGAGCCCGATTTCGTTTTGATCGGTTGTGTGAGGCGCGCGCACGGGACAGCGGGGGAAGTATGTGTTGAACCGGTCTCTGAGATTGTTGAGAGGTTTATGGGGCTCACGCAGGTCCTGGTGAAGAGCGAGAATGAAATAAGGGAGGTCGGCGTGACCTCTGCGAGGACAAAAGGCAGGCTGGTTTTGCTGAAGCTTGAAGGCACCGATGATAGGACGGCTGCGGAGGCGCTTGCCGGTGTGGAGATTGGCGTACGAAGACAGGATGTCTGGCCGCTGGCCGGTGGAACTTACTACGTATTCGATGTTGTCGGCAGCTGCGTGGTGGGCCATGGAGGCCGCCGGATCGGGCTTGTCGAAGACGTTTTGCGGATGCCTGCCAACGACGTGTTTGTTCTTAGGACTGAAAAGGGCGAAGCCCTGATTCCGGTCACAAGAAATGTGGTCAAGCAGATTGACGTGAAAAACAAGATCGTGGTGATTGAGGAACTGGAAGGGTTGCTGGACTGAAGCCATGCGATTCAACATCCTGACTTTGTTTCCCGGAATGTTCGATTGCGTCTTCGGCCAGAGCATGATGAAGAGCGCCATCGACAATGGCATAATCCAGTTGTCTCTTATCGACATTCGAGACTTCACCACCGACAAGCACCATACCGCTGATGATTATCCCTTTGGCGGAGGCCCGGGGATGATTCTGAAGCCTGAGCCGGTCTTTCTCGCAGCCGAGTCTGTGCTGAAAGACAGGGAGAAGGGTTCGATGCCCATAATCCTGCTGTCACCTCAAGGAAGAAGGTTCAACCAGACAATCGCAGGGGATCTCGCAGCCAGGAGTGAAATCATCCTCATCTGCGGGCACTACAGGGGTATTGACGAGAGAATCAGGCTGCACGTTGCGAACGATGAGATCTCGCTGGGGGATTTCGTCGTAACAGGCGGCGAGCTTGCCGCCATGGTGATCGTCGACGCCGTGACAAGGCTTCTTCCCGGGGTCCTGGGAGACTTCGCCTCAGCCGAGGGCGACACTTTCTATAATGGGCTCCTGGAGCACGGCAACTACACCAAGCCGCGGGAGTTCCGGGGCCAGGGCGTTCCGGACGTGCTCCTCAGCGGCAATCATAATGCGATCAGGCTGTGGCGCCGGAGAGACTCACTGATGAGGACCCTGCTTCGCAGGCCTGATCTGCTTGAGACTACGAGTATATCGGAGGAAGACAGGAAGATACTCGAAGAGATAAGGTCCGACTTGAACTTGAACTGAGAGAACGAGCCGAGTCCGCGAAGCGTGCGGAGCGACGATCCGGCTTGATCTCGGATGATAGAACTGAGAGAATCCCTGAAGTGAGAGGATAATCTGAGACGAGACAACAGGCGGAGGGCAAGACCCAATGGATCTCTTAAGCGTTCTTGAAAAGGGCTACGAGACAAACAAATTCCCAGAGTTTGAACCCGGTGCTACGATCAAGGTGCATATCAGGGTGGTCGAGGCGCAGAAGGAAAGAGTGCAGGTCTTCGAAGGGATCGTGATCGAGACACGGGGCCGGGGAACAGGCAGGACCTTCACCGTCAGGAAGGTATCCGGCGGCATAGGGGTTGAAAGGATCTTCCCCTATCATTCGCCCGCCATCAAGAAGATTGAGGTTGTGAAGAGGGGTAAGACCAGGCGTGCAAAGCTTTTCTATCTCAGGAGTAAGAAAGGCAAGGCCGCGCAAGTCCAGAGCAAATAATAGGCATTTCCAACGTCTGCCTGACGACTTCCTGGACGTCGAGAATAGACTGATCAGTTGCGGCATGGGGTTGGTGGCGGGAGTGGACGAGGCTGGGCGAGGTCCTCTTGCAGGTCCTGTCGTCGCGGGAGCGGTCATACTCGATCCTGATTGCATTCCCGTCGGAATCAGGGATTCTAAGAAACTTTCCGAACGGGCACGGACATATCTGTTTGGAGAAATCACCGCAAGCGCGATCGCAGTCGGGGTCGGTGTGGTGTCTTCAGAAGTGATAGACAGCGATAGAATCATCAGGGCAACCCTTCAGGCCATGGCCGAGGCCGTGCTCTCGCTGGGTTTAAAGCCGGACTGCATCATTGTGGACGGCAGGATGCTTCCCGACCTTCCCATGCCGATCGTTGGAATGGTCAAGGGTGACGCCAGATGCCTTTCCGTGGCAGCGGCGTCGATCGTGGCGAAGGTGACTAGGGACAGCATAATGCGGGATATGGACATCGTCTATCCCGAGTACTGTTTCAGGCGTAACAAGGGCTATGGCACCATAGACCATATTGAGGCCTTGAAGCGATACGGGCCCACGAGGATCCACAGGTTCTCGTTCGAGCCGGTTTCGACGATCGTTGGGGCGCGGAGTGGCAAATAGGAGGCGAGAAGGCGGCGTCTTTGAGGATTTTGCCTCTTCCTATATTGAGGGCAAAGGGTATAGAATCCTCGATCGCAACGTGTATCTGTTGAGGAAGGAAGTTGACATCGTTGCGGCGGATGGGGATACAATCGTTTTCATTGAAGTCAAGGGCAGGCGTTCGCAGAGATTCGGCTGTGCATCAGAGGCCGTCGGCACCAGGAAGCAGAAGCACCTCCTCAGGATTGCCGATGCTTACCTTGAACGCAGGCGGCTCCTGGGTAAAGCTTGCCGGTTCGACGTGGTTGCAGTGACGCTTGACTCAAAAGGGATGCCGGCGGTTGAGCACATAGAAAACGCTTTTGGAGCTTGAGGCCTTATGAAATGGTACTGGTGGGCAATAATCAGCATACTGGCCATCAACGGTTTTGTGATTATCTTGATCGCACTGACGCTTGTGGCTGACCGGATTCGCAAGAGCCGAGAGGCCGGCAACGAGAAGCAAGAAAACTCCGACATTCTCAAAGGGACATAGGTAGAGAGAGACTAAAACAGAGAGGAACCCAGGAAGGTGACAATCGTGAGAAAGACGATCCTATTGCTGGTCTTGATTCTCATTGTGGGCTGCGGCCAGAATGCTGAGCAGTACACCAAGCGGGCGAACGAATTCCTGAAACAGGGTGACATCGATAAGGCCATCGGCCAATTTGAAAAGGCCGTCAAGGCTGAGCCGAACAACTATGAGGCCCACAATTCGCTCGGGGCTACGCTCTCGATGCGGGGAGACTTCGCCAGGGCGATCGTGCACTTCAGGAGGGCTGTGGCCGTCAGAGACAGTTTCATCGAAGGCCACTACAATCTTGGCAGGGCTCTTACGGAAACGGACGACCTGAGAGGAGCGATTGCGGAATTCAGAAAAGTGGTGCAGCTGGATTCCACCTATGCGCTGGCCTATTTCAGCGCAGCCGGAGCCTATCTCAAGCAGGGCATGACCGACAGGGCGATTGATGCGTATAAACTGGCCCTGAGGTTTGATCCGAATCTGACGCAGGTTTATATGAATCTTGCGGCGACATATGTTGGACTCAAGAACTATGACGAGGCGATAAACACGCTTCTTGATGCCAAAGCCCGGAATCCTAAGAATGTGGAAATCCCTGCCATGGCCGGAAGGGCAGCTATTCTGAAGAGGGACTTCAGCCGGGCCATCAGTCTCCTCGATGAAGCGACCAAAATGGATCCCAAGAATCCCGTGTCGAGAAATGATCTTGCCACTGCTTATATGCTCGCTGGGCGGAAAGATGATGCGATAAGCCAGTGGGAGCAAATCCTGGCTATGAATCCCGACCCCTCGCTTGCGGATATGGTGACGAAGAATATCGAGAGGGCCAGGGCAAAATAGGCGGTTTAGAGTTTCCACTCCATCCTGTCCATCTTCTTCGATGAGACGAGGAGAAACAGGTAAGTGGGAATCGCGGCGCCTGCGGTGACAAGCAGCAAGACAACCCAGCCTGCATCAACCCCGGTCGTCATTGCTCCACGCGAAGAGAAAACCCTTAAGGCAAAGCCGGCAGCGACGAGGAAAAGGGTCGCGCCGAACATGAGGATTAAGCGTCCCCAGGTCTTGATCATCCGCTTCGGTATGTCCCATTCCCAGTCGGCGCAGGAGATGCCTATGAGCAGTCCCAGGCTGGCGCCCAGGGCTGTCAGGCAGGCGGCAAGCCATATCGCCTTCGGCACAAAGAACCAGTCCACCAAGCCTGCGATTCGGAACGCCACCACAATCGCCGAAACCAGCGGCACGAAAAACGAAGCCGAAACCAGCAGCTTGGCGAGGAGCTTCTTCAATGATGAGGACGGGGCTATGAGTAACCGCCAGAAAGCGCGGCCGTCTATCACAACGGCGCTCATGGCAAGGTTCATGGAGCCTACGAAACTGAGGCACAACACCGAATAGAGCAAGACCAGGGGATTGTGCCCGGCAAATCGGCCTTGTCGGCCCATGAAGAATGGCAGCACTCCCATCATTATGGTCAGGGTCGCGACGGGTGTTATCTGCTGGGGGTCGCGGATAAAAAGATAGGTAGTTGTCTTCAAGATGGAACGCTCCGTCGGCGGGAGCCAGCGCCAGAACCCCGCGGAAGTGGATGCCGGCCGCATGCGTTTCGCGCGCTTGGCTTTCTTTCCTGACGGCGCCGTTCGCGTCCAGCCGGCAAGATAGATGCGTTCTGCCAGCACGATCGACAAGGCAAACATGATCCCGGCCGTCACCACCAGATAAAGCAGAGGCGGCAGGGCTGCTGAGATTCTTGCTGAACTGAGGGAGGTGAGGATTTCAGCAGGAAATCGGCTGGGAAGCATCTTGAATAGCGCATTGCCGCCACCGGCGGCAAGAGATTTCATTCTCATACTAAGGTCATGGATCTGCCCGGGGCTAGAGATTGCAGGCCTCATCGCCTGAAATCCAAGCCATACGCCCAGGCCGATTATTCCGGTCAGCAGGGCGAGGATTTCTCTCACCTTTGCTGCCGGGACATATCTCGATATGGCCATGCCGCAGATCGTGCCGATCGAGATGGGTATGGTGATGAAGATCGCAGTCACAACGAACATTGCCGGAAAGAAAATGAGGGGCGCGTGAAAGGCAAGCCCGTAGCCCATAAGGATTGGAAAGGCAATGAAAAGGGCAACGAAGGATGCCGACACCATGGCCTCGAGGTATTTCACCGCAAATACTTTGAGCGTGGGCAGGGGCGCCGCCATCAGAAGATCGAGATCGCTCGAGAGGAAGAAGATGTTCGCGGTCGTCGCTATGTCGAAAACCAAGGCCAGTATGAGGATCGCGTTGAAAGTCAGGGTCACTATCACGGCAGCGACTGTGGTTCCAATCTCCTCGTTGCTCTTGAGCACGGTGAAGAATGCGTACGCCCCGAGGACGAAAAGCACAACCGCCGCGAGGACGGCGCACAAGCCGATGATGCGGGCAGCTCTTCTAGATGCCTGTCCGCGCGTGAATCCGGCAAGTGCGATCTTAAGCCTGTAAGCGATCAGCTTCCAGAGAGACATGGTGCACTCACGATGAAAGGAACTTAATCACTTCTTGGTCTTCGGACCCGCCGGTCAGCTCCAGAAAAACGTCTTCCAGACTCATGACGCCTGCGCCGGACTTGGATTTGAGCTCTGCGATCGACCCGACGGCAACCAGCTTGCCTCTGTTTATGATGCCGACCCTGTCGCAGACCCGCTCTGCGATCTCGAGGATGTGAGTTGACATGAAGACGGTCTTGCCAC
>CAYHHI010000063.1:0-15474 GCA_964356335.1 uncultured bacterium
GGCGGGCTGTCGCTGTTCCGCCGTGAGGGATTGTCTGTCCAGTTCGCCTTGGAGTCGACACTCGTCAGTGTGGTGTTCGTCGGGGGCTCGTGGCTGTTGCGAGTGCGCCGCAGCCCCAGCGTGCTGCTGATTGTCCTCTACGCAGACAAAGCTGCATTGTGCGGTCCCTCCGGTGAGGATGCCCCAGCACACACAAACCTCGACCCAGCCCAGGTGGAGAGAATCTGCCAGGAAGCCCTTGAGCAGCCCGATCGCCATGCTGCTCTTCGCGCACTTCGCGATGCTCTGCCTGCCATCGAATCAGAGCTTGCCGGGATAAGAAACGAGGGATTCCTCGCCACGCATGAGCTCCTGATGGGAGCTCGCCGGAGAGCAGATTGGGACGATGCCGGCAGGAAAGCGGCGCGGGTCCAAAGTCACCGCGGCCATGATCTCTTGAGAAGCCTTGGTTTCCGGATTGAACCGTGTGATCGGGTCACCTCAATCCTGAGAACGCAGGACCGCAAGATCGCCGTTGCCGTGCTTCTCAATCGCGATGAGTCGCCCGAGTTGCAGGCCCAGCGGTTCTCGGACCATTCACCGGTCGGCTACGCGCTCGCTGTCGCTGACCGCGAGAACCTACCTTATGTGGTTATCCAACATGAAGCCAAGATACGGCTCTATCCGGCCCGCGTTGGCGTTGGCGTTGGCCGGCGTGGCCGATCAGAGACTTATGCCGAATGCCACACGGGTCTTCTTAACAGCAAAGATCTCCCTCTCCTCTGGCTCCTGTTCTCCGCGGAGGCCCTCCTTGAGGGCGGGAGCCTGCAGCAGTTGATTGAGGCTTCTGGTCGTTTCTCTGGGGACCTGGCCGAGCGCTTGCGCGACCGGGTTTACCAATCAGTGATACCGAAACTTGCCGAGGGGATTGCTGCCGCACGTGGCCTGAAGAGACCATCGGCTGAAGACCTTCGTGTGACTTATGAGATGGCAATGACGGTCCTCTTCCGTCTGCTCTTCATCGCTTATGCGGAGGATAAGGATCTGCTGCCCTATCGCTGGAACGGACTTTACCAGAGGCGTTCACTCAAAACCAAGGCTCAGGAGATTCTCGAGCTCTTCCAATGCGGCACCGCCTTCGCCGAAGGCGATTCCCTCTGGATGGAGGTCGGCCGCTTGTTCCAGGCCGTTGAGAGCGGTAACCGCGAATGGAGTGTCCCTGCCTACAATGGCGGCCTGTTCTCGCAGGACACCGAAGTGTCCAGGATCGGCGCTTTGATTTCTGAAATATGCCTGCCCAACGGCGTGTTCGGACCGGCGCTGCGCGATCTGCTCCTTGTCGATTCGCCGGAAGGGCTGGGTCCCGTGGACTTCCGAAGCCTCGGCGTCGGTGAGTTTGGAACTATCTATGAAGGTCTTCTTGAAAGCGAGCTCTCCGTGGCCGAGACCGATCTTACGACTGAAACCAAGACGGAAAAGGGAACGAAGCTTGAGTTCTATCGTCCCTGCAAGAAGGGCGAGGAGCTGCTCATCGCGAAAGGCTCGATCTATCTCCACAATGCCTCGGGTGCTCGCAAGTCCACGGGATCATACTTCACCAAGCCTTTTGCTGTAGAGCATCTGTTGAAACGTGCCCTTGAGCCTGCCCTCGACGATCACCTCGCCCGCCTCGACAAGATGTCTGATGACCAAGCCGGTGAGCAGTTCTTCGACTTTCGGGTTGCGGACATTGCAATGGGGTCAGGGCATTTCCTCGTGGCGGCAATTGACCACATAGAGCGAAAGATTTCTGACTACCTGACTCGCCGGTCCCTGCCAGGAGTGCGCACCGAGCTCGCGACACTGCGAGCGGCCGCCATTGAGGCCTTGGGCCCAATCGCCGACCAGGTCGAGATTGACGATACGCAACTGCTCCGAAGGCTGATAGCGCGAAGATGTATCTACGGGGTTGACCTGAACCCGACGGCCACCCAATTGGCACGGTTGGCCATCTGGATTCATACTTTCGTTCCAGGACTGCCGCTATCGCTGCTGGACCACAATCTGGTATGCGGGAATTCGCTCGTGGGCATCGGCACCCTTGCCGAGGTTTCGACGAAGATTGAGGAACAGAGCTCACCAATGTTTCCAGTTGACGCTGAGTACTTGCTAGGCGAGGCACGCACCCATCTTCAGCGTCTCGGGCGGATAGCCGATGCGAATCCAGCTGATCTAAAGCGCGCTCGTCAGGCTTGGGACGCTGCTCTCAAGGTCATAGCCCCAACGGCTGCCCTCTGCGATATCGTGGCTGCACGGCGCCTCAAAGGCGAGCCGCTGCCTTTCGATGCCGCCGGCTGGGAGACGATCAAGCATGGCGTTGTTGACTCCAAGAACCACCGACAGGCACAGCAGACGCTTGATGCACTCGTAGCCCTCCACTTCCCGATCGCGTTCCCTGAAGTCTTCTTAAGGCCTCGATCGGGCTTCGATGCGATCATAGGAAATCCCCCCTGGCAGGAAGCCACACTTGAGGAGGATGCGTTCTGGGCACGGCATGTACCGGGACTGCGCGGGCTTTCGCAGCGTGAGCAGGAAGCAGCTAAGACCAAACTGCGAAAGGACAGATCAGATCTCTACACCCAGTACAAACGTGAACTTGCGGCGGCGGACTCTCTGCGCCACGCATTGACGGCAGGGGCATTCCCGGGTATGGGGACGGGCGATCCCGACCTGTACAAAGCCTTCTGCTGGCGGTTCTGGCACTTGACCGCACAGGACGGCGGCAGGATCGCTGTCGTCCTGCCGCGCTCAGCGCTATCCGCAAAAGGCTCAACAGAGTTTCGCGTAGAGCTCTTCGAACATGCTGACAACGTGGATGTGACTACCCTCCTGAATAACAAGCAGTGGTTCTTCGAAGACGTTCATCCGCAGTACACAATCGGCCTGGTCGCGTTCGAGAAACAGAAATCTAAGCGCACACCCGTGGCTCTGAGAGGGCCTTACCCCAGCTACGAGCGTTACAGCAGCGGTATCGTGAAGGAGCCCGCTGTCTTCTATGGCAAAGAGATCAAGGAGTGGAATGACACAGCATCCCTGCCACTCCTGCCGACTGAGGAGTCGGTGGAGGTGTTTGCTCAGCTCCGCAAGTCGCCCCGCCTCGACCTCAATGACGGCAAGTCGTGGAGAGCACGACCCCACACAGAGCTCCACGCCACCAATGAGAAGAAGTACATGAACCTCAAGTCCGAGAAGTGCCCAAAGGGGTTCTGGCCGGTTTACAAAGGTGAGTCTTTCGATATTTGGAATCCCGACACCGGCAGCTACTACGCTTGGGCCGATCCGGATATTGTGATTCCGTACGTCCAGGCGAAGCGCTTGCACGGCGGCAAGCTCAAGAGCTCGCCATTCTCCGAGTTCGACCCTGCCTGGGTGCGTGACCCGAAGACCCTACCCTGCCTCCATGCCAGGATCGCATTTAGGGACATTACAAATCGAACCAACCGCCGCACAGTAATCCCTACCCTGCTCCCTCCCAAGGTGTTCATCACTAATGACGCGCCCTACTTGCTCTGGCCCAGGGGCGATCACACCGATCAACCCTATCTGTTGGGCATCTTGGCTTCACTCCCTCTTGACTGGTACGCCCGCCGTTTCGTTGAGACACATGTGAACTTCTTCGTTTTCAATCCATTTCCGATCCCACGGGCTCTGCAGTACAATCCTCTGCCACAGCGAGTCGTCCATCTGGCTGCGTGCCTTGCCTGCCCCGATAAACGATTCGCGGAATGGGCGGAGAAAGTGGGCGTCAGCGTGGGCCCCTTGGAGCCCGACGACAAGGAAGACAAGATTCACGAGCTCGACGCCGTCGTGGCTCACCTATACGGTCTCACCGAGAAGCATCTCACTCACATCTTCGAGACTTTCCACGAAGGGTGGGATTTCGAGCAACGATTCAGGGCAACTATGCAACACTTTCGGAGGTGGAGAGATCGACTGTGAAGCCAGTCTTTGTTGACAACCAGGATGGCAACACCATGGCCCGCGCCATAGTTGACCGTCTGGCAGAGCTGCGTGGGCTCGGAGCCACACCGGACGAGCTCTGCGTGGCCAGCGCGTATTTCAATCCCGAGGGTCTTGAGCTCCTCGCCGGTGAGGCTCGGCACCTAGGACGCATCAGGCTGCTCCTCGGCAGTGAACCTACCCCTGAGGCCGCAAGACCCGTCCGGGGCCCCCTCGATCCACGGGAGCCCGAGTTTACCAAGACTCAGGTGCACTCGGCACTGGGACGGATGGAGCAGGCGCTCCGCAACGACCGCAATCTAATTCCATTTGATCTTGAGGGCGACAAGGCTATCCAAATAGTCCTTGATTTCCTCACGTCCGGCCGCATTGATGTCCGTCGCTACGAGAAGCACTTCCTCCATGCCAAGGCTTTCCTGTTCCGGGGGAAGGATCGCGGCATGCTCGTAGGCTCATCCAACCTTACCCGCGCGGGGCTCAGGTCCAACTTGGAGCTCAACCTCGGCCACTACGACGATCCACTGCTTGCCCGCGTGGAGAGCTGGTTTGATGATCTGTGGGAACAGGCAATACCCTTTGATCTTGCAAGCATTTACAAGGAGCTGCTGGCACAGTATCCGCCGTACCTCATCTACCTGCTGGTCCTCTGGCACCTCTACCATGCCGAGCTTGACGAGGAGAAAGAGGAGACTGGTGCAATCCCCATCACGACCTTCCAGAGACATGGGGTCTGGCGGGCTAAGCGCATCCTCCGCAACTATGGTGGCGTCCTTATAGCCGATGGGGTGGGCTTGGGCAAGACATTCACGGCCGGCGAGATAATCAACGAGTACCGTGGTCGTCGCCAGCGCGTTCTCCTGGTGTGTCCCGCATCCCTGCGAGATACCACCTGGAAGAAGTTCCTGAACCAGTTCCAACTGCTCGTGGAGTCAGTCTCCTATGAACAGCTCGCTAACGAGGCCCAGTTAGGTGGAGATCAACATCATCTCAAGAACCAACTGGAGGACTACGCCCTTGTCGTCGTGGACGAGGCGCACAACTATCGTAACCCCGATGCCCCTACAAGAGCTGCAGTGATGCGAAGACTCCTCTCTGGCAAGAGACCCGACCTCCTGATGTTGACCGCGACCCCGGTAAACAATTCCCTCTGGGACCTGTATCACGTACTGAGATTTTTCATGAAGCAGGACGCAGCTCTGGCAGCATATGGGGTCCGCTCAATTCGTGAGCGCTTTGAGGAGGCGATGCAGACAGATCCATTCAATCTTAACCCGGATCTGCTCTATCCCGTCATTGACGCCACGACCGTAAAGCGCACGCGGCGGTTCGTGAAGAAGTACTACCAGAATGACATGATCCGTGGGCCCGATGGTCGCCTCGCGCCGATCCGCTTCCCGGAACCCAGACCTTCGTCAATCACGTACGACTTGGATGAGGTCATCCCAGGGTTCTTCGAGCGCTTCGAGGAGATCCTCATGCCCGAGCGTGGCGCGCCCCTTCTCAAGATGGCGCGTTACCAACCCGAGTGTTACCTCAAAGGCACTGGCCCGTGCGAAGAGGACAGTGCCCTGGTGGGCCTCATCCGATCAGCATTACTGAAGCGCTTTGAGTCTTCGGTGCATGCCTTCCTGTGCACCGCAAAGAGGATGATCGACCAGCACACGGCATTCCTTAAGGCCCTTGACGGTGGCAGGGTGGTGTCTAAAGAGTTCTTCCAGGAGCTCTCGGCTGCTGGCGATGAAGGCGAGATCGAGGATGTACTGGACGCGACTGAGCACGCCGATGGCGCAGGTGCTTACGATGTTGCCCGCTTACAAGCGGACGTAGAGGCCGACCTTGCTCTCCTCCGCGAGATGGAAACCCATGCTAAGCGTGTCTCAGCCGAACGAGACCCGAAGCTAAAGGCCCTGGTGACCGAGCTCGTTTCCATAGCTGAGCAGGCAGCGAAAGACGCGATCGACGCCGAAGACAAGCAGCAGAAGGCGAAAGTCCTGGTCTTCTCCCACTTTGAGGACACTGTCGACTGGATCGAGGACCATCTATCGAGGATGATCAAGAAGGACAAGCGCCTAGCCATGTATCGCGGCCGCATGGCATCAGTGAGTGGCCAGGATGTGCGTAACGGAGTGTCCCGATCCAAGGCTATCAACGGATTTGCACCAATTTCGACTGGAGCATTGCCACCGGACGATGATGACCTTTACGATCTGGTGATCTCTACTGATGTCCTGGCCGAGGGTATGAACCTCCAGCAGTGTCGCAACATCGTGAACTTCGATTTGCCTTGGAATCCTATGCGTCTCGTCCAGAGGCACGGCCGTATCGATAGGATTGGAAGCCAGCATGAGGAAGTCTTCTTGCGAACCTTCTTCCCGGATCGGCGGCTCGACGAGCTTCTGAATCTTGAGGAAAGGGTACGCCGCAAACTGGCCCAGGCAGCCGCATCGGTTGGCATTGAGGCTCCTCCCATTGAGCACGGGGCCTCCCGTGAGCAGTCCTTCGCAGAAACTCGCGAAGAGATCGAGAAACTATATCGCGAAGATCCGACCCTCTATGAGGAGGGCGGTACCAAGGGTGCGGCGCAGACCGGTGAGGAATATCGCCAGGAACTCCGGCGCGCTATCGTTCGGTTTGGCGATCAGATTGAGAACCTGCCCTGGAGGATCGGATCTGGGATCGCACACGGCGATAAGACTGGACACTTCTTTTGTGCATCCATTGGAGAGCGGATCTATCTGCGTTTTGTCCCCTTATCGGCAGGGCAAGAGATCATAAGCGAGACTGGCACCTGCCTAAGGCTCATCGAGTGTTCAGAGGAGACCCCTGCCGTGCTGACCTCGGAAATGGCCCTAGCTGCCTACGATGCCTGGCAGAGAGCACGGGAGAGTGTTTACCAAGCATGGATGTTCGAGACTGACCCGGCCAACCTCCAACCAAAGGTGAGACGATTGAACCGAGAGGTGGCCGCGTTCCTTCGTGAGCACCCACCGTCCGACATCCCTCAGGATCGTTTGCACGGCTGCCTCGACGCGATCGAGGCACCCTGGTCGCGGCGCGAGGAGAACCAACTGCGCATGGCGTGGAGTCGGGAGTTCTCTGATCCGGGGGAACGCTCGCGCTACATTGTAGAGGAGGTCGCCCGGATCGGCGTTGAGCCTTACCAACCGCCAGAGCCACTCCCTCCCGTTGAGCGCGATGATATTCACTTGATCTGTTGGCTGGGGATTCAGGGCGCCGCCAGGCCTTAGAGGGGCGCCACACGGCAGGACCTTCTACTTGTCGGCGAGCAGTTCGCCTACGAGATTCTCGTATCTGACCTTGAGCTCCTCATATTGCGATGATGTTAACCGGCCATCTTGCCGATACCAACTCACCTTTGTCGCCACGTCTTCTTTCATGTCGTCTCCCTCAGCATTCCACATGTCTGCGATTCGCTGAAGGAACATCAACCGGCCGACCCGACCGAACACGGCATCAGCACCCTCGTTATACGGTACGCTCCCACGCTGACTCTCCATCACATCAAGTATGGCGGTTAGCTTGTCATACTTGGTACCCTTCTGTGTCAACTCAGCAAGACACCCCATGGACTCCGCAACTGTCGGCGCAACATCAATCACCCTTATATCTCTCGCCTCGCTTGTCCTTCCCAGGCATCCGTGTATGAATATCAAAGGAACATGGCTATCCTCACGCCGGAGGCTGCCATGCTCACCTGCCATCAATTTCTCTGCGAAATAGTGCCCATCTGCCGCGGAAAGAACTATGTCGCCAGCCCTCCAGTGCTCTGTGCAAACAAGACCATCCACTCTCTCCTTCGCGAATGGATATACATGGGTGTCCAGTTGGCTTGGCTCCAGATACATGCGCTCCTTCGCGTCCCAAACCCGATACCTGCAATCATCGGCCCGGACGAGTATCTGATCTACGCCTCGGCACGATCGCAGTGCATTTACGAACCCATCAAGCCTCGCAAGACCTGGCCGCTCCGACCAATCACCGCTCGCTGCTCGCACATAAACATGGCATGCACCACCATTGCCCATAACAACGATGCTGGCATCCTTACGGTGGTCGTCAATGCCACCATCTGGGGTCAGCGGGACCTTCTCGCCTGATGCGAAGTTACTGTGAGACATGAGATGTCTGTAAATGTCCGCGTTGGATACCCGGCACCCCTCCATCTGGCCGCAGTCATATTGCCCGTGATCTGCAGTGATGACGATGAGGACGTCCTTAAGCATGTGGTGCTTATGAAGCTCCGCCCTCAGCAACGCAAACTGATAGTCAAGATGGGAACAACTGGGTTTGGTCCGCCTCGTGCTGAGAGCGATGTACTCAGTCTGCCTGCTCGCCCCTCGTTTGTGGCTGAAACCGTCCATTCCTGGGAGCCAGACCACCGAGATCCCGTAACGGCTAGCCTCAAGATCTCCAATGATCCCGATTTGTTTCTTCATTGCCCCATGATCGAGTGCCATACTCAGATGGGATGTAGCGAGGTCTCGCCTACCCCGGAGGAACCATAAGGCTGACTTCAATGCACCTGGAACCAGGCTGGCGTCGTCCGTATCGATGTAGTCCGGAAAGGTTACGCCTCGGGTTATCATCTCGTAGATGGATTTGCTTTTGTCGGCCCTCAGTGAAGAACCCATCCGTGTGTTGTACGCCTCGTATAGGGTTCTTACTTCCTCGTGCATGTCTGCGTTGGCGATCCCGAAGTAACCACCTGACAACAGGCCGTTCGCAAGCCCTGGGTCGGACCCGTGGCGGAGACATGAGAACTTGACGTATTCGCGCGTTACCCTGAAGAGTTCGGCCCTGTCACGGATGCCAGATCCCCATCTCTTTCTGATGAACCATTCATTCCCGATGATTCCATGGGCACCTGGGTATGTGCCCGTCACAATGCTTGCATGGCACGTGATCGTAACCGACGGGAAAACTGTGAAGCTATTCTCGTAGCGGACGAAGCCCACATCATCCATGAGCTGCTGAAGATGCGGCATCCTGCCATCATGAAGAGCGCTGTAAAGTGTATCTGCTCTGCACCCGTCGATCACAACGATGATCGTGGCCGCTGGAGCCGCACCCTGTAGGGGATCGAGAACCTCTCTGAGAGGTTCCCCGTGGACGACGGCTTCAGACATTTCTCACACCCCCTGTCCTTGGTACCATCTATCGAGCTGAACCCCGGCACCACGCCGACGACAGCGAGGCTCACTGCCGACACTTGCCCTACTTGATCTTAAGCAGATCCGGAACGATATCAACAGTGATTTCAAGAGAGATCGATGCGTCGCTCTTGCCTCAGAGTTTCTCCGGCAAAGGCAGGACGGCAACTGCCTGGTGTTCTCCGATTCCTAACGCCCAAGTTGGGGAAGGTCATCTTCAGCCCACATAGCAAAAACGACACCAGAGATAACACAGGCCTAAACGTGGGACGCACAATGGAGCGTCGTCACTAATTCGAAACGAAGAGAGGCTGTTTCCCATCCACCCGACCGATGAAGTTGGTCCGTTAAAAGACCTGCGCCATGATCCAATTGACCTGCCGGAGCGTCGACTGCCCCCCCTTTTTTGAGACAGGAATACGGGACCGGACTTCCGGTGTCCTATAAGGTGTCTCAGATCACTCGCCAACTCTTCGGCTATTCGGACCGTCCGCGACGTGCCGCCTCTGCCCTCGCGGACCTGCAGGAGATGGCTCTCGAAGTCGATGTCGCGAGTATCCGAATCTGCGACGTGGGCCCTTCTCACGGCAGTATGAGCCAGCACCTTTATGAGGCATCGGGAGGCATCAGTCCCTGAAGTTATCGGCCGCATAGGTCATTTTCCTAATCTCCTCCCGCTTGAAGCAAGAGTCAGAGCTCTTGAGTGTCAGGGGTCGGTCAAAACCAGCCACCCGGGGTCGAATTAAAACCAGCCATCTTTGAGGGACATCGGCTATACCTACTTCCTGAAGGAGGAAGTGGGTATGGCGAATGGACTGAAGATGGCTGTGATACATGCGATAGAAGAGCTTCTCAAGCGGGGATGGTCGCATCGGCGTATCGCCCGTGAGCTCGGCGTTCACCGGGAGACGGTGGCACGTTACGAGCGGCTGAAGGGCTCAAAACCGGCCATTTCGACCCCCGGGTCGGGCCCACTCGTCCCCTATGGGCGCAAGAGCCAGTGCGACCCGTTCACGGATCTGATCCGCTCTAAGCTTGATCAGGGGCTCGGCGCGCAGCGCATCTTCCAGGATCTCAGGGCTGAGACCGACTTCACGGGCTCGTATTCCTCGGTCAAGCGCTTTGCCCGTCGCCTCGGTGCCACGACGCCCCTGCCGTTTCGCCGTATCGAGGTCGCCCCGGGCCAGGAGGCCCAGGTGGACTTCGGTAGCGGTCCCTGGGTCTTCGAGGATGGCCACAGATGTCGTACCCACATTCTGCGGATCACACTGAGCCATTCTCGCAAGAGCTACAGCGAGGCGATCCATCGCCAGACCTGTGATGCCTTCATTCGCTGTCTTGAGAATGCGTGGCGGCACTTCGGCGGTGTGCCGGCAGTCCTGGTGCTGGACAATCTCAAGGCTGCGGTCACCAGGGCCGACTGGTTCGACCCGGACCTCAATCCCAAGATAGTCTCCTTCGCTCGGCACTATGGAGTTGCCATCCTGCCGACGCGACCCGCATCGCCTCGCGAGAAGGGCAAGATCGAAAGCGGCATCAAGTACGTCAAGAATAACGCCGTCAAGGCTCGAGCCTTCGCTGGCCTCGCCGATCTCAACCACTTCCTGCTGCACTGGGAGAGGACAGTCGCCGACACCCGCATCCACGGCACCACCAAGAGACAGGTGCGCGCAGTCTTTGAAGAGATCGAGCGGCCTGCCCTGAGAGCACTGCCCTCAGAGCCTTTTCCTCTCTTCCACGAAGGGCGGCGCACGGTCCACCGTGACCGGCACATCGAGGTGGCCAAGGCCTACTACTCCGTCCCACCGGAGTATCTGGGTCGCCAAGTCTGGGTACGATACGACTCGCGCCTCGTGCGTGTCTATAATGACCGTCTGGAGCAGATCGCTGTGCATGGCCGCACAAGTCTTGGGCGCTTCCGCACCGATTGGAGCCACATCCCGGATGAGAAGATATCGGCGGTCGAGAGAGGTGCCGACTATCTCCTGGCCAAGGCCGATCGCATCGGCGCTGAGGCCAGCCAGTGGGCTCGTGCCATGATAGAGGAGTGTGGCATCGAGGGGATCCGGGTGCTCCAGGGCTTCGTCGGCCTGGCGCGCAAGCACTCGGCGGTCACGATCAATCGCGCCAGCCGAACGGCGCTTGGGGCTAGGCTCTTCCGGCTGATGTCCTTGAGAGAACTCTGTAATCGCCTTGCCGACAGCGACGCCCTCCAGTTCGCCGACAGCCACCCCATCATACGACCACTGTCTCACTACCAGGAGATCCTCAGTCTCAAATCACCTGAAAGGAGATGATTGCTATGAACGCTCAACTTGCTCAGAGTCTGCGCCGCCTGCGCCTCTCAGGGCTCTTGTCCAGCCTCGAGGTCAGGCTCCAAGAAGCCCAGGGCAATAGCCTCACCCATGCCGAGTTCCTCGAGTTGGTCGTCGCCGATGAACTCGCGGTGCGCGATGATCGGGCAATAGCCCGCAGGGTCAAGGCCGCACGCTTCCGCGACCTCAGGACAATCGAGGACTTCGACTTCAGCTTCAATCCATCGATCAACCGCCGTCAGATCATGGAACTGGCCACCTGTCGCTTCATCAGGGAGCACCACGACATCCTCTTCCTGGGACCGCCGGGCGTAGGGAAGAGCCACCTAGCCCAGGGCATTGGCCATCAGGCTGCAAGGATGGGCTTCGTCGTGCTCTACCGCTCTATCTTTGATGCCGTGGCCGAGCTCATGCACGCCGAAGCCACGCGCGATCAGGCCAAGGCTCTCGCACGATATCTCAAGCCCGATCTCTTCATCCTCGACGATATGGGACTCAAGAAACTGCCTGCTCAGACCGGCGAGTACGTCTTCGAGATCATCATGCGCCGCTATGAACTGCGCTCCACCATCATGACCTCTAACCGGCCTCTTGAGGAGTGGGGCAAACTCATCGGCGATGTCCCAACTGCCACTGCAATCCTGGACCGCTTCCTGGAGCGCGCCGAGGTGATTCAAATCACGGGAAGAAGCTACAGACTCAGAGACAAAGCTTGTGCTGCTAAGGGAGGCAATGATAAGGTGGATAAGTAGCCCTCAGTTGTGGCTGGTTTTGAACCGACCCGCACTGGCCGGTTTTGATTCGACCGCTGACATGAGTTGGTTCTTGGGCATCATCTGCTACTTCCTCATAAGTCGGCAAAACTTCTCTCTATTCGTGATATTGGGCCCGGCTGTATGCAACTGTCGGGCGGAAAGATTGCCTACTTTAGACAAAGTGTGCAATCCTGGGCAATCCTCAGAACGCAAGCGACCCCGTGAAGGTGGTACCCATCCGCCGTAGCGTCCTGCCTCTTGGGGCTGTCTTTCGGACTCGCGGAATGGGACTAAACCACATCTCTTAGAAACGCTGCCAAGAGATCGCTCTCGCCACTTGAACCGGGCTTGAAACGGTCTGACGTGAAATCCTTATCTTCAAGTCTAGACCTCCTCAGAAGGGCTGAGAAGGCGTCAACCTTTATGACCCCCGCAGTTCCCGATTGTGCCGCGACGATCTCGACAAGCAATCGCATAAGTGCGGCGAAACCTGTTGTCCGCGCAAGGATCTGCCCCCTCTCGAAGTTGGACCAAGCATGTGGCCACCTCATCTCAACTGCCTTGAAGTAGTTCCAGAGATTCCTGGCTATTTCGCCATCTTTCTCCTCTATAAACCTCGTACGAAATACGAGCTTCCTGCTATCTTGTTCACTCGGCCTTTCCAGCTGCTTGCCCCGTTTGATCCTATCTCTATCACCCATGGGATCCTGCGAGATGAGTCGCAACAACCTGTCGACGAATGCAGCCTGTGTGATAAGCTGCGGCCCTGTTCCCACAGCCCTTCCCAGGATCTTTATCCTTTGATGGAAAGGGCTACCTTCTCTATAGTTCAGCAGCTTCGCGATGTTATGACATGTCTTCTGCGGAGTTCTCGACTTCGCGTACTCGTGGAGATCGTAAGCAAGCGATTTGGTGACCTTAGTCTGCTTGAGATTGATCGTTGCGAACACCATGGCCTGGTCTTCAATGTCCATATCGATGAAGATCGTCACATTCAGCTGGAATGGTGTCCCCCTGTAGTCCTCGAGACCAGCAATGCGGTGCTGACCATCAATTATCTTGGCTACCTTCTCAGCCTTGACAATCCTAAGCGATCCGCTAGCATCATCGTAGTCAGCCTGCCCTGCATCTATCGCGAGTATTATACTTGTTGGAAAGCAGGCATCGACGGTAGTGACATACTGCTTGATCTCCGCAACCCGACTCTCACACAGGTCACGTTCGGTTCCAATGTAACGTTCGATGTCACGCCCCTCGTGGCGTCGCACATCAGCATACGCAATAGAGAGCAAGTCCTTCGAGTCCATAACACCTATGTAGAAAGTCCCTATGGGTTGTCTGACTGTGAGACACGGGAAGGATATCACTGACGCGTTCATTTTTAAGCCTCCTCCAACTTGTCAAAATCCTTAGCTAGTGCCTCCTCATTCTCTCGAGCAATCGCAGATATGTCTGCGGTCGCATGCACGTTGTCTGCAACAATGATCACGTAGGTCAGCGCACAGACAAAGGGAAGAAGGAAGAGGCTGACAACCCGAAGGAATTCCCTATTGAAAAGCGACAGCAGCTGAGTCTGACTTGCCGAGTCACGCAGTATGTTGACAAGAGCTATGAACGAGTACATGCACCCGGCAATAAGCAATCCGGGTACCAAGATCAGGGCAAGAACCGACCTGCTCGGGAAAGCCCGCCGCCTGAAATCACGCATGACAATGTAGAATGCTGTCCCCAGATATGACGCCGAATATAGAGCGAACTCGCCATTGTTCGTGAAGCATTGCACACCTATTGGCTGCCTAGTTGCCTTCAGCGCAAAAAGCAGCACGAAAATCGGCATTAGCCCACCAATGACGCTCCAGCCAAGCCATTGCAGCCCATCTGTCCAATGTTTTGCTTTTGAATCCTTCAAGAGATCCTTTATTATCTGCACGTACTAACCTCCTTCTGAGGATTGTAGTTTGTGATTATCAGTTCCCCGACCTTGTGTTTCTCTCTCGCGCAGGTTATCCAGCGCGTCCGTTGTATCGGAAAAACCAACCAATCCTTGTAGAGTGCTCGAATCTCCTCTGTATCAGCATTCGTTATCAAGACGAGCGACCCCAATCTTGACAGATCTGCTGCCACAGCAGCAACCTCCGCCTGGTCCAGCCAGTTGAACCTCTCCTTAGTATAGTGCGTGAAGCTCGATGAATTGTCTAGTGGCGGATAAGGAGGATCAAGGTATACAAGATCACCAGAACGCGCTCTGGAAACGGCAGACCTGTAATCTCGAGCGTCAAGATCAGCCTTCCGCAGAAGATTGGAGATGACAGCGAAGCAGCTAAGGGATGGAATCGCGAGGCGCCTCTTCTGGCCATAGGGCACATTGAACACACCATCTCTATTTACACGAAAGATGCCGTTAAAGCAGGCTTTGTTAAGGTAGATAAACCGGGCGGCCTGCCTAATTCCGGTTCTGCCAGAGTTATATTCATCTCTCGTCCTGTAGAAGAATGCTTCGGAGTCCTTTGCGGTATACTCCATTAGATGGTCATAAAGCAATTTCGGATTGTCTCTAACCTGTATGTAGGTGTCGATCAGCTGCTTATTCAGATCCGACAGCCTCGCGCGACTCGGCTGGTATGCCAGGAAAACTGAAGCCGCTCCAAGAAACGGCTCATAGTAAACACCTTGGAAGTTCTGCGGCAAGTAGTCAACAATCGAGTTTGCATAGTGTGCCTTGCCACCAGCCCATCGTAAGAATGGCCCTACAGTGGAACCCCTGTAGCTGTCCTGTAAGTCAACCTCTGAAGTCGGCTTCTCTCTCACTTGCATGTGCATCTTGCCCGGTTACTCGGATTGCGTAGAACGCAGCACTACGGCAATCGCTAATGATGCTTGCCCCTGGCCTACGGTCCTGTCCGTCAATTGGGTCATGATCTCGGAATCCCAGATCTCTGCCGAGAATACCCAATCCCGTAATGGCTAGTGCACCTAAGAAGCATGCCCAATTCGGTTTTCATTTGACGGCCCAGGGAGTCTGTCTCAGCCGAGCCGTGGCAAGCGCTCAGATTGTATGAGCTCACCCTGACTACTGTCAAGTGCCCGAATTGACTCATAACCCCATCGGAGCGAGTTGGAGAGAATCGGAGGGATTTTGAGATATTGGCTAACGTTTAGGCTGTCAAGATGGCAAGGACCCAGGGTGCCAACCGACCACATTGAAGTTCCCCCCGATTCTTGGACAGGTAGTTAAGCCAAGATTTTGGTAGAGTT
>CAYHHI010000064.1:0-12136 GCA_964356335.1 uncultured bacterium
GAGGTCCAGGTAAGATCCATCGAAGTGGGTGCGGGATTCGCTGCCGCAAGATTCATCACAGCCGCGGGCGGAGTGGTATCTGCCGGTGTGGTGCCGCCACCGCCGTCCTTGGAGCAATTCACGACCGTGCCGGCAGCCGCCAGCACGCACCATACCAAGACTCCACGTCTAAATCTATATCTGTGAGATCGCTGCATTTTTGAATTCGCGTCGCCCGGCATCGCTTCCGGTACCCGGGTTTCGAAAAGAGTTCATGGTGATGGAATGTACCCTGTGTAAACTAGCGAGTTTTGACCCGACGGTCAAGCGAAAGATTGAGGTGAGGCAAGGCATCATGCGCTGGGCGCGAGGCTTGAGATGGACAAGAGCAAGACCCCGAGGAAAGCGCCTCGGGGCCGGATTTCACGTAGCAGCCAAGACCTTTTTAGGTTATCTGAAGATCGACTTTATGGCGCCCCAGGTTGAAGGCTCGGTCTCATACAGAGGTGGGCCCTCGTAGGGACCCGAATCAGTCCCCACATAGGCAAAGAAAACCGACTCGGGGTAATCATAGGTCGAACCACCGCATACAATGATACCGTTATTGTCAGAGCCGCCCATGGGCACACCATTAAGCGTATCCGGGAAATCCCTTATCTCGATCCTGCCCTTGCTCGTAGCGGTAAGCCACGTATATGCTGGAATGAAAAACTGGGTTCTCCAACAAGCAGGCGAGCCCCAGGCCAACGCCATCCCATCCCCAGGATTTATGATATCGCCAACCGCAATCGGGGCCAAACACTTCGAGGTTGCCCATGCGCTACCCCACGCGGCAGGCCAATTAAGGCCGTACTCGACAAGTGCGAGCGAATCATACTGGAATACGACGAGGAACACGTCCAGATCAACAGGGCTCCCTTCGGTAGGGTCGGTCAGCCATGTGCTCACGATATCATCGCGCGAGGTGAGCGGCGGCAGCGGAGGCGCCTTCGCTCCTCCGCAACTGTTAGTTCCGTGAGCTGAGAGGTGGAGCGCCATCTTATAGCCCGCGTTAACATCCGCGGCTTGCGTATCATGCACATAACGCTTAGCGTCACCGGCCCAGCAAGCAAGCGCAAGCAATAAAACGAGAACGCAGAATATAGTACCACACTTCGCCATCTGAACTTCCTCCTTTTAAGCGTTGCACATATCTAGCAACGGCACTATAGCAATATGTTAAAATCACGTCAAGGACTTTTTTCGATTTGACATCAGGCTTTGGAATTTTTATCGTCTGTTGGTGAATATGAACAAGCGCTGGGTCGTTGCCGCAATAGGTATCGCATGTGTAGGGCTGGTCATATTCGCCCAGGTTCTTAAGAGACCCACGCCGATCAATCTCCTCTTGATAAGCGTGGATACCTTGAGGCCCGACCATCTGGGCTCATACGGATACCGGACTGCCGGGACTCCGAGCATCGATTGGCTTGCCCGCCAGGGTGTGACTTTCGAGGATGCGCTTTGCAGCGTGCCGCTCACGCTGCCCTCCCATGCGTCCATGCTGACGGGCCTATCGCCTCTTTCTCACGGCATCAGGGACAATGCCAATTTCAAACTTGCGGACGATTTCGTGACGCTTGCCGAGGTGCTCCGTGCAAACCAGTACTCGACCGGCGCGGCTGTCGGGGCCTTCATCCTCGACAGGCGCTTCGGGCTCAATCAAGGCTTCGCCTCTTACGATGACGATCTCTCGCGGGGGAGCCATCCGTCCGAGTTCAGCTATCCTGAGAGGTCTGCCGATCTGGTGACCGCCAGTGCCATCGGATGGCTCAAGACCGCGCGCGAGCCTTTCTTCCTGTTCGTTCACTACTATGATCCCCATGCACCCTATGAACCTCCTCAGAAGTTCCGGGAGCGTTTCTCCGGGAGCCCCTACGACGGCGAGATTGCTTTCGCCGACCAGGAGATCGGGCGCTTGCTCATATACTTGAGAGACAAGCATCTGCTCGAGCGGACGCTCATAGCGTTTGTCTCCGATCACGGCGAGGGGCTCGGCGATCACGGCGAACAGACCCACGGCTTGCTGCTCTACGAGGCCACCTTGAAAGTTCCTTTCATAATAAGAGTACCTGAGAAGTTGCGACTTGCGGGCAAGAACATCGCGGGCAAGCGCATCAGCCAGACCGTGAGACTCACCGATCTTTTCCCGACGATGCTCGAGCTCCTGGGCCTCAAACAGGTCGGGGAGGTTGACGGGAGAAGTCTTGTGCCCCTCATCCTGGGCAAGGGACTTCCTCCAGTGGTCTCCTATTTCGAGACGCTCTCCTCATATTTCGCTTACAGGTGGAGTCCCTTGAGGGGCGTGAGATTCAACCAGTGGAAATTCATCCTCGCTCCGGCGAATGAGCTCTACGACCTCAGGGACGATCCGCGGGAGAACAAGAACCTGGTCGTCGAAAACAAGCCGAAGGCCGAGGAGCTTAAAGCCGCGCTTTTCGATATCACCAAGGAGGAGGCCGAAGTCAAGGCATCGGCGGCGAAACTGGGGACAAAGGAGGCGCGGCAGCTTCGTGCCCTCGGCTATGTGAGTCCCTCCGTAGCTTCTGTGCCGGAGATCACCGATCTCAGCCTTAAAGATCCCAAGAAGATGATTCGCTTGATTGCCGAGTACCTTGAGCCGGGCAGCAGCGCTTTTGACAGAGGGGAATTGGATGTTGCGCTCGCAGATTTCAAGAAGTTTGTCGAAGCCGATCCGATGAACCCCGAGGGGCATCTCCACCTGGCGAGGGTGCTCCTTGAGATGAAGGACTATGATGCTGCCATTCGCGCCTATGAGAAGGTACTGGAAGTGGATTCCACGAATTCGGGCGCATACTTCTACCTGGGGACCATTGCTCAAGCCGTGGGGGACACCGACGCGGCATTGCAGCTCTACAACGAAGCTCTCAGGCTTATTCCTGACAGCCCCGAAGCGCTCGCAAATATAGGAAGCCTTCTGCTTGCCCAGGGTGCCACGGACAGTGCCATGACCTTGATGCAGCAGGCGTTGGACACCGATCCGCGGAACATGGTTGCGCTGGTGAACCTGGGCCTCGCCTACTCGTCGAAGGGCATATATGACCAGGCTCTCCAGTACTTCCGGCGCGTCCTCAAAGTCGAGCCCGGCAATCTCAAGGCCTTGAGCAACTCTGCCGGTATCTTCGTGAACAAGGGACAGATCGACAGCGCCCTCTTCTATTTCGAGCGCGCCCGCGATGCAGCGCCCAACGATCCCAGGACACTCGTCAATCTTGGGGGTGCATACAGGCAGAAGGGGTTGATAGACAGAGCGAGCTCATGCTACGAGAAGGCAGTTGACCTTGAGCCTAAGAACGTGCTCGCCCTCTACGGGCTCGCGGGAGTAAGGGCCGCGCAGGGCAAGCGCGACGAAGCCAAGACCTTGATCGGAAGGATTCTCGCAATCGATCCCAATTTCAAACCCGCGCGCGATGCCGCCGCCAGGCTTGGCCAGTAATAGCTTATTTCACGACGATCCCCTCGAGGACAGCGGTATTGATCTTAACGTCGCGCTCGGCGCGCCGCGCATCAGCCCACTTCTGAATGATCGCTTCCTTGTGACCTGCAACAAGTTGCTGTTCGACCGAGGCCCGAGCCTCTTCAAACGTGGCCTGTCTCGGTGTGTGCTTCTCTCTGAGCCACAACACGACAAAGCCTTCGAGGCTTCTGAACTCCTTGTGTTCCCCCGCCGTCATGGTTGCGAGAAACCCATCGAATTCCTTGTCCTGTCCTACCGGCAGGAAACCCACATCCCCACCCTGCGGTGCGGTGAAAGGATCGCGGGAACGCACCCGGGCGATCCCCGCAAATGGCTCCCCATTGTCAAGACGCTGCAAGATCGAATCAGCGGCTTCCTTGGTGCCAACCACGATCTTGGAGATCGTCCATCCCTCAGGAAGCGCGTACGCCTGCTTGTTGGCGTCGTAGAACGACCTGGCTTCCTCCTCTGGAACAGCTGCATCCCTGGTGATGTAGTCGTAGAAGGCCAATAAGGTCTTTCTCCGCTTGGCCCTTTCAACCTCCCTGACAACACCGGGAGACTCAGCGATCCCGCGCTTCTCACCTTCCCTCACGAGAAGTGTATCAGTGGCCCTCAGGGTGAGGTACTGCACCATCTCATCCGGATCGTCCATGCGCGGCCTGACCTCGGAAGGTACCTTCTCTATGTTCTGAACCAGCGTGGCGGTTGTAAACACACCTCCAGTGTATGTGGCGACCGGCCTCTGGCTGTCGCTCTCGCTCAAGTCGGGGACGATATCGTCACCTACCACGGCGGTCCGCTCGCCGCGCTTCTCAATTGCGCGGGCATACTTGGCACTCAGCGTGACCACCGCATCAATGTCAATATTGAACGCATAGGCCGCCCTGAGCGAATCAAGGTAGGTGGTCCTCTCCCTCATGACACCGTCCCGTTCGAGCATGCCTCGTATCTTTTTCTTCTCGCCGCCGGGATCTGCGGGTTCCTTCAGGACCTTCGAGTCCATCTTAAGAATGCAATAGCCGCGCTCAACCTGGAAAGGCTCCGACACCTGGCCCGGCTCCAGCCGGAGTGCCTGGGCGGAGAACCGCTCGGCGAAATCTCCCCACTTCACTTTCCCAATCAAACCACCCTGGTTGCCGGTGGGGGCCGTGGAGTAGCGCATCGCCAGGTCTTCAAACGGCACGCCCGCCTTGATGGAATCAAACAAAGCATCCGCCTGGTCACGCTTGGCGACGACGATCTGCCTCAATTCCATCTCTGTCAGGCGCTTGCGGTAGATCTCATCAACGTCCCGCTCGGTGACGTTGACCCTGCCCTTGGTTGACTCAGTGAGGAGCAAGTCGCTTATCGTGCTGACCCTGCGGCCCTTGTACCAATCCGCAACCGTAGGCAGCTCCGTGATGCCGATGGATTCAGCCTCTTCGATCATGAGCTTGGCATTCACGAGCGTATTGAGAAAGTTGAGCTTCTCATCGAGCGTCGTGAGGGGCTTACGGTCCCCGCCGGCGCCATAACCCCACCAGGTAACGTACTCATTGACAGTCACCGCACCACCTTTCCACTCGGCGACAAGCGGCGACGTATCCCACGGTGACCTGTCCGCCGCGGATGCAGACACCGAAGCGACCAAGCCCACCAGACCAAGCGCAACTGCGATCCACCTCATCTTAGCCTCCCTTTGCATGACCAACGCACCGTAGATGTCAGACACGATAAATGGTGGGCGAAAGAGGAATCGAACCTCCGACCCCCTGCTTGTAAGGCAGGTGCTCTAACCGCTGAGCTATTCGCCCGTGCCAGATTGGGTCTTGTCATCCGGCCTTTTTGCCCAAAGGATAATAGAAAGGGGAACAATGACACAATAGCCAAGGACCAGGAGTATGGGTGCAGCCGAGATGCTCCCTTTGCCCAGGAAAACGTAACCGACGAGGATGACAATGATCCCGGCAAGAAGCAGCAGGATATTCCGTCTGCCGAGTACCAGCGTGCCATGACGGGCCGATACTTTTGCGGCAGGTGGCTTCTTGCCACCCTTGGATCTCTGGGTTTCTGCCATCTTTCCCTCCGTTTCACCTGAAACCCTCTCCCCACGCTGTCCCAGGGGGAAGAGGTACCCTTGCCCTATTCTCCCTTTACCCTCTGCCGGGGTGAGAGAGCGCCCTTCGTTTATGATACAAGCCTAATCGGTATAGGTTCCAATCTCAAGGGTTAAAACTGCCCATGCGATAGCCCTGGAGATCGAGAGTGACGAAGCGAAAACCCTCTCTGCGTCCGGCCTGCACGATCTTGTCCCGCATTTCGGGGCCCGAGGCCAACTCAATCTTCGCCGGCTCGACCTCGATCCTCACCAGCTCGCCGTGAAAGCGCGCGCGGACCTGGCTAAAGCCGAGCTCGTGGAGCACGTCCTCCATCCTCTCGATCCTGGCAAGGGCCTCACGAGTTATCCCTATGCCGTACGGGATTCTCGAGGCCAGGCAGGCGGCAGCCGGCTTGTCCCAGTTAGGAAGACCGATCAGGCGCGCCAGTTGGCGCACATCAGATTTGGTGAAACTCGCCTGTCTCAGAGGGCTCATGACACCGAGCTCCCTCAGGGCCCTCTCACCGGGCCTGAAATCATGCAGGTCCTCGACCGTCGATCCTTCTATCGCTGCCCTGTAGCCTTCCGCAGCGGCAAGTTGCTTGATCTTGAGGAAGAGCTCCCGCTTGCAGTGGTAGCACCTGTCGAGCGGATTCCCGCTGAAGGCAGGGTCTTCGAGCTCGCGGGTCTTGAGCACCCGGTGCTCTGCGCCTATCAGGGCGGCGATCTCGCGTGCGTTCGCAAGCTCGCTGCGTGGGTAGGTCGCGGAGGAGGCCGTGACCGCAAGCACGCCGCCCCCACAAGCTTCATGGGCCACGGCCAGGAGAAGGCTCGAATCCACCCCGCCGGAGAAGGCCACAACCGCAGGACAGAGCGGCCGAAGCACTTCGATGAGGTGCGCTGCCTTGCCGGCTAGCGCTTCCCCGATACCACTCGCAACATCCCTGATCTTACTGACTGGCATCTCTGTCTCCTGGATTGGCGGCGCGTTCTCGGCTGCCTGTGCTTTCTGCTTTCACTTGGGTCGGGCACCCTCCGGGATCAAGGCCTTCAGATCTTCAAGACGGCAATGGCTTTTCAGGGAGTCCACCATCACCGAATCCAGCGAGCCCGCTCTCACCAGCGAATCAAGCTCCCCAACGGTCCGTAGCGAGTCCAGATAAGACTTGTACCGTGCCTTGGCGCGCTCGTGATCGAGGCCACTGACGGAGAAGTAATGACTTCCGTCGCCCTGGGCAACGAAGAAGAGCTCCCGTGCGCCGGGCTGCGGGTAGAGCGCGGCCAGGATGGAGGTACGACCCGGATTGCATATGGGATATGGCGGAAGCCCGATGACGAGATAGGTATTAAAGGGCGAGTCAATCTTCAAGTCGCTATACATGACGCGTCCTTTCCATTTGCCCAGCGCGTATCTCACCGTAGGATCGGCCTGGAGTTTCATACCCAGTTTGAGCCGGTTGTGGAAAACCGCAGATATGCGGGGCATCTCGGTCTTGAGATAGGCTTCCTTTTCGATTATCGATGCGAGGGTTACGACCTCGTTGATGCTCATCCCAAGGCTATCGGTTCTCGACCTGAGGGAATCACCGAACACCTTGAAGAACTTGGTCGTCATCCGCTCAAGCACGGATGGCGCTTCCTCGCGCCACTCGATGTCATAGGTTTCGGGGAGAAGGTACCCGTCGGCGATCTTTGACGGCACGCCGAGGGAGGCAACGAAGGCCGAATCACGTGCAAGTGTGACGAACTGAGTCGAATCAACGGCCGCCAGCTTCCGCAGCAGCTCCGCGATCTGCTCCACTCTTCTGCCCGGGGGAATGAGAATCTGGTCTCTGTAGGTGGCCCCCTTATACAATGCCCTGAGGATGTCTGCCATGCTCGCCGTCGGCGCGAAGCGGTAGCGGCCGGCTTTCGCCCGGTGTTCGATGCGGAAGGCTCTGCCCACCACTTTGAAAACGAGATCGTTCTTGATGAGGCCGCTTTCGTGGAACCGCTCGGCGATCCGGGAGAATGACATGCCCTTATCAACGATCACATGGACATATTTCTCCTGACGCCAGGCAGCCTGACAGAAGGTCTCTATAGCGACAAGACCCAGGATCGTGAGGATGGCAATCAAGATGCTATCTAGGACCAGTGCCCCGACTCGCATCCCAATCACGTTCCCTTTTGGGCATCGAGGTAACTTTGAAGGATCAGGGCCGCGGCCACCGAATCCACTTTCTGCTTTCGCTTCTGCCTTCTCATGCCGGACTCGATCAGGGCCCGCTCGCTCTGCTTGGTTGAAAGTCTCTCATCCCATGTGACCACGGGAAGACCCGAACGCTGGTTCAGGTCTCTTGCAAAGGCAGTCACGTGCGACGCGCCCTGGGCAGCCTCACCCTTGAGGGTGAAGGGCATGCCGACGACGATCTCGCCTACGTGGTTGGCTGTTGCCAGGGTGCAGATCTCACCTATGGCATCCTTCTTGCCGTCCATCTCGATCATGCCGATGGGCTGGGCGATTATCGAGAGCTCATCGCTCAAGGCAAGTCCCAGGCGCTTCTCACCATAATCGACGCAAAGGATTCTCCTCTTCTCGCACCTGAGAGACTTACTCATCCGCACCCGCGTACCGCCTGCCTTGGGGAAGTCGAACTCCACCCTGTCCATGATCTGCTTCATTATATAGATGCCGCGGCCGCACTCTTTCAAGAGGTTGCAGGCGTCAACCGGATTGGCGACCTTGCTGGGATCAAAGCCCGCGCCTTCATCGGCCACAATTATGGTAATCTGGGAAGGAAACTTCCTGAAGGTAAGCCTCACCTTCCTGGCCTTGTCGCACTTGTTGCCATGCACCACAGCATTGGTGGAGGCCTCAACGACGGCTATTGCGATGTCGTCACTGGTCTCCTTGGGCAGTCCGCTCCACAGGCAGAATGCCTGGCAGAGCGAATCCACAAGGGGCAAATACTCGACTGCGCTCGGAAGACTCAACTCAAGCATCTTGTCCTCTGTCAGGCCGATTTCCTCGAATCGCCCAGGCTTGCCGAGAGCGCGTCTCTCATGAGACAGCCCCGTTTCGTTGTCGGGATTACTTGAAACTGGCCAGAGCCTCGGCCTCATCATCATAAGATTCGAAGATGGTGCCAAGCCTGGTAATCATGAGAATGCTCTGAATCCTGTCCGTGACGTTCAAAAGCTTCAGCGTGCCGCCATCACGCTTAAGCGAGGTGTATCCTGCTATAAGGATCCCAAGCCCCGTGCTGTTGACCCACGGAACGTCCTCGAGATTCACCAGGATTTTCTTACACCCCTCGGTCATGAGCTTCTTGATCACTTCCTTGAAATCGTCGGCATCGGGTCCACCCATGAGTTTTCCTGAAAGATCCAGGATAGCGATTGAATCCGCCTTTCTTACTTTTATTCTCACGGCTCCCCTCCTTCGTCCCTGTCGCGTGCGTGGACACTCTCTACAATCTACGCCCTACCGTCAACTGTAAGCCTTAAGCTATCAAGCACATTTTGCATATCTTGAGGCAGTGGAGCAACCAATTTCATCTCACAACCCTTCAGGGGATGTACGAAGGCAAGCTCACGCGCATGCAGAGCCTGCCTGTCTATGAGATCGAGCAGGGTTCTGGCCCGGGTCATCACGCTCGCGCTCAAGTTTCCATAAGTTCTTCGCCGTCCGCCGTAAGTGGGATCCCCAAAGACAGGATGCCCGATATGCGAGAGATGAACTCTGATCTGATGGGTTCTCCCTGTCTCGAGGTTCAAAATGAGCCGTGACGCGAATCCGAACTCCTCAGCCACGCGGTAAGTGGTGACCGCCCGTCTGCCGGAAGCCCTTAGGACCGCCATCTTCTTCCTGTCAGTGCGGCTCCGCCCGATCATGGTCTCTATGGTCGCTTCCTTCCGGGGCGGCTTTCCCCACACGATTGCATCATAAGTGCGCTTTATTCTCCGCTGGGCAAGGGCCTCGCTCAGTTTGACATGGGTCCGGTCGTCTTTGGCAACTATCACGAGACCTGTCGTGCCCTTGTCGAGCCTGTGCACGATGCCCGGACGCGCCACCCCGCCTATACCCGAAAGATCCTTGCAGTAGGCAAGCAGCGCGTTGACCAGCGTGCCCTTCCTGACCCCACTTCCCGGATGCACGACCATTCCGGCTGGTTTGTTGACAACGAGAAAGAACTGGTCCTCATATACCACATCAAGCGGAATCGGCTCCGCCTCGAGCTTCGAGGGCTCCGGCTCGGGGATCGACACTTTGATGGTCTCGCCCCCGTGCAGGCGATGGCTCGCCTTCGCCGGTCTGCCTTCCACCAGCACCAAGCCGGCCCTCAGAAGTCTCTGGACCTGCGATCGCGTCGCTATCTTCCGTCCCTCACTGAGGTACTTGTCGATTCGCTCGCGGGTCTCCGCCTTGACCATGAACTCGAATTCCCTCATCAGAAGACGTTACCCGTCAACGGGTCTTCCCCGTCAGTGAATACTGGCCGCCCCGGAGGCCCTAGCCATCAGAAAACGTTGCCTCGCGTGTCGTCCGGACACCCGCGCCTGGTTGACTTAAGACTGCCTGCTATGAGCAGGATGACCCCGATTGTGATCGCCAGGTCCGCGATGTTGAAAGCCGGCCAGCGTACTCGGTCGTTCACACCTATGTCGATGAAATCGACAACCGCTCCGAACCTGAGGCGGTCAATCAGATTGCCCACCGCACCGCCAAGTACAAGCCCGAGGGCAACCTTGACACGCGTCGATGCCTGGCGCGCAAGAAAGAGCACCACAACAATAACGACGGCAGCCACTATCGAGAAGACTGTGAAGTACTGGCCCGAGCCTCTCATTATGCCGAAGACCGCCCCTGAGTTACGCGCGTGGCCGAGCCGCAAATACTTGCCCAGGACATCGACCTCGGCGCCTCTGGCAAAGGCTCGTACTATCGCCAGTTTCGTGATCTGATCCGCCAGCACGACGCCGGCCGCTAGAACCGCAGATTTCACGCCGTTCCGCCTGGTTTCTCGACGTCGGTCGGCCCGATTTCACGCCGGTCCGCCCGATCTCTCGCCGGTCCGCCCGATTTCTCGAGGTCGGTCCGACACCTGATGCAGTGCCGCGCATAGGGAACAGCCTCGAGCCTTTCCCGTCCAATCTCTTCTCCGCACCCCTCGCAGCACCCATATTCTCCCTTGTCGATCTTCCTGAGGGCGTCATCTATGTCCTCAAGAGCCGATCCGCCTGCAGACCCGATCAGATAGGCCTTCTCCATCTCACTGGAGTCCGTACCCATGTCTGCCGGATGCATCGAGTAGGCCGAACTCGACGACGCGTCCCTGGGAGTCTTCCCTACATAGTTCTTTTCCATGTAATCGAGCTCCTCGAGGACCCGCTTGCGTTCCTCAAGAAGGAGTCTCCTGAAACGCTCCAGATTCGCTTTCTCCACCACTTGCTCCTTTCCTGCTTCCCTTTCATGACCCCGCCGCGCCACCCGCCCACTACCCATCAAGTATTCATTATGCCTTGCTACACCTTCTTCAACACCACTTTCAAGCTTTCATCGCCGATCGCGAACTCAAAGGGTTTCTCTCCGCTTGGCAGATTGGACTCGATTGCGACCGCAAGGGTTTCGCTCTTTATGTGCTCGCCATAGAGATCGAAAGCCCTCAAGGCCAGTTCTCCCCCGGCGACATAGATTCTTATCTTGTCGGTCACATCGAAGCCGGACTGCTTCCTCAGGTTCTGGATGCGGCTCACGATCTCCCGGGCATGGCCCTCGACGAGGAGCTCAGGTGTGATCTTCACATCGAGCACGATCGCATTGGAACCATCGGACTCAAAGAGGTGCCCCTCGCGCTCGGTCCGCCGCACGGTCACTTCGCCAGGCTCGAGCTCGGTCTCCTGGCCGTCAATCTTGACGGTTATCGTGAGGCCGCTCTCCAGGCGCGCAATCGAGGCAAGATCGATTTCCTTGAGCGCTCCCTTTAAGGCCTTCACCTTCTCGCCGAGCTTCGGCCCCAGAAGGTCGAAGCGAGGCAGGACATCATAGGTGACATACGCTGAGAGGTCAGCCTCCAGGATCACATCCTTGACGTTCACCTCTTCCTTGAGGTGATGGAGAAGTGAGGACAAGAGATGCTTATCTACCTTGGTCCCAAGTTTTAGTCTTGCGGCCGGAAGCGGCTGTTTGACCTTGATCTTTGAGCGGTTGCGCGCGGCGCGCACCAGGGTCACACATCGCACGACGACACCCATCGCGGCCTCAAGGTCGGTGTCGATATGCGCCGCGTCACTCACCGGATAGTCGCAGAGGTGGATGCTCGCCGGAGCGCCTTTCTCCACAGGCACCACGAGGTGCCGGTAAATCTCATCGGCCACGAAGGGCATAAAAGGCGCAAGCAGTTTGGACGTGGCAACCAGAGTCTCATATAGCGTAGCATAGGCGGCCGCCTTGTCGTCGTTCATCTCATGGCGCCAGTACCGCCTCCGCGACCGCCTGACGTACCAGTTGGAGAGATCGTCGACCACGAAGTCCTGGAGCGCCCGTGCAGCCCGCGTCACCTCATATTGTGCCAGCT
>CAYHHI010000065.1:0-10826 GCA_964356335.1 uncultured bacterium
GTGCTGGCAGGCACAGCGTTGACTGGGACGCGACCAGAGACCAGGGGATGCAGGTATCGCCAGGCATTTATTTCATCCATATGGAAGCGGGCTCCTACCAGGCAACTAAGAAGGTCGTGATGCTGGACTAGACACTGCCAGCTGCCGGACTTGTCTGCCCGCTGCCCACAGTGTACAATCGAGGCTGCCATGACCTGCCCCTATTCCTCAGGTCACTGCGAATTCGAGCCCCGGAGCCGCTCGGGAAGCTGATTTGCGCTCATTACGATAGGGGAGACCACCGTACTGAGTTTCCTACGATGGGCGCTGAATTCTTTTCTCCCGTCACTGCTGCTTTCGCTCAGTACTAGCAGGTCTATATCGCTTTGCCCAACGTTTCTCTTCTTAGCTCGTATCTGGGACTAAGACCATCACGGTCCTCCTGGTCGCTGGTTCATAGCGGGGGCCCGCTACACACACCAAAAGAGGAATTTCCCGCCTGTCGATGTGATCGACATCCAGTTCGAATACCAGGGTAAAGCCCTGGTCCCTGTAGGCACGTAGAACGCACTAACACGAGCCACAGGGGCTATCTCTTCTCATTCGCCCCAATAGTGATTCGCGTGAGCAACGGAGCCATGAAGACCAGGGATATGCGATGAGTCAGGGCGGTGTCGGCAAACAGAGGGACAGAACGCAGTACTTCGGCAAGTTCCCACATCTGCTGTGGGACCTGGGCCTGGTACAGCGGTTTCTCCCCGAGAGGCAGGATCTCCTTGGCCTGTTGGCGATGCTCAGATACGCCGACTTCATGACGGGCGAGCGCACAGTGTTCGCTGGCAAGATGATGCGGGAGACAGGAGTGACGCAGCCGACCCAGATCAGACGGATCGAGGACAAGATCGTAAGGATAGGGGCCTTCTGGCGTCCCGAGGGCACGAACAAGTTCAAGAAGGTCAATGGCAAGTGGCTGAGGCGTTACTATCGCTCCACCGGTAAGCAGATCCTTGATCACGCACTCCGCAATGATCTCATTTCGGAGGAGCAGATGAAGGCCATCGAGCTGAGGCAGGCAGACAGCGAAACGCGACGGGAGGCCGAACAGCCGCAGGCAGGCACTTCCGAAGACGGGTACCCACCTGAGTGGGATGATACCGACGATGACGAGAGGAGTGTGGCATCGGGATGCCGGGTGACCCAACACAGTACGGGCTTCACCCCACACAGCTACTGCCAAAGATGTGTGACTATTTAGTACTAAATCTGGTCTCTAAGGGAAAGAAGTCTCTAAATGCCTCTAGGAGTGGCCTTGAGGGAGTGATTCAGTATGTGGAGTAAGTTGAGAGCATTGCCTCCGTACTTCGGTGGTAAGAGGAGGCTGCTAGGAAGAATCTTCAAGCACATGTTTGAGCCGGAGGAGGCACCGGTACTAATTGACGCTTTCATGGGTGGCGGAGCTGTGTCGCTCTTTGGGAAGGCTCGTGGCTACCGGGTCATCGCTAACGATATCGCCTTCCGGAGCTCCCTGGTCGGGAAAGCGCTGATCGAGAATGACTATGTGACCCTGACTCCTGACGATGTGACGAGGCTGTTTGTAGAAGATGGCTATGGCCGTTCAATTGTCGCAGCAGAGGCGGATAGATCTCTTCAAGGCATACTGTGACAGGCGATCTATCCAGTTTGTGGCAAGGACTCTACGTCATGTCGCCACCCACTCCCCGGAGCAGGCGAGTGAGCCATTGACATCGGCACGCACCTGCGTAGATCACGACTCGGCATACTCAGACAGCAGACCAGCGCCCCCGGGGAAAGCCGGGAGCTCCACAATCCTGGATCTGGATGTCCTATCTAAGGACTATCACTCGCGTTGTTTCCTGGATGTTGCTGCCCGTGAGACGAATCAGGTAGACTCCGCTGGACACCGGGCGACCCGAATCATCCGCACCGTCCCAAGTAACACCTACCGTGCCGGCCCCAGCCTCAATCCGGCGAACCACGCGACCACTGACATCAAAGACAGCCACCCGCGCGGGCTGCGTCAGCGCCGTCGCGAACTTCAGGTAGCACGACGCAGTGGTCACGCTAGGCATGGCGCTGAGAGCGGGCTCGTCGACAGGCACAGTCTCGACGCCGCCCCCAGCTTCGACGACTCCGTACTCGACCATTATGTAGTCACTCTGTGCGCTTCCATCGTTGGCAACGACGCCCACGCACAAGGAGTCGCACACCTGGTCTTCTTGCGGCACGATTTGAAGAGTGCCGGTGCCGTCGCCGTGATCGATGAACGATGTTCCTGGAATGATGCCTGCGCTAGATGTGAGTGCCGGTGTCGTTCCGTCGGGGTCGTTTGCAATGAACGTGAGTTCGTAGGGCACCCCTATTGGCAGGAACGGCATACTCGGGGGGCAGTCTGGACATATGATCCCTGGTTGATGATTGGGCGGTTCCAGCGGCGGGAACGGGAAATGAACCGCCCAATTCACGACCCACCCAATAAGTATCCACTGCGGCGTGCCAGTCTTCGGGTCTGCGATCCGCTTTATGATGGGCCAAAAGCACTCGGGAGGAGGAGGCGTCTCGGGAGAAGCCGATCCCGCTTGGCGAAAGGCGACTTCGTAGATTTCGTTTCCCCCGTCGATCGCTAACGGCAGGCCGTTGACGAACGCAGAATTGTTGAACCCCGAGGTTCCAAATACACAGTACCAGTCACTCCAAGAGAATGCTGTGTCACCCGGTTCCGGCATACCCGGCAGCCAGTGACGGTCTGTAGTGGGATCGTAGTTCTGCCGGACTATGAAGCCAGTGTCAATGATCAGGTTGTCACCGATTCCCTCGGGTATCAAGGAGCTCCCGGCGAGTCCAGATTGTCTCACCCACACGGAGTCAACACTGGTATCGGCGTTGGCAAAAACCCAAAGTGTGGCTGTGCCATACCGGGTTGCTATTTCGAACAGGTTGTAGTCAGCCATCTCCTGCGTGCGAGCCAGGGACATGTCATGTAAGAGGAATCCGGTCATCCCGGCGTAGATCATGCTTGAGCCGGCCGATGAGACTGCCAGCCAGCTATTCTTTGACTCCCCGTACAAGGTCCCGATGCCGTCGGGAACGGCATTGGCCATGGACCACTCGGTTGGAAAGGACACACTACCGTCGCTGCTGCGAACGATCGGGTTTTCGGTTGTGCGATTCAAGTTCGGTGACGGTTGGGCACTTGCGGTGCATGCCGAAAGCAGCACGATCAGGCCGCCGAGGGCAGCGGCGATTAGCAAGCGCGCGGTCCCCCGACATCCCTGCGGACCCTGCGAAACTCCATGTCTCGAAGTCAACATCGGCTCCTCCTTGGTCAGTTGGGCATTACCGCATCCACACGCATGGCCCGTTCAATAGGCCATCTACACTCTGCCCGTGTCCATCGACATTGGGCCAGCCGGGCGAATGCGCCGAGAAGAGACTCCGTGTAGCATCCTGACCCGCCAGGCTTGGGCTCGGGCCGCAGCAGGCCAATGACACTCCGCAACAGACAGCCGGTCGGCTCAGTGGATGAAAGAAGCAGGCCGTCTTCTGATGCAGCTGGCGTCGCAGCAGTGTAGATAGGCTGTCTTGGTCATGGGCCACGCTGTCACGTACTTGCCCCCAGAGACTCAAGCAGATGTAAGGATACAGTACCAACTGCAACCCGTGCAAGTGTACAAAATCAGCGCAGATTTGTCAAGAGGATAACATAAACGAATCAGTATATAGCAAAACCGACCACAGTACTGGATATCGCGGCCACCCATCCGCAGGCTGTCCAAACTCGTCTTGCAGTCTCATCCAGCGCCGCCACTCCGTGCTACCGGGCAATACGCTCGTGCAGAACTCCGTCGGCTCGACAGAGTCGTGGCGCGCGGATACCTGCATTGACTGCTCATGTTGTTTGGGGCTCCGTCTGATGATCCCCACACCCTGCGCTCGCCAAGATGAGCATGGTCAGCAGTACCAAGCGCCATACCCGGTCCGCGGTTGTCAATGTGCACGTCCTCTCCCGCGACCGTCCCAGAGCACGCAGGGGCGGCCGGATCCTCTGTCTTGGAGACACGGAAGACGATCGACGACCCCACAATCGCGAGCTATGATGTATCAGCAAGGACGTAGCGACATCGGAAGTCACATCAACGGTGTGGCTGAGCGGCGGGGCAAGATGGCGCGGCGCTTGCCACTGCAAGAGCCTTGACGCCACAGCAGCCATCCGATCAAGCCACCGGCTAATTGTGACTCGCATAGACATGATTGTAGCACTGCACCTGTTTACTCTGCGAGCGCTTCCTGTCCGTCTCTCTGATGCGTGGCGGAGCATGGCATGAAGGGCGGTATCGAGCCGGGCCCGGGAAACCTGAAGATTATTGAAATGGGCCTGCTTCAAGTGGCCAAGGCAATAGCTGAGGGCAAGGTAAAGCCCAGCGTTTCAGATCTGGATAGACTCATCAGGTTAGAAGAATTCTTGAGAGAGGAACGTGGGGCAGGCGAACAGACGAAGGTTGTCATAGAGTGGAGAGACGCTAGCAATCCGAGTGAGGACCAGGACAAGGAGTCTGGCGAGCCCGAGACCGAGCGAGCGGACTGATTAGAACCAAGTCACGGGTGCGAGAAACTCTACCCCCTCCCGAGACCGGATCTGTCACTGACTGCGGACAATCCGAAACCCCATGACGTATCCCCCGGACAACGGGGAGCCCAACCGGAGCGCGCAGCGCAGATTGTCGCCGTCGTTCCTCCACGAACCACCACGCAACGTGCGACGCGACCCATTTGAGAGGCCCGTAGGATCGGTTGTCGCCTCCATTCCAAGATCACAGGTCCACCAGTCGTTGCACCACTCCCACACATTGCCGACCATATCGCATAGCCCAAGCGATGCTGGCGCCGCGGGATAACTGCCGACAGGAGTTGTGCGCCCTACGCACCCGTGAGTATTGGCTCTGCTACAGTCCGGTGTCTCATTCCCCCACGGATAGATCCGCCCGTCGTTGTATCGAGCTGCGTACTCCCACTCCGCATCCGTCGGCAAACGATAACCCTGTGCGGTGTACGGGCTGCCCCCGTTACATTGCCAGGTCGAGTGGCTGTACGCCCGCGTAAGCCCTTGCATCATACTCAGCCAGTCACAATACGCAGCTGCCCCATACCACGATACCTCTACCATGGGGTAGTTCTCCTTCCCCGAGCGAACCGCGAATGTGTCTGCCCTGAAGGAGATACAGCAGCTATCCGACTCAAAATTGACGAGTTCAACCCTACTGCCATCGGTGTTGTCGTATACCCCCGAGGGGAATACCACCACTAGCGGCGGATTCTCGGTATATGCCCACTGGAGCGCATCCCGGTACTCCTGGTTGGTGACTTCATACTTACCGAGGTAGAAGCTGTGCGTAAGAGTGACCTGGTGCTGGCTCTCTCCGCAGAAGGCTACGCCCTCACCCATCGTGAAGATCCCAGCAGGAACGAGCACCATCGCCCCAGGCGTAGGACCCGGAGAGATGTCGGGGCAGACGCGATTGTCCCCGCTGCAGCCGAGGACGAGTATGACCACGGCAATAGGGAGAAAGGGAGACGCAAGCACGCGTTTCGTATGGAAGGCAGTCACCCGCTTGCAGATGCCAATCCGCACTTTGCCCTCCATCCTGTCGTCTCGGGACGCTCGCTCGAGAGAAACAATGGCCTTCATGGAGTGCTCCAGGCTCGCGTAGAAACCATGCTATCACGAAAGCGGTCTGCTCCGCAAGCGTCTCCCAGCTGTCTTTCGGATGCGCGCGGCGGGCAGCAGAAGGGATGGAATTGAACTGGACATGCGGAACCGGAAGCTCGTGGAGATGCGCCTCGTTCACGTCGATAGGGCCATAGCTGATGGCAAGGTGAAGCCCAGTGTCTCAGATCTGGATAGACTCATCGGGAGCGCGGCCGCGCCCAAGATAGTCCATGACGCCAAGAAGGGCATCTGTTGCGGGCGGCGCCGTGGTCGCTGCTCTCACCAGGCCCAGTTCCCTCAACGGCCTGGGGATATTAATACCAGCCGACACGAGAAAACGCATGACGCTGGCTTCCAGTTTGGTATAATGCGTTCGAGCACGGAGCGAGTGACATGAACCATGGTTTCATGCGGCGAGTCGTATTGGCAGTTATCATCTTGTGCGCAATGGCGCTATGCGTTCCATTGTGCGTCTACTGCATTGAACTAGTGAAAGAAGTACCCACGTCGATTGCCAGTTGGGGAGACATGCCAGCAGGGAACAGGAGCAAAAGGCTGCTGGTCGTTGCAAATGACCTGATTCCCGGCAAATCCACGCCGATGGTTGTGGTTGCTGGTGACCGTGAGGTGGCGTACTTTGACGGCGCCACTTTGGAGCCAATTGGCAGAAGAAGCTACTCGAGCGACGAGAAAGTCCTGATATCCGAAAACGGTCGATACGTCGCTGTGCGATCTCAGACCGAGCGGAGGAGTGAGAAGACGATCTACGGGACCCTGCGGATTGAGGACTGGCAGGGCCGCACACTTTGGAGGATGGACGCCTCGCTGTGGGACTGTATTTACGAGCCGGCTCCGCGCGGTGGGTTCATAGAGTATCCCTCGCCTACTCCGGCGATGTATGAGTGGCCTGGCTCTGCAGGATTCAAGCTGGTACCGGAGTTTCGTAGGCACGGTTTGTGTATCTACGATGCGACGGGCAAGCTCCTGCTCGAAAGTGTGGAGCCCAGCGAAATTGGGTTCGCGCGTTTTGGCTGGGTCTCCCACGATGGCAGGTATCTGGCGTTCGCATATAACTGGTTCTCCCCAGAGAAGCGAGGCAAGGGGTCTCTCGCTGGTGACAAGAGCTGCCTCGTCGTGTACGATCTAATGGAGGGAAAGGAGCTGTGGCGTCACTATTTTGATAGCGGTGGTGTGACTGACGCTCTCGTCTTGAGCGGCGAGGCTGGCAGGGTTCTGTGTGTAGCCCCGCCAGCCGGGACCGCGGACCTTATGGGTTCCCGTAGGAGCCTATACCTGTTCGATCTTAACGGGAAGGAGATCATGGAGAAGGCAATAGTGCCGGGTGGCAGCCGTTTCACGCTGGGCCGCCAGTTGGTTCTATCGGATGACGGCAAGCTGTGCGCTCTTGTGGTCGACCACTCCCGCATTTCTCTTGTCCGCATGGAGCATGGCGGCGCGGCATGGGAGTTCGAAGGGCCAGAGACGACGGGAACCATAGAGTGCATAGGCGTGGCGAATGACGGGTCTGTACTGCTCGTGAGCCACGCGCGTGAGCGTGTTGCCAATGCACGAGGACTTATGATGGTAAATGGGGCAGGCCAGCTCGCGGATACGCTGGAACCCGATCAACTGAAGTGGCCCGGCCACACGCCCGAGTGCGCGATGTCCCGAGATGGGAAATCCTTGTGGGTGTTGAACGGGAGTACGCTAGGCCTCTACTCCCTGGATGGGATCACTTCCCAGAAGGGGGGGCAGCTGCGGTGAGACTCGGTCTCGTTCAGGTGGCCAAGGCCATAGCTGATGGCAAGGTGAAACCCACCGTCTCAGACTTGGATAGACTCATCAGGCTGGAAGAATTCTTAAGAGAGGAAGGGGTGGGAGGCGAGCAGACGAAGGTTGTCATAGAATGGCGTGATGCTGACGCTCCGACTGAGGAGCGAGACAGCGAACCCGAGGTGAGAACGCTGAGAACCGCTGAACCCAAAGTTGGTTCTCCCTAGCCCGAGTCTACGGGATTCCCGAATAGCGGATTATCTGCTATAATGCTATCTGAGCACAGCGTAAGAGCGCTGCATAGTGAAGGGGGGGGACGCTCATGAAGCACCTGTCAATGGTTCTGTTTCTCGTGCTTTTCGTCGCTGCTGGGGCATCAGCTGGTACCCGGCACGTCTGGCCGGACGGCACTGGTGATGCACCCACCATTCGAGCATGGATTGACTCGGCGGGGGTTGACATCGTGATGGCTAACATGTGCACCGTCCAGCTGGCCTTTGAGGACTTTGCGGTCATGTCGGATGGCTACTATCCTACTGACAGTGCTTCGGTGATGCCGGCCGGTCAGACCGTGGAGGAGCTCTGCCCCGACGTCAACAACGACGGGATCGGCGACTGGCCAATCAATCCGTTCACAGGTTGCGAGAGCATGTTCACTTGGAACGCCGATCCGTGCACCGCGGGCGATATGGGAGATAATCCGGCGCGCGCCACCAGCTATAGGATCAGGGGTTGCGATGGGGACGGTAACCTGCTCCCGTTCGAGCTGGCATCTGCGAGCGTGCCGTGGGAGCCAGGAGGTTCTCTGACCAAACACGGTCTGGTTCAGAGCCACCCCAATCCCTTCTATGCGACAACAGTGATTCAGTACGAGTTGTCGGAGGTTGGACCGGTCAGACTCCAGGTGTACGACACACGAGGAAGGCTGGTAAGGACGTTAGTCAATGGTGTGGGACAGGTCGGCCAGTTCCAAGTGGAGTGGAATGGACTCGACGATGTGGGTCAACCTATTGCACCTGGGTTCTACTTCTGTCGATTCTGCTCGAACGGTTGCACGGAGACTGTACGAATCGTCTTGGCAAAGTGAACCGCGATCAGTATCCCAGGCGACATCACTCACAAGTGGCTTACCGCTCCAATCGAGGTTGTCTCTGACCCACGCCGATGTCGCCGCAACGTAGCCGTGGTCATATGCCCATTGAAGGGCATCCCGGTACTCCTTCCTCGTCACCTCATACTTACCCAAGTAGAAGGCGTGCGCCAGGGTGACTATGTGCTGATCTTCTCCGCAGTCTCCGACACCGTCCCCCATCGTGAAGGTCCCAGCGCGGACAAGTGCCATCACCGGCTCTGGATCAGTCGTCAAGGTCCGGGTCGTGGCATCCGTCAGCCCTCCGGTGTCCTTCACCTCAAGCTTGATTGTCCAAGTCCCAGTTGTCCCATACGTGTGGCTCGCCGTCTTGGTCGCAGTCCACTCAGTGTCCGACGTCCCGTCGTTCTCCCAGTCCCAACGTACCTGAAGCGCAGAGGGCGTGTCCTCAGCATCAGAGGAACCTGACGCATCAAACTGGAAGACAGTATGCGAGGTCCCCGACGTCGGATTCATCCCAAAGTATGCTGTGGGGGCCACGTTGGGGGATTGAGGATTATTCTCGGCACAGGCGAAGACCAGCGTCATTAGGGCAACGATAAGTATACCAACCGCGCTCGCACGTTTCGTGGACATTACGGCTCTCCAATTGGGACGAACGCCCGGGGGCCTTTAGGCCAAGGGAATACGCCGGGGCCATACCTTACCCTCTCCGGTAGTGGGGAGCCGATATAGGTGACCGAGCTGCGGCCCGCAGCAATTCCGCTCAGCGCAACCAGTCGAGAACAGCCCCACGAGGCACGCAACCAAGGCTAAGGTCTTCCAACGAAACACGCGTGGCATGGCCACACTCCTGGCCCCAAATGGGCCGGCAGGACTCTGCGCCAGGGCATGCAAGCCCGCGGTTCATGGGCTAGCGCACCCAGTTCGCTCGCGCCCAAATCATACACGTGTCATGGTGATTCGTCTATTGCTTCTTGGAAGAGCGGGAGCCTTTCCCGTCGTGATGGTGTGGTGGCAGTGCGAGAGATGACACCAGACTGAATCAATGCGGGGGAACCTGTCCTCACTTTACCAGGCATTCCCTGCAGGAGAGGCCCTCAGAACGCGCCCTATATGCTCCCTGGTGACCTATTGGCTCCGCCATCAAGGCAATTCTGATATGATCAAGCCGCCAACGGACTGTCGAGATATTGAGATAGTAGTGGTTGTGCCCCCTACTATTCACTCCACCAAGGTATGTGAAGATCTTTGACGGGCCTATCCACGAGTCAGTGCTGTCGTAGTACCAAACACAGCCGTCGCTGATTATCGGATCATCGGCATCAAAGGCGACCATGGCCTCATTGAACTGAACGCAGCAGGAGCAGTTATATGCCGGTTTCAGTATTTGGGGGTTTAGTGAACTCGAGTATGAGTATAAGTATCCCTCGGTTGCCGTACTGTCACACCGACCAAAAACCGTGAATGGGAAAAGGCGCGGTTCTCTCCCGGCCTGTTTGACTTCCAAAGTGTAATCACCCAGGGCGACGTAGTCCCCCGGATCAGGATATGTGCACTCCAGCATCTCGAACCGTTTGTTTGCCTCATTCCACTGCTCGTGAACACCCAGTGAATCCCAGCTCCAGCATCCGCCAATGGGATTAGTGATCTTCATTGAGGAGATATGGGAATACTCGGCAGAATCTTCCAAGTACACACAGAACGTGATTACAGCCGTCGCTGACCGCCCAGGGCAAGGTTGGTTCGATATATCCTCAATAACCCACCAGACACTCCTTACCTCAGGCGCGCGCTGAACCGTTTCCTTCTCGTTCGTATCGTTTATGCCACAGGATGTCAGCAAAACCACCGCGAGCACTGATATTGCTGTGACGAGCACCGATACTGTCTTCACATTAGCCTCTGTCTGGAAGATCGAGCACAGTAACCAGAATAGCGAGAAGCATTAGGACCATATCTGCCACCTTCTTGGGTCTCTATCGGTAGTAGTATAGCGCACTCTCAGGCCAAGTCCAATTGCCATGTGAGCCTAGGAGACTGCGCCTATCCTATGAGAGGCCCGACCATGGCGACGAACGCTGACTTCCAGACTGCATTCTTCAAGGTGAGGAACTACAGCCTTTCCAACGCTCGTCGCAGAGCCTTATCCTCGACTCGGGCGTAGATCTCCGTCGTGCTGATGTGCTTGTGCCCGAGTGCGGTCTGGACAAGCCGGAGGTCGCCGCTACTTTGGTAGACGTTCATGGCAAAGGTGTG
>CAYHHI010000066.1:0-10818 GCA_964356335.1 uncultured bacterium
GTATCCTCAAGGGGGAGCACCACAGGACGGGCAACAAGTGGTGTATCTACCCCATGTACGACTTTGCCCACGGCCTCTCGGATTCAATTGAGCGCGTCACGCATTCGATGTGCTCGCTGGAGTTCGAGGACCACCGGCCGCTTTATGATTGGTTTCTGGACCAGTTGGGTGTATACCATCCGCGGCAGATCGAGTTCGCCCGCCTTAACCTCACGCATACAATCACGAGCAAACGGAAGCTCCTGGAGCTCGTCGATGGCGGCTATGTGACCGGCTGGGACGATCCTCGCATGCCTACTCTGCGCGCCTTGCGCAGGCGCGGTTATACGCCCGAGTCGATCCGCAGCTTCCTCAAGCGCGTTGGGGTTGCCAAGGCTGATAGTGTTGTGGACGTGGCGTTGCTAGAGCATTGCGTGAGGGAGGATCTCAACAAGCGGGCGCCTAGGGTTATGGCTGTATTGCACCCTCTCAAGGTGACAATCGATAACTACCCTGACGGGAAGGTTGAGGAGCTGGACGCGGTCAATAACCCCGAAGATCCCGGCATGGGGACACGGAAGGTCCCCTTCTCGCGCATCCTATACATTGATAAGGACGACTTCCGCGAGGACCCGCCGAGGAAGTTCTATCGCTTGGCCCCTGGCCGGGAAGTGCGCCTGCGATATGCATACATCGTCAAGTGCACATCTGTGGTAAAGGATCCGCAAACCGGCGAGGTGATTGAGCTCCATTGTAACTATGATCCATCCTCGCTCGCAAGTGACGCCTCGGGAGGGACGGGCTCGTCGGAGCGCCGGGTCAAGGCAACCATCCACTGGGTATCGGCTGCGCACTCGCATGAGGCTGAGGTGCGGCTTTACGACAGTCTCTTCAGCAAGGCGGACGCCGGTGATGTAGAGGAAGGGGAGGATTGGAAATCCAATCTCAATCCCAATTCGGTCGAGGTCCTCATCGGCTGCCTGATGGAGCCGAGCCTTGCGGCTGCAGCCCGTGGCAGTTGCTACCAATTTGAGAGGCTTGGGTATTTCTGTGTCGACTCGGTCGATTCATCTGCAGAGAAACCGGTATTCATCCGAACAGTGAGTCTGCGTGATCGGTGGGCAAGGCTTGAGAAGGCAGAGAAGGGTGAACGGACCCCGACGCAGAAAGCGCCTGAGGACCAGGAGTAGTCACCTATTTCGAAGGCGGCAAACATGCGGCGCAGAGATTTCAAGTCTCGCATCTTCATGAGGTGGTTAGTACCTGGTTTCCAGTTCACCCTGTTAGGGATCCTCTCAGGTTTGGCGCTCACGATCTGCTCATGCCACGCCGGTCCGTCGAGAATCTCCTTATCCCAAGGGCCAGAGGCTTCGATCCCAGGAACCGGGTCTCCGCTCCACACAAACGATGTTGCCGAGGAGCGGCCGCTCTTCGTCTTTGCCACGATAGGAGATTCCCACATCGCCGTCGGTGGGTCTGCCGATCACAAATACATCAAGGCCTCCGACAAGGGCCCTGAACTGCTAGGCAACTATGTGCGAGATATAGACGCGCATGCACCGCATGCAGACTTCGCCGTGCACCTGGGGGACGTCACGGACAAAGGCAAGAAGGACGAATTTCAGTTGGCGCAAAAGGTCCTGGACAGCCTGGATTGTCCCCTCTATCCGTTGGTCGGCAACCACGATAATTTCCAAAGCGACGACAAGCGCGGGTGGAAGGACTTCGCACGCCTGGATTCGACAAGATATGCCTTTGACTTCCTCGGGATACATTTCATCGTGATCGACTGCACGGAGAATCCCTATGCACCTGGCGGTGTGAACTGTGACAGCGTCCAAAGGGAGTGGGTAGCCCGCGACCTGGCTCGCAATCGCGACAAACAGACCATCCTTTTCTCTCATTACAACATGTGGGAGAGATTCTGGAATTCTCAGTTCGATACCACCCACCACTACGCCGAGTACAAAGGCATGCGGGAAATGAGGCGGGTACTGGAGAAAGCCGGCAACGTCGTGGCGGTTATAAACGGCCACGTTCACGCCAACCGGGTTGAGGAACACAACGGCATATATTACATCGACGTCGGCGCAACTCTGGTCGGGCGGCCTTCGATAAGATACTTCTACGTGTATCCAGATAGGATCGAGGTCACGTACGCGTACATCTCCGACGGTGACTTGCGTGATTATGTGGCGAAGCTTGGTGAGCAATGTAGCAATTGCTTTAGCCCCAAGGAGGTCACTGATTACGCGGACGGCTCGGTAGCAGACAAAGAGTTTAGGATACCTCTTCGTTGAGATTCGATCAGACAGTCATTGAAAACCATCTTCCTGCTTCCTGCGTGGTGCCTCCGAGTAGGCCCGTTCTACTTGTCGGATGTCCAGGCGAAGGCGCGGACGCCTATGACGAAGAAGGCGACGCCGACGCCGAGGAGGATGCCGCAGGGGAGAAGCATCTCAGTGAAAGAGAATCGCCTCCATATTGCGCCTTCCATGGCAAGGATCGACCATTTGACCGGACTGAAGTGGCTCAGACTGCGCATCCATGACGGCATGATGAAGTAGGGAATCATTCCTCCCCCCAGCATAGAGAAAACGAGCAGCACGGCCCATCCAATGCCGGATGCAGCCTCCTGCGTCTTCCCCAGGACGGACAGGAGCATCATCAGTCCAACGAAGCTGAGCGCGCCGGAAACGACGGCGACTGCGAGCATCGAGAAGGAGGTGGGGTGCACGCCAAAGGCGAAAAATGCCAAGGTGAGGAGGGCAACCGAAAGAGAAACGGCCGCGATGAAACATGCAAGGGCCTTGCCAGCTAGGATGTGCCACCGGCTGATGGGTGCCACTTGAAGTCGCAGGAGAGTGCCTCTTGTGCGTTCACCCACGATTGAGATACCAAAGGCTGCCGTGACGCCTATGAAACCCCAGATAATGCCTTGAGGGAACGTAATCGCATAGGCATTGCTCGGTCCAAATCTCGCGACACTGACGTCCACCTTGTCTATGACGATGGGCTGGATGTTGGTAGCCCCGCCCTCGGCGGCGTTTCCAGGCGCTGCCGAGGATTCAGGGAGCCCTGCGTAGAACTGGTCAAGGGCTGAAAAGAGACGCTCGAGATTCTGCCGAACCGACGGTGGCACCGACGGTGCTTCTGTCAGGGAAGTCCTGGCACCTTCTATGTTCTCGCGTTGAGCCTTCCGGTTGGAGAAGAGATCCTGATAGCGCTTGGAAGCGTACTTCATCAGGACACCCTCGAGCATTCCCGCCTCAGCCCTGCGCACAGGATCGACTCCAAGTTCGACTTCTGGGGGAGCACCCCAGAACATGTGCTTGGAGGCCTCGCCGAAGCCAGGCTTGATGACAAGATATGCTATGGCTTTGCCACGACGCACGCCATCGACTGCCTGTGAGCGTGAGGTCAGACGGACTTCAATCTCCGGTGCTGAGCCAAGGGTGTCCAGGAAAGCACGCGATCCGGCCGAGCCATCCTCATCTACAACCATAATTGGAATCGCATTGGTAGCCTTACCACCTCCAAACATCGTTCCGAAGAGCACAGCAATAATCAGCGGGAAGAAGAAGGTAAAGAAGAATCCTGCCTTATTTCGAATGAGAAGCCGCAAGTCCTTTAGAGCCAGTGCTAAGATTTCTCGCATCAGCTGTCCCTCAGATGCCTTCCCGTAAGATTGAGGAATACACCCTCAAGATTGGGCCTTTCCACTCTGAGCCGGACGAGGCGCGCTCCCTGCTGGAGTTTGGCCAGCTCGCTCATTGGGTCATCTGTCTCAATGCGGATCTCACGGTCACGGCGTTCAGCCACGATCATAGTCTTGCCTCCGTGGGCGGTGATAAGGTTGTCAACCGTATCGAGGGCCAGGAGTTTCCCGTGATCCATGATGCCGACTCGGTCACAAAGCCGCTCGGCCTCTTCCATGTAATGTGTCGTGTAAATGACGGTCCGGCCATCTTTGCGCAGGTTGTTGATGTTCTCGAAGATGGCATTACGCGATTGGGGATCAACCCCGACTGTCGGCTCGTCAAGCAAGAGGATGGGTGGGTCGTGAACCAATGCGATCGCCAGGTTGAGCCTCCGCTTCATGCCGCCGGAATAGGTTCCCGCGTGGTCGCGGCGGCGATCCGAGAGCTGAACAAAGTCAAGCGCCCGAGCGACGCGATCCGTGAGGCTCTGCCCACTCATGCCCTGCATTCTCCCGAAGAACCTCAGATTCTCCTCGCCAGAGAGTTCCTCATAGATTGCCAGGGTCTGCGGAGCCACGCCAATCTTCGCGCGGGCTTCTCTCGACGAAGGCGGACCTAAATCGGCCAACATTACCGAGCCAGAGTCGGGCTTGAGGATGCCGATCGCCAGGTTCACAGTGGTGGTCTTGCCTGCACCATTAGGCCCCAAAAGGCCAAATACCTCGCCCGCATCGATCTCGATCGATAGGTCGTCGACGGCAACGATGGAGCCGAATCTCTTGCTAAGATTGCAAAGGCTTATCATCGCGATCAAGAGTATAACTCAAGCACCATTCGAGAACAAGTGTTTAACGGAAGCGAGGAATCCCCCCACACTTTCTGTTGCATGATCCCCCGCGCAGGGAGACATTTAGAGCTTGACACTCGCGCCCACACATGGTAACATCCCTATCGTTCGCACGGAGGCGGCGAGAAGAATTCGGATCCATTTACGGAGGGGTTTAGTTTTGTCCGAGCGACAGGAGGGCCGGAACCAACTGTGCGAAGCTGGATGATCCTCGTTGTACTCTGTGTGCTGGCCTGCTGGGTGGAATTAGCGTCCTCTGAGCCGCGCGTTTTGGGCCATGGGGGGCGTGCCGCGCGTATCCGTGATGACATTCCGCCTGACGTACCTCTGGTTATCCTTTCCCAAGAAGGCATACACTTTGATGTTGACGGACCGCCCGGAGCTTATGACGCGGACGCTTCAGTTCATGTTTCCGTGCGGTGTAATTCCGGGAACTGGGCGTTACTCTGTTGTGCAGGGCCACTGGTCAGCGAAGGAGGGAGCATTCCTCCAGAGAGGATTCTTCTTGATCAGGTCTGTGTGGGTCAGATCGCTGACCAAAGTGCCGGGCAGGAATACCAGTCGATGGAGCAACCTCGAGTTGTTGCACAGGGTGGGTTCACCGGTCCGGGACCTATCGAGGTAGCTGAGGTTGGCTTCAGGCTTATGACAACTTGGGACGACACTCCAGGCACGTATGCGGGGTCGATAATATTCACTCATTTGGTCAACCCATGAATATTGCGAGCAATAGGATCGTGCTGATGTACCGGATTCTCCTGATGCTTAGTGTTCCTGTGATCTTCACTGCTCCATGCCTGGCTGCGGACATGGGTAAGAGGCCCTCAATCCAGACGTACTGGGAAGCGAATGGTAATGGTAATGGACCCGCATTAAGCGTAACGGCATCGATTGAGCCTTGCGTGCTGCTCAGTGTGGTAACAAGACCAGCGGGGAGATTGGGGCAGGTGCCCGGGGACATGGGCTTGTCGGTTTCGCCAATCGATCCTGTAGGAGGGCGAACACTTGTGATTCGTTTCCAGGCTACGGCAGGGCCAGGCCTTTATGATGCAGATAGGGAGGTAGTTGTGAGGGTCCGTTCGAACTCCGCCTCATGGACGCTTACTGCGGAGGCGACGCCACTTGTAGGCAAGAATGGCTCGATCCCAAGAGAGCAAGTATTCGTGGGCAGTGATTACATGGATCCAAAGGTGGATAAAGGTGGGGGTGCGGGGTTCGAAGGCCTCGGTTCAAGCGTGGTGGTGGCCAAGGGTTCAAAGACTGGAATGAGTGACATACCTCTTAAATTCAAGCTTAAGGCTGTTTCTAAAGACCGGGCGGGATTCTACAAAGGCTTTATCTGTCTTAGCTATCTGGCTGCGCCTTAGAATCGTTGAGGATATGTGGAGATCAGCATGTGGGTGGTTTGCGAGGCGATTGTACCTGGCGGTTTGTCTGGTGACTGCCTGCAGTTCTGTGGATTGTTTGGCGGTCGTTTCGGTGGGAGTAGCCCCTCCAATAATGGAAATCTCGGTCCCTCAAGGCGGGGTCAGAGTGATGGATGTTCAAGTTTATAATCAAGGAGATAGTCCCGTTGACATAAGGGGGTATCTTCATGGCATCGAGCTGAGTACCGACGGCACTCCTTTACCCATCGAAGCGGACCGATCTGATTGGTCTTGTGCTCGCTGGATAACACTGGATAAGGCCAAGTTTCAGCTTGGCCCCAACCAAACACAGACTGTGCATGCCACAATGAGAGTGCCCATGGGGATCACGGGTGGCAGATATGCCGTCATAATGTTTGAGGCCGCACCGGTCAAGTCACATCTAACGCCCTACGAAGTGGCTGTGAGCACTCGCGTAGGATCAATCGTGATGCAGAGCGTGCCCCATACGTTAGTCAAGAAGGGCGAAGTCGCGAGCTTCGACGTTTCAAACTCTGAAGAGAAAGCTGTGGGGTTTGCCGTTCTGTTTCGCAATACCGGCAATGTGCATGTAAGAGCCAAGGGGTACGTGCTTATAAGAAACGGTGAGGGAAGGATCGCGGATCGGATTCCCCTCCGCACGGATACGGGGACTGTATTGCCGGGTGGCATGAGGGAGTTCGAGGCCACGTGGTCCAATCTGCGAAAAATGCACGGTGGTGACTACACGGCAGAAGTCAGAGTTGATTATGGTGGGACGCGAGCAGCCTCAGATACTGCTAGCTTCCATCTTTAAGGAGACCGATAGTGGGGGGTGCTGTTCTCACAGTCGGAGAATCGAGAAGTTGCGGATTCTGGTGCTCAGATGCGTTCTGAAGCCAGAAAATCAAGAAGCGGAAGGTGGTGAAAGAGATGAGACTATTGTTGACAGTTGGGATGATGTTGGCCTTGTTTGTTGTGCCAGCACTTGCGGACAACAGCGGATACCACGAGGTGTGGCGGCCGGACGGTGCAACCTGGTATTTTGACACGCAGAAGTGTGCGGAGCTTTATGGCACAGGTTCGAATCCGGACCAGTACAGGTGGGAATCCAATGGTGCTGCTGCGGTCTGCAAGCCGCCGTACCTGGTTCCTGAGCCTATGGATCCGTTGAGAGAGGTGGTCACTGACGAAGCTGTGCTTTATCCATGGATCGAGGTCCATGTGGTGGACAAAGACATCCACTGGGATCTCTTTAAGCCTTATACGTTCATGGGTAAGACCTTCCAGATGTGGCTACAGTCCAATGCTCCGATCCAGATTCTGTTTGGTTGCGGCACGATCGATGTCCCCAAATCATTCGACGGAGCAAAGAACGAGATAGTTTGGGGAAAGTACGAAGAGAAGTCGTGTCTGACCGACAAGATAAGGATCAAGAGTATCCTCGGGAAGACGCCTCCGAACCCAGGTACTCCGCCCGATGAGATCGGCGAGTATCTCTGGTGGTACGAGAGCAAGACCGCCGACCCGCCGGATCCTCATAGGATCAGCGCCGCCGAGCTGGCGTTGCTCCCGGCGTGGGGGACTGCCGATTGGAAGCATGCGAAGGACCTTAACGGTGTTGTTTGGAAGTATGATGACACCGTGGAGCTGCACACCGGGTGGTGGACTCAGTTCTTCGAGGTTCTGGATGTAAAGACGTGCAACTCTGAGGGTAAGTACACGAAGGAGATAGTTCTGACTGTGGCACCTGATCCGTAGAAAAGACCAGGAGTGGTGGAGCAGTACCCCCCAAATCGATATTGACGACAATGAAGACAGCGGTTTAGACTCTGCCGGCAGCTCGTAGGTTCTTATCCGTTGTTTGAGGACGCGACTTGTGAGACGTTGCTATGGGATAGGTTCGTTTCTTTTATTCCTCTCTTGTTTTACGGGAGTTGCATTTGGCGCTTCCTTTATCCTTGCTCCTCCCAGGGTAGAGATGACCGTACATACCAAGTCAGTTCAAAAGGTGGAACTCACCGTCATCACTGGACCGGAAAAGGAGCAGTCCTACTTCGCGATGTATGTAGTAGATTTCAAGGTCAATGAGGATGGCGAGATCTCGTATGCCGAGCCAGGCAGTCTGGAGAGATCAGCATCGTCTTGGGTCAAATTAGACCCCGCACGATTCCAAATGGGTCCTAATGAGAAGAAGAAGATAAATCTCAAGCTGACAATCCCTGGAAATACCTGTGGCGGATACTACGCAGCTATCGTGCTGGATCCGGTGCCGTTGAGTGCGATTGGGAAGGGGAACACCGTGGTTCACAATGTGCGGATGGTCTCTTTGGTTGAGCTTAAGGTGCTTGGAAGTGGGAGACTCAGGGAAGACGCTGGAATATCAGAGATTAAGGCTGCCAGGGGTGGCCAAGGGCAAGGTCTCACTTTCAAGGTTACAGTGGAAAACAAGGGAGACATCCACGTAAGGGCAGAAGGCAATGTGGTAGTAAGAGCCAATCACGGTGGGATGATTGCGACAGTGCCCCTGCGCGCTGGCCGAGGCTTTATATTGCCTGGCACAAGTCGCTACTTCGAGGCGGTTCTGGACCGGCAGATTCCGGCGGGCGACTATGTGGCCGAAGCCACTTTGAAATACGGGCTCAGGGGCAAGGCAGTGGCCAGTCTGCCATTCTCGATGTCGGGCGGAGTGCCCGTGGCGACCCGTGCAATGGTGAACGAAAGTGGGATCAGATTCGTGGTCGATCCCTATTTGGTCGACATATCTGCGAGGGGCGGGGCCTTTCGGACGATGGCAGTCCTGGTCCAGAATGAGGATAGTAAGTCGATACACATCTCTGTTAATGCACTGGCGATGTCGTTCAATCCGGACGGCGACCTCGTGATCTCGGATTCCGCTGGTGGCCAATGGTCGTGTGCCAATTGGGTAGAGCTTAAACCTACTGAATTCGATCTCCTGCCTGGTGAGAGAAGTCGGGTGATGCTCAGGATACGCATACCGAGGGACGTTGTTGGGGGACGCTGTGCGCACGTAGGCTTCAAAGCAACTAAGGAGGGTGCCCAAGGCGGCGAGGTGCTGGAAGGCTCCGCCGGGACCGTCCTGTTGCTGACTATTCCTGGTAACGGGTTCAGAATAGCAGGGGAGGTTACCGATTTGCAGGTTTCCCAGGCTCAGAGAGACAATGCTCTAAATGTCGTTGCATCATTCAAGAACGACGGGAATGTTCATGTTGTACCGATGGGCAAAGTCATCATCAGACCTGCATCAGTTGGCAATCAGGGAAGCACTGGGCCTGCTGGCTCAGATACAGACAAGATTGTGGGAGAGTTCCAGTTCGATGAAATTGTGGGAGCTATTCTACCGGGGGCAACTCGTCGTCTGGCTTCCACCATTCAACAGAGGTTTCCGGCGGGCGAATACATCGCAGAAGTGGTTCTAAGTTATGGAGGACAGAATGCTGCTACGATGGAACGTAAGTTCATTGTGAGATGACAGATGGAACATCGGAGGTGCCTGATGAGAATCAAATGCTTGACGCGAACGGCAAACGCGGGAATCGTCGAGAGGGGTCTGGTCGCGCTCGTTCTCAGCTTATTGTTCGTCGCGATACCTGCCGGAGATGTTCGACCTTACGAAAATCCGGGAGGAGAGACATATCCTGCAAATGGGGATAGCATCAGGCCTCAGGTCCTGATAACCAACGTCTTCTATGAGTCGGATATTAGAGAGGCACTTCGCGATATATCTATCCAAGCCGGTGTTCCTATCATTGCCGACCAGAGTGTGCAAGGTTCTGTTACTTTGGAGGTGACGGGTCTGCCTCTGGAGCAAACACTCCAAAGGATGTTAGCCCCGGGGGGGTTCACGTGTAAGCACATGGATGGATACTACTTGGTGGGGGCAGCAATACCGGATAATCCTTCATTTCCACTGCTGAGCACTACCGAACTCATCAGGCCCAATTATGTCAAAGCCGCGCTGGTGCCGAACCTGCTTTCGGACTTCTACAAGCCCTTTCTTAAGGTGGATGACGCCAGCAACACTGTGGCCGTCACAGCTTCGCTCGAAATCATAGACGAGATAAGACGAGACTTGGCGGCGATCGATGTCCCGCCGAAGCAGGTGATGATTGAAGCCCTCGTCACTGAATTCTCAAAGTCAACTATGAAGAAGCTAGGGATAGATTGGCGCCTGATCGGCAGCGGTCCGGACTACAATTTTGGCGTTACTTCGCTCTTCACTGACAGAGCCGACTCGTCACTCCTGGTGACATTGAGCCAGGCTGGGACGAAATACCACAGGTCAACCTATGACCTCATCGCCACCATACAAGCGATGGCCGAGGCAGGCCAAGTGGAGCTGCACGCCAATCCAAGAGTGGTGACAATGGACGGTCAAGAAGCGACCATCTTTCTGGGCAGAGAGGAATACTACCAGATAGTCAGCGGCCCGGCGAACTACCTCTATGAAAGGCTGGAAGTGATTCGTGTGGGGATCACGCTGAAGATAAGGCCCTTTGTTGCCGAGAATGGGGACATAACTGTAGAGCTGGAGCCGGAGGTCAGCAACGTAGTGGGTATCGGAGCTACGAAATTGCCGGTGATCAGTAAGCGAAGTGTCGTGACCAAGGTCAGGGTAAAGAATGGGGAAACGATAACCATCGGTGGGTTGATTCAGAAAACCGAACGAAAGACAGAGGTTAAGATTCCGCTCTTGGGTGACATTCCGATTCTGGGGTATTTCTTCAAGTCTTCGAGGCCCTCTGTTGATGAATCCGAAGCGGTGATCTTCATAACCCCACACATATTGGAGAAGTAGGTTGCACGGCACGCAGGTAGAGCTTTCAGAAGAGGGAGCTTCCCCCCATTGTTTGGACAGTTTCTGGGGCAGAATAAGCTAATGTTT
>CAYHHI010000067.1:0-10239 GCA_964356335.1 uncultured bacterium
CCAATTGCTCCGTGGGCTATCAACACCTCATAGTATGGAGGGGGCGGCGGCTGGATCTTCTGGACGTCTCGATCCAAAATGGCAACCGGGTCGAGCACGGAGGTGATTCGGACAACCTGAGCACCTCCGGACCCACAGATTGTATCACGACCCGCCCGCACTCCGAAAAAACTCCAGTAGCGGTGTGCTCCAGTTCCCGCCGAATCCTTTGCCCCAGTCTGCGGCGTGAGGCCCTCATCCACTGTCTCCCTCAGCGGGAAGGCAGGCATCCCTGGGCGACTCGGCCAGCAGGCCCGATTATAGACGAAGGGCGCAGGACCATATCGCTTCGCCGATTCGACCTCGGGCCAGACCAGCCGCAACGTGTGCTTTTCGAAATACAGCGTCTCTGCAGGCTGCACACGCCCCCTCTCACGCAGGTGCGCGACCTCCAGCAAGTAGCAGAGGCTCGAATCCACAGCGGTCTCGGCAAGGACTCGGTACCTATAGAAGGCAGTTGGCGAGTCTATATCGACATGTGCTGGCCTCCTGCTTGGCAGCGGCGTCCCCTCCGCTGAGTACCCAACTATCCACCAATCCCCTACTGCCCACTCAGGGACATAACCGTACGGGAATGCCGCGCTCTCGCCCACAGCGACATCGCGAACCATTCCTCCCGTCGAATTGAGAACGCACAGCAATGCAACATTCAGAAGGATGATCTTCTTCATACCCTCAGACCTCCGCGCCGAGACTAGCGCAATACCAACACTTTCTTTGTCACGATGTCATCACCTATGCGCACCCTTGCAAAGTACAAACCGCAGCTAACATGACTACCATCCCGGCCGGTGCAGTCCCAGCGGCAGGCGATCCTCTTCCCGGGAACCTGTTCATCCAGCAAACGTGTCACGACCCGCCCGTTGACATCAATTAGAACCACTTCAACATGTGCCGGTTCCGGAATAGAGACCCATATCTCAGTGCTTTGCAGTACAGGGTTCCGTGAGATCCTGACGTCTGGCACACGACCAACGGACACGCTACTCACGGTATCAACGGCGCAGCTGCCTGTCGAGATGATCGATCTCACCTTGTAATAATCTACATAGGGGTTTTCAACGTTCAAGTATGCGGGAAGCCCATTTGTTGGGCTAGCAGCAAGGAAGCAGTCATCTGGATAGTCCCAGTAATTCCCGCTGGAATTGCCAGTCCACGAGCCCTGCTGTCCGCTCGGTGCCCCACTGGGGTACACCACGACATCACTAAAGGAGTACCATCTCTCCGTCGTTACGGTTCCGACGCCATCAGGGTCCAAGGAATAATCTGCGAACCAAATGTGGATCTTGCCATCACAAATCAGATCTCCGCTCACTTCAGCAGTCGGTCTGTAGTCTACCTTGTATCTGTAAACAGGATATGACGAGAAGCCAGTAGTAGAGAGGTCCACACCTGTCATATGCAATCCCCAAAGGCCGTCTCTAATGGTTTGCCTCAACCATTCCCAGAATTGCCCCGGCAACACGGGCGAGGGATCAATCTCCTGAATACTCGAGTCGCCCCAGGCATCCTCCCAACACTCCGCGAGCAGTCCCTTCTGATCACCGATGCTGAAGTCGCCTCTGGGAAAGGCCGGCTCATCCTCATTGATTGCCGCCTTCGCCCACCCATCACAGTGTCCGTACCACGAATCTGGATCAGTGTTCCTGTGGTAAGCGTACTCCCATGACCAGGGGAGCGTCATCAACGAGCACGCCTGACAGTAGTCCCACACAGGCCCCGGTAGATCATACAGGTTGGCCCATGTGTCGTCGTAACACGGCCACCACCACCCCGACCAAGGCTCGTTGCTCGCGCTTGCGCTATCTTTCCCCGCCCAGAAAACATCCACTGGCCCATAAACATTGTTGTTCTCGTTTGCTTCTTCGATGTCGGCGTCTGTATCCACCTGGACATACATGTGCCAGATATCAGCACTTGAAGCATACCGGTCGAACTGGCGCGTATAGGTCTGCCCCGCGCCCAGATAAGTTCGCGAAAAATAATAGTCGCCAGGCTGCCCTGGATCTGGTGGCCCCGGCAGATCCTCATAGAAATCAGTCAGAAAGAACCCATTCGCAGCTGATTCACCCTGATTCCGGATTGTCACCGTCACAGTTATGGGACTCCCAGCAACCGGATCCGGCGGAGTGAAATCCACGTCGTCCACTATGAGATCTGGTGGTGGTGGCGGCGTGTACTGCACAAACACGTAGGGCCCATACCCGCCGTTCTCCTTCGAATAGAAGGTCCTCCTGAATACATAGCCGAAGTTCTCCGAGCACTTCAGCATGACACCGTAGTTGGTGAAAGTCCCATCCACCCATTCCTGGACCATCTGCGTCACCGGCCAGTCCCGCTCTCCCTCACTGGACAGGACATCGATGTACGAGTAGTAGGAGCTATATGGAACACCGTCATCCCAAGTAACATAATCTTCTATCCAGCTGTCAAGGATCCGATGGGTATAGACGCGCAGGTTGCTAGGACTGGGTTCCCAATCGCACACAAAAAGGCAAATGCATGCATATTCAATTGCTGACCCCAGGGGGATCGCATCTATATTGAATCTCAGGAGGGTCCGGAAGTTGTAATACATCTGATAGCTGTCCCACCCCACTATCAGGTATGAAGAAGACCCGGAGTTCTCGTAAGGATGGCCTGATGAAATCCATGCGTCGTCCGTCGGATCCAGCCACAGATATGCGCTCAGGACCACACTCGCCTCCTCATCAAAGGCTGTTCGCTGCACATCCATCGGTTTCATAGCCACTTCATAGCCACCCCGTGTCTCAGCAGCGCCCCAACTGCTGGCAAGCAACACCTGATGGCTATCTTCATCTTCCAGGCGAGGGGGAGAAAGCTCTATGGCAAGCGGCCTGCGCTGGCTTCCTATGCTGATACTCACGGCCCCCTCCGGATCCTGGACCAAGAAGTCCTCCCTTGCCTGATGATTGCCATTTCCCTTCGTGAACTCAAGTACCCACGCCATCGATGCCCCTGCATTGGATCTCAGAAGGTCCTTGCCCAGCCTCACGTCAGCCCGCAGCCCGTCCGGGGTTACTGTGAAGGCGAGGCCCACCGGCGAGATGCTGTCGGCGAACACTATTCTGCTCCCATCGACCAGTACATTGGCCTCCAGCAGCCGGTGCCCTGGCAAACTGATGCGTGCGCTACCAAATGCAATGCATCGGGGCGTGAGATAGACCGTGTCGCCCCCAGCTATCAGGCTGACCCTCAAAGTACCATGGTCGTCGGCTCCGAATATGCACTTCAGCCCATTAGTAAGACAGCCCCATTCCCCACTATTGCCGCCGTTCAGTGCGACAACCCTTGTATCAATATCCCTCCAGACACCCCCATCCTTATAATGAAGTGGCGCGAGGGAGATGACGCGGCTGACACTGCCATCCGGACGTTCCTCCAAGCACTTGGAGAACCTAGTTCTCTTGTCCAAGATCTCGCTGTTCACTAGCCAATGTGTTGGTCTCGTGCGGGACTCCAGCACACCACCTCCTACGCCTCCCTCGGGACATGACACCACCGCCATGGCCGAGGCCAAAGCTCCAATGAGGACAGCCCCGACTCGCTGAGCCGCGCGTTTTGTCATGAGCGCCTGTGCCTCCGTCCTTTCCTCTGCCTCAGTACTCCTCTCTGCTAGTGCCCTCTTTGTCCTCCCACTCAACGATTTCCCATCGCCCCTTCCCCCGGTTGAATCTTACTGTGAATTCTGCCGGCCCTTGAAATCGCCAAGATCTCCAGCCCCCGCGGCTGAATTCAAAAGAGCATAGGAGGTCTACCTGACAGGCTATTCTCCCGATCTCCTCGGCCTCTTCGCCAAGCTCCGCCTTAGTCAACTGCATGCCTGATACACTCAGGTCAATCCCGCACAGCAGGTCAGTCGCGGTGCCCGAGCCAAACATCTTCTCGTGAATACGTACCTCTGTCATCTTATCCCAACTCCTGCCGCCAGAACCCCTTGAGCAACGATACCTGAAGTCTTCTGCAAGGCAATCAGCAAGCAGGTCGACATCCCGGGCATTGTAAGCACGCACCAGCTTGTACACAGGGCTCAGGGGATAAGCAACGACAACTGATACCGTGTTGGAACTGTCGGCAGGGACACCGCGCACCCAAGCAACGACCCTGTAATCGCAGGTCTCCCCTTCTGTAACCTCATGGTCCTTGTACCTATTGCTCCCTTGCGGTAGAAGACCCCTTGTGATCACAACAAAGGTCGCTTCATCCGACTTTCTCCTGGACACCTCGTACTCGGCGCTCGGCAGCCCTTCCGTCGCTCTCCAAACAAGATCTACCCCACCACGATACTCCGCTCCACCAGTCAGTACGATTCCCGCACGTGCCTCGCCGTCACGCATGTCTGCCGGGGGCTTCTGCCCCTGGATAGAGCTAGGCGGTTCCTTCACACACTGAACAACTGATAGCGACGCTATCGCACCCAAGACGCATACAACACGGCCCAATCCCGCCCAGGCACACATCATGCAACCTCCTTGAACCGCTCAAGTCACGCGATCTCTCACGCGAGCATCCTTCCGTCCTGGGGTACGTGCTCAAGCTCGCTCCCTCGTCGCGTTGCACCGAGCGGCCATCGCAGCGTACCGCCCCCCAGCAGACTTCATATGTGGCTGTCGTCTGCCCCGCGCCCACTTCCTGCCCGTTCAGCTGGATTGTATTCTCGCATATGCCAGCTGTCAACTGCTTTTCGCGACAGCGTGGGCGGCGCAATCCGTCCCCCTTCTAGGCCAGTTACCAGTCCAACCCACCCCAAGCATCCATCGACTCCCTGTGGCCCACGCAGCCGAATAGCGACAGATCAATCCTCGGCACCTCAGTGGCAGCTCCCCAGTAAGCCAGCATCTGGCTCCATGCCTTGTCCGCATGGTGCTTCTCGTTGCGCACCGCGTCGTATCTAGTGGCGCCTCCCGGCAAGAGGCTCTTCATCACATCAGGGCAATCAAGAGACACCTCATGCACAGGACGTCAGGACCACGATGGCGTACACGCATGTCTCGAACGGGGGCGGCAGCGCTGCGGGGAGCCCGGTGGGCATGGTCTAAACACCTTGGCGAGACTGTTGCGGGGAAACCGCATTACGATCACCTTGCCACATGAAACCGCACCGAATCTGTTGAAAGCACCGGGCCGTGGTGGTAGGATAGCGCGCGTGGAGTGCCGACCCGTAGGGGAGTGACTGGGCGCCAATGAGCCTCCGCACGGAAAGGTGTACGCAATAGTTCGGCAGAAGGGGAGCGGCCGGGATGCGTGAGAAGACAATCTTCATTTCCTACGTCTATGCGGACCGCGACGCGAACACGCTCGTTGGGATTGTTCAGCAGGTTGCAGCTGGACTGAGAAGGGTGAACATCGTTGACGGCCGGGCCCTGGACCTTCGCAAGGACTTCTCCGGGGAGATCTCGCAGTTCATCCGCGATCATTCTGATTGCCTAGTAGCTGTTCTCCTGCAAACCAGGACCGATGTCACGAACGTCGTATACGAGATCGGAGTTGCGATTGGTGCAGGAAAGGACCTCATACTCATTAGTGACGCTCTGGCGTGCATACCCGCGATGCTTCGTGGCCGTGATGCCGTCATGTTCGACAGGACCGAAATCAACTGGCAGGAGCACTTCAGGGCGCGACTCGACCGTAAGATCCGAACCTACCTCCAGGTTCCATCGGATCACTTGGTGGAGGACAAGATCAGGCGAAGGTATCTAGATGAGGAGCTTCGCCGCCTTCGGGATCGCCACTCTGTTGCAGTAGCCATTGAAACAATCCGCGTGGGGGATCTACGCAAAGCAAAAGCTCTACTTGAGAGGCTCATTGGCGGACAGCAGGGCAACGCTGACGCGCACTATCTGCTCGCGGATACCCTGTACTTAATGGGGTGCGCTTGTGAGCACCCAGAGAATCGTGATGAGCTTTTCGCTCTGCAAATGTCCCACGCGGACGCGGCACTTCAGATTGATCCCAAACATGTTCTTGCGCTCAACGTCAAGTCAAACGCAGAAATCCGGCTGGGCAGGTTCGATGAAGCCCGAGTGACCCTCGACAAGGTGCGACAGATGGACCCAGAGTTCTCCGTGGCTGTTTACAACTCTGCATGCCTACATGCGATTCTTGATGAGCGCGAGGCAGCACTTCGGGACCTGCGTGAGGCCATACGGAAGCAAGACATGTGGAAGCAGTTCGCGAAGGGGGATCCTGATTTCCTTAAGCTGAGATCGGATAGCGAGTGGTTGAGTATCGTGTACGACATTAGCACGAGGTGACCGCATAACCAGTGCGTCGACGGACATCGCTCCGGCGGCAAGCACGGCGCCACCACGCAGTGAAGGAGAGGCTGAGTGAAGTTGTTCCTTGCTTGGTCGGGTTCTCGTAGCCAGAAGGTAGCCACCGTACTCCGCCAGTGGCTGCCCGTGGTGCTACCGTACGTGAAGCCGTGGATGTCTGAGGAGGATATCGCCAAGGGTACACCTTGGAGTCCCGAACTCTGGAAGAACTTGAGGACAGCCAACTTCGGCGTGCTCTGCCTTGTTGCAGGCATGGCATCCAACCCCTGGGTGTTGTTCGAGGCCGGCGCACTCGCAGGCGGGCGTGCAAAGGACAGGGTAGCGCCGCTATTGGTGGGCATTGATGTGGACAGCCTGCCGCGCGCTCTGAGCGAGTTCCAGTGCGTGAGGCAACGCAAACAGGACGTGCTCCGGCTTCTCAGGCGCATTCAGCAGGTTTCACCAGGCGTGTCGACAACTGATGGCGACCTTACGAAGGCATTCGAGCGGAGCTGGCCAGCCGTAAGTCGTCGGCTTCGCGACATTCAACGGCTGGTGCCTTCCACCGAGGATCCTCCCCGAGCCCCTGCCGCGCCCAGCGGCGCCGCTACCTCTGAGTCAACCGAGCTAGACTCGCTGTCGAAGAAGATTCTGCTCCGCCTTGCGACAATGGTGTTTGCGAGCGAATCAGCCTTTGGTATAAGCCTGCAGATTCCCAAGCCGATTCGGCTGATCAAGCTGAAGCTGTCGGACATGATTCCCCTTGGGCTCGTACACGCCACATCCGATGCCCTGGACCTCGCGTACTTCAGTATTACGCCTGCAGGGACGCGGCTGCTTCATCAGTTGGGTCTGTTATCATGAGTGTGCACAGACCAACTATCCCGCCAACCTGACAACAGCGTCCTTTCTCGGCCCTTGCAGAGGCAAGCGCGGCGTCCTTGCCCACACCTGCATCTCGAGTACCCGGTCGCTGAACTTCCTGAACTCCTCATCCTTCAGAAGCTCCTTGATGATCTCATACCTGTCGCCGGTCTCGATCATCTGCTCCTGTACGAAGTTCAATCGGTCGCTTGGCTCGCCCCGGATCACCCGTTCCTCCTGCACCGCCTTGAAGTAGGCATCTGCCGCATCCTTCGAACTCCTGAAACCGTCCTCTATTATCCTCTGCAACGCCTTCGCCTGGATGGCCCTGGCCTGCTTGGCCTGGCACCGACTGGAGCAACTGAAAGGCCATTCTTCATCATCCCCCGGTAGAAGGTTCGCCAGACTACTTGTCCTGCTCTTCACTCGGATTGCTGCCGTCCATCCACTCAAGGACAATCTTCGTCTGCTCGCCTGCCACTCGTTCCTCTCTCAAGAACTCCTCTAACCTGATGATCTTGTCCAAGTCTGGGACCGTGACTTTCACCTTTCCCTCGGCAATGGCCTTAGCCACTTGCACCAGTCCCATCTCCACGAGCTTCCGGTCCCTGAGACCTCGCTTTCCTCATGAGCATGGCCTTCACATCTGCCCAAAAGGCAGAGGCCCGATCCCTTCCAGAGCCGGACCTCTCAATCGTGCTAAGTTCCAGGCCGGTCTGCGAGTGACCGTCCAATCTCGGGAACTGGCCCTTTCACTCAGCCCTACCTGTATATCGCCTTGATCGATCCCCAGGTTGTTGGGTCGCTGGCCGATGGAGCTGATCCTCCCGCTACATAGTCAATAGATACATCGTTCCCGCTCAATCGGGCCTGCAAATCCACGATGTGGGCGACGTTGGCGAATCCCGTCCCGACCAGCCTCACGTTCGTGGGCACATTGTGGTAGGAGTTGTAAGCGAACTCGAAGCCGCCATCCACATAGACGTCGACCCAGCCGTCGTTGCTGTCGCTCCCCTGGAGCTGAACCACAACCTCCGTGGACGGGTTCAAGAATGTCCCCTGCCACCACACTATGAAGGTCGGGCTGTCATAGAGCCAGCACACGATGTCGCCGGCCGCAGGATTATCCCACCTCAGCGATGGGAAGAACCTGACGCCGCCATTGCCGTTCCCGCCTGCATTCGGCCACCAAGTTATGACGTGCACCCCGTCCATATCTTCGCCTGGCAATACCTCAGTGCACTGGGCAGCATTTCCCTGAGCCACATATGTGTTCTCCTGAACCTGCCAAACCCCTACGCCAGCGAGAATAGCGACCGGGCTCAACGCGAGCGTAAGCCCGATCAATGCCGCAACTGTCACAGATATCATTACTCGCATTGCCAACCTCCTTTGCATTCTCAGTCACCGCATTTTGAGTAGGCCCCACAATGCACGGACCACAAAAAGCCGATTTCCAGGCAGGAGTAAGGAGGACCTCGGTCTTCGCATAGTGGAAGGCTATCCCGACACAAGGCTGCGCACCAAGTTGTATCGCCCATCCTGCGAAAAAAGGCGGCGGTGCTCTTCATGGCGGACTAAGGCCGAAAAGCCTAGACGGCGCCCCATGCTAAACCTGCTTCTTAGGGCGGTCGCGCTTCGTCTTAATGCTTCGCAGACTCCACGTCGCTTGTACCACACAAAGCAGCCAACGTCAAGTCAAAAGCTACATTCGCTCATCGTCTTGCAGCGGAGAGCCGTGGCCGGTAATATGTCCTTGCCACGAAGCCGGTAGATCGCCTGTCACAGTACGCTTTGAACAGCTCTATCCTTCTCTGCGCGACAATCGGACAGCCATTCCTCATCGTCCCCGAACATCGCGTAGGCGGCCTTACACAGAGTCCTTGCCGGGCACGTCACCATGTCAACATCCTTCGTAGAAGGCAACGTCACACCCAAGCATCCAACTCGGCGAGAATACTTCTCCGGCCCACGACCCCGAAATGTGACGCGTCTATGACTCCGCAGCCCGTTGCCCCTGCCCAGTAAGCCAACATCTGGCTCCATGCCTTGTCCGCGTGGTGCTTCTCATTCCGCACCGTGTCGTACCTCGTGGAACCCCCGGGCAAGAGCGTCTTCTTCACCGAGTGAAGATGCCCGATACGCTCTCTGTCCGGGTAGAGCCTGATGCCTCGCTTCTCCAAGCCTACCCTGAACTCCACTGCCATCCGCTCCTTCACCTGGTTCGTTATCGTTACCGGCTCTACGCGGGACCCGAACTTGGTGGCGAGATTCTCAGCCAGCATCATACCGATCCCATTCTGGTCTATGGAGAGCCGAGCAAGCTTAGGGCCCAGAATCGTGAGGCAATCCACGAGGTCAGCCTCCTGCGCCTGGAACTCCACCTTGTCGTACGTCTTGAACAGGCGCTCGCAAGAAACCTCGCCCAGACGTTCGAAGATGGTGAGCTCCGAGGTGTTCCGGTGCCGACCCACATCGAAACCTGCATAGAGGGTGCCAGTCGCCTTGTCCCTGAGCTCTGTAAAGGTCGAGTAGACTTGAGGGGCAGGGTCAGTGGCGGATAGAATGAGCTCGTAGGGGAAGAAGGATGTCCGCTCGTCCACATAGAGGAGCTCATACTCCTGCTCAAAATCTTCCAGGGGGAGGCTATCGAAGATCTCCTTGAGCCTCGTACTCCCAAAGGCCCCCACCCGCTCCTCGGTCGGGAGGCTCATTGCCTCCTTTCTCGCTCTCTTCACGTCCCTGCAGAGGTCAGGGCAGTCCCACCAGTAGATCCGGTAGTGATGGTAGTTGGCATACTTGCCATCCACCTCATGGGCAATCTCATAGAACCTCCCCGACTTGCCGAGTGGGGTAGAACCTATTGCCAGGTGCCCTCCTCGCGAGACAACTGGAAGTGAGTCGGTATAGACATTCACCTGCCGATCCCACGAGTAGTGTGATAGCTCATCCAAGTCGACATCGGCACCTCCCTCACCTCGTGGGTCGAAGACAGCCATTATCCGACTCCCATTCGAGAACTCGAGTTCCAGCTTGTTATCAACCACTAGCCCGAGCCGGA
>CAYHHI010000068.1:0-9755 GCA_964356335.1 uncultured bacterium
CCGTTCATCAGCCAGACATTTCATTTCGATAGGCTTCCCGAAGTCCAAAAGGCTTGGGACAAATATGTTGAAGAGAAATGGATGCCGTGGGTGGAACAATATGAAAAATGGAAAAAAGTTCAACAGATTTATACGGCATTATTCACCATTCGCCAGGAACAACTTCGACTCGGTGAGGAGTATGAACTGATATTGGCCATGGGGCTGTTGACTTGGCAAACGCCGAGCAACCAACGAGTTAGACGTCACCTTGTGGTTTCGAACGCTCTGCTCGAGTTTGAAGCCCGATTGGGGAAGTTCACTGTCCGGCCCAATCCTGATGGGGCCAATCTCAGGCCGGAGCTGGATATGCTTGACATTGATGAGCAGCCGGCTCGGGCTGAAGAATCTGCAAAAACCAGCCTCAAGAACGCAGCAGACGATCCATGGAGTAGAGATTGCATCGAAGGCGTCCTCAAGGCTCTTGTCCATTCGCTCCATCCAGATGGACAGTATTATCCGCGTTTGCATACAGAGAAAGCACTTATCTTTAAAGAGCCAAGCGTAGAGTACGCTCCGGCACTTGTCCTAAGAAAGCGATCGGTAAAAGGTCTCACTGATGTCTTGAAACGTATCAAGGATCGAATAGAACTTGAAGGGGAAATCCCTCCCGAGTTCGGCGACCTTGCCGAAATCCCGAAGAATGATGGCCAAGAGTGTGCAGAGGGTCAGGATGATTCCAATAGCCAAATGAATCGAGATATCTATTTCCCTAAACCATCCAATGAGGAACAGCGGAAAATCGTGGAGAAAATCAGGGTTTCAAACGGCGTCTTAGTTCAAGGACCACCTGGAACCGGCAAGTCGCACACCATCGCCAATTTAATTTGCCATCTTCTTGCTACTGGCCAGCGCACATTAATAACTGCAAAGACCCCCCGTGCTCTACTAGTCCTCGAAAGACTGCTCCCAGAAGAATTGCGCCCACTTTGTATTAATCTTCTGGGAAGCGGGCTGGAAGAAAAACGCTCTTTGGAGGCTAGCGTTAATGCGATTTTACAGGAGAATGAGCAATGGAATGAAAGTCGCACACAAATCGAGATCAAGAAGCTCGAAGAGACCCTTCATCGCCAACGGGAGGAAAAGGCTGGAATCCAGAATCGTCTCCGAGCAATTCGAGAGTCAGAGGCCCATGTCCAGACGATCGGCGACGGTTCATATCGCGGCACGGCTGCTCAGATTGCTCAGGCCGTTACACGAGATGAAGCCAAGTACAGTTGGTTCACTGACAAGGTTCCCTTTGACAAGAGTTATCCGCTTTCGGATGTGAACTTCGTTCAACTATTACGGGGACTTCGGGGATTTACCCGCGAAAAAACGAATGAGCTAGCCCGGTCTTGGCCCGACTCGGTCTTGAACGTTGAGCGATTCAAGAATCTTGTTGATATGGAGCGGGAAGCTGATGAAAAGGTAATTACGACATCTGCCGATCTAGATGCGAGGTTCCTTGAGCGTATTTCCGGTCATCCGGTAAATGCGGTCCTCTCCATTCGTGAACTGCTAGAAGCCATGGCGAATGAGATACAGCGACTCAAGTCCGTGCCGCACGGATGGATTCGTGAAGCTGTAGGGGACGTGTTGTCGGGTAAGAGCGCAATATGGCAAGAATTGTACAAAATATCCGCAGAGATTGTCGAACGCATCGGCGATATTGTTGGAAAAGCCGATTCGATAGAAGTTGCTCTACCGGAAAATCGGGATCAAAGAAGAGTCCTAAAGGATGCCTTGCTGATCAAAGAGCACCTGGCGAATGGGGGGAAAATGGGATGGGGGCCATTCCGTCCCAAGGCTGTCAAGGCCGTCAGATACATCTGGAGGACTATCCGAGTCAACGGACACCCATGCAATGATTTGGAATGTGTGACGGATTTGATCGACGTACTGCGCGTGAAAATTGAGATGAAACGAGGCTGGAACTTCTGGGGTATGCGCTCCGAACGGACGAAAGGGCCTTACAGGTTGCAGTTTCAAGCATTCCATTCCCAGTTTGCGGCGCTCGGCGAAACAATTGCGCTCCCCGAAAGAGTAAAGCGTTGCCGGGAAGTGTTCGCTAAGTGGGGCAACTTCCCGGAACCGGTATGGCATGACGAGTCATGTTTGGAAAGGATCGTCAGAACATGCTCACATGCTTTAGCGCGCGAGGAGGCATTCAAGGAGAGAAGGGCTATTGAACAGTTGGAGTCTCCCGTGGCGACGCTGGCGACTAATGCCAATGCGCACGTGGTGACCCAGCACCTCTTACAGGCAATTAGAGCACGAAATTTCGTCGAATATGCTGGCGCTTTTGAAGAGATCATGACCTTGGACGAAGAGAAGGAGGCGGCTCGTTGGGTTTCGGAGATCCTTGAGAAAGTGGGACTCTTCGCTCCTCAATTAGCGAAAAATCTTGAATTAAACAGGGCAAATGAGAATTGGGATGAGCGCCTTCGGGTACTGCCAGAAACATGGCGCTGGGCTCAGGCACGGTCTTGGATGAACGACTATATAAACAAAGAAGATACTCCAAGTCTCGAAAGGCGGCACCGACAAATAGAAGACGAGATAGGAAAGACGATTGCTCGTGTCGCATCCCTCCGGGCTTGGTCGTTCTGTTTTCACCGTATGAAGGAAGAACACCGGCGGCACATGGAACTTTGGCGACAAGCCATGAGCAAGATTACAAAAACCGGGAGGGGCAAATATGATTTTTGGCGTCGGAAGCAAGTCCAGAAGAGTCTGAATTAATGTCGAGAAGCAGTCCCAGCTTGGGTCATGCCGCTCCATCGCGTCTGGGATACGGTTGATCCCGCTCCGGGAATGTTCGACGTCATCGTGGTGGACGAAGCGTCCCAATGCGGACTGGAGGCTCTTCCGCTTTGTTATCTCGGAAAGAAGATTTTGATTGTCGGTGATGATAAACAAATCAGCCCAGAGGCAGTGGGTATCGAGCTAGGACCCGTTTATCACCGGTTAATGGAAGAATATCTTTACGACTTTCACTTCAAGGCGTCATTCGATGTGAATTCAAGTTTATTCGATCAGGGCAAGCTCCGGTACGGCACGCGCCGCATCGCACTCCGCGAACATTTCCGTTGTATGCCGGAGATTATTCAGTTTAGTAACAATCTATGCTATTCCGATAGGCCTCTGATACCCCTTCGACAATATGGACAAGACCGTCTTAATCCTCTTGTTCATGTCTACATTAAAGAAGGCTATCGCGAAGGCTATGCCAGCCATGTTATAAACAGACCGGAAGCAAAAGCAATTGTCAGCAAAGTGGTGGAACTCTGTCGTGACGAGAAATATAAGAGTAAAACCATGGGGGTTGTTGTCCTTCAGGGAGATGCTCAGGCTGGGTTGATTGAGGAGCAACTGCTTGAACAGTTAGGCGCGGAAGAATTGGAGCAACGCCGACTTATTTGCGGAAATCCGTACAGTTTTCAGGGTGATGAAAGGGATATCATGTTTCTTTCCATGGTTGCAGCCCCAAATGAAAGGATCGGGGCTTTGGCGATGAGCTCCGATGAACGGCGGTTCAATGTCGCCTCCAGCCGTGCACGTGACCAGATGTGGCTATTCCACTCCGTCACACGTGACGAATTGAGTAGTTCTTGTTTACGCCGTGTTTTGCTTGAATTCTTCGAGGAGACTAAACTCTGTGAGATTGCAGGCATAAGCATCGAAGAACTTGCCCGTAAAGCCGCGCAAGCCAATCGTTCCATTGAAAAGCCGCCTCAGCCCTTTGATAGCTGGTTTGAGGTTGATGTGGCGATGGAGATTGCGGGTAAGAACTATCGCGTTATTCCGCAATTCGACGTAGCAGGAAAGCGTATTGATCTTGTAGTCGAGGGAGGTCATGCCCGTCTAGCCGTAGAATGCGATGGAGACCAGTTCCATCCGCCGGAGCAGTATGAGCAAGATGATCAACGACAAAGGATACTGGAGCGTTGCGGTTGGGTTTTCTACCGGATCAGGGCTTCAGGGTTTTACGCTGATAGAAGAGAAGCCTTGAAGGGCCTATGGAAGATGTTGGAGGAAAGGGGAATTACCCCGCAAAGCGCTGAAGCAGCGGTTTTTAATGAACAGATGCTGAGGTCCAATCAGGAGGAATCATACAGGGGCGGACCATTTTCGGATGTCGAGCGCGAAGAGCAGGGACACGACATATCGACTGATGGCGGAAGAGTCGAGGTTGGAGACACGGTGCTTTATGTCGATGTGGAAAGTCCCAATAACGAAAAGCAGGCATTGATAACTCGGGAGCGCTCGAATCCTGAATGGGGGACGATAAGCGCCAATACACCCATTGCACAGGCCCTTTTGGGGTCCCGGTTGGGAGATGTGGTTGAAGCTAAGCTCCCGAAGGGCAGTGTGCGCCTTCGCATAAAACAAATAAAAAAGGGGGCATCCTGAGCGAACCCCAGTACCAAGTAGAACAGAATGCCCTAGCAGGGCGCTCAATTATCCCGGGTCGGACCAGAATAACTATTCGCGTTGGCCGAAAGGATAAGAATCATGAAGCCACTATGGACTTGGGGCGGTGAATTTTTTGGCTATCGGGAAGGTGATAGCCTCTGGACGCATGATGGCCGACACGTGGGACAATTCCAAGGTGAGGAACTATATGCTCCTAATGGCAAGTATCTTGGAGAAATAAAGAGCGATAATAGACTAATTACATGCCAGGGAAAGAAATATTGGAGACGGGGAGGTTTTATGCTATATGCCAATCGGGTAGGCATCGTGCCATACATGAACTATGTAGGGTATGTGATGTACACAGGATTCGAGGACTTCCCATCACCCGAAGAAGTGTAACCGGTGAGAAAGGGAATATCGATGAGCATCACAGTTGGACAGTATACATTTGAAGGGCCATACACTGATACGGGCAATCTTGAGGACAAATCTGGTATCTATGCCATCCATTGCTATCGTGATGGCAAGTATTCCCTCAATGATGTTGGTGAATCTGCGACAGTCAAAAATGAGATTAGAAAATCACGACCGAAAGGATTGCTGGTCACATAATTGCACGGGGACGTTAACCATATCTGTGCTTTATACGCCGAATAAGCAGCAAGCCGGGCGCATGTTGACCGAACAGGAACTTCGTCATCAATATGATCCGCCGTGCGGTAAGAGATAATACGCCCGACGACGAGCTGCTGCCGACTGCCTAAGGGGACGGCATAGCTTAAGTATCCAGACGTCAGAAATGGCCGCAAGCGAAGGAAGAAATGGAGCTCACTGAAATCCTTGTGCACAACTTCCGAAGCATCCGAGAGCTCACCTGCTCAATCGGAAGGATGAGCATCCTCCTGGGACCAAACAATCACGGGAAATCGAATCTCCTTGCGGCTGTTGAGTTTCTACTCTCTCCAGGTATGAAAATTGCGCGGGAGGACTTCTTCTCAGGCCGCGCTGAAGGAGACAACCGCCTTTTCGTGGAGGCTGTCTTCTCCGAGCTTACCGAACAAGAGAGGACTACGTTCAGGAAGTATCTGAGAGCTGACGGGAGCATCTGCATCCAAAAGTGGGCTGTTCTCGGCAATGCCGGAGAGGTGAACACGGGATACCGAGGATACCTTGAGCAGCCGATGCTTTGGTGGCTCCAGGATGCTGCCTTTGAGCGCCTGAAGACGCGCGATGCGATCGGTGCTGAGGCCCGAGAGGTACCCCAGCTGAGCGCACTGCTTGAGGGCGGGGGTCGAATTACGAAAGAGAGGGTTCAGGAATTCCAATCGGCTTATATCCGCGCACACCAATCCGAACTGGAGTTTGAGCGGGTTCTCGAAGAGACCCCGCTTCTCGGCGCCAAGAGTATCGCGGGAGGTATCCTGCCCGACTTCTATCTGGTTCCCGCAGTCCGCGACCTAGGAGATGAGACGAAGACGACAGGGACAGCAATGTTCGGTCGTCTCCTCCAAAGAGCTGTGGCTGAGATGACGGCTCGTGATCCACGATTCCTCGACCTGCAGGAGCGTTTGGGCGAACTCGTGGGCCAACTTAACGAGCGCCCCGAAGACCCGGGCGCAGAACCATCATCAGAGCTCGCCCGGCTAGAACGTGCTATCAAGACCGAGTTGACACCCTGGGGGGTTGATGTCAGCGTCCGGGTGACTCCTCCCGAGGTACGGAAGCTATTCGAACTAGGCACAGAACTATGGCTGAACGACGGACACCCAACGGTAGCCGAGCGAAAAGGACACGGCCTCCAAAGAGCGGTGATCTTCGCACTCATCAAAGCTTGGTCTGTTGTGCTTCGGACTGCACCTGGCGAGGGGGCTCCTAGGGCACGGGCAGCGTCGGAATCTCTCATCATTGCATAGGAAGAACCGGAGCTGTTCCTTCATCCACATGCTCAAAGGACGCTTGCCGACTCGCTCAAGACCATCGCGGCTACACCTGAGCATCAGGTCCTCGTGTGTACGCACTCTACGCATTTCGTCGATTTGGAGAACTACCGCTCAATCATCATCGTCCACAGGCCTAATCCTGTCACCGGAACCGAGGTGAAACAATGCAGGCGGGAGCTATTCGCAGGAGAAGGAGACCGAGAGCGGAAGAACCGGTTCCATATGGCTTGCTGGGTAAACCCGGACCGTGGCGAGCTCTTCTTCGCGCGAAAGGTTGTGCTTATGGAGGGCGAAACAGAAAAGACTGTCCTCCCTTACGTAGCTACGCAGCTCGGTTGCCACGACCGACGAGTGTCCGTTATCGACTGTGGGAGCAAGCACAATCTTCCGCTGTACGTTGAGATCCTAAACGCCTTCAGAATTGAATACGCCGTGGTTCATGATGAAGATCCAGTGCCCGATCCCCCGTCGCCAGAATGGACACCCGAAAAGCTACGTGAAAAGCGACGGACTTTCGCGCTAAACGAGGAGATCCAGAACCTCATCCAACCGGACTTGGGCCATAGAGAGGTGTTCTCACCCGATTTCGAAGGCGCCTCCGGGATTTCTGCGACCCAGGGCGAGAAGAAAGGAAAACCGCTTGCAGCGCTGGATCACTTCGTAGGACTCACGCCTGACACAATTCCCGAATGTGTCGCGGGAGTCGTCAGACGTGCCTACTCGACCCAGTAATACTGATAAGAGTGTTCAGAATTTGAGCTAACAACAGCAAGAACCCGATGGTAGGCTGCATCGCGCGCGTGTGATGTTGAGCGTTGGCCATAAGAATGAACATGAAGGAAATATGGATTCGAAAGCAAACTGGGGTCAGGTCTTTATTCTTCTTATTTTCTAATGATGCGGGTTTAGTAGATTTATGTCGAGACCTTTGCGAATAGAATTTGCCGGGGCATTTTATCATGTAAGTTCAAGAGAGAAGAGACGGAAGGCCATTTTCCGAGATGATCAAGACCGCCTCTCCTTCCTGAAGATTCTTCATACGGCAAGGCGGTCAGGGAGTGGGGGTATAGTCAGAGGGAGGTTGCAGATTATTTGAGTTTGCCCTATTCTACTGTAAGTCGATTAATGAAAGAAGTCGAAAGGTCAAAAAGCAAGTCCTGAACCCACTTCTCTTGACCCCCCTTCCACTGTTTAGAATAACCATGCCCATACGAGGGGTGATCTTCGATCTCTTCCGTACGCTGACTGGACTCGAGTCCGAATGGTCGGATCTTCCCGTGACGTCGGACGTTCTTGGCATTGATCGACGGGTGTGGGACGAAATCCTCGCTACGAGGTCACGACAGCGGCTCACAGGAGCACAACGTGATCCCTATGAGATCGTGCGTACGCTCGCCCACGAAGTGGACCCGACGATACCCGATAGCCGGGTCCGCGAGGCCGCGCGAATCAGGAGCCAGTGGTTTCGACATGCGTTGCGCAGGGTCCCGGAGGAGACGTTGACGCGGTCAAGCAACTTCGGAGTGCGGGGCTGCGCCTTGGTTTGATCAGTAACGCCGATGCGATGGAGGTTGCCGCGTGGGCAGAGTCTCCGCTTGCGGGGTTGTTTGAGGTGGAAATATTTTCGTGCGAGGTCGGTTGTGTTAAGCCCGAACCAGCCATTTTCCACAGATGTCTTGACGCCCTAGGGCTCAAGCCCAAGGAGTGCCTCTTTGTGGGCGATGGTGGCTCGAACGAGTTGATCGGAGCCAAGGAGGTAGGGCTCTCCACAGTTTTCGTTTCGGGAGTCATAGCGGAGCACTGTCCAGAAAGGGTTCCTGAAAGGCTCGAAATCTCGGATCACCACGTCACCTGGGTGCCTCAAATTCTCACACTCTCGGTCTAACTGACGATAGCAGGGGACGCTCTTAGAGCGCCGCTGGGTCGAGAGAGGCCGGGCAAAGTGGAAAGGTATACAATGCTGAATGTTCGCAGATTACTGGCTTCGGAGCTAACCTGGGCAAATCAACGTTACGATGAGATTGACTTTGTTAAATCATCCGAGGCTGACATCATAGCTGTAGCTGAATTAGAGGGTGAAAAGGTTGGGCTTGGTCGGATTGTTCCCGTGGAAGGGAATGCCGGAGAGCTCGGCGGAATGTATGTATTGCCTGCCTATCGCGGTAGGTCCGTGGCTACTGCCATCGTTGAATTTTTGCTTAAGCAGTCACCCCATATGAGATTGTTCTGCATCCCATTCGCTCATCTTGACGCATTCTATAGAGGTTTTCGCTTCGTGCCGGTACAAGAAGGTCTTGCAGTGCCGGCAGCCGTCGCGGAAAAGTTCAACTGGTGCCAGGGTCACTATTCAAGTCCCGTGAGGCTCCTGATGAGGTTTTGCGATGGATCTGCCCAACGCCCATAATCTTATCTCAGGTCGGACCAGGGTAACTATTCGATATTGCATATGAACCGCCTACAAAGAGGTGTTTTTTTGTTCTTGGAATTGCATTTTCAACCCTAAACCCATCCTCCTTAGGCGATAGAAATGCCGAGGGGTAACCTCCACTACCTTCCAGAGTATATATGACACATTACGCATCGGTGCCATAAGAGAGCATGCCCGTTAAAGTTTGCCTGAGATCAGCGTCGATTATCGGGACATGCCTGTTTTAAAACCATAGAGTCGGCTTGGCCCGACCCGGATTGGAGGGTAAGTTTTAGGTTGGCGGGATTGACAAAAGACATACAAACTTTGTATATTAGAAATAGGCGGAGGTGCAATGATGCGCAACGTAACTGTCAATATTTCCTTTCAAGATGCTTTCCTTGCGGAAATCGACGCCGAAGCGAAACGGGAGTCGCGGACGAGGTCAGAACTCCTCCGAGAGGCCGCTCGCCTTTACGTGCGCCGACAGAGACAATGGGAAAGAGTATTTGCCCTCGGAGATGAACTCGCGAAGCAGCAGAGTCTGACCGAGGCGGATGTCGCCCGCGAAATCCGAAATGTTCGCAGGCGGAAGAACTCGTGAAGATCGTCTGTGACACCAATGTCCTCATTTCTGGCGTATTGTTTGGGGGACATGCGCGCAAAATCCTCCAGCTTGCCTCACGCGGTGTATTGATCAATTTCCTCTCGCCGGATATCCTCCGCGAAGTCGAGGATGTTTTGCGCCGCTCTAGGTTCGGACTGCGTCCGGACCATGTGCTCGAAATCGTCGCTCTTTTCAAAGACACATTTGAGATTGTTATCCCCTCCTTGAGAGTTCAAGCCGTTCAGTCTGATCCCGAAGACAATCACGTTATCGAGGCCGCCTTGGAGGCGGGGGCAGAATTTATCTTCTCCGGAGATAATCACCTTCTTAAACTGAAGGAATGGGAAGGCATCCGCGTGGT
>CAYHHI010000069.1:0-9511 GCA_964356335.1 uncultured bacterium
GGGTACTTGAGCTCCTTCAGCGGAATCTCGTAGTCGCCTTGCACGTACACCACCAACTCGTTGATCTGCTGCTCCAGGGTCGGTACATGACACTCCAGGCAAGTCACGTCGTACTCGGCATGGGCATTAGCGCCGTAGTCTGACTCCTCCCACGACTCCACGTACGGGTCCATGATGTGGCAGGTGCCGCAGAATTCAGGCTTCTCGTGGTACTGCCAGAAACCCACGGCGCCCACGCCGCCCAGAACCACCACGGCCAACAAGACCACGACCAAGACAATCCATTTTCTGGACATAGTTCAAGCATGCCTCCTCACCGTTCCGCTGCGTCGTCCGCGTCCACGCCGCAGCCTGGGCCCCCTCCCTGTGCCCCTCGCCCCGCCCTGTGAGGCCAGCCCCCACCAGGGTGGGAGATGATACCCGTCATGCTCCACTCTGTCAAGTCGAGCCGGCTGAACTTGATCGTTCCCGCCGGACCTTCCGCGGGATACAGCCCCGCAGTAACCGCCTAACACCATGGGACACCGTCTGTCAAGTCGCGCAACGACACGGTAGCCAGGTGGCGCTCTTCATCCCTCTGCCTCCTCTGAACACGGTTAACGACGAGAGCCCGATTTCTCGGGCTCTCCCCAGCAGAAGACAGTGGCACCGATGGTGCCATCAGACACTATTCCCAAGGCTCCTGCCCAGCGGCCTTCTGACCGACAAGGCACCGAAACACAGCCAACGCCGGTTCCGGACCTAGGACCACCTGTCTATGCCGGTGACTGTATCGCCTGCTCAGACTACTTTGCTTGTGGGGCGAACAGCCCAAGGGGTCTTTGACTCAACTCAGGCGGCTAGGCTTCGCCGCTCTTGCTAGAGCTGGCCTCCGGGGCATCTTCCTCTGCCAAGCCCTGAGTACCCTCTCTGAACTCCCTTATCCCCTGGCCTACGGCCTTGCCTATCTGGGGCAGCTTCCCCACCCCAAACACCAGCACGATGATCACCAAGATGATCAGCAGTTCTGGCACACCCAAATGTGGCATGACTCTCACCTCGGTTTGAAGAGGGGGAGAGCCCGATTCGTCGGGCTGTCCCCAGCAGAAGACATTGGCAACACTGGTGCCATCAGGACACTATTCCCAGGACTCCTGCGCGGCGGCCTTCTGGCCGACGATGCGGACAAAACACAGCGCGGAGGCCAACTGGCAGAGACGTGCTACGCTAGCATGTTACTGCTGACACTCTGGGCTGCCTATTCCCACCACCCCCTCACTCTGACCGAGAGCTCTGCTGTTATGGCTACATCACCAGCTACCTGGGCGGTTGTCTGATACTCTTTATAACCATCCTTTGACGCGTGCAGCTCATACTCGCCCTTCTGGACCTCCAACTTCGCCACTCCGCCTTCGTCGGTATTGCCCCTGTATGGGTAGCCACGTTGTGGGCGCAAGAGAACGTGAGCGTTCTTAATTGGGGTCTTTGTGTCTTGTGCGATGACCTCTACCGTCACCACATGCTCGGGCGGCCTTGCAGTTGTGAAGGCGAAGTGGTAGGAAGCCTCCTTGTGCGGAAGCTCCAGGTCTGGCTTCGGGCACTTGACCCTCCACCTGTAATGTCCCTCAACGTCCGGGGCCTCAAGTTCCACCCCCGCCCAATATAGCGCACGCGTACCCGGCCAAGGAACGCCACCCAGCGCTCCAGTCGCTACTTTCTTGCCCTTTTGGCCGTAGACTGCAACCTTCTGGCCCCCAAGGCTGCAGTCAGCGGAGCACTTGACTCCAACCTTGATCTTGAACTTACCGCCAAACGGTATCGGAAAAGGCACGTCCCAAACTGCTATGCTGGTTGAGTGGGGCTTGACGTTGAACGTCACTGGCGTGGAACTTACCCCATGAAGAACCCGTGCGACCTCTTGCGCTGGGAACACAACACTCCAGGTGCATTCCCCAAGCTCAATTGGAGCCTTGACTGTGAACTCATCAGTCTCGTTGATTTCCTCTTCGAAGCTGGTTAGCGCCACCTCTTTGGCGACGGTACTATCCTGAGCAATGATTCTCACTATCTTGCCCCGCAGGTCGCAGGCAGAAGGGCACGAGACCTTGACCTTCAACGATATGTCGGTCCCCGCGTCGACTTCTGCAGCAGCTGGCTCAGTCATCTCCGTGTTCGTCTCGTGCGACCGAACTTCTCCTGTCACAAACCACTCCTCAATGCCGATAGCCCCGCTATCCAGACCAGAAAAGACCTAACTAGAGAGGGGATCGGGTTAACCCGACCCCCTCTGGCCCTCACTTCAAGATCCTCCAAACGCTTTCCTAGGCGACAGCCCTATGACCAGGGCTGCAAGGCGGCGGCATGCTCTCCGGCGATGCGGCCGGTGAAGAGAGCCTCCGGAAAGTTTCCGCCGCCTAGGTACATGTAGCCGTATATTGAGCCAAATTCCCCTGTGCTATACAGCCTCGGAATAGGTTTGCCCTCAACATCCAGGCTTTGAGAATGCTGGTTGTGCACCGGACCCCCGTTCGTATTAATGTTCCCGATACACAATTCCATCGCATAGAACGGCGGGGTCTCTATGGGCACCAATTGTGCCGCAGGCCTGCCGAAATCTGGGTCGTTGCCGGCGGCACAGTATTGGTTGTATTTGTTGACGGCTTCTGCCAATCCCGCGGCGTCCATACCAACCACTCGTCCGAAGAAGTCTTTGCACACAATGTTGTTGCCTAGCTCCTCGATGGTATCACCCTTAATTATCCATCCCTTCTCGATCTCCGCACTGTTGTCGTCGCTCCATTCGTACACCTTGTGTACCAGCGCGTAGTAATAGTTTCCAGGTGTACTGAGCGCGGCTTTCTTCCTCGTAGTCTCGTCAAAGATCATATACCACGGTACATTGGGATAATCAACGAAATCCACTCCATCCAGGTATTCCTTCTTGTGGGAAAAGTGGAACGGTGGCAGAGTCTCCTTCGTGTGCACCCAATATATGCGCTCGTTCATGAATCTCTTGCCGTATCTGTTCACCCAGATATGATCGGCAGTGTCGTTTATGGGGATTCCCACGCCATATTCTTCGCTCGCCAGCTTTGCACATCTGTGGTAGACTTCTGCGCTGTTCATGTGCCAAAGCTTCGCTCCCACACGCGCAGCCATCCATATGCCATCACCTGTGTTGTAGGGAGTACCCATGGTAGGAACAACTAGGGAATGGGAGTGGCTCGCGACAGACTGATGGATCATATCTTGATCGCATTCGAAGCCTCCGCAAGCTAGGATAACACCCTTTTTCGCTTTGACGTAGATCTTCGTCCCCCCTTCTCCGCGAAACCCTGTCGCCCCTTCCGCTGCGACGACGCCCAGTATCTCCTTGGTGCTAGGGTCCTGAATCAGTTCCTTCGCTGGAGTTGCCAACTTCAGAGTTCCGGCCTCCGCGCTGATTCCCCTGTCAGCTGCGCAACTTGAAAGGAATTCGAACATATTGACGCCGTTACCAATGCTTCCATCGGGGAGTTTGATCCCCCAGACTTCACCTAATTGCAGGGTCTCAGATCCTGTAATACTAGCAGGCACGCAGGAAAGCAGCGGACGCAACGCCATGTAGCTAGGTTCGCCACCCAAGGACTCGATCCAAGCTGGAAGATCATCGCTAGCCAAAACCGTAGCACGGATCAATTCCTCATCAGTTACCGTACCCCAGCATTCCGCTCGTAGATAGTCAATAGCGTCCTCCACGGGACTGACGACTTGCACGAACCCCCCACAGCATCCCGTGTTTCCCCCACGATTCTCTGCGTCCTTTTCCAGTACGAGCACCTCCGCGCCCGCGTCGTAGGCTGCTATGGCTGCAGAGATACCAGCGCCCCCGCATCCCACAACCACCACATCCGCCTCATAGTCCCACCTCTCTGGGAGCCAGGGGGCCGGGCACTCTGCGGCAGGCGGGCAAGTAGGCACCGGCTTCGGGGTGTCAGCAGGAGCTGGGGTGGCAGCTGGAGCGCAGCTGGCTAGTGCGCCAGCACCTGCCACCGCCGCTGCGCCTTTCACAAAGTCCTTTCGCGATAGTTTCTTGCGCAATTCCTTTTCCTCTGGCATTTTGTCCTCCTGTATGGACTCTCTACGTGATACTGCACTTTCTGTCGCCCGCTCCTTACTCATCTCTCACCCTCCTTTGTCCAATTCTGTGCAATATTGCACTACTACACACTCAACTTCAGCAATTATGAACCAACTTCGTGCTTTTGTCAAGCCCCAGAGCGAGAGTATTGAAAGGTGATGTTGGACGTGCCTACGCGCCCGATACCATCGCTTTCGCCGCTGGACTGCCCCCTTCGACCGGGCTCAGGGAGGCTTCGTCAGGCTCACGACGTGGCTCAGGGTGCGCCCAGCGGCGCTTCCCGCGCCCTTTTTCCACATCCTCAGAGCCGATTTGTCACCGCCCTTCTTAACAGACTGCCAACATAGTACAATGCGCTGACCTAGTAATCAGTCGCCAAATCACCTATCTCAGTAGGAAAGACTACCTGGTTGATGTTCACCACTAATGACACGTACTGCAACTCTCAAAGGTGCCTGCGTGGTGACACGAATAGCAGCCCTTGATCAGCGGCGATTCCTTGTGCATCTTGTGGCAGAGGCGACAGTCCATCTCTCCATACTGAGAAGCGTGGGGATTGGCGCCCACCGTCTCCCCCAGGTCGGCGGTCATCTCCACGATTTCCTCATAGGTCCCATGCTCATGGCACTCGTAGCAACTCTCCTTGGCGTACTTGAGCTCCTTCAGCGGAATCTCATAGTCGCCCTGAAGGTACACCACCAACTCGTTCACCTGCTGCGCCGCCGCCGGCCCAGCCTCGCAGGGCACCCCACAAACCATCATGCACCACGGCGGTCAAGGCTTAAAGAGACAAGACGCCCTATCCGCAATAGGCAATTATGCCCGCCCAGGCTGGCATTCATCGCCTGGTTGCCCGTCCGCCACCCAGACCGAGGAGTTGTCCGGCGTCAGCTAGCCGTGCCCCGAGGCAGCATGGATGGCTCGCCCGATCCCGGAGTACCAGAGATAGCCCTCAGCTCCCTCTACGACAAAGGGGGAGCCCGACTTCTCAGGCTCCCCCTCCTGCCTAGCGCGATAGCGATGTCAATGCGCCTACCGGGCTACTCCCAGGGCTCCAAGGCGGCGTTCTGACCGACAAGGCAGCGAAACACAGCCAACGCCGCTTCCGCGCTGAGCACCACGTGTCTACCCAGCGCTTCTAACACCCCCTGGAACCATTTGACCTGCGGGCCGAGGCCGCCCACGAGTCCTTAGCTCAACAAGGGCGACTAGCCTTCGCCGCTCTTGCTAGAGCTGGCCTCCGGGGCATCTTCCTCTGCCAAGCCCTGACTGCCCTCTCTGAACTCCCTTATCCCCTGGCCCACGGCCTTGCCTATCTGGGGCAGCTTCCCCACCCCAAACACCAGCACAACGATGACCAAGATGATCAGCAGTTCCGGCACACCCAAATGAGGCATCACTCTCACCTCCATTTCAAGAGAGGGAGGGCGCGAAAATTCAACCCCTCGCTTGAGAGCTGCTATCCTAGCATAGCCACCATGATGCTCTTACCCTTCCCACCACTCCCTCACCCTCACCGAGAGCTCTGCTTTCATGGTTGCATCATCGGCTATCTCAACTGTCGTTTGAAACGTCTGATACTCATCGCCCTTTGAGGCGTAAAGCGTGTACTCGCCGTTGGGCACCTCCAACTTGGCCACCCCACCCTGGTGGGTGTAGCCCCTGTATGGGTAGCCACCGTGTCGGTGCAGAATAACATAGGCATTCTCAATCGGTGTCTTCTTATCTTCGCTAGTGACCTCTACTGTCACCACGTGCTCGGGTGGCCTTGCGGTTGTGAAGGCGAAGTGGTAGGAAGCCCCCTCATGCGGGAGTTCCAGGTCTGGCTTCGGGAATTTGACCCTCCACCTGTAGTATCCCTCTACGCCAGGGGCCTCAAGTTCCACCTCCGCCCAATATAGCGCACTCGAACCCGGCCAAGGAACGCCACCTAACGCCCCAGTCGCCATTCTCTTGCCCTTTGGGCCGTAGACTGCAATCTTCTTGTCCATTAGCTTGCACTCAGCGGAGCACTTGACTCCGACTTTGATCTTGAACTTATCATTGAATGCAATTGCAGAAGGCACATCCCACACGGCCATACTCGTTGAGTGCGGCTTGACACCAAACGAAAACGGCGCTGAGCTTTCCTCATGTAAAACGCCTTCCTTCTCCTGCGCCGGGAACACGGCCGTGCACGTGTATCCCCCTGGGTTGGTCGGCGCCTTCACTACAAACTCGTCTGTCTGGTTCACCGTGCCATCGAACTCGCTTAGTTCAACCTCCTTCGCGACAGCACCATCTTGAAGCACGATGCTGGCTATGCGGCCCCGGAGGTCACAGGACTCGGGGCACGAGACCTCGACTTTCAGCGCTATGTCGGTGCCAGCATCAACTTCGGGAGGAGATGGCTTAACCATGTAGGTGCTCGTCTCATGGGCCTCAACTTCTTCTGTCACCATCCACCCCTTTGTATAAAGAGGACAATCGCCTCATCAACTCATCCCGTCTGCTGTCCTTGGCTTACTTGTTGGTATCGTCGAAAGAGCCTGCCTGGCGACTACGCCTACCTGGTCATGCTGCTCATGACAAGGGAGAGCCTGAAGTGCAGGCTCTCCCTTGCTAGTTGCTATGCCAGCATAGCAACGATGGTGGGCCTCGTGGCTATTTCCAGGATTCTTTCGCTAGGCGCTGCGTTTGTCACCGCACCTTCTTGGCTACGATGTAGTAGAGGGCGATTCTTTCCATGGGAGGTAGGTACCAAGGCCACGGCCGCGGGGTCGGCATCGTGCAGACATCGGCCCAGCGCAGTGGCTGGATGACTTCTACGCGCAGGTTTCCCACAGTTCTCACCATCTCCAAGATTTCTTCCCTTTCGAACACCCTCCTTGGCGGCTTTGAACCCGGCTTATTCTCAAGAACGATATTACCCCGGAACTCTATGCTTGTGGCCCTTATCTCATACGCCCCTCTTGTATGGAGAGAGAAAATCACCTCGTCCGTGCTTACTCTTGCCAGCTCTTCCAGACCCTTCTCTGCGTCCTCTAGCAGATAAGGCAACCCTTCTGCGCATAGCGCCCGGTCTACGCAGCTATCGGCCAGGGGCAATTGCCTCATATCCGCAAGCAGAAGATGGGCGTTGCGATACCTGTCGGCCAATTTCGCGCTTTCAGCCAAGGCGGCAGATGAAAAGTCAATGCCGATGAACAAACCTTCTGGGCCACACCTCCTTATCAAATCGTGCAAGTAGAATGTATGTCCGCAACCGACATCACAGGCCGTCTGGCCCCGCTTGATCCGGTCGAGGGCTAGCCGATAAAAGTAGAAGCCACTACTGTTCTTGGCTTTACTTGGATGGCTAAATATGTTGTTCCAAATCGCTCGCGCTTCAGGTCCCGCCACCATTCTTGTGCCTCTAGAGCAAGAACGAGAGCCCAGCCTAAGCCAGGCCCTCGTTCAAGCCAACCATCAGTGAGATGAGATTGCCAGATGCTCTATGCCCAAGCCTCTTCCGCGGCGGCGTTTCGTCCCGCGACGCGCCCGAAGGCCATAGTTTCTCCAACGTTACCGCCACCATTGTATAGGAAGGAGTACATTGAACCCAGTTCCCCCGCGCTGTATAGCCTGGGAATAGGCTTATCCTCTGTATCCAAAATCCGAGCATCCGGATTTCGCTTGGGACCGCCTTGAGTGTTGAGAAGAGCCGGTACGAGAGGGACTGCATAGTAAGGCGCTGTTGCTATCGGTGCTAGACCCTCCTTGGGTCTTCCAAAGTCAGCGTCTATTCCCGTATCGCAGTACCCATTGTATTTGTTCACGGTTGCTTCGAGCGCCCCAGCATCAACCTCTATCTTCGTGGCGAGTTCGGAAACTGTGTCCGCCTTGATTATCCACCCCTTGGCGATCTCCTCGCTGTTGTCCTCGCTCCATTCAAGACCCATCACCATCACCCACAAGGCCTGATACAAGTGTGCAATGGAAAGAGGTCTTGCTATCCTGACCGTCTCGTCAAATATGAGGTGTGCAGGCACAGGAGTGGGCTGCGGGAGCCATACTCCATTGAGATATGCATACCCATGACGAACTTCCATTTTTTCGTTAGCGAATCTTACCCCATTTCCATCGATGCGAATCCAGTTGTTGCTTCCTGGGCTCACGGAGACTACGTTAGTGGTTCCGGGAACTTGGAAGTCAAGACCCATGCCTGCTTGGGCGTCCATATGCCACAGGGCTGCTCCTACTCTTTGAGCCATTGTGATGCCGTCACCGGTATTGTAAGGCGTGCCCATTTGAGCCATTTGAGGGCGCGACAAGAAGTCTCGTATCATTTGTTGGTTGTTTTCGAACCCTCCACAAGTCAGGGCTACAGCCTTCTTAGCCTTGATATATATCGTCTCTCCTTCAGTTTCGGCTATGACGCCGAGAATCTCCTTCGTTACGGCATTCTGGATCAACTCCTTCGCCGGAGTGCCGTACAGAACCTCGATTCCCCTCTCTTCCACGCTGGCTTGAAGCAGCTTCCAAAGCCTTGACTGTCCCCATCCACCTTCCTCATTGAAATAGGTGGTCGAGCATTCGGCTCCAGGAAGCTCTGGGAATTCAGGGGAGCAAAAGGCGCTTTGCGGCTCTGGAGCATAGGGGGTGCCGCCCAAACTCCTGACCCAGTCAGCATTCTTGCCCATCTCCTCTGCCCAAACCCGAACCATATCCTGGGGAATCGGATAGCCGGCCGCCATAGCGTTCAAATATGTAATCGCCTTATCGGCAGGGGCAGGGTTAAACCACAAATTGCCCGATACTCGAGTGTTTCCTCCCTCTTCTCCTTCGGGTGCTTTTTCCAGGATTAGCACCTTGGCCCCTGCGTCGTGGGCCGCTATAGCCGTGGAAGCCCCGGCCCCACCGAAGCCCACAACTATCACATCTGCCTCTTTATCCCACGCCTCCGGCACGCCGGGGACTGGGCACGGCGCGCACTCTCCAGCAGGCGGACAAGTAGGGGCCGGGGCTGCGGTCTCACCCGGTGCCGTGGTTGGGACAGGGGCTGGGGCACAACTGGCCAACATGCCCGCGGCGGCTACTCCTGCACCGCCAACGGCTGCCCCCTTGACGAACTGCCTTCGCGATACTCTCTTCGGTGCTTCCTTTTCCTCTGCCATTTCTTCCTCCTTTTTTATGAACTGACTACCTGATACCGCACTTTCGCTGCCCTGTTCCTTACTCATCCTTGACCCTCCTTTGTGTGATCTTGTGCAATATTGCACTACTATACACTCAACTTCCACGATTATAAACCCAAATCGTACTTTTGTCAAGCTGCGGAGCGAGAGTGTTGAAAAATGTTGTTGGACGTGCCTACGCGGCCGTTACCATGGCCTTCGCCGCTGGACTGCCCCCCTTCGACCGTGCTCAGGGCAGGCTTCGATACGACCTTCG
>CAYHHI010000070.1:0-9269 GCA_964356335.1 uncultured bacterium
CGGCGTTTGCTCCGGCCTCGCGGACGGCCTGGACGGCGGTGTCGTAGATGGGGAGTGGGCCGCGGTCAACGGAGCCGCTGCCGGCCTGGACCATGGCGACGACGTCGGTGCCGGCGCGGCGCATGCGGTCGAGGCAGAGGGTGCAGTTGGCGCCGAGTGAGGCGCCTTCGGCGGCGAAGCAGAGGACGCGGGTCGTGGACTTGATCAGGATGCCCATCAGTCCCTCCCCACGACGGCGGCGGCTTCGGGTGCGGTGCGGAAGTCACCCTCTCCGGACGGTCGGTAAAAAACTCTGTAGAAGTACGTCGCATTGGGCATTAGGCCTGTTAATTCTATCTCGATCGCCTCACCGCCCGCCTGGCCGGACTTGGTCTTGGTCGAGAAGGCATAGTCGCCGGGAGCCGTTCCATATCTGACGTAAACATCAAGATCAATCAGGCTTAAGAGATTGATTGTGACTGAAGTGTCAGTAGGGCGGCCGAGCACGGGTTTGCCGACAAGCGCATCTTCAACCGTAGGATAGATCTCCAGCATTGCGGGAGTTCTTCGGCGGGTATTGTCGACGCAATCCTGAAGGCCGATGTAGCCTGATGCCTGTCGTGACGTCGTATCCGGCTCAACAACGAGGATAAGCGCCTTGCCCGCTCTGCTCCATCCAGGACGAGCCAGGATCTCGTTCAGCACCGGGGCAAGGTTGGGACTTGTCTGGTAGAAGAAGCGGGAGACACTTCTTGGGAGCGCGCGGACATGCCAGGGCACAGCCTCATCTGTTTCGGGAATCTGAGACGGCAAACGCACCTGGGAGCAAGGTTCTGGGCTATCCTCATCCACGCCGCCTACCACCAGATGAAGAGTTCCGTGGGAGATCTGCTCCCGGGAGGGGAGCCTGAGGCGCGCAAAAGCGACTTGCTCTCCCTGTACCAGGTCGGGCACCTTGAAACGGAATGCGGCGATGAACCTCTCACCCGAGGACTCGGTGCCCACGCGATCGAGGTCATATTCATATCCTTTGGGATACCACGTTCCCTGGGCCTCCGTACCGTCGTCGAGCGAGTCACTGATTGAATAGAGCAGGAAGGATGACTCGAAGGCAGCCGCTTGTGCATCGGGTCGAGAACCTCCAGATTGGCTCTCGTGCTGGTTGCCAGGGGTGCCTTGCGTCGGTGCTATCTCGCCTGAGTGCACATCAGGCGAAAGTGCTAGTGGGAGTACACTCAGACATATGAAGAGCAGGGTCGTCAGGCTGCGTGTCATCCTATCATCTCTCCAGCACCTTTCCAGGAAGATCTTTCCGCCGGACCAGTCAGATGTCTATCTCCGATTATACGGCTGCGGACAAGCCAGGGCAAATTCAATCGGCCCCCGAGAGGCGGGCCCTTCCGAATCGGGCCTTTCCGCTTGAAGGCTTCTCCCTGGGTGCCTATAATATTCAAGAAGCCAAATGATAAGGAAACATGTGATGTCGCGCCTCATGCCAGGCTCTGGCTCGAACAGCGGCACTTAGGTGTCATCAATGCATAGTGTGGTCAGTCGAGTAGTTCTTGTCACGCTCATGGTTATCATCTTGGTGCTCGGTGCCCTGAGTGCCCGGCACAACTCTCTCACTTACGATGAACCTATACATTTCAGATATGGCTCCAATATTCTCAATCTCGATTCCAATAGATTCATCGATGGAACTATGCCCTTCTCCGCTCTCAACGCGTTGCCTCAGCGGATCGGAAACGCCTTGCCGTCTGGCCGCTGGCGGGATGTCCTTTCCAGAGTCGAGACCGGGCGCCTGGTCACTATCTTGTTCTCGATGCTCCTCGCATATTACATCTTCAAGTGGTCGAAGGAGCTTTATGGTACCGCCGCGGGCCTGTTCTCGCTCCTCCTCTATACTTTCTCTCCCAACATAATTGCGCATGCGGGGCTCATAACCACGGACGTGTACGCGGCGGGGATGGTCACGATCTCAGCCTATTACTTCTGGCGGTTCGTGAACTCGGGCGGGTGGAGACTTGCCACCGCTTGTGCCGTGCTCTTGGGCCTGAGTCAGCTGGCGAAGTACTCATGCATCTTCCTCTATCCGATATTCATTGTGATTCTGGTAGTGAAGTATTGGGGAGACCTGAGGAGGCTGGCAAGGGCAAACGATTTCAGGGGCTTCGGCAGGCGCCTGAGAGGGTTCGTCAAGTTTGCGGTTTTCTTTGCGGTAGTGAGCATCATCGTCATAAATGCCGGGTTCCTTTTCAACAAGCCCTTCGTGCCGCTCGGGCACTACAAGTTCAAGAGCGATTCATCCAAATCAATGCTGGCTGCGCTCCCGGCGCTCAGGGGTCTTCCTGCGCCGCTGCCCTATCCATATGTTCAGGGCCTGGATTGGGGAAAATACCGCGAAGAAACGGGTAGGGGCTTTGGCAGCATGTACCTCTTCGGTCAACTCAAAGAAATCGGGGGCTTCAAGGGCTATTACTTCTTTGCATTTCTTTTCAAGGAGCCGATCGCCCTCCAGATATTGATCGTGCTTTCAATCATATTCTACGTCCTGCATCACCGTCGGTATCACTTCATGCGGAATGAGGTGTTCCTTGTCATTCCGGTGATCTTCTATGCCATCTATCTGAACTTCTTTTTCAAACTCCAGATCGGGATACGGCATTTCCTGGTGGCTTTCCCCTTCCTTTACATCTTCTGCGGCAGTCTGGTTTCGCGCGGGGAGGTACTCGCCGGCAGTGCTGCCGAGGCGAAGTTAGATGAGAAGGAGGACGCAGAGAAGGCGGGCGCCGAGAAGAAGGGTGCCATCTCCGTCATCAGGGCCGCCATCGTCATCCTCCTTGTTTATCTCGTGGTTTCGGTGCTGTCCTACTTCCCACACTACATACCCTATTTTAACGAGATGGTGTGGGACAGGAAACAGGCCTATAAGATTCTGGCTGACTCCAACATAGACTGGGGACAGGGCGCGAACTATGCGCGAGGATACAAGGCGAAGCATCCGGGTGCGTACCTTGAGGAAGGCATGTGGCAGATGAAGACTTACAGAGAGAAGCACATGGAGGAGTATCTGCACCCGCAATTCCCGGATTCAGGCGTCATCATCGTCAACGTGAATAATTATGTGGGCATCTACCATCCCCATAGGTACAAATGGCTGAGGGAAAGATATAAACCGATCGGCGAGATCGCATACTCGTACCTCGTGTTCGAGATTTCACCCGGAGATTCGATCAGGATGACGCCCGTGGAACCGGATGAGCCGACTCCGGACAGCATTGAAGCGGGGGATATGACAAGGTGAAAGGGGACATTCGGGCTTGCCGCTCGGGCCTTGCTGCCCATTGCGTCAGTCAGGATCCGAGCTGGGTTTGCTGGGGGGACTGGGTTGAGACCGCCTCAACGCACCGAAATGTAACCCAAGTTCGAGTGTGTGGAAGGGTTTGAACATGAGACTCAGGTCTGCCATTGTGGCCGCCGCTGCAGCGGTGTTGGCAGTAAGCATTTTTTTTGTGATCTCACCCAAGAAGAAGCGACCGGTAGAGCCCCAGTCCATGGATCTGAAACGGCGCTTCAATGAGCTTCGGGCAGTGCCATACACCTCGGTTACCGAAGAAGAAGTGACCGGAGAGCCTATGGGCATCACCAAATATGACCGCGGCGAGGCGTATCGCGGGTATAACATATACTGCTCGCGAGTCTCTCCAGAGGCCCTGCTGATGGACATGGAGGGCAAGATCGTCCATAGGTGGACATATCCCGAGCCAAGGAAGGTGCTCTCTGTGTGGGACTATGGGGTCATGTTACCTGACGGCGATGCTTTGGTCATAAGAGCGTACGGGGATCTTAAGAAGCTTGACTGGCAGTCGGACCTCATCTGGCAGACGAACATACCGGCCAACCACGATGTCGCCGTGGCACCCGACGGCACGCTGTATGTGATTGTGACAGAGTTGAAGTCGTATAGAGAGTTGCTCGTGAGGTTCCCCGTGATCGTGCATCTCGGGTCTGACGGAGAAGGGATGGACAAATGGTCAGCTTACGATCATCTGGAAGATATCAAGCAGACCTTCGATCAGAGATCTTTCCTAGACACATTCCTGGATAGCCTGCTGGCACGCGGGGAGGACCCTAGAGCGGCGCAGCAGGTTCCGGGACGCGTGAAGCAGCAAACTATCGAGGGCAGAATCGTGCTCGATATGTTGCACCTTAACAGCGTCAGCATTATTCCCGACACGCCGCTGGGCAGGGTGGACCCAAGGTTCGCAGCCGGCAATCTGCTCATCTGTTTCAGAAATGTCAACCAGATTGCCATACTCGAGAAGAACACCAAGAGGATTCTCTGGATCTGGGGTGAGGGCGTTCTGGAGTGGCCGCATCATCCGACAATGCTGGCAAACGGCAACATCCTCATATTTGATAATGGCCCCTGGCGGAAATACTCACGGGTGGTAGAGGCCAACCCCGTAAGCGGACAAATCGAGTGGGAGTATGTTGCAAATCCCCGAGAGAGTTTCTACAGCTTTGAGAAGGGATCGGCCCAGCGACTTCCGAATGGGAATACCTTAATATGTGAATCGGATCGGGGAAGGGCATTCGAGGTCACAAGGGAAGGCAAGATCGTGTGGGAGTGGCTCAATCCCATGACCAAGAAGGGTCACCGCGTGCAAGTCTATAGAATGATGCGCCTGCCCCCGGAGATGGTCGAAGGTCTGTTGAGCAGCAAGCGGGGGAGCGGTGGGTAAAAGCTACGCTTATCATCCAAATGGTGGAATGAATCGCAGCCTCTGCGGGATCGCGTCTTGCCGGCGGCGAGTGCCTGCCTCATATTGGCTGATTATCGCTCTGACGGTTCTCCACATAATTCCGCTATGGGCTTTCAAATACTTCCCCTCGCAGGACGGCCCCAGCCATATTGAAAACTCGTACATGCTTGCCCACTACTTCGACAGGGGGTTTGGCTACAGCCAGTATTACGACCTCAACCTCAAACCCGTTCCCAACTGGTTCTCGCATGCGACGATGGCGCTCATGATGAAGCTGGTGCCGCCGCTCGCGGCAGAAAAGATCCTGCTCACCGGTTATGTCCTTCTCTTCGTGCTGGCGATGCTCTACTTTCTCAGATCCACGGGGGATGGCAGGGAGTGGCTCGTCTTTCTCGCTTTCCCATTCACTTACAACTACCTCCTGCACAGTGGTTTCTACAACTTTTCCATCAGTTTCCCGCTGGCATTCCTCACGATCGGCTATTGGTGGAGGCGGCGGGATAGAGCCTTGGGCTGGGGGTGGCACCAAGGGGAATCCGGCTGGAGGGGGGCTCTCGGGCTCAACCTGCTTCTTATCCTTCTGTACTTCTGCAGCATATTGTCGCTCGTGCTGACCGTGGGGTCAGTTCTGGTATTAGCGGCCCTGCACTATCGGGCCTCGATCCGGCGGACCCTCGCTCTGGCGGTTGCCATGATACCATCGTATCTTCTGCCCATTTACTACATCACAACCCAAGAGGGTGAGCAGGGCGGCAAAATAGCAGCAGGGCACCTGTCACGATATCTGGCGGTCATAGGTTCGCTCACGTCGTACGACGCAAGGGAGGACCTTGTTGGCGCCTCGCTTGCCGTCCTCTTTGCTGCCCTGATAGGCTATACCCTGCTCGCAGAGACTCTGGGGCTCGGCAAAGTGGGGCGGCGCCCCTCGCGGATGGGGTTACGCTCGCCATCAGGCCCCCATCCGACAGGCCGCTTTCCGAGGGCCGGATTCCTTATTCTGGCAGTGGGATTCCTGTTTCTTTACTTTCTTGCGCCAAGCAGGGCATACGGAGGCGGGACAATAACCCAACGCCTGAGTCTCTATCCGTTCATTGCGATCCTGCCATGGCTCGCCACGCGAATGCCGCGCCGGGCGACTTATGCTGTAGGGGCAATTGCGGTCTGCCTCACCCTCGTGCACGTCGGCTTCACGGTGTATTACTACCGAGTCTTCAATCGTGGACTCGCCGAATACACCTCGGGCATCCCCTTTGTTGAGAAGAATAAGACCATTCTGCCGATCAGCTTCGACCACAAGGGCGAAGCCGCGAGGATTGGCGTCTACAGGCATGCCGGGAGTTACTATAGTGTTGTCAGGGACGCGATAGACCTTGCCAACTATGAGGGGGACAAGACCTATTTCCCACTCAAATACAAAGCATCTATGAATCCTTGGTCAGCCATGGGGCCCATAGAGAGCGCACGCGGGAACATACGTCCGGAAAGGTATCCCGGTAAGACAGCCTATGTCCTGCTCTGGTCTGCCCCGGCGCAGTTTCCGGCCTTAGAATGGATCGAGGCCAACTACGATCTCATACATTCGGAAGGCAGGCTGAAGCTTTACAGGCGCCGAGATGAACCCTCCGAGTGAACAGGGTGTCGGCCCACGGCAGATCCTCATTGTTCATGTCTTGCCCGTGTTTCCCTGCGCAATTCCCTCCACAGATCCTCTCCAAGACAGACCAGATTCCTGAGCCCTACCCCGGGGGTATGATGTCTGTTCCCAACCCCAAGGATACTCTAAAAACCTGTTGAGGCGGGCAGCATCCTCTGATACAATGAGGATTGCGTCGACAAATCAAGTCTGCGTGCGGGCAGCGAGCGCGAGAGGAGGTGAGAAGAAGGGGTAGCGCCGCTATTCAGAGAAGAGGACGGCGCCCTGATTGCCGCGCCCTTTTCGCCTTCGTGGTGTCCTTATTTGAAAAGAAGTATTCAGAACAAGTCTTCCTTCGCATTTTGATACCTGTCAGGTCTGGCCTGACTTACGCGGGGAGGTAAAAACATGAGGAAGATTGTCCGTCTGGTTATCGTTCTTACGCTTCTCACCTTCGTTTTTGCTTCTGCGTCAATGGCCGTCGTCAAGAAGATGGAGATTCGCGATCTCCGTGATGCCTCGAGTGACATCGTCGTCGGACGCGTGATGTCATCCGAGTCAGCATGGGACGGCAATCTCATTTATACTTACTACGCCGTGAAGGTGCTCGACAAGGTAAAGGGTGCTCCTCCGGAGTACGTGACGGTTCGTGTCCCCGGCGGAGAAGTCGGCGACGTGATGCTCTTTGTTTCGGATACGCCATACCTTGAATCCGGCGAGGATGCTTTCCTGTTCCTGAAGAAGAACGATGGCTTCCACGAGGTCACAGGTTGGTTCCAGGGCAAGTATGCCATAAAGAATGGCAAGGTCGAGGATACAGGACTCAGCGTTCAGGAGTTCAAAGCCAACGTCGGCAAGGGCAAGCCCGCCAAGCCGCCCGCATCTGGTGGCTACAAACTCTGCGGCTATGACTGGAAGTACCTCGGCATGTCCGGCGGGAAATATCATCTTGAGCCCTGGGAGGTAAATCCCAGCAACAATGATGGGATCTCTAGTGGTTCGGTGAATTCGGCAGTTCAGGCAGCCGCAAACACGTGGGGCGGCGCCGGAGCCTGCTTCAATTTTGGCTCTGGTGGGAGCAGCAATCTCAATGGCGGCGTTCTTGATGATCACAATGTCGTTTCATTTGGCAACACCGGCGGCGCCGTGGCTGCCACCTACATCTGGGTTCTCAGGAGCTGCCGCAAGTGCATTGCCGAGCTTGATCTGGTGTTCGACCACGTCTATTGGAACTTCGCTGTGCCTGCCTGTGGGAGCGCAAACAAGTTCGATCTCCAGGACGTTGCGACCCACGAGTTCGGCCACTGGCTGTGCCTTGCTGATCTTTACGGCGCCGGAGACGTCAACCAGACCATGTACGGCTATGTTGACTATGGCGAGTGCTACAAGAAGGATCTTTACACCGGCGACATCGCGGGTATAAAGGCCATTTATGGTACTTGCGCCGGAGCGATGGCTGCGACCGGGCCCCAGCGCAAGATGGTATCGGACGAGTCCGCCAATGGGACCGCGATCAAGTTCGCTGTTCCCAAGGCGGGACCTGCCACTGTCCAGGTCTACAACGTGATGGGACAGATGGTCAATATGCTCTCCGATGGCTATCTCGAAGCCGGGCAGCACTCGATTGCCTGGGATGGAAGGGATACTGGTGGCAATAGGGTCGCTACGGGTATCTACTTCGTCATGGTACGTGGTGCTGACTACAGTAGCTCCTCCAAGGTCATGTTGGTGAAATGAGTCGAGGTGTTTGGGTATGGGGGAGGCTCTAAGCCTCCCCCTTGCTTTTTCCCGCATGACATTGCAGACGGAGTGTATTGGTCTCTGAATGAGGCGGATCACAATGGCTCGCGTCGCAGCATTTCTCGAAACGCACAGATGGGCAGCGGTTGCGATTTTCCTGGGTGCAGTTCTCGCAGTCGGGCTTGTCGCATTCAAGGATTACGGCATCGCCTGGGATGAGCCTGTCCAGAGGCAGTACGGCCGCGACGTTTATCAATACATAACCAAGGGCGATCAGGAGCTATTCCTTAACCGCCACAGATACTACGGCCCCGTATTCGAATTGCTGCTCTATTCGCTTGAGAAAGCGTTCAGGCTCGGTGACACTAGGGCCATTTACATGATGAGGCACCTGGTCAATTTCCTGATCCTCTGGATGGGCGTTGTCTTCTTCTGCCTTCTGTGCAAGCGCGTGTTCAGGAGTTGGAGAGTCGGCCTCCTCGGGAGTGCCTTCCTCGTCTTGAGTCCCAGGATATTTGCGCACGGCTTCTACAATACCAAGGACATTCCATTCCTCTCGATGTTCATAATGGGCGTGTACACCCTGCTGCGATACCTTGATGCAAAGACTTTGCGGAGGGCTGCCGTGCACGCGGCGGTCTGTGCCGTCCTCGTTGATACGCGCATCGTGGGGATCCTGCTTCCGGCGTTGACGGCCGCATTGGTCGGCTATGAAGCGATCAGAGGTGTGGTTTTCGCCGGCGGTTCCGGCGATGAAAACAGGGGAAGCGCCATCAGGCGTAAAGGTGGCACTGACGTGCACAGGTGGGCTGAGGCCAAGAGGATCGCGTGGAGTTTTCTTGGCTATGCCCTGGTGTGGGCCGGTGTGACCATCCTCCTCTGGCCCACGCTCTGGAGAGATCCCCTCCGCAACTTCGTGCGCGCCTTCGAAGGCATGCGCAACTTTCCCTGGGAAGCAACGGTGCTCTATCTCGGGAAGTATGTCTGGTCGACGAAGTTGCCCTGGCACTATACGCCTGTTTGGATCGCAGTCTCGACTCCCTTGGCGTATGTCATCCTATTTGCCATTGGGCTTTTCGTCTCCATGAAGTCTCTCGTATTACGCCTGGCCCCCGCTCCTCAGCCCTCTCCCGGCAGCAGACACCTCCTCA
>CAYHHI010000071.1:0-9268 GCA_964356335.1 uncultured bacterium
TCACCTTTTTCTGTCCGGCCGTGTCAAGCTCGAGTTCCTTGTCTTTCCTCAGCTTCGCCAGGTCTAGCGATTCCTGCTTGAATGCCTTCACGCTACTTTCAATCTCTGCAACCTTTGCTTCAAGATCGCGCTTCTCCTGAGGAATGGCCTCCTCGTCGGAGCGAAGATCGTCGCTTTCATCATCAAGCTGCTGAAGCGCAAACAAAAGGTCTATGGTTTCCCTCATGTATTTACCCCTTCCTTTCCAGCCCTCGGCGGCAGGAAAGTTTTCAGACCCCATGCTTCTCTCTTGGATTTCTCTCTTGCGCCGCTGATGTCCTGGGTTCTCCGGATTATGCCCTCGAGCTGCCCGGGATTCCAGGCCACAAAGAACTTGCTGACGTCGAGATTCTCGTCCCCCAGGGAATAAGTGCGGCCGGACGGACCAGGCTCGACCGGAGGCGCAAACTCGCGCACCAGGTCATCGATCACGGATGCTTTCATCTGCCCCCCACAAAACGAAAAAGGCGTGTACCGGCTTGCGGCACACGCCTCAAGGTCGTTTCTCGACCTGAGTCCTCCCCAGACTTTTCTACATTTCTTCAGTCGCTTTAACATAACCGCCGTCGAATGGTGGGCGATACTGGAATTGAACCAGTGGCCTCCCGCGTGTGAGGCGGGCGCTCTAAACCCCTGAGCTAATCGCCCTCTTCAAAATACTGGTGGGCCCACTAGGTCTCGAACCTAGGACCTTCCGGTTATGAGCCGGGCGCTCTAACCAACTGAGCTATGGGCCCCAAGCCACTAATTATAACATGTTCCAAGCATCGTCAAGCTAAAACTAGGACGACTCTCAGGGCACATCTATGTAGCCGGTGAGCTTCCTTGCACGCGACGGATGCTTGAGCTTTCTGAGGGCTTTGGCCTCGATCTGCCGGACCCTCTCACGTGTGACATTGAAGATGCTGCCGACCTCCTCAAGCGTCCTCGGACAGCCGTCACCGAGGCCGAACCGGAGCCTGATCACTTTCTCCTCGCGCCTTGTGAGAGTTGAAAGCACGTTGCTCAAAGCTTCCTGGAGCATGACGAACGCCGCAGACTGGGCCGGCGACACCACCCGGGTGTCCTCGATGAAGTCCCCCAGGTTGCTGTCTTCATCCTCGCCTATCGGCCGGTCAAGGGATATGGGCTCCTGAGCCGCCTTCAAGACACTCTTCACCTTATCAAGCGGGAGATCGAGCGTCTTGGCGATCTCCTCAGACGAAGGCTCTCGGCCATACTCCTGCACAAGCCGCCGCGACGCCCTCAACACCTTGTTTATGGCTTCGATCATATGAACGGGCACGCGGATGGTCCGTGCCTGATCGGCAATCGCCCTCGTGATCGCCTGCCTTATCCACCACGTCGCATAGGTGGAGAACTTGTAGCCCTTCTTGTAATCGAATTTCTCGACGGCACGCATCAGGCCGCTATTGCCTTCCTGGATGAGGTCGAGGAATTCGAGACCCCTGTTGACGTAGCGCTTGGCGATTGAGATCACGAGCCGGACGTTGGCCTCCACCATCCTCTTCTTGCCGTCGTTGACCATCATCTCGCCTTCTTCGATCTCTCTGACGAGGTGAAGCAGCTCGCGTGAGGTCATCTTGGCTTCTATCTCAACTCTTCGCCCTTTCCTCCTCGCATTTCTTATGCGCTTCTCATAGTTCCGGCATTCCTGGGACGTCAAGCGAACAGCTTTCAAGGCTTTCTTCGCACGGGCGCCGCCCCTCACGCACAAACGGGCAGCCTCAAGGATCTTCACCGCCTTGCATCCGGCTTCCTTCTCAACGTCCTGGACTTCCTTCTCGCATTCGGCTATCCGCGCGGCAAGATTTCGCGGCCGCTCCGCCAGCTTGTCGATCTGCTGACGGTGGAGCCTCAGGTTCGAAAGCTCCTTGAGCCTCCGGCCGCACAGCTTCTCCATCTGAGCCTTGTGAAGTTTCTCCTTCTTCTTACCGGCTCTTGTGGCAAGCTTCTTCTCGACCTTCTCCATGTCATCGTGAATCTTGAGCACTTTCTTGATGCATCTCAAAGCCCGATGCCTCTCCCGTCTTCCCGTGTAAAGGGGACCCCATGCCCCGATATCGACTTGCAGGAAGTCTTCGATCTTTATCTTACCCTTCTCAAGCCGCTGGCCGAGAACGCTCAGATCCTTGTAAGAGGTTTGACAGCCGAACACCGCCATCTCCACCCTGGTCTGGCCATCCTCGATCTGCCTGGCGAGCCGTATCTCGCCCTCCCTGTCAAGCAAGGGTACTTTGCCCATCTCTTTCAGGTACATCCTTATGGGATCGTCGTAGCGAGCAGTCTGCGTCGCCATCTGGGCCTCAACCTTCTTGGCCTTTTCCTTCTCCTTCTTGGCTCGCTTCTGAAGGGCTTCTTCGGGCGAATCGACCACCTCCAGCTTCATCTCGTTGAACATCATGTGCACCCTGTCCATGTCGTCCACGGTGGCATCATCGCCGAGGCACTCGTTGATCTGGTCAACGGTGATATAGCTCTGCTTGATGGCAACTTCCTTGAGCTTTCTTACTACCTCTGGCCTCAATCCAGATTTCATTTCCTGCTTTCTCCTTTCCCTTCAGGGTTCCATTTACCTAAAGGTTAGGTTGAAAGTAGTCTGAGTTGCTGGGCAAGTTCCTGTCTGCGGGACAATAGCGTATCCAAGAGATTCGCATCTCCTTCCCTCTCCGCGATCCGGATTTGCTTTCGCAGACCATCAATCTCTCGCGCGAGTACTCGCTTCTTCATCCACAGGACGTGGTCGGATGCCGCTTTTCCGGCATCGCCCGGGACGTGAGCCGCAACCGAGCAGTCAATCAGGAGACCTCTCGTGCCTTCGTCTTCGATAATCGAAAGCAGGGCGCTCGCGTCGAAGCCGAGACTCCTGGTTTTTCTGTCGAGTATGACCTCGACTATCATCCTCATCCTGTGGTCCAAGAAATCAGCCGGCGAGATCTCGCCAAAGATCATGTCGGCATATTCGGGAAATCCAATCAGTATAGAAATTAGGGATTTCTCGATCTTATCGCAAGGGGCCTTGCCATTATCTTTGGCTCGAGCTCGTTTTTCCTCGTCCGTCCGCTCCTGAGATGCCTTCTCCTTTGGTCTTGCCAGGGTCGAGAGTGACTTCGAGAGTGCGGCCTCGGCGACACCGCTCTTGGTCGAAAGCCTTCTCAGGTCGAGTGAGGCCCTTATCGGATCCTTTACCTTGCCGACGATCGCGAGGGCGAATTTCACGGCCTCCTCGCTCTCCTCGGTACCAGGCTGGGCGAGAACGAAATCCACGTAGTGGACTGCATTGTCAAGGAGACTGGCCAGCGGCTTCGGTCCGTTGCGCCGGACGAATGAGTCCGGGTCCTCCCCCAGAGGAAGCCGTGTCACCTTGATCTTGAGATCAGCCTCTGCTGCCACGCCACAGGCCCGCAAGCTCGCGATTTGGCCGGCTTCATCGCCGTCGTAAAGGAAGATGACGGTGTCACAGTAACGCCTCAGGTTTCTGGCCTGCTCGGACGTGAAGGCCGTGCCGAGTGAAGCCACAGCGTTTCGAAAGCCGCTGGTGTGCAGGGCTATCACATCCATGTAACCTTCGGCCACTATGGCCGAGCCTGTCGCGCGGACCTCATTCTTGGCGGTGTGGATACCGTAGAGCATATTGGACTTCTTGAAGACCCGCGTTTCAGGAGAGTTGAGATACTTCGGCTGTGATGAGTCCAGCACTCTGCCGCCAAACCCGAGAACTCTGCCGCCGGCGCTGACGATGGGAAACATGAGCCGCCGTCTGAAGAGATCGCGCACATCGCGGTCTTTGCCCACCGCAAGCCCGTACTGGGCGAGTGTGGCCATGTTTATCTTCTGCCTCCGGGCTTCCTGGACTAAGAGGTTCCCCTCGGAGGGCGCGTAACCCAGCATGAAGTCCTTCTCAGTCTCCTCACCTATGCCGCGCGACCTCAGGTAATTCCGTGCCTGGGTTCCCTCCTTTGTGCCCGAGAGGGCGGCGCGGTAGACTTTGGCGGCAAGCGCATTGAGCCTGTAGGCAAGTTCAGCCTCGGAACTGGTCTGAGTGGCCATCCTCGGCATGGCTATGCCGTAGCGCTTGGCAAGCGCCCTCACGGCCTCAGGGAAGGTGACGTTCTCAAACTGCATGAGGAAGTTGATGACATTGCCGCCGGCGCCACATCCGAAGCAGTGATAGATCTGCTTCTCGCGGCTCACGACAAAGGATGGCGTCTTCTCAGGATGGAAGGGGCAGAGAGATTTGAAACTCCTGCCCGTCTGCTTCAGGTTGACATGGTCCGAGATCACCTCGACTATGTCCGCGGTCTCCCTTACCTTGTCAACAAGGTCCTCCGGAATGGAGAACATAACTAGTCCTTCTCCAGATCAATGAGCGTCACACCGGTGCCACCCTCGCCGGCTTCGCCGAATCTATGCGACCTGACCCGCGGGTGCGACGACAGCATCTCCTTGAGACGCCTTGCCAAAATGCCCTTGCCCTTGCCGTGGATCACTCTCACAAACGGCAGGCCGCAGAGCGCCGCATCATCGACGTACTTGTCAACCATTTCCCAGGCATCCTCGGCGGTCATGCCTCTTACGTCCACTTCGGGGGGCACGATCTTCGCTTCGAAATTGACGCCACTTGTCCCGCGCGGTGTGGCGGCTCCCGCAGGCTCAAGAAGATCACCCACGCTCACTTCGGCTCTCAGAGCCCCCACGACCACCTCGACCTTTCCTTTCTGATCGGGGCCCCGCACTATCAGGCCTTCCGTGGAGAGGGGTCTGACATAGGCTCTTGCTCCGACGGTCACCTGTCCAAGCGGCATCCTCGGCGCCTCGGGGGTCTCCAACTCTTCTATGGCTTCAGTTATTCTAGTTGCCTCTTCCCTTATCTGTTTCTCCACCACCCTGGCCACATGTGGCTCCACCTTCTTTTCCTTGAGCTCCTTCAGTTCACTCACAAGTTCCTGGGCAGTGCGCCTGGCCTCGTCAACTATGCCTCTTGCTTCCTTGAGGGCCTGCTTGCGAAGGTCCTTCTCGTGCATCTTGATCTCGCCCAACTTCCTCTCATACTCCGCCAATACCTGATCAGCCTTTCTGCGCTTGGCCTCAACCGTAGCCTCCTCCTCTTCGATCTTCCTTATCTTCTCCAGGAGGTCACGGCTCAAGTCTTCCAACTTCACGCGTTCGCCCCCGCAATAGGCCCGTGCGCGGGCAAGCGTTTGCTCGCCCAGGCCCAGCCTTGCGGCTATTTCAAAAGCATGGCTCGCTCCAGGAACCCCCTGAATCAGCCTGTAGGTCGGCTCGAGATTACGGCTGTCAAATTCCATCGAAGCATTCTCAAGAAGAGGATTCTCGTGGGCAAATACCTTAAGATCCATGTGATGGGTCGTAACAACCAGTGTGGCACCTCTTGAGAGAAGTTCCTCTATGACGGCTCTGGCGAGGGCGGTCCCCTCGACGGGGTCGGTGCCCGCGCCTATTTCGTCAAGCAGGACGAGGGCATTGCTGTCAGCATTGTCGAGCACTTTAATGATGTTTCTCATGTGCGATGAGAAGGTGCTAAGGCTCAGCTCTATGGATTGCTCATCGCCGATATCAACAAATATCTTGCCGAACGGCGCGATACTCGTGCCATCACCGCTCGGTATGTGGAGGCCTGTCTCGGCGAGGAGCGTAAGGATGCCTATGGTCTTAAGGGCCACGGTCTTGCCACCAGCATTAGGCCCCGTTATTATGATGCCTCGCTTCTCGCCACCAACCACAATGTCGAGCTCGACAACGCCCCCATTGCCCTTGGCTTTCTGGGTCTCGATCAGGATGGGATGCCTCCCACCCTTTATCACGACCTTGCCATCGAGATTGAGATGGGGTTCGCTGCAGCGGAACTCAAGCGAGAAGCGCCCGGCAGCAAGCATAACATCAAGCCTGAAGAGCACCTCCATATCCACCACGAGATCGTCTGCCGCCCCGCCTACCGCCTGGGTCAGCGCGATCAAGATCTTAAGGATCTCGTCCTTCTCCTCAAGCTCGAGGCTGCGAAGCGTGTTATTGAGCGGCACGGTTTCCATAGGCTCTATGAATACGGTGGCCCCACTCTGGGAGGTGTCATGCACGATCCCTGCCATGGTGCTCTTCGCTTCGGCTCGCACAGGCACGACGTACCTGCCGCTCCTGATCGTGATGAGGCTCTCCTGCAGGTGCTGCCGAAGGTTCTCTCTCGCCAGTATGTTCTGAAGAGTCGAGGAGATTCTGGCCGTGACTCTCCCCTTCTCCTGCCTTATCTTCTTCAAGCGCGCCGATGCGCCGTCGCGGATATTGGTGTCTTCGTCTATCGCGGCGTCAATGGCGTTTTCGATGCGGACAAGATCGATGAGACGGGAAGCGACCTCGGAAAGAAGCGGCGCGCGCTCGGCATTCTCCGAGAAGAATCTCCTGGCGAGGCGCGCGGTCTTTGCCGTCTGGGAGATCGCCAGCAGAGTTCTCGCATCGAGCACGGCACCGGCGACCCTGGCCTTGGATACTACCTGCCGCGTGTCAAGCGTCCCGGCCAGCGGTGGAGTTCTGCCCCACTCAAGGAGCGACTTCATCTCCGAGACCATCTTGAGCCGATGAGTCGCCAGGGAAATATCGCTCAGGGGCTCGAGACCGAGAACGCTCTCCCGGCCGGCCTCCGAGGACGCATAGCGAGCCACGAGGTTCAATACCTTCTCGTACTCAAGTGTGCGGATGGTATGGCTATCCATGATGAGGACGCACCACCCCCAGAGCCATGCGTTTCGACGACGTACTATCCCTATGAGGGGTTCTGAAAGAAGTTCCGGTACAAAGGTGCAGCTCAGTCCTTTGCCTCGGCAAGAAGCTCCCTCACAATCTTGCTCACAAGGGAACCTTCAGCCCTGCCTGTGACCTTAGGCATTACGATCTTCATCACTTTGCCAAGGTCCTTAGGGCTCTGGGCGCCTACCTCTTTGATGGCATCCGCCACGAGTGCCTTGATTTCCTCTTCCGAGAGCCTCGGTGGAAGATAGGTCTCAAGAATCTCTATCTCTTTGAGCTCACGCGCTGCCAGGTCTTTTCTGCCGCCCTGGTCAAAGAGTTCAATCGCTTCCTTGCGCTTGGCAACCTCAGACATCACTGCTTTATAGAATTCATCATCCGTCAGTTCACTGCGCTTCTCAACCTGGTCCATCTTTAGCCTGGTCCGCAGAAGGCGCAGCACGCTCAAGCGGGGACCGTCCCCTACCTTCATCGCAGATATGAGGTCTTGCCCAACCTTGTCCGTGAGACCCATCAATAGCCTGCCTGCTGAGCCACCTTCTTAAGGAGCTTACGCCTGGCAGCGAGGGTTTTCCGTTTCCTACGCTCGCTCGGCTTCTCGAAGTGCTGATGTCTCTTGTATTCTGACAAACGCCCTTCACGTTCGCAAACCTTCTTGAATCTCCGAAGGGCACTCTCGAAGGACTCGTTATCCTTCACTATGATGCCAGCCAAAAAGGCCACCTCCCCTCCATATATGGACAAAATAGTGCCCCGCTGGCACTTTCGACACTTTTATCTCAATACCATTATAACAATATAGCAAACTGGCTTTGGCCTGTCAAGAACCACCGTACTTTTGTGGGGGAATGGGTGGGGGCATGGTGACAGGATTCATGGCGAGGGCGGCACCCCGGCGGGGCTCAAGGGGCGAGCTATGGCCGTGCTTCTGGGATCTCCCTGGTTGCCAGACAGTCTAACACAATGTCCACCAAAAAGTTAAGCCGCGATCCTGCTCTGAAAGCCGAGGAAATGTGATGACCCGGCGGCTCGCCCTGCGTTGCCGTCTACCCTGGGAGCCCGTGAAGTATAGCAAGGGAAGCCAGCGCCGCAGTCTCGCTTCTCAGCCTGTAAGGACCAAGGCTGAAAGGAATTGCGCCGCCACCGACGAGCGCGCCAACCTCGCAATCGGTGAAGCCGCCTTCGGGACCGACCCAAAGAGCCACTCTGGCGGGGCTCGTCTTCACCGCCTCTGTGAGGGTCGGCCCCCTTTCCGTCTCCGATGCCACAAGGGTAAGATCCGAGTCCACAGGCATACCAGCGGCACTCTCAAAGTTCTGCGGCTTGCATATCTCGGGTAGATACGAGCGCAGAGATTGTTTCATAGCTTCAATTGCGATCCGCCTCCAGCGGCCGAGCCTCGCCTCCGCGACTTTCCTCACGGACCTTTCACACTCAACAGCAACGAAGCCGGCAATCCCGAGCTCAACGCACTTCTCAACGAGAAAGTCCATCTTCGTCGGTCTTATGACACCCTGGAACACCCAAATCAAGGGCCGAGAGGGACTGGTCTCGGTGACGCCCAGGATCTTCCCAACCACCCTTCCCCGGCGCGCCTGGTGGATCTCTACCTCGTAGACTTTGCCGGCGCCATCAGTGGCGCACACGATATCATTCACAGCGAGCCTGAGGCTTGCAACCATGTGTGAGCTTTCATCGCGAGGGAAATATACCAGGTCCTTCTCGAGAGAACTGGGAGGAAAGTAAAACCGCTGGTGACGTGAGACCTTGTCTTTCAAGCTGCACTCCGACGGATGCGGCAATCTATTCTCAGAGGAGCTTTCTCAGTTTTCTTGAAAAACCCTTGCCGGGTTCAGGTTTCTCTTTCACTGGAAAGCCTGAGAGCTTCTCCAGGAGGTCACGTTCATCCTTCGAGACTTTGGTGGGAACCCAAACGATGACACGGACAAGCAGATCCCCCTTGCCCCTGCCGTCAAGCCGCTCAAGCCCCCTGCCCTTCAGCGTAAATACTTTTTGTGACTGCGTCCCGGCCGGTATGGTGAGATTGTAGGGTCCATCTAGCGTGGGGACTTCTACCCGCCCGCCGAGGGCGGCGAGGGAAAAGGTTATCGGCATTTCACAGAGAATGTCGTCGCCTGCGCGCTCGAAGATAGGATGTTCCTCTTCTTCGATGTAAACAAGCAGGGACCCCGGCGGCCCGCCTCGCAGCCCGCCGTTACCCTTTCCCGAGATAGGTATGTAGTTGTTGGATGAAATGCCCGCGGGTATCTTCACAAGCACTGTCTCCTCTGAAGCGACCCGGCCCTGGCCATCGCATTCAGCGCAGCGCTCAGCAACTATCTTGCCTTCACCATGGCAGTGCCCGCATGTCGAGACATTGACGATCTGCCCGAGGAAAGACCGTTGGACCCGCCTTATCTCTCCTGTCCCCTGGCATGCCGAACAGGTCTTCAAGGCACTGCCTTTCTTG
>CAYHHI010000072.1:0-7971 GCA_964356335.1 uncultured bacterium
TCCCTCGGCGCGCTCGGCGCTCTGCAGGAATTCGTGAAGCGTGCCGATTGTGTGGCAATAGGCCCGGGGCTTTCTCAGCACAAGGAAACCGCAAACCTTGTTCGGGCGCTTCTCCCGACTCTCGGCAGGCCGTGCGTTCTCGATGCCGATGGCATCAACGCATTTGCTGGCCGGGCCGCCGAACTCAGATCCTTAGACTTCCCTCTTATAATCACGCCTCATGCAGGCGAGGCGTCACACCTGTTCGGAGTGGATAAGGCCGATATAATGCCGCGCCTCGTGGATTTCGCAAGCGAGAAAGCTCGCCAGCTTGGTGTGGTGCTCGTACTAAAGGGGGCCCCGACGATCATTGCCGGCCCATCCGGTGAGACCTATATCAATCCAACCGGCAATCAGGGGCTTGCGACCGCCGGCTCCGGCGATGTGCTCACAGGGACAATTGCGGGCTTTGTGGCTCAAGGCGTCCCACCTTTGCAGGCCGCCTACAGTGGAGTCTGTATTCACGGTATCTGCGGCGACATGCTGCTCGCCGAGAGGCAGCACTTCGGTTTTCTTGCCGGCGAGATTGCTGACAGGATTCCAGAGGCGATTGCTAGCATAATCACGGATTAGCATAGGTCCGGATAGCATATAGAGCAGTTGCGACCCGAGGAAGCGAGGCGTGGCTTGACCGCATCCGAAAAGATCAGGGCGCTGTCTGACAGATTCGAAAAACAAGTGATCGCGATCAGGCGGGATCTGCACAGCATCCCTGAGGCGTCCTTCCACGAGACCAGGACTCAGGCCAGAATCTGCTCATATCTCAAGCGAGCCGGAATCGAATTCAAATCGGGTGCGGGTGGGACCGGGGTGGTGGGTCTCATAAAAGGGTCGAGCAAGCAGATCATAACCATCCCGGGAGGGAGGCGGCCGTCCAAGCCCGTGCGTCGCACACGGACCATTGCCCTGAGGTGCGACATGGATGCCCTAAATCTTACGGAGCGGACAGGGCTTCCGTTCGCTTCCAGGAACAAAGGCTTCATGCATGCGTGCGGCCACGATGCCCACATGGCCATGGTCCTGGGTGCAGGGATGGTGCTCAAGAGCTTCGGCAGAGATCTGCCGGGCAATGTGAAGCTCATCTTCCAGTCTGCTGAAGAGACCCTTCCCGGCGGTGCGCTGGGTATGATCAGAGATGGAGTGCTGGCCTCTCCCGAGGTCAATGCCATAATAGGCGTTCATGTTGACCCGGCCGTGCCTGCGGGCAAGGTCGCGGTCAATCGTGGCGTTATATCCGCAGCGGCCGACGACTTCAGTATCAAGATCACAGGCAAGGGCGGACACGGCTCGAGCCCGCATGTCGGGGTGGATGCGATCGCCGTCGCTGCCCACTTCCTTACGACTCTCCAGACGGTGGTTTCTCGGAGGGTGAGTGCTCTGGACAATGTGGTGGTCTCGGTGGGACGTATCGCCGGCGGTGAAAGGCACAACATCATAGCCGACGCGGTCGAGATGGATGGCACCATACGAACCAAGAAGCCCGATCTCCGCGAGAAGGTGCCGGCGATGATCAAGCAGATACTCGATGGCACCTGTGTCGCCTTCGGCGCCAAGAGCGAGTTCAGATACGTCAAGGGGTACCCCGGGGTTTTCTGTGATCCTCGTCTATCGGAGGCCGTTCGTATGGCATGCTCACATGAATTCGGAGCCAAGCACGTGATCACTACGCTCGGATTCGAAATGGGCGGCGAGGACTTCGCCTATTATGCCGAGAAGGTACCGGGAACGGTGGTCCTGGTCGGAGTCACCAACAAGAAGAAGGGCAAGATCCACAAGCTTCATCATGCGCAGTTTGACCTTGACGAGGACGCTCTGAAGATGGGAGTACGGGCTCTCGCCTTCTCCGCTCTCTACTGTCTCGCTGAAATAAGCATGGAGGCCTACTTCGAACGCTGGGACGAGCGGGGCGGGTACTCCCCCGCTGCAGTTCCCGATAATTGATTGGAGATAGCAAATGAAGTTGGATGAGATCGGAGAATTCGGACTGATCGAAAGGATAAAGGCACGGAAAGCCGCATACGATGAGGATGTGGTTATCGGCATCGGCGATGATTGCGCGATTCTGAGACGTGGGTCGGTGCTTGAAGTGCTTACCACTGACTGCCTTGTCAAGGGAACACACTACCAAGATGAATGGCTCGCCATGAAGGATGTGGGCTGGAAGGCCCTAGCCGTGAACGTGAGCGATATCGCCGCAGTTGGCGGAATCCCCAAGCATGCGCTTGTGACGCTTTTCTTGCCCGAGGATTTCACGACTGCTGACATTGATGATCTCTATGACGGACTTGACGAATGCGGCAACGCGACCGGAGTGAGCATAGTCGGCGGAGACATTGTAAAGATCCACGGCCCCTTTGCGATTTCGATCACGCTATCGGGCACTTGCGAGCGCGACGAAGTTGTCCTGAGATCTGGCGCACGGCAGGGCGACATCATCGTTGTGACGGGCTCGCTTGGCGAGGCCGCCCTCGGACTCCGGTGCCTGAGGGATGAGGTGAGCTGTGTCGAAGGGGACTTGCTCTGCAATTGTGTGAAGAAATTCCAGCATCCCATGCCGAGGCTCAAGGAGTCGCGGGCGATTGTTCAGGAACTCAGGGCATCTTCGATGATTGACATAAGTGATGGGCTGCTTTCCGACATGTGGCATATTCTTGAGGCAAGCAAGGTTGGCGCGGCGATTGACGCCGATGCCATTCCTGTCTCCCGGGGTGTTCTTGAATTCTTCAACGGAGAAAAAGAGGAAGCACTTTCCTGGGCCATTACGGGTGGTGAGGAATACGAGCTGCTCTTCACGATGAGCAGCCGGCTTGAGGGGAAACTGCCCGGGCTTTCAGAGAAGCTCGGCATCAAGCTCACCGGGATCGGCAAGATCACTTCGAAAGCCTCTGGAGTCAAACTGGCGAGTCCGGGCGGCGAGAAGGAACTCAAGCCGGGTGGGTTTGATCATTTCAAGGCCGAAGCGGTCTGAGTAAGGAGGGGCTAAGTTGCACGTAAGAGAATCCTATGTGCGAAGGATCACCAAGATGGTCCATGTGGGTGAGGTGCCATTGGGCGGCGGCTCACCGGTGGTCGTGGAGTCGATGACCAAGACCAACACGCGTGACGTCAAAGCGACCATAAAGCAGATAAAGAGCCTCGAGGAAGTGGGTTGTGAGATCGTGAGGATAGCGGTCCCTGACTACGAGGCAGCCGAGGCGCTTGGTTCGATCAGGCAGAAGTCGAAGATACCTATCATCGCCGACATCCATTTCAACTACAAGCTTGCGCTGATGTCGCTCGAGGCAGGTGCCGACTGCGTGCGAATAAATCCCGGAAACATCGGGGGCCGCGAGAATATAATAAGGACTGCTGAGGCTGCACGCCGCCAGAACGCGCCGTTGCGGATTGGCGTCAACGCTGGCTCCCTCGATAAGTCACTTCTCCAGAAATATGGTGCGCCGATTCCCGAGGCGCTTGTGGAGAGCATCTCGAAAACGGTCTCGCTCCTTGAAGACGTCGGGTTCACGGAGATCATCCTTTCGGCAAAGGCATCGCGCGTGCCTGTCACGATCGAGACCTACCGGATGATTGCCAACAGGTTCCGTTATCCTCTTCATGTCGGAGTGACCGAGGCGGGATTCCCCCCGGCCGGTATAATAAGGTCTGCGGTGGGAATCGGGACGTTGCTTGCTGAGGGCATAGGCGACACGATAAGGGTCAGCCTCACGGCGCCACCCGAGGAAGAAGTCAAAGTGGGGCAGGAGATCTTGAAGGCGCTCTTCTTGAGAGAGCGGGGTCCGGTCATCATCTCGTGCCCGACCTGTGGACGGTGCGAAATCGACCTCATGAGAATCGTGAAGCAGGTTGAGAAGAAGCTCGTAAACGTCAAAGAGCCCACGGTGATTGCGATCATGGGGTGCGTGGTGAACGGTCCCGGGGAGGCGCGCGAGGCAGATGTCGGGATCGCAGCCGGCAAGGGCGTCGCCCTGATCTTCAGGAAAGGCGAGATCATAAAGAAGGTGCCGCCCTCGCAGGCAGTCAGCGCCCTCCTCAAGGAAATGAAACAGGTTGTGAAGCGGCGAGGCAAGCCGAGGAGACGGTAACGGGACTCGTCCCTCGTCCGCCAAATCACGCAGGTGGTTGAGGCGCGACGGAAGCATAGAAGACGTCGACATTTTGATCGCCAACAGACAGAGCGGCCAATCGCCCCGGAGGAGATTTCGACTGATGCTACAAGGTTTCGAAGGACACATCATAGGAGTGTGTGGTTCCAAGGACACCGGCAAGACCGTCGTGGTTGAAGGCCTGGTGAGATTCCTCACGGCCAAGGGTTTCACCGTCGGCACGGTGAAGCACGTTCACGGCGAGATCGCCCTCGAGCCCAAGGCCAAGGATTCAACGCGGCATCTCGCTGCCGGGGCGGACCGTGTGGTAGCGGTGGGAGATGGTGTGACGCAGGTCATGATGCAGGAGAAGGATCAGGGTTCCCCCGCAGACTTGCTCGAGCGTGCAGCAGCAAGGTACCTTTTCGCCTGCGACTATGTCGTGGTCGAAGGCTTCAAGCATGTGGATACTCCCAAGATCGTCGTGACAAGGCAGCCTGATGATATGCCCCAGCATCTTGAGAACGTGGTTGCCTGTGTCTATCAGGGAACGAGACCGGATGTGCTCCCCGCCTTCAAGCCGGATGAGATCGAGAAACTAGTAAACTTCCTCTTCGAGAGTGGGGTTTTGGCTCCGGTCGGCCCAGGTGCTCACCTCACTGTGAATGGAAAACCCGTATCCATGAATGAGTTCGTACGGCGCGCGCTCACGGGTGTCCTGGAAGGCTTTGTTGGCAGTCTCCGCGATGTGGAGCCTCCTGCAGAGATAGAGATAAGCATCAAGCATCCCCGGTAAATCGTGATCTCTCCCCGGACCAGGATCCGAGGGCTGCTGCATAACCGCGTTCGGCAGGCATTAGAACTTGTCTCTCAGTCTCCCGAAGAGGTAGCCTCCTACTTTTGCTGCCCCTTTCGGAGTCATGTGTGCGAAATCGTAAAAATCATCGTCTTCCCATATAGGCTCCTCAGCCATATCTATGCAAGTCACATTATTGTTACGACAAAACGAAGTGGCGACCCCGTCTAATGCCCTCATCATGTAATAGAAGTCAACTCCGTTTATCGGCGCACCGGCATATAGGCTTTGTTCTCTGATTCCTTCAATTACTCCATTCGTGAATCTGTATTTCCGCGATGGCTGGGTAATGAATATCGGTGCGGCGCCAAGGTCTCTTGTTTTAGCGATGAGAATAGTGAGACGCTCCTTATACTCACGCAAACGTTCATGCATGAGTCCATCATAAGAATTCCTAAGCGGGGTTGTTGTCCATTCGACTTTAGAAAAATCAACGTGCCGATGTGCAATCTTCAGGGCTACGCGCGCTCGATAGATCCCATACAATGTCCTGAAGGCGTGATAGATTGCGCTCTTCTCGCGCACACTCTCTCCTAACGACTTCCGGTTTCCCTGCGGCATGAGCGCGTCATAGCCGGAACCTTCCCCTACATAGAAATCATTCGCGCCGACATAGAAGAGAACGTACCTTGGTCGCAGGTTGGGGATGTTGGGGAACCACCAGTCAAAATCTCTGATGTGACCGACCGTAGATTGGCCATCGACCCCGGCATTAGCGACGACCACCTTTTTCCCAATTGCCGCAAACCTCTGCTCGAGGGCATCCTGCCATGTCTCGCCATCGCTGATATATCTCTGGTCCGTGGTGCTCCCACCAACGGTCAGAATGTCTATTTCTGAAGGCTTGCTGAATGATCCACGTAAGCCATATTTATCTCGTGAATAAATCGCCGCGCGGGATGGGGAATCATATAGGCCCGAGACATCATGTTTGATGGTTCTGGACCGGAGGACATTGAGCCTGCTCAGATTGTCCGAGTGCACCCAGTGACCAAAGACCAGCTCAAGAATCACTATCCCCAATGCCACAACCAGCAGATTGATGAGTGAGACGGTGATCATGCGCTTGAGCCTCGGAACCATGAGATTCCTCCTTCGTAGCACCCCTAATGCATCTGAGATTCAGCTTACCTTGGGCTCCTCGGGAGGCGTGGGGTTCACAAAGACGACTTTCTCTCTGAGCATCACGCAGAGCCCGGGCGCCCCCTTCCTAACCTTCTTGACATACCTCTTCTCAGTGTAAGACACGGGCACGTGCTTTGAGGTCTTCGCCTTGCTGTAGTATGCGGCAATCCGCGCGGCATCGACGATCGCCTGCTTCGAGGGCTCGGCCTTCTTCCTGTCTCTTCTCAGAATGACGTGTGAACCCTGGGCCTGCCTCGCATGAAACCAGAGATCTGTGGGGCTGGCGTACTTGTGACTGAGGATATCGTTTTCCTGGGCCGATCGCCCGACAAGCACCGTCCAGCCTTCAGTCACCACGTACCTTCTTGGCCTTATGCCGAGGCTCACTGCCTTCTCATCGGCCCGCTCTTGCTTTTCCTTCCGAGTGGCAGTGGTGCCGCCGATCTGGTCTTCAATCTGCTTGAGGTGGGCATAGGTGATCTCGGCTGACTGGGCCTCATTCAGGGAAGGTTGCAGTTCCCTGAGCCTTTGCCTGGCCTCCCGGATGGTTTCCTCAGCAAGTCTGGCGCCTCTCTCGGCTTTGCGCGCTTTCTTGAAGTACGCGTCTGCATTTGCGTGGGGTGTAAGATGCCGCTCGAGGGGAACCGTGATCTCTTCGGCAGTCTCCGAATAGATGTCCGGGAGGTTTGCGCGGCTTGCGCCCTTCTCTATTCTTGTGAGGTTCGCAAGTATGAGTTCTCCTGATCTCCTGAATTGGACCGCGAGGGCCTTTCCTTTCCGAGTCTTGTGAGCATCCTCCTCAACGGCCTCCCACCTGGCTATTTCCTTCGCGAGCATCCTCACAACGGAAGCCTTCTTTCTGTCGAAAGCTGAAGTGCGCAAGAAAGCGCGAGCAGCGTAGGCCGCGGCAGCGTTGAGGGAGGACATCAGCTTCAAATCGAAAACACCTTCAATGGACGGCTTGTACCAGGCTATGCCGATCTCTGGAGGATGCTTGCTCAAGAGCGGGGTCACGCCGAAAACATAAGGTGTGGCCTTGCCGCTCCGATATGCCTCAAGCGTTTCCGTGAATGCCCCAGGAAGCGATCCGCACCTTTTCGCTCGCCAGACAATCTCCTTTGACAAGAATGGTCCCACCCCGAGGATAGCCTTGCCCAAGGCCTCGCCATCCTCTTGCCACGCCAGTGACTCCAGCAGGGCCGCGTCCACTTCAAAGGGATGGGTCTTACTCTGCAACGCTGGCGGAAGGTAGGGCTCTCCTTGCATAAGGGTACGCCTGCGGGTGTGGGTGCCCGCCCTCAAGAGGACTGCCAGTATTATGTCTTCTTGATCAGTCAAGAATAGATTGGGAAAAGGCGGCGCGAGTTCGAAATAGAGGTGAAAGGCGCGGTGCCCATCGACCCTGACCTGAATTCCTATCACCCGTTCAAGACCGGCCTGTTCAACCCGGGAGATCACTCCCCCGCGCAGCGCATCCTGGAACCTGGGAGCGTGCGCGCCTGCCGACTTCCCGGGGAAATGGTCGGCGAGGCACAGAAGGGGAAAGCTCGGATCGTAGAGGAACCTGAGGTGCCCTGCTACCTTCTCCGCAAAAGAGATTGCGAGGATCCTATCATCACCGATCGAGACGCTCTCGATCTGTCGGCCTCGAAGCAACTGATCGAGGTCTCGTGCAAGAAACGATAGGGTCAGTGAATCAAGAGGTATTGGCATAGCGCCGTGATGTTACCAGACGCACCTTTCAATGGCAAGTGGGCCGGTCGAAACGCCGGTCCCCCAGATGAAAGTGATGAACAAAACACGTTCCATGCAGCCGATAGCGCAACTATAAGTGTGCAGAATTGATTTTGGCTTGGGTGGCACGGGGTG
>CAYHHI010000073.1:0-7796 GCA_964356335.1 uncultured bacterium
TGTATTCTGCCACGTGCTTCCAACACTCACTTCGTCCTTGGGCAGAGGCTGAAACAGGGTCGCCATTTGCTGAACGAGCACGTTCTTAAGATCACGGTCCTCTGCCGTATAGCTGTGTATGCCGTCGAGTCCTCTCCAATCAAGCACCTCTCCCGCCGGACCAAGCTTCAGCCAGAGGTACTGCCCCTTGTATCCAGCTGCCTCGTTATCGGGAGTGAATTTACCGCCGGATTGCTCGACGATTGAGAAAGCATCGAACGTCAGTCGTCTTGTGATCACGCCGTCGGGGGCGATGCTGTCAACCCGTGCGGAATAGGTTATGTCGCTTATCCATGAACTCGTGGAGCCCTCCAGATTGACGGTCACACTCGAAGTCATCTTGTATTGCGAGGACTGGCCGCCCATCTGCTTGTAGGCGAGCGTCACGGTCTGGGGAGCCGTCGAGACAGCAGCCTTACCGCCGCAACCCATGTAGAACACGAGACCCAGGAGCACCAACCACACCAGGTACTTCATGTCAAACACCTCCTTCGAAGAAGCATGCCTCATCCACCTATCAGACCTGAGAAACCAAGAAACGCGATTGCCATGAGCCCGGCCGTGATGAAAGCGATTGGAAAACCCTTCAGAGACTCAGGTACGGGCCCTAGATCTATCCGCTCCCTCAGGCCGGCCATCAGCAGCATCGCCAGGGTGAAGCCCACGCCGGCAGCGAACCCGTGAACAGTGGCCGCGACGAAGTTGTAGGACTTGTCGACATTGAGGACCGCGACGCCAAGCACTGCGCAGTTGGTCGTTATCAGCGGAAGGTATATCCCCAACGCCTTGTAGAGGCCGGGGGATGATCTTTCAATAAACATCTCCACGAATTGAACCAACGCCGCAATCGCAAGTATGAAGGCTACGGTTCTCAGGTACTCGATGTGGAGAGGAACCAGCACCAGTCTGTATATTCCAAAGCAGGCCACCGATGCCAAAGTCATAACGAAGATCACGGCAAAGCCCATACCCACAGCTGAGTCAAGCTGCTTCGAAACCCCGAGAAAAGGGCAGAGCCCCAGGAACCGCGCCAGCACGAAGTTGTTGATCAGTATCGCGCCGATGGCGATCGAAAGGAGTTTTCCCACGTCCATATGCTAGCTCCTCTTATTCTCCAGGAGGTTGAAGAAGCCTATCACGAGTCCGAGTGTTATGAAAGCCCCCGGTGCCAGCGCAACCATGAGGACCGGATTGTAGTGCTGCCCCAGGAGCACCAGATTCCAGATCTTGCCGGTGCCGATGATCTCTCTCGTGGCGGACACAATACCCAGCGCAAAGGTGAAACCAATGCCCATCCCAAGCCCGTCCAGCAAGGATGCCATGACCCCGTTCTTGCTTGCGAATGCCTCCGCGCGCCCAAGGATTATACAGTTGACCACGATCAGGGGTATGAATATGCCAAGGTTCTTGTGAAGCTCCGGGGTGTAACCTGCCATAACAAGATCGACAACGGTGACGAAGCTTGCTATGACGACTATGTAACAAGGTATCCTTATCTTATCCGGCACCACGTTCCGGATCAATGAGATGAAAACGTTTGAGCCGACGAGGACAAAGGTGGTGGCGACCCCCATGCCGACGCCGTTCTTAAGAGCCGTCGAGACGGCGAGGGCAGGGCACACACCGAGCACTATGCGGAAAACCGGCATCTCTTTGAAAAGCCCCTTTGTGAACTCTCGTCTGAGGCTCACTGGATACCCTCCCCGAAACCACCGATCGTGCTCTCAAGCCTTACTATAGCATCTTTCACGGATTCCGTGACAGCCCGCGAGGATACAGTCGCACCCGTTATGGCCTGTATGGCCTTGGAGTATACGGTGGCGCCCGTTATGGCCTGTACGCTCCTATCGCTTTTCTCCTGGCCGAGGACGAGCTCTCCCCGCGACTTACCGATGAACTGTGCCTGCCACCATGGTGCAGTCTCCTGGCGAATTCTTCTCACGACTTGGTTGGAAACCTCATATGTGAGCGCGGGATTGGACAGGAGTGCAGCATCCGCGCCTCCGACCGCAATTGTCTTCGACGCAATCGTCATGACACCGGCAGTGTCGTGAGTGGCAATCGCTTTGGCCAGATCGGCACAGAGGGCCGTATCTTTGATCTCCACCTCCACAGACCGCCTGGCGCCGTCCCCCACGATCTCAACGGATACTTTCTTCGGTGCGCCCTTGCCTGCGGCTTCTTTGAGGGCATCAAGCACCGTCTTGGTGGACTTCACTTCCTCTATCTTTGTGCCGAGCCCCGGGGTTTCCTGCTCGGAGGTTATCTTGATCCCCGTGATTCTGCCCCCGGAGTCCACTCCCACAATCGTCTCGATGTAGCTGGCGTAGCCTCTGCCCCTTGCCTTCAAGGTGTAGCCCACCAGGTCGGTGGTATCCGCATTCCTGTATCCCCTGTAATACACGAAACCATCAGTCTCAACGGGCACGAAGACGCCGAGCACCGCCTCAGGAAGCACCGATCGCCGTGCCAGCTCGTCCGCTACCAGTTTCTGCTTCTCGATTCTGGGCGAAGCGCTCTCGTAAACAAAGCCGAGCGCGAGAGCTGAGACAAGACTTATCGCTGCCAGCACAACCACCAGCCGCATCATTGGATCCGCTTCACCTCACCGAGCTTCCTGGGTCGTGTGAACCTGTCGATCAAAGGCACCGCGATATTCATCAGGAGGATCGAATAAGATACTCCCTCGGGATATCCTCCCTTCAACCTTATTATACTAGTGATGACCCCGCACCCACCTCCGAAAATCAACTTGCCTCGCTGAGTGACCGGAGAAGTCACTATGTCGGTTGCCATAAAGAAAGCACCCAGAATCAGTCCACCCGATATCACATGGAAGAGGGCATTGCCATGGAATATCCCCTGTCCACCCATGATCCATGTCAAGACGGCCACAGTCCCGACGTAGGAAACCGGAATCCTCCAACAGATTATGCGTCTCGCCAGGAGATAGACAGCCCCAATGCCAAGCAGGAGCACCGATGTCTCGCCGATGCATCCGCCGTGGTTGCCGAAGAACAGGTTCTTGAGGGAAGCCCTGGAGTAGAGCTCCTTCAGATACGTGCTCGCCTGACCCATGTTCTGAGAGGACGCTGAGGGATCGCCCAGTATGTGCCGCGCAATTCTGAAAACATGGAGGGGTGTTGCCGTCGTGATGGCGTTGATCCCCGAGATCGATCCGCGTGAGGGCGCGATCCATGAGCCTGTCATATACACCGGCCAAGACGCCAAAAGGAATGCTCGTGCCGCAAGCGCAGGGTTGAACGGATTGTAGCCGAGGCCTCCGAAAGGTATCTTGGCGATCCCGATCGCAAAAGCGGATCCCACAACTGGCAGCCAGTATGGGACCCCGGGCGGGAGATTAAAGGCCAGCAGTATGCCCGTCACGAGCGCACTCCCGTCGGCCGCCGTGATTTTTTTCCTCGTTGCCCGCTGGCATGCTGCCTCAGTGGCGATCGCGGAAAGGCTTGCGGCCACTATTATGACGAGAGCTCTCAAGCCGAAGAAATAGACGGCCCCTACCGCTGCCGGCGCAAGCGCAATAACTACGGCATACATCACGCCCTTTACATCAAGTCCGTCCCTCAGATGAGGCGAAGCCGAAACTGTCAGCATCTGCTTCATCTATTTCTTCTCTTTCTTTGGTTTCGCCGGAACCAAAGCCTTGCCCTGCTTCATCCAATGCACGTGGTTTATCTTTGAGGGGCATACGAAGGCACAGATTCCACATTCGATGCAGTCAAGAACCCCGTATTGCTCGGCCCGGGCGATTCTATCAGTCTCCACGGACCTGGTTATCTCATTGGGCATGAGCCCCATCGGACAACCATCCACACATCGGGCGCATCTGATGCAGGGATCCGGCTCGTCCGGGAAGGCATCCTCCTCTCTCATGAGAATTATGCCCGTGGTCCCCTTCACGACAGGGGCTTCATCGGTCACCTGCGCGATTCCCGTCATGGGACCGCCCATCACGATCTTGCCGCAGTCATCGCTGGCTCCGCCCGCCGAGGCGATCACATGGCTCACGGGCGTGCCGATCCTGACTCTGAAGTTACCCGGCCTCAAGGCTGCGCTTCCCGCGACCGTGAGGACGCGGCTCACAAGAGGCCTTCCGTGTGTCAACGCTTCGGAAATGGCGAAACTCGTCCCCACGTTTTGAACAAGGCAGCCCACATCCATGGGAAGACCTCCGCAAGGAACCTCGCGCCCTGTTATGGCTTTAACCAGTTGCTTCTCGGCACCCTGGGGATACTTCACCTTGAGGTCGAAAACCGTGATCTTGGCTTCGTCACGTACGGCTTCCATCGCCCGCGCTATCGCATCAGGCTTGTTGCGCTCTATGCCGATATAGCCGCGCTCGGCTCCCAGAACCCGCATCATGATCTTCAACCCTTGTACGATCTCCGAGGTGTGCTCCAACATGACACGATGGTCTGCGGTGAGGTAGGGTTCGCATTCGGCCCCGTTGAGGATCACGGTGTCGATATGCCTTCCTTCGGGAGGTGAGAGTTTCACGTGAGTTGGAAAGGCGGCGCCGCCGAGGCCGACTATGCCCGCGTCCTGGATAGCGTCTCGGATCGTCTTGGGATCAGCACTGGACAGATCACGCCGGGCCACAAGCTCAATCCATTGGTCCTTGCCGTCATTCCCTATCTCGATTGCCGGCATCGACTGCCCAAGCGGATGAGGGAAATCCCCGATCGACCTGACGGTTCCCGAAACTGAGGCATGTATCGGCGCCGAGACGAAGCCATCGGCTTCAGCAATCTTCATTCCCACTTTGACGGCGTCGTTCGCCTTTACAAGCGGCTTGGCCGGGGCCCCCGTGTGCTGGGAGAGCGGGATTATGACTCTCGGAGGCGGGGCGATTTCGGATATGGCCTTGCCCGAGGTCGCAGCCTTAGCGTCATCGAGGTGAACACCACCCTTAAAGGTCCTTACCACTAAACAAGCCCACCTCTTGAGGAGAGCACCGTTCGTGTCTTTCCCCGGAAGAAGCAAAACCTTACGTGGGTTCTTGCCCTTTCAACCAGGCGAGAGACAAAATCGTCGTTGTAGGGTAAAGCTCCGCGCAGGTCAGGGGCAAGGGAATTCTCAGGGATAAACTGCTGAAGGACGTATCGCCTCGCACCCTCGATTGATCCTGCAATCCCGACCACCTCATCCTCACCCACAAGCCCGGGAACGAGCGTCGTCCTGAATTCATAGGAATCTCCCAGCGAGGAAGAGGATAGGATCGCTATCGACGATCTGAGGGCATCAAGGTCAACCGCAACGCCTGCCGCAGTCTCATATCTTCCGTCTAGTGGCGCCTTGACATCCATCGCTATGTAATCGACCAGCCCCTGGTCTATGAGGCTTTGAAGCATCTCAGGCCTTGTCCCATTGGTGTCGAGCTTTACACCAAGGCCGAGAGCCTTGATACTCGCAAGAAAACGAGGAAGCTCGTCCCATATGGTAGGCTCACCCCCGGTCACCACAACACCGTCGATCCATTCCTTGTTCCTCGCAAGATAGGCTCTGACCAAAAGGAAATCGACCGGGGGAATCTTCTCATGCCGCAAAACCAGATCGCCATTCTGACAAAAGGGGCATCTCAGGTTGCAGCCGGGAAGAAATGTCACTGCCGAGATCTTACCGTCCCAATCGCAGAACGAAGCTTCAATGAATCCCTTGATTTCGAGACTCTTCATCCAAAGCTTCTCTTAGGAAGTATTTCTTGAAGTCGCGGGATACCGGAACCTGTCTCACCCATCTTGCGAGCTCCCCGCCTTCGTCCTCAAGGATGACGGTGGGGACATCATAGACGTCTCTCCAGGCCCCTTCGGCTAGCCCGTCGGGCGTGTCCATATCAATAAACTCTATCGAAGTGTCCTCCAGCCTCCCCCACTTGCGGGAGAAGTATTCCATTTTATTGAGAGCCGATTTGCAGGCGCCGCAATCCTTCCGTCCGAATATGTTCACTCTCATGCTATGCCACTCCTCGCCCGATCCTTGAGCTCCGCACGCTTACCGTTATTCCAGCCGGAAATCCTGGAGAAGTAACCCGTCACGCGGGTGATCCCGTCGACATCCATTGACCCGCAGTGGGGACAGGTCTGGCTCAAACCCCTTGACACCCTGTAGCAGGAATTGCAGGTGGTGAACTCGGGCGAGAAAGCTATCTGCGCATTCCTCGTCATCTTGAATGTCTTCACGACGAAGTTGGCGATCGACTCCTTTGAGGGGCGGGAATCCGCGATCCAGAGATGAGTGATCGCCCCCGCTTCAATCAGGTCATGGAATCTGCCTTCGAGGCGAACCCTCTCAACGGGATTCATGGCCTCGGATATGTTCAGGAAAGTCGAATTGGTGTAGTAGACGTGCCGCTTGGCAAGATCGCCCTTTACGATGGCCTCGGCCTTCTCGCCATATCTTTCAAGGTCAAGCCGGGAAAGCCTGAAGGCTGCGCTCTCCGCGGGTGTCTGTTCGAGCACAAACCGCATGCCGTACTTCTTCGTGGCCTCTTTGGCTTTGATATTGAGATGTGCTATAACCTTGAGCCCGAATCTGAATGCTTCTTCACTGCGGTGAAGCTCGGCCCCTTTGTGGGCCTCGACCAATTCGTTGAGTCCGAGGAGCCCTATGAGGTAGGTCGCCCGCTTTGTCCTCAAGTAAGGCTCGCCATCTTTGTTCATAGTCAGGAGGGCAAGGGGGCCATCATTGCCCAGGTTCAGGAGTGAGAGAATGAAATTCTTCTTCTGGATATGGGCCTTGATCGCGATATCGAAGAATCCATCAAGTACAGAGAAAAGCTTGGCGTCATCACCGCCTGCAAGAATGCCTGCCCTGGGCAGATTCAAGGTCACATTCTGGAGCGCGCAATATCTCATCCGCCAGGGCATCTTGGCATCATCCAGGTCTTCTGGTTCGAGCTTGAACGAGAGCCGGCAGCACTCGGATATTTTGGCGGTCGCGCCGCGGTCAAAGACGAAGTAGGTGTTTCCCTTCTCGGCAGCGACATCGCTGATATGGAGCAGGAAATCCTGATGCCCCGGGGTCCCGAAGAACCTGTCGGTTATATGGACCAGCGGCTTGGGAAAGAAGAAGGGCCTGCCTATGCCATCGCCTTCCATGAAGACATCGAAGAGGGCCCACGCCAACCTCTGCGCCTCGGGCTGATAAAAGCTATAGGTCTTTCCCGTCGGGAGGCCGCCGGGTCCGAGCGCTTCCACGTTCTCAAAATGGGCCGGCACCTCCCAGTAAATGTTGAGATCGCTGAATATGGCCTGGCCTCCGCGCGCAACACTCTGCTGGGAGTACTCAAACACAAGCATCTGGGCCATCTGCTTCATCTCTCTCTCGCTCAAGCCAACGAGGAAAGGCGAGAAGAAGATGTTGACCGCATCCCAGCCGATTGCACCCGCGAAGTGGCCCTGGAGAGCCGCCGAAAACTTGACCATGTGTGCAAGAAGCGTTTCTGGATACTTGGCAGGCTTGGCGATCGAAAGTGCATTGGGGAGATTCAAGCCGAACTTCTTCACGTACTCGAGCGACTGGCCTGAACAATAGGGCCTGTTGATGAATCCCAGGTCATGCAGGTGAATATCGCCCCTGGCATGGGCGTCCGCAACGTCCTGAGAGAATACCCTGAGCAGTGCGTACTGTTTGTTTATCGCTTCGGCCAGGGTCATGTTGGTGGCTTCAGGGTTATGAGGGATGTTCGCGTTTTCCCTATTGGGCCACGTTATGATCTTCTCAGCATCGTAGAGGGG
>CAYHHI010000074.1:0-7540 GCA_964356335.1 uncultured bacterium
TTAAGTCCCTGGGAGGGTTTGCTGATCTTGCCGCTGAATACGATTTCGCCTCCAATGACAATGAGGGTCCCATAACCATCGTGGAGAAGCGGGGCTACCTCAATGCGTCGGTCGCATGGTACCTGAATGAGAATCTCTCGCTTACGCTTGATGTGAGAGATATCGCCGCCACCGGTAAGGTCAATGCTAAGGATGTGAGAAAATGGAACAGGGGTTTGAGCATATCCTATCGCGGCAAGATATAGAGGACTGAGTCAATGGAGTCATGGCTTGATTTTGAAAAACCCCTGCTTGAGCTCGAAAAGCAGATTAGGGACTTGAAATCGCTTGCGGGCGCGGGACATCCCGAGATTGCCGAACAGGTCGAGAAGCTCGAGAGGATAGCCGAAAAAAAGCGACACGAGACTTATGAGAAGTTGTCGCGGTGGGAACGGGTCCAGCTGGCGAGGCACCCCCTTCGCCCCTACACGAAGGACTACATCGGTCTCATCACGTCGCAATTCACGGAGCTCCGCGGTGACAGGCTATTCGCAGATGACAGGGCGTTGATCGGTGGGCCCGGTGTAATAGATGGCAGGAAAGTCATGATCATCGGCCAGCAGAAGGGACGTGACACAAAGGAGAATCTTGTAAGGAACTTCGGGATGGCCCATCCGGAAGGTTACAGGAAGGCCCTGAGGCTCATGAAGATGGCGGCCAAGTTCGGTAAGCCCATAGTAACGCTGGTGGATACACCGGGCGCTTTCCCCGGGATCGGCGCGGAGGAGAGGGGACAGGCTGGAGCCATCGCGAGAAACCTCCTTGAGATGGCGCGACTCCCAGCGCCCGTGCTTGTCATCATAATCGGCGAGGGAGGCAGCGGTGGCGCCCTGGGGATTGGGGTGGGAGATACGGTCCTAATGATGGAGTACGCGGTCTACTCAGTGATCTCCCCGGAAGGATGTGCAGCGATACTCTGGGGTGATAGGGCCAAGGCGCGGCAGGCCGCTGATGCTTTGAGGCTCACGGCACCCGATCTCCTGCAGATTGGCGTCGTTGACGGCATCATTACTGAACCCACGGGGGGTGCCCATCGTGACGCGCGGGGGGCAGCCGCCAACCTCAAGAAAGCCATCGTCGAAAACCTCGATCTTCTCGCCAAGACTCCTGTCCCCGCGCTGCTTGAGAGGAGGCTGGAGAAGTATTCCAGGATGGGTACCTACCTCGAATGAATAATGGCTTGACCACCTTGTTTTCAGGTGTTAATTTGAGATGGTTCCGACTCCCCAAATCACAGGGGGGAGAATGGGTTCTAAGTCTTGGGCACCGGGCACGCGAGCCCGGAGTTTTTTTAGTGCGGGGGACCATGACATGACCTTTGACGAAAGACTCCTGGAGATCCTGGTGTGTCCTAAGTGCAAGGGTGGCCTCGACTATGATCGAGAAGGCCGGAAGCTGATTTGCATAGGCTGCAAGCTCGCCTATCTGATCAAAGATGACATACCCATCATGCTCGAAGGAGAGGCTGAGAGGATAGACGCCTAATGTGTTCAGTCACTCACGTGGCGGTCGGAGCCCTGATTGGCAGTTTCTTCAGCGGCGACCTTAACGGTTACCTTGCGGCTTTCGGCCTGGGCCTTGTGAGTCACATTCCACTGGATATCATACCTCACTTCGATTTCAAGGATTTCCGCTTTGATGTAGTCGTATCTCTGGGCCTCATCGCTGCCGTATTCTTGCTCGGAGGGTTCTCCCCGATGCTCTTCGGGGCCATAGGCTCTGTCCTGCCTGATGTTGAGAATCTGCTTTGGAAGATCGGCCTCCTTGAGGAGAAGGGCAAGATATTTCCAACTCACTCAGGGCTTGTCAAACACGGCAGAACGAAAGGGACTGGGGGCATTCGTTCTGAGATAGCGGTATCCGCCTTCTCGGCTGCAATCGTGGCGCTTGCTGTGCTTATAAGAGGAGGAACGAGTTGAGAGACAAGATCGCTGGCATCCTGGTCGCTGTCGCGGTGATAAGTGCTCCCCTCGGTTTCGTCTTTGGTTCTGTCCGGGTCGGGGATCAGGGCGGGCAGAGCCTTGAGCTCAGGTTTGACATCTCTGGTATCCAAGAGGTCAAGGACGGTGAGGGACGGTGGGCTGGACTGAAGATCCCGGATTTCATATGTACTTTCGACGAAAGCCTCGGCCTCTGGATACCCATGAAATCCTACCTTGTCGCCGTGCCGGTCGGTGCTGATGTTAAGTATCAGGTGATCGATGCAACATATTATGAAATTGATGATTACGATCTTGGCCGCATCGCGGCGGCCGGCGGCCTCCGCGACATGCCGGGAACACCTGCTGAGGTGGTTCGCAAAGGTTATGTGGGAAGCCAGCGAGTGGCCTCCTTGCGGATTGCTCCCCTGGTTTACGATGCTGCGGCCGGGAAGCTCAAAGTCTACGAGGGGTTTGGCGTCCGATTCGATTTCGTGGGCGCCGAGCCTCGTGAGTCGGGCCCTGTCGGCACGGGAGCTTCGGGCGGGAGTTCTTTTGAAGAGACGCTCAACTCTGCCATCCTCAACTACGAACAAGGTAGAGGGTGGCGAAGGAGAGGGGTGGCAAGCTTCGACCAGGGAGACTATTTCTCATCTTCCCCGTCATGGGTCAAGATAAGGGTAGAATCCAGCGGCGTGTACTGTATCACAGGCACGGATCTCGCTGCGATCGGAGTCTCGGTCGGTTCGATCGAGGCCGGAACGATCAGGCTCTATAGCGGTGGGGGCTTACCCCTCAACGAGAGTATCGTCGATACCAATCCGTCCTGGATGAGACAGGTCCCCGTAAGGGTAAGCCGCCAGGCGGGAAGCTTTGCCCAAGGCGACAGCATCCTCTTTTACGGCCTTGGTGCACGTGACTGGGCGGACTTCTACGACAGCCGTTACGGGCGTGATACCTACAGCAAGAGCTTCTATTCAGACTTCAATTGCTACTGGCTGACCTGGGGAGGAGTTTTTCAGGAAGAACCGGCGAGGATCGAGAAGATCGGTCAGCCTCCATGTGACGGGTGCACGCCATACACACCTCTATCCTTTCTCGAGCGCAGACACGTTGAGCAGGATAGTCCGAATCTTATAGATTATTCGGTGCCTGCGGAAGATGGTTGGTACTGGCGGCCATTGATAAGAGGCACTCCGGTCGTCCTCTATGCGAATACCTTCTCGCCTGATACTGCACGACCTGCTCGCATCAAGGTGAGAGTAGCTGATTGGCACCAGTCGCGTGATTGCCTTGGTGACTATTTCCGCGTGCTTCTGCGCCTTAATGGCGCGACCATCAAGGATATGATCTGGCAGGTGGGCATGGGAATAGATCGTGTTGTGGATATAGATACGGTGGGCACACTTGCTAACCTGGACCAGCAGCCGATCGCTGTTGAGATACCCTTGACACTGCCCCCGGGCCATCCCGGCTCAGTCTGTGACAGGCTTTATCTGGCATGGTATGAGATGTCCTATTGGAGGAAGTTCGTGGCACGCGGTGACGGCCTTTTCTTCCTTTCACCTGACACCACGGCAATTACCAGGTATGAGATCACCGGTTTCACTACATCTTCACTTTATGTATTCGATGTCAGCGATCAGTTCGATGTGAAGGAGCTCAAGGGAGCGCAGGTCTCGGGAGAGTCGGGCCTTTTCAAGGTTGCCCTCCTGGATACTACGAGGAAAGGTGATCTGAGGCGGTATGCCGTTGTCTCACCCGCGGCTTTGCGCAAGCCTCTGGAGATGAAGCAGACGCAGGTGACCAGCATCCGCCAGAGGAACGGTACCGACTATTGCGTCATTACTTACAAGGATCTAATTGGACCTGCGGCCACCATCTCAAGTTTTCATGGTGGCGACGTTGTGACGGTCGACGAGATCTATGATGAATTCGCCTGGGGTGTGCCCGATGCCACAGCCATACGGGATTTTCTGCGCTGGCGCTACACCCACGGACATCCTTTTTTCCGCGTGTTGCTTCTGGGAGATGCTACTCTGGATATCAAGGGGCGCCTCGCCGCCGGCACCTACCTCGACTATGTGCCGTCGTATGAGCGAAGGTATTTGCCACCCGTGGGGAATCCTTATTCGACCGATGATTGGTTCGCATATCTGGTGCCTGATGATGGTGACAGTGTTGCTTACTGGCCGACGATTCCAATATCCAGAATACCCGCTGCCTCGCCCGGGGAGGGCGCATTGGTTGTGTCGCACACATTGGAATACACGACACAGCCGGAGCTCGGCGTCTGGCAGAACAGGGTGATGCTCGTTGCCGACGATGATCGGATCGGAACTTCCTGCGGAGGCTTTGAAAACAACCTTCATACCTTCTACGCCGAGGAGCTGAGTGATAAGGCTTATCCCCAGGTCTTCGACCGGGCGAAGGTCTATCTGACAGAGTACCCTGTCGAGTCAACCGGCCTAAAGACCCTTGCCCGGAAGGACTTCTTGAAGAACCTAAATGAGGGTGTCCTCATCACAAATTATGTGGGCCATGGAGATCAGTACCGGCTTGCGCAGGAGGAGGTGTTCAGTGCTGCATCGGTTGGACTTGTGTCGGCAGGCAAGAGACTTACCTTCTTCATAGCGTCAAGCTGTAACGTTAGCAGGTTTGATGATCCGGCAGGTTCCTCCATGTCCGAGGAACTGCTGAAAAGGCAGGAAGGCGGAACGGTTGGCTCGCTTGCCTCGACCCACCTCTGTCTGCCGGGACCCAACCAGGCTCTGAATATGAACTTCATTTATACTCTCTTCGATTCCACGCGCGGAAAACATCCGACTCCGCCCATCGCGGATGCGGTTCAGATAGCAAAGGTACTGACGGTGCCACTCAGCAGAAACGATTCCTACTGGACCAACGATGAAATGTATGCCCTGCTTGGTGATCCGGCGCTCAGACTTGCTTCACCTGCGCTGGATGTGGCCATAACCGCGGCTGCGCCCGACACCTTGCACAGGAAAGGCATCTATCGATTCTCCGCCAAGGTCAAGGATGGCCTGGGGGTGGCCGATGGATTTAATGGGCTGGTCGATATCCGCATTAGAGAAGCCGAGGACACCACCGGGTACGTCACATGTACAGGTTGGTTCCTTGACTACGATCTGCCCGGAAAAGAGATCTACAGAAGCAAAGGCCTTGTAGAGAACGACACCCTGGGATTCACAGCCTTCATCCCAGTTGATGCCCGGGAGGGTCGCAGGAGTGCGGTGAGGTGTTTCGTTATGAACGACTCGATCTCGGGGTCAGGCCTGCTTGACAGTCTCGTGATTCATGGTGAAAGTGTTTCAGAGGACAACGTGGGCCCTGAGATAAACCTTGTTCGCGATGGAGAGAGCCTGAGGCCGGAAGGCGACAGTGTGATCGTTGGCGAGAAGCTTCTCATTAGCCTTGCTGACGAGAGCGGAGTTGCCGTAAAGGCCAAGTCGCAATTCATACCGGCGGTGTCTATCTCGATCGACGGCGGGGAGCGGCAAGATGTCACTGATAGCGTCTATGCGATCGACGGGCGGTTTGAAGAATCGGTGGCCTCATTCGTGGTTCCGCAGGCTTCTGGTGACTCGCTGGCACTGGCCATCTCAGCTTTCGACAACGTGAATAACCTCTCGACCCGGGAGTACAGGCTTTTTGTGTCATCTCCAGTTGTCGAGGCGAGCAATGTCGTCTACGCCTATCCTAATCCCGCAAGCGATTTCTGCTATGTCATCTGTGACTACGGCACCAGGCTGGTCACGGTGGATGTGGCCATATATACCTTATCCGGCAGGAAAATCTGGAAACAGGGATCCTCGGATGCGAAGGCATATCACGAAATACCCTGGGATGGCACCGATATGGAAGGTGATAGAGTTGCGAACGGCACCTATATCGTAAAGGTGGAAGCCAAGGACCCACTTGATCCCGGCTTCAAAATGACGAAGACGATCATTGTTGCTTTAATCAGATGAGGGAGGTTGGATAGCATGATGCGCAGGGCGGTTGGCGTTGCTTTGATACTCGGGCTCGGCTGGTGTTCGAGCGCGTTTGCTGTCGGGGAGGCAGCGGCCCCATCGCTCATAATCTCGCCCTCCGCAAGAGCGTGGGGGCTGGGACAGTCCTTTGTTGCAGTTGCCGATGATGCCACTGCGATGTATTGGAACCCTGGCGGCCTGGGCTTCTTGGAAGGCAGTCACATCTCGCTCACTCACAGCCAATTGATCCCTATGCTGGCGCCGGACGTCTATTTTGAGACTTTCGATGTCTGCCACGCCATACCCGGAGTCGGCACCGTAGGGCTCAGCTTCATTTACCTCACATACGGTAAGTGGTGGGAGACTACGGGGACCGGAGAAGAGGTTGCTGAGCACACCAGCTACGAGTTTGCCTTTGGTGGCTATTACGCGCTGAAGCTGAGCGAGGCTGCTTCTCTGGGCATTGGTCTCAAGGTCTGCCACGTGTTTCTGTCCCCGGCAGTTCAGGCGACAAACTTCAAGGAGGGTGCAGGCACGAGTTTCGCCGCGGATTTCGGGATTCTCGGGCACCCCAGCAAGCGTTTCTCGTATGGCGTTGCGCTTCAGAACCTGGGTCCCAACATGAGCTTCATAGAAAAAGAGGATTCGGCTCCCCTGCCGCGAACCTTGCGCGGGGGCATCGCCTTCAAGCCTTTTGTGGGTAACGAATACTCGACACTGGTATCCCTCGAAGCGACGAAGGCCTTGATCGGACTCGACAGGATCTTCAGCGAACGCCAGTTCAGCGAGGTGAGGCGTGATGCTACCCTCAATGGGGGCCTGGAGTTCACTTTTGCGAATTTCGTCTCCCCTCGGACTGGTTACATATTTGATCCCGACGGAAAGATAAAGGGTTTCACCTTCGGCTTCGGAATCAGAGTTCCGTTCGGTGGGGGTCTCAACTTCGATTACGCGAGTGTTCCCAAGGCAGAGGACTTGGGCAGAGAGAACAAGTTCTCATTAGACTACAATCTCTGAGATGAGAAAGGGAGAGGGGTTGCTGCGGACGAGATTTTTCCTTCTGGCTGGGCTCGTGAGTTTTCTCCTTGCGGCTTCTGTGCACGGATATGGAGGCACTATCAAGGTGACGAGGCCACCGGCTGATGCCGAATCCAAGAGGCTCACCGATCTCAGGGCAGGCAAGTGGCTCAGGGCACCCGTGAAGGATGCGCCTTCAAAGCGTGGTCTCGTCAAGGCGAGCCGGAAGAAGCTGCCTCAGGGATTCGCCCGGCAATACCAGAACGTCCTCCGCCTATGTGCCATAAGAGTTGAGTTCGAGAGTGTGCCCGACCCATCCAAGATCTCCGGCAACGCCGACAACCCCGGAAGGTTCGATCTCAGCGACAAACGCTCCACTGTCTTCATCGATCCGCCGCCGCATAATCGGAAGTATTTCTCGAAACACATGGAAGCCATGGCCGATTACTACCAGGCGATGTCTTATGGAAACCTCAAGATCGAATGGGAGGTCTTCCCACTTGAGACGGACCGTGCGTATATGCTTCCCGGTGTGGAGAAGTATAATCCTCAGGGAACTGTGGGTTCATG
>CAYHHI010000075.1:0-6674 GCA_964356335.1 uncultured bacterium
TGATTCGTAACGGACCTAATGGCCTTGCTGATCTCATGTTATCCCGCCTTGCACAAGGCCTTGAGCTCTGCTTTTACACGTCGCGCGGTCTCCCCTTTCCACGTGTTCGCATTGGCAAGGAAATAAAGCACGATGCTCTTGCCACTGTCGTATATGTAATCATCATGAATGCTGTCGAGCGACCGCATGGCGCTCAGGTAGGGCTCCGCCCCAAAATAGGGGCGGGTCCAATCGCGGCGAATCTCTGCTGCAATCTCGTAAATCGGGCGGCTCATGAGCGGTCTCCTTTATCAATAACAGGCAGTGCGCTTTCCATGGTCAGAATCCACGCGCGTACGTCGGCCATGGCCTGATCATATTGGCCGCGCTTGTATCGCTTGCCGCTGATCTTGCTGGCCATGTCAAAGCACCGTGTCGGGGTTGCGGTGCGGGTTAAGCGCATTCCAATCTTGCAGGCTTTCAGGGCATGGTACACGGTCCGCGCGTGTAATAAGCGAGTCGAGTCGAGACCGATGAAAGCGGTAACCCCGTCCCCGTGCTTTACGATATAGCTATCTAAGTCTTGCATGTTTTGTGCTCCTTTCTGATTCGAGCTTGATCAGTGTAGCAATGCCGGCACGATAGTCAATATATATTTAAATGCCCGCTCATGTTTTTTTCGCGGGCTGCTGCGCGGGCTTTTGATGCAATTAAAAACAAGACCGGCACGGGCTGCTGCGCGGTCTTTTGATCTAATCATATGTTTGCCAGGCAAATAAAAACCCCGCCACGTGGGCGGGGTTCTAGGTCCGACTGCTGCTCTGATCAGGCTGCGCTGCGCTTTCTAGCGGACACGCGCACCGACATGATCTCCGTCACGCGAGTGCATTGCTGCTGCTGCGCTTCCGTCAATATTGAGCGGACCGCCTCTGCATCTAGGGTTGCGCGCTCTGTCCACGTCACTGCTGCGCGATACATTGCGCCGTCAATCTCTGCATAGCCCGAATTGATCAGGGCGGTCTTGAGCGCGGCCTCCTCCTTTGTCAGGTCTGAAATCCTCGCCTTGAGCGCGCCTAACTGATCAACAATTGCTGCGTAATCCATGTTCTATCCTTTCTCTGATAGGGGTCCGCTCCGGCCTTTCGACCGGAGCGGGGTCTAGGTTAGAGGGTTACTGTGCCATTGAAATTGATCTCGACTTCACGTCCGGACATGGCCGACTCGATTGCGTCGTCAAGTCGCATGTCCAAGGCCGACTCGATCTTGTCCTCGACAATCGTTTCGATCTTTGACTCGAGATCATAGTTCGACAGGATCCTGTCGATTAGTTCGACGTCGACTCCGTCGGATTCTTCAAAACCCTTTATGCGTTCCTCAAGGGTTTTGACCAGCTGCTGCGTCGCCTTGAGCTCCGCCTCAAGAGCAGAGACTGCGTCCTGAAAACGAGTGAGGCCGCTTACTACTTCCGTGAATGCTTGTGCTAACATTGGACTGTCCTTTCTTGACAGGTTTTGTGCACGGCTCTTTTCGTGAACCGTGGTTACACGATAAAGAAGAATGCAAAGATAATCAATAGAACGAATATAGAACAAACAAAATAAATGATCACAGGTTCGTGATCATGCACGGCTGGCCACGGGTCCCTTGGGGTCAATCGAGATTGAGGCGCGGCCATCCGCGAAACCTCGACCCCCCTAATCGGCGCGCGGTCTACGCGGGCGCGCGTAAAACCCGATTTTCCACGGTCCGTTAGCAAAATAAAAAAATCCGGAAAACCCAATTGTCAACAAAGGCCCAAGGTACCGGGCACCCCCCAATTGTCAAAAACACCTCTAGGATCCCCTACCCCCGTCCTATATTTTGTTGTACCGTGGACCACGATGAAACATCCGTCCTCCTGCAAATACGACTACGGGACCCACGAAACATGGCCAAAACCCCCGCTCTTGGTGAAGCTCTCCGCCGTGCTTACAAGTCTCCGAAGGCTTGTCCCGTGGCGACGCAAGACATCCACGTCAATCTGAAGAACCGTAACCACGCCATCAGCGACTACGGCTACGGCCCCCTGAACCCGAGCGAGCCCAACGACAAGTTCTGGAAACGTCTTGCTGACATGTGGGGCATCACCACTGCTGAGGCGAAAACGTCCCGCTGCTACAATTGCGCAGCCTTTGTTCAGACAAAGGAGATGCTGGCTTGCATCGAGCGCGGCATCGGCTTTGATCCGGACGAGCCTCCTGCTAACCAGAAGGCTGAAGCGGTGACCGCTAAGGTCGTGCAGTCAAAAGCAAATCTTGGCTATTGCCAGTTGTTTCATTTCAAGTGTGCCGGTGAACGTACCTGTGATGCGTGGCTCACGGGCGGACCGATCAAGTAGCTTGGGAACACATGACCATCGTCCCCAATCCGAAGATTGATGAAGACAGCCTGAAGAAGCTTGCCAAGCTCTATAGCCGACTTGGTCAGTTGGAGCAGGCGAATGCGGCGCGTGAAAACTTCATTCCCTTTGTTAACGCCGTGTGGCCGGGGTTCATTGCCGGGCGGCACCATAAGATTGTGGCCGAGAAGCTGGAGGCCGTGGCCAACGGAACATTGAAGCGACTGATCATCAATATGCCACCGAGGCATACGAAGTCGGAGTTTGCTTCCTATCTGTTTCCGGCGTGGTTCATTGGCCGCCGTCCGGACCTCAAGATCATGCAGGCGACGCATACGGCAGACCTCTCGATCCGCTTTGGTCGCAAGGTCAGAAACTTGATGGACGGGGAAGACTATAAGAAGGTCTTCCCTGATGTTAAGCTACGAGCAGATTCAAAGGCGGCTTATCGCTGGGAGACGGATGATGGTGGCGAATATTATGCAGCGGGTGTCGGCGGCTCTATCGCGGGTCGCGGCGCAGATCTCTTCATTGTGGACGACCCTCACTCGGAACAAGACGCCCTAAGCCCGACGGCTCTGGAGAACGCTTGGGAGTGGTACATGTCTGGCCCCCGCCAGCGTCTGCAACCGGGCGGGGCGATTGTCGTGGTCATGACGCGGTGGGGTGAGGCGGACCTGACGGCCCGTCTGCTCCGCCAACAGGCCATGGACCCCAAGGCCGATCAGTGGGAAGTGGTGGAGTTTCCGGCTATCTTTGATAGCGGGGAGCCGCTCTGGCCGGAATATTGGAAGCTGGAGGAACTTGAGAAGATCAAGGCCTCGATCTCTGCTTCCAAGTGGCAGGCGCAGTATATGCAGCGCCCGACGTCGGATACGGCGTCTATTTTGAAGCGCGATTGGTGGAAGGTCTGGGAGAAGGAGGACGTGCCGCGTTTGCAGTACGTCATCCAGAGCTACGATACCGCCTTCCTGAAATCTCGGACCGCGGACTATTCGGCCATTCAGACGTGGGGCGTGTTCTTTCCCACAGAGGATTCGCCGCCCAACGTGATCCTTTTGGACGCAAAGAAGGGGCGTTGGGAGTTTCCTGATCTGAAAAGGATTGCTCTGGAGGAGTACCAGTACTGGGAACCGGAGACTGTGCTCATCGAAGCGAAGGCTTCGGGCATGCCGTTGACGCAGGAGTTGCGACACATGGGCATTCCTGTGGTAAACTTTACGCCTTCTCGCGGGAATGATAAGCATTCTAGGGTCAATTCTGTGTCCCCTCTGTTCGAGTCGGGTCTTGTTTGGCGTCCGGATACGTCGTGGGCAGAGGAAGTGGTCGAGGAATTGGCGGCTTTTCCTTTTGGCGAACATGACGATATGGTGGACTGTGCCACTCAAGCCTTGATGCGGTTCCGTCAGGGTGGGTTTATTGGGCATCCGGACGACTATCAGATGGAAGATCTGAAACGTCCTTCAAATAGGGTCTACTACTGATGGCCATTTCTCCACGTTCCAATATCGACAAGGGCTTGTTAGAGGCCCCCGAAATGCCCGAGATGGAGGGCATGGACATGGATATGGAAATGGAGGACGAGGACAGCCCCGAAGGCCCCTATTCCATCGAGGAAGACGAAGAGGGCGGCGCGATTATCACCTATGAAGGTGGTGAGAACGCACGCGATATCTCGTCTTTGGGTTTCGGCGACAATCTTGCTGAGGTCTTGGACGACGGTTACCTGTCCATGATCGCCAAAGAGCTGGGCGAAGCCGTTGAAGACGACGACGAGGGCCGTGAAGAGTGGAAAAAGGTCTATGAAGAAGGCCTGACACTGCTCGGCATCACCTATGATGACCGCACAGAACCCTTCGAAGGGTCAACTGGCGTCACACATCCGGTCCTGAACGAGGCTGTGACGCAGTTTCAGGCGCAAGCCTACAAGGAAATGCTGCCATCCAACGGTCCTGTGCGCTCACAGATCGTCGGACAGGTCACTCCGGAGAAGGAAGCGCAGGCGGATCGCGTCAAAAACTTCCTGAACTACTACATCACGACCGAAATGGAGGAATACGACCCCGAATACGACCAGATGCTGTATTATCTGGGCTACGGTGGCTCGACTTTCAAAAAGGTCTACTACGAAACCGACATGCAGCGGGCTGTTTCGCCCGTTATCTACCCGAATGACCTGATCGTCCCCTATCATGCGCGCGATATCCGCACCGCGGAGCGCGTAACGCACGTCTTGCGCCTCACTCCCAACGAATTGCGCAAGCAACAGGTGTCGGGTTTCTACCGCGACCTTGATTTGCAGGACCCGACAGAGGCCGAGCGCGATCAGGTTGAGGAAAAGATCGACAAAGTCACGGGCATCGAGCCGTCATCCAAGCCCGACGTCTATCGCCTGTACGAAATCCACACCAATCTTGATCTGGAAGGCTTCGAGGACACTGGTCCCGACGGCGAACCGACAGGTATCAAGCTCCCATACATCGTCACGATGAATGCGGACACCGGTGACATCCTCGCTATCCGTCGCAACTACAGCGAGAAGGATCCGAAGAAGCGCCGTCAGCAATACTTCGTCCACTACAAGTTCCTCCCCGGTCTTGGCTTCTACGGCTTCGGTCTCGTCCATCTGCTCGGCAATCTGTCGCGCAGCTCGACGTCTATCCTGCGCCAGTTGATTGACGCTGGTACGCTGTCGAACCTTCCTGCTGGCTTCAAGGCCAAGGGCCTGCGCATCCAAGACGAAGGCTCGCTGTTGCAGCCGGGTGAATGGCGTGACGTTGATGCACCGGGCGGTAGCTTGCGCGAAAGCCTGCTGCCGCTTCCCTACAAGGAACCAAGCGCGACACTGATGCAGTTGCTCGGCTTCTGTATCACCGCTGCTGAAAAGTTTGTGGGGACCAAGGATCTTGGAATGACCGACTCCAATCAGGAGCTTCCGGTCGGAACCACGATTGCGCTGCTTGAACGTGGTTCGCGTGTCTTGAGCGCCGTTCACAAGCGCCTCCACTACGCACAAAAGCAGGAACTGCGACTGCTGACCCGCGTTATCCGGGAGACGGTTGGCGCTTATCCGTATGACGTTGCTGGTGGCCGTCAGATCTTCGTGCAGGACTTCGACGACAAGATCGACATCCTGCCCGTCACCGATCCCAACATCTTCTCGATGACGCAGCGCATCTCCTTGGCGCAAGAGCAACTCCGTCTTGCTCAAGCAGCGCCTCAGATGCACAACCAGTACGAAGCCTATCGCCGGATGTATTCGGCTTTGGGTGTACAGGATATCGATTTGATCTTGCCGCCTCCTCCTGCTCCGCAGCCAGAAGGCCCGGCGATGGAGAACGGACGTGCAATGACGATCCCGAATGGTGCGCCTCCGTTGAAGGCGTTTCCGGAGCAGGATCATCAGTCGCACATCATGTCGCATCTCTCGTTCATCAAGTCGCCTTTGATCCAGACGTCTCCGCAAGTCTACGGCGTCTTGTTGGGACACGTGTTTGAACACGTCTCGTTGATGGCGATGGCGCTTGTCGAGCAGCAGACGCGCGCGATGTTGCAGCAGGCTCCGCCTATGGTTAATCCAATGACGGGTCAGATGTCGCCTCCTCCGCCGCCGCCACCAGAACTCTTGCAGAAAGCGGCCGCAGCCGAAGAAGCAAAGCTCATCGAGGCGATTATGGCGCAGCTGTCACCTCAGCAAGCTGAAGATCCTCTGATCCAATTGCAGCAGCGCGATCTCGATATCCGCGAAAAGGCCGTAACGCTGAAGGCAGAAGAAGCCGCGCTTCGCATCGATCTGGATGAACGCAAGCTTCAGGCGAAGCAGCAGGAAGACCAGACCCGCCGCGCGTCTACAGAAGACATCCAGCAGCTCCGTGCAAACGTCTCTCTTGCTCGCGCCCGTGAGGCAAAAAGGCCTGCTCAATGAACCCGATGGAGCTCTTCTCCGCTCTTGAGTCCCGGTACAAACTACCGCAGGGCTACCTCGACCGCGTGTATCAGGTCGAGAGCAGCGGTGGAAAGAACCTCTATAACGAGAAGAGCGGAGCCACTGGCCCGTTCCAGTTCATTCCAAGCACTGCACGCGCCATGGGCTTGCAGAACGCGAACGACCTCACTCAGTCGGCGGAAGCCGCAGCGCGTCTTGCTGCACAGAACCGTGACTACTTGCAGAAGAGGGGCGTCGATGTCGATGGCCGCGTCTTGTATCTCGCCCACAATCAGGGCGCTGACGGCGCATATCGCTTACTGACAAACGCCGATAAGCCTGCAACAGAAATCGTGCAAAAAGAAGCCGTCACTTGGAACTCTGGGAAAGAGG
>CAYHHI010000076.1:0-6488 GCA_964356335.1 uncultured bacterium
AAGGGAGGGCTCCCCCGCATCCACGCCGAGGTGGCCCAGGACCTGGTGCTCGGGTGGCTGAAGGACATCGCCTCCAACGGCGAGCGGTTCCGGGAGCTGCAGGCCCAGGGGTGGGAGCGCCTCGGCCGGCAGCTTGGCGAGTTGCGGGAGGAGGCCGGAAAGCGGGAGGAAGAGCTCTCCGGGCTGCGGGAACAGATCGAGGCCCGCATCCGGGAGCTGACCCGAACCAAGGCGGAAGCGGCGCGGGACTCCATCGAGAAAAGCATCGTGGGCCTGGAGCGGGAGCGCAGGGAAGTCGAGGAGCGGCGGGCGCTGCTCATCCACTCCAAGGCGGAGCTGGAGCGCCTTGTGGCTCAGGATCGGGACTTGTTCTCCGATTACCGGCGCCGAATCCGGGACGTGTTGCGGAAGGAAAGCGAGGAGCTCAAAGCCAGCCTGGCCGCGCTCGTTTCCTCCCTAGTGCTGGAGGAAACGAGCATAAAAATAGCCCTGGTCAGCGTAAACCGAACAGGGCCCCGTTCGAGTGTGTTGCTCTCATCTCCCCCTACTGGACGAGCTTCGAACCTACTGCTACGAGCACACCATCGAAGAAATACCCGCTTTTTTCAGCGCTTGATGAGCCCTTGCGCGATTGCTTGCCCTGAGCGATAAGATTTTCGCAAAGGCCCGGGCCCTTCAGCGACATATCACCAGAGGTTTTTTTGACGGAGAACTAAATTGAAAAATCAAGATCATCCTGCAGATGAAAAAAGATCAACCGTATTCCTTCATCTGTGGTTGCCCGTTATCTTTTCGTTCCTGGTGCTTGCTGTATCCCTCGTACTGGACGTATTGCGAGTACGAGGATACTGGTGGCTGCCGCGGGCTGGCGCAATAATAACTGTTGTAGGTGCGTATGTCGCGTACCACGAATCCCGTGCTAGTATAAGAACTATTGGCAATAATCTGTTCATTAACATGGAACTGCCTTACAAGATCGCTTCTTTGCTGCTCGTGATCATTGGTACGGCTCTCTGGGGCTATGGCGACCTCCTTGTTGAAGCAATCCTGGAATAGTTGGACGATCTGTCCAAACCGCTGGAACCGCGCATGGGGCGATTTTCTGAAGGTCCGGAATTCGCACTTCGGCGAAATCGGATGGTGCCTAACTGCGCCTTCAGCGACATTGCTGACCAAGGATTTGTTCGGAGTTAAAGTATAGAAAAGGCCGCGCAGGAGGGTAAAGTATTTATTCCCATCACGCGCATACTCAGTGGACCCACCATCCGGCTGCGTATTCTCTGCTCTCATCGAGGATTAACGAAATTGGCCACGCGGAGGCAGTGACCAAATGATAGATGAAGCTCGAGAACGGTTTGAAGAGAATATTGGTCGAGTAAGAAGTCTGCAGAACGTTTACGAGCGATTTCTAAAGGCGCCAGGTGGAGGCAGGCGTGACGCTCGAACAAGTGACGTCTTACGGGCAGCGGTTGTCTTCCTGCATGCGGCGCTGGAAGATTTCCTTCGGAGTCTCCTGCGTGAATTATTACCGAAATGTGGCGAGAGTGCCCTTAATGCGGTACCTCTTGTCGGATCTGCAAACACGGGGCGCGCAGAGAAATTCTTCTTAGGGAGACTGAGTCAGTTCAAGAACAAGTCAGTGATGGAAGTCATCGAGGAATCCATCGAGGCATATCTCGGCACCGTTAGCTTCAACAGCACAACTGATATCGTCTCCAACCTTCGAACTGTAGGAGTAGTCTATCAAGACACCGATGGTCTTTTGCCGACTCTTCAGCAGATCATCGAGCGGAGACACAACATAGTCCACCAAGCCGATAAAAACGAGTTTTCAGGTCCAGGCCACCATCGCACCAAGTCGATTAGCTCCAGAAATATCAGAAAATGGGTCTTCACTGTAGAGAAGTTCGTTTCTGCCGTGAATCCTAATGCCGTGGCAAGATGAAATCGGGTTTGGTTACACTCGCTGGCAGGAGCACATTGGGCGATTTTTCTGAGAACCCGAAATTCGCGCTTCTGCGAAACTGGAGGGCGCCTAACAATCCCCAGTACCCTGCTCTGGACGCCCAGATGGTTCGGGCCTTCGACTCGGTGGTCGGGCTCACAATGCCCGCGCTACAGACCGCAGGGGCCGTCTGCATCCCTGCCCGGGCTCTTTGAAAAGGTCCCTTGGGCCACGTCCGTGTGGCCCAAGGGGCGGTCACTCTCTTAGGCGCCGTCGGCTCCAGGACAGGAGGTCCTGGAGCCGACGGCGCCAGGGGGCGGGGGGAAGGAGAACCCCCAAGTACTCTCCTGACCTGTCCTGAAGGAGCCGCCGAGGATGCCTTGTTGCGATTGTCGTTCATGGCCACCCCATCCATCGCCACAGGCGGGCGCTTACAAATAGTAAATTCGCTAAGGTCGTAGCTAGCAATAGTAGCCTTAGCCATTGTGTCTAGTGGCCTCCACAAAGGGACGAGAAAATCATTAGGCTAGGTCCATGCGATTCAAGAATTCTCTTGTTATCTCGAATCAAGCATTTTTTCGTAAGCGAATATGCATTCCTATATTTATTAATCGTATTATATCATTTGATTCTAATCATAGACATGATTGTGAGCCTTTCAATGGCATAGATATATTGTTGACAGCTATATAAAGTGATATAATTTTTAGTACTAATCGTTGGCACCTGAAATTTCTCGTTTATTGCGGCTGTTTTGGAACCAAAGAACGGCTGTATGAACGATTACAGTGTGCTTTACATTCCTTATAACGCCAGTTTACATCGGAAAGTCCTCATCCCTGTATCCGAAATGTCCCAATGCTACTTCGTGCGGAATTTTTTAACAGCATGCTGCAGAGGGGGTCAAGCTTAAAGTGAGCAAATGCTTCGCGCCCACCCGTGAAGATGAAACAAGTCTCCTTGTGGAAGAACGAACACCTCGTTGCCATCGGTTCCATGATCAAGTGGATGCAAGTACAACGCCAATGAGGATATCAATGTGAACCGTTCTACCTTTTTCTCGCTATTTCTTTTGTTCATCGCTACAACACTCGGCGCCCAACTCCGGGAATCCGTAGTGATCGTACAACCCAAGCTGAGCAATGAAGGTGTAGCTGCTTATCGGTCTATCGCCGAGTTTTTCAGAACTCGTAACCTCACAGATCTCGCCGATTATTTCGAATCACTGACCAAGGGAGGTTTCGGGAGTGGCTATATCGCAACCGATCGCTATGGTCGTTCAATTGTTGTAACAAATCGACATGTTGTCACTTTTTCGGATTCCGCCATGGTCACCGTTATAAATGAGGAGGGAAAGCAGAAATCACTAGAAGGCTGTACGCTAGTTTACGAAGATGCCGACATCGACTGTGCCCTCCTTCTTCTCCCGCAAGGTGCGTTTGAGGGCTCCGCGAGACTCGAACTCGCAGAGTCGGTTCCAACCGATGGGGAAGCTGTATGGTCAGCAGGATATCCGGGCCTCATGGGCAAGCCTTCCTGGCAACTCGGGAAAGGTGTAATAATGAATCGCCGAGTAGTCGTCGACAGCATCGGCTTGCCAGAATATGCCGTATTCACACAGCATTCCGCGCCGATCGATCCAGGAAGTTCTGGAGGTCCGCTCCTCGTTGGTGATCCAGCCAACCCATCAACACTGCGTGTTGTGGGTATTAATACCTGGGTGTTGCTCGGCCGTCAGAGCGCCAATTTTGCAGTTTCGATTGAAAAGCTCCGGGAAGTGTTTGGAAGAATTCAGGACCAAGTCAATCCGATTCATCCCGAAGATGCGGTGTACGCGAAGGCTGAAAAACTCATCGAAAGCCTCAATGGCAAAGACTGGTCACGCTTCGAATCCGGTCGATACATATCTTCTCGAATGGTCATGAGCCAAGGCTGGAATGCTTTCACCTCCATTATGTCTGCAGGCAAGGAATCCGAAGTCAAGATCTGGGCAGAACGGTTTATTGGGGAATCTCCAGAAGAAACACTGCGGCAGGCAATCTACTTTAAAATGTTTATGGCTCTTTACAAGGATGGGCAACAGGTAACTATCGATTCTGTGGATATGTTGCCGGACAAAGGAGGCGCGCGACACGTTCGTACAGGTCTCGCGGCGGGTAAAGATGTCTTTTTTATGGACTGGTACGAAGAATCGGGAAACTGGCGCATTCTGGAGGCAGGAATTCCAGTCGCTGGCTTAAAAGGGCCCCAGAAGAGCGTTAAAGTTGGACCGACTCCAAGGGAGCAATTACCCAAAGGAGAATGGAAGAAAGATTTTATAAGGAAAGAGATAGGTTCTCTTTCCGAACAAAAAGCAAATCTACAGTCGCGATTGCAAAAGCAACAAGTCGCCAGACGAAATCTAGCTAAAATGGGCTGGGTCTCGCTTGGCACTGGGATTGTTGCAAGTGGGTTCGGGATTCTTTCATATTTCTTAGCCGAGGCAGCCTATCAGAACTACAATCAAACCGCCAGCACCTCTGAGTCCATTATGTATAAAAACCGAGCGCAAACATGGGACACAATCATGCTGCTAAGTTCTGGTATTGGACTTGCTGGATTTGGTACGTCAGCAACTTTCTTTTTGACTAGACCAAATATTCAAAAAACAACAGAGGAAATACTGAATCTTGAACTGAAAATAAATCAGCTGCAGGAGTCTATACAATGAAGAAATTGCTATGGACAGTTGTAGTCGCTCTTCTTGCACTGATTTGGCTGGGTTGTCCAAATCCGCTTCGTCGCGTCTTTAACAATCCAGTCGACCCAGAATCGGATACATATATTGGAACTCCTTCTGAGGACAACGATGGGGATGGCATCCCGCAGTATGAGGATGTGGACGAGATCGTGCTACTATCGCCAAAAGATGGAGAGACGATAACAATACTTCCACTTTCTTTGTTAACTTACAAATTTAATCCGGCAAAGGTAAAAGAATATTGGATACAGATTGCGACTTCGAACAACGATTTTGAAGGATCTACTATCTTCTCAAACGATGATTATACCAGCAACGAATGTGGAATTCCCCTCGGTGTCCTTCCGCATAATAGCACCTATTACTGGCGCGCGAAGGCGTACGGTTCAAATAAATGGAGCCGAAACTGGAGCGAGATACGAAGTTTTGTGCTTGACGTAGACACAAGTGTACCATGGTATCCCTCGCCGGCGAGTGGAAGCACGATAAACGATACAACTCCACTGCTGAATTGGGAGGATGTGACGGGTGCAACCGGGTATCATATACAATTAAATACAAATGACAGTTTTACGGGCGCGATGGTTTCTGACGATGATGCCTTGCCTAGTTCTCAACATCAGGTAGCGACAATACTTTCACAGCATACTCAATATTTTTGGCGTGTAAAGGTGAAGAACATGCATGGAGTATGGGGCGACTGGAGCAGCCCATGGAACTTCACGATCGATATTGCTTCTCCAGTCAATCCCTCACCCACTAGTGCGAGCATAGTACCGGACACCACTCCACTGCTTGATTGGGATGATGTTTCAGGAGCGGGCGGGTATCACGTGCAGGTGAACACGACCAGCAGCTTTACAGGAACCATGGTCTGTGAGGATAGTTTCCTGTCGACCTCGCTATATCAGGTGTCATCAACGCTCTCGTACTACACCACCTACTACTGGCGTGTCAAAGTGAAGAATATAGATGGGGTATGGGGTGACTGGAGCAACACATGGAGTTTCACAGTTAGCCAGAAGCTTGTCGCGATTGATTGGGAAGAAGGGGAGCTCTTCGCTAAATCGGTGGCCATCAGCGGTGACAGAGCGATTGTAGGGGCCTATGGAGACGATGACAGAGGTTCAGGTTCCGGTTCGGCATACATATTTCAGTGGGACGGATCTAATTGGGTCGAGGCACAAAAAATAACAGCGAGTGATGGGGCAGCAGATGATTGGTTTGGACGCTCGTTGGCCATAAGCGGAGACAGAGCGATTGTAGGGGCACATGGAGACGATGACAGAGGTTCAGGCTCAGGTTCGGCGTACCTATTTCACTGGGATGGCAGCAATTGGGTCGAAGCACAAAAAATAACGGCGAGTGATGGGGCAGTAGCCGATAGCTTCGGCTCTTCGGTTGCCATCAGCGGAGACCGAGCCATTGTAGGGGCCTACGGAGACGATGATAAAGGTGAAGGTTCCGGTTCAGCGTATCTTTTTCACTGGGATGGCTCCGATTGGGTCGAGGTAGAAAAAATAACAGCGAGTGATGGGGCATTCGAGGATCATTTCGGCTGGTCGGTGGCCATCAGCGGAGACATAGCAATTGTGGGGGCAGAAAATAAAAATGATATGTCCGGTTCTGCGTATCTGTTTCACTGGAACGGCAGCAATTGGGTCGAGGCACAAAAAATAACAGCGAGTGATGGGGCAGCACATGATGCGTTCGGCCAGTCGGTGGCCATCAGCGGAGACAGAGCGATTGTAGGGGCCTATGGAGACGATGACAGAGGTTCAGGGTCCGGTTCGGCATACATAT
>CAYHHI010000077.1:0-5979 GCA_964356335.1 uncultured bacterium
CCGAAACTTCACCTGAGCAGGCGTGTGAATCTCATCATTGCGGGCGCTATCGTGCTGGTCTTCGCAGCGGGAACAGGTGCCTGCTCCGACTCTGCGGCCCAGACCGTCAGAATGGTGGTCACAGGCGCTTCGGTTTTTGACGCGCAGCCGCTTGCTAGCATCTACACCACCGCCCCGGCTCCTTCCCGAGACCGCAGCAGCCTCTCCGAGGCTTTATCCCTGTTCCGGTACACCATCGTGGGGCCTAGTGAGGACAAGTGCATCCTTACGGCGAGCCTAGGCGAGGGGGCCGGAATGCCCGCCGGTTCTTCGCTCGCGCTGGAGGTCAGATCCGTGAGTCACAGCTCGACTGAACGCCCCGGAGGCACCAATCTCTCGACCACGGCCCGCAAGGTACTCACGGTCTCAGGCAGCTCCGCCACGGGTGCCGACGGAGCTAGCTTTACATACACTCTCGAACCTGACAGCCGCTCAAAGCCCGCCGCTGCTGCCAGTGGTCGCGTAGCCGTCACGCTGACGCTCACAGATGGCTCATAGCCGTCACGCCTGGACCCCTCGGCCCCAGAGACGCTGGTGATAGCGCGGCCTGAGTTTCTCCGGTTTCTCCGTGCTACTGGGGCCTAAGCTTTATGAGCTTCAGCAGGGTTTCAACACGCTACTGCAAGGCCCGCCAGAGTGTCACGCTTTGGACACCTACTTGAACGATGCCTTGATGCTGCCCCAGGTGGCTGGCTGTGTGCCGGAGGAAGGCCACGGGAAATAGCCAAGCACGAAATCCTTCAGCTCAGCAGTGAGTTCTGATGAACTCCGAGTCTCGCACAAGAAGCTGGTGAAGCAGCCGGCTACTCCAAGGGCATTGAGGTCAACACCACCTTCAAAAAACGCCCCGATCGGAAATGTTCCTGGCACTCCCGCTTTTGGTATGTACGGCCATGGTGAAGACTCGGGTGTCATATTGACAATCGCAAGGGCCTGGGTTGAATCGGCTGCGACTAGTTCCAGTGCAGAGGGGCTCCCGGCAGGGCTTACCCATTTGTAGACCAAGATGTATACACTCCCACCGCCTCCCGGCAAGGTGCTTAGAATCAGGATGTCTCCGACAACATGATCGCCATAAAAGGTCCCATCCAGGTTGAGCCCAATGTCGCCCTGAAGCAACCAGAACCCGACGTAGGCTGTGCCGTTTGTGGCAAACCGGTCAGCACCAAAGTAGAGATCCTCGTCTGCATAAATAGCGCCATAAGCATCCAGGATCTCATCCTTGTCCGGGACAGCCTGATTTGCCCACGCCCAAGTCGAGATCGCAAGGATATCCTTGCTGCCCTGAACGAAGCAGGTGACACCTGATGGATCAACGAGCACATTGGTCCAAAGCTCCTGGTGGCCTGCGCTGTTGTATAAGCGCTCCCAATCGTCAGGTAATCCCGAAGTCGGGTTATTAATAATCGCATTCCCATCCAGCTCAAAATCGGTCAGTCCTGCGAATGCGCCGTTATAAAGACCAAGCGCCAACATCCCCAGACACACCCACAAAAGATTCTTTGGTCGAGTAGAACTCATGACTCTTACTCCTTTCTTCTGTCCAGTTTCATCGTCATGAGAGCCCTCACAGAACCCTGCAGGTGGCTTTCCCACACAGGGCTCTTCAGTCACGCATTCACCTACTCGGTGACAGAGTGTAAATCGAGTGGTAGATCCGCGGTGATGGAAGTGGATTCCACAGTAGATATTGCCTGTATTGTGCCAGTGTCATGCTCCTCCTCTGACTCCGGTGATTGATCCACTTAAATACCAGCCAGTGCACCGCTCTGCAAAACTGCCTGAGGCAACTTATATTCCCAGATATCCCAAAGTAGTTGTAATGACCCCGGAGCTTCGCCCTCAGGATCGGCCACCAATCTCGCAAGGCAAGCATACTCCTGACCTTCTTCAGCCACTCCTTGATCTCCTTCAACTTCCGAGCCAAACTACGCTTCGAGGTCTTGTGACCTACGATGAACTTGCCCCTCCTACTGGCTGTGCAGTAGTGGGTGAAACCAAGAAAGTCGAAGGTCGCCACTTTCTTGCCTGCCTGCCGCGATTGATTCCAGGCTCTCCTTCCAAAGGGCACGATCCGCGTCTTCTCCTCAGAAAGGCTGAGGCCGAATCCCGAGAATCGCTCCTCTACCTCCGCCAGGAAACGCCCGGCATCTTCCTCCCTCTCGCAGGCCACCACAAAATCGTCACAGTATCTAATCAACTGCACATAACCCCTGGCCTTCGCTTTGAAGATCACTTTGAACCAGAGATCCAAAACGTAGTGCAGGTAGATATTGGCCAGCAGGGGACTAACTACCCCTCCTTGCGGTGTACCTGCCAGGCTTGCTTCCCAGTGACCATCTTCTACTATCCCTGCCTTGAGAAACCTCCGTATCAGCAAAAGGAAACTCGGGTCTGATACCCGCTCCTCAATACAGCGTAGAAGCCAGTAGTGCCGCACATTGTCGAAGAATTTCTCAATGTCTACTTCCACAATGTAGTTGATCGGCTTGGTCATCACCACCTTGTCCAACTGGTCGATCGCCTCATGACAACTTCGATTCGGTCGAAACCCATTGGAACAGTCCAGAAAATCCTGCTCGAAGATCACCTCCAATATCTTCTTCAGCACCAACTGAACCAACTTGTCTTCCACTGAAGGTATCCCCAGCGGCCGCTGCTCCTGCCTGCCCGGCTTTGGTATGTATACCCGCCGCACAGGCTTGGGCCGATACTCCTTGGCCCTCATCCGGCTGACAAGCCCCGTGAGATTACTCTCAAGATTCGCCCCGTAGGTCTCAACCGTCACTCCATCAATGCCACAGGCCTTATCTCGCTTCAACTCCCTGTAGCATGCCGCGAGACTTTCCTCATTAATCAGGTGCACTAAGGATGTAAACCTTAGCTTCTTGTCTCGCCTCGCCCTTTCTGCTATCAGCTTTAGCTTTCCTAACGCCTGCATCTATCCTGACCTCTGTGTGTCAGTCAGACAGGAACTAAAGCCATCGCGCCACCGCTGACCGCTTCCCCATGTACGTGGCTCTCCCACGCTCCGAGTACTATCAGTCAGTCCGACTTCCACTGAGCCATCCATCGATCCTCGCCTTTGCTGACTTGTCTCGATGTACTCCACCGATCCATCCGATGAAGAACTCAGCGGATCTCCCAAGTTCACAGCACCTCCATCTTGTATCATGCCGCTGCCTTCGACCCCGGCAGATTCACTATCACCTCGCCTATCACGGTCACAGTGTTGCTGTCTTCCGCTATTATGGAGAGCGTCGACTTCTGCAATGCTGGTGATTACGGGGCTCAACACATTCACTCTCGTTGCAGCCTGATACATCCTTCCCCCTGGCTTCGCTTAGCTCGTTACCTCCCTAAGTGCAGAGTTCAGTTCCGTACTGGTGGCTAACCTTTGTACGCGTCGGATTCTCACCGACTGGAGATGATGCACTTTGCTTGGCACCCCCATAAGGCACCTCCTAACGATACAGGGTTTTGATCGAGCCCCAAGTCGCAGACTCCACAGATGTGGGACCACAGGGGCAACTCTGCCCTGGCGCACCTATCAACCCACAGTCGTAAGCATCCGGATGATTGCCGGGCAGGCAAACATGAACAGACCACCACCTATACTATGAGCGTAATCCCGGCGACTGTGTTGCCTCCAATGATGACACAGCAATTATCTACAACGACTCTCGCACCATTGATGCCAGCCTCGTTTTCTCATAGCCACACGAGCAATCGCGCCATAGAAGCGTCCCCCTTTCCTGTCGCTACTCTGCCGTTACGCTGGAGGTTCATTATAGCACACTAGGTGAGGTAGGAATACTGTCGAATTCACGGTGGGTGGGGTTGTTGGGAACAAACGTCATGACCCCGGCTGCAATAAGTAGGGAGATCATCACTATGTTGTGAGATTGAGACGTATCGTCTGGCCAAAGTTTGCTGGCAGGCCTCGCGGGACGACTTTCGCAACTTCCTGAGGTCCGAGTAGTGCGTTGAAGTGGCAGGATTAGTGTCGGCACTTGCCTGAATCCCCACTGCCCCACCATCAATTTGGGATTAATCCTGCAGAAACCCGAACCACAAAACACACCCCGGCAGTTCAGCCAGTAGAGCCACCTCTCCGCCTGAGAGCGTAGACGCCAAGATGCGCACGGCTGAGCATGAGCCCCAAAAGCGCTACCCGGTGTTTAAGTCGCGGCAACCGTTCCAGCCGGCTACGATTGACAGACCCAAGAGATAACCAGAGATTCGCAGGTCAAATGGCTGCCGCTACCGGCCTAACGCGCCAGGACCATCTTCTTTGTGGCCGCGAAGTCGCCAGACTCCATTCTATAGAAGTACGTACCTGGAGCCACCCTGTCACCATTCGCGTCGCAGCCGTCCCAAACACGTCGCTGGTACCCCCGCCCAACGAACTCGTCAACGAGGGTCATCACGCGTGCTCCTCCCACGTTATATATTGACAGCATCACCCTCGCCCGCTCCGGGACCCTGAACCAAATCGTCGTCATGGGATTGAACGGGTTGGGGTAATTCTGACCAAGGGTCAGAAAACGGCTCGTTTGGATCTCCGTCTCGACGCCAGTTCGGGCTTCGAGGGACCCTTCAAGGCAAACATATCCTGCCCAAGACCCTAGGGGATAGCCACAGCAACCGCCGAGGCAGTCGTAGCCGACCACGGATGCGACCGCAGAGTCCGCATGCAACAGGAGATCAGTCACATCATATGTGATCGACCTTCCTGCTCGGGGGACCCAGCCCGTGTTTCCCACGAATACTCCGTTCACGTATAGATCGGCGGTTACAGAGGTGCAATGTCCGTCACCGGCTATGTACGACACAGTGGCGGTCTCAATGACATAACCTGGTGGCGTCGTGAACTCAACCGTAGCTCTGCCAGGGAGGTCAAGAAGGAAGTAGGAACAGCCTGGAAACGTCTCGGACTGAACAAACGCTGGAGTAAATGCTGAAGACACCAAGCCTGCCAGAAAAGCAATTATGATGCAGTGTGAACGCTTCCGTGAAACTCTTCCCGGTCTTTTCCAACGCATGAGGCCCCCTCTCCCCGACTGAGATATGGCATGCCGTCTGAGACAGCTACGGGGTCATATTGGCACAGATTCTGGCGCCTCGCAAGTTTTTTTGTCGAACGCGTAGCTATGTCAGCCCCTCTGAGACATTTCGTAGCAGATTCTAGGACACAGATGAGGTGACCTTCCCCTTTCACTGACCACCATGGGCCAAAGTAGCAGGGTGCAGGTGGGCAATGGAAAGGGATATCGTGCCCACTGGCCTCTGGGAGGAAGTCGCAGTCCGCAGGAAATAGACGGGGATGACTCATCTGTTTGCCAGAGATTAAGGCCAGCAGATTCGCAGAAGGGTCATGGCAGGCGTGGCAGGACTTGAACCCGCAACCCCCGGTTTTGGAGACCGGTGCTCTAACCAGTTGAGCTACACGCCTGCGATCGAGTGATTATGAATTGCAACTACAGACCGAACGATAACATGTGCGTCAGAAGCCGTCAAGCCCCTGCACCCTACTCCTTCCCAAAGGGAAAGGGGAACCGCCCTGGACTCCCAAGTGGAGAGGGGACTAACCAGTATGCTCAAGCATGTCACGCAGCAGCCTTCCGGTGTGCGACGTCTTGCTTCGAGCAACCTCTCTCGGCGTCCCTTCGCACACGACGTACCCTCCTTGCTCCCCTCCCTCAGGTCCTAGATCGATCAGATGATCGGCGCACTTTATGACTTCGAGATTGTGCTCGATCACCACAACAGTGTTGCCATTCTCGACAAGCCTCCTCAGGATCCTAACCAGATTGGCGATGTCGTGAAGGTGAAGCCCGGTCGTGGGCTCATCCATGATATAGAGCATTCCCGAGCCATCGGTGCGGCTTATCTCCCTCGCTATCTTGAGCCTCTGGGCTTCTCCACCCGAGAGCGTCG
>CAYHHI010000078.1:0-5926 GCA_964356335.1 uncultured bacterium
GTGTGGTCTATGGCATAACCATTGGTCCTACTCCCGTGATCGATTGGAGTGGTGCGACTTCTGATGAGGCAACCACCTGGGGCCAGATCAAGGCTGAGTTCAGGGAGTAGGTGTCACAAAACTGACAGTGTCAGGAAAGTGACGGCTTCGGGAAGGGAAATCTTCAGGACGCCCTCCGATACCTGTTTGCGATTTTCCTTCGAGAGAGTGCCCAATTTGCCGGAGACTTTCTGAAACCAGGGGCTATTCCGAGCCAAGGCCCTACTCAGCACCTCAGGCAATATCAAGGCAGAGCCCCGCGAGACAAACCGGCGATTACGTGGATCTTACCTGCCTCCAAACGAAATCCGCATGCCCGTCATTATCTCGAGAGCTTGGATGTCGAACTTCTGGGTTCCAGTCAAACTGAACGCACCATATGAAGCTGTGGCTTCGGCCCCATTGGTGAACAAGTGCGTCAGGCTGAATTCAGTCACGAGCGAGACACTCCGCGAAATCCTGTATTCGCTGCCTATCCCCCCGCTCATGAAGAAGTGATTTCCCAGATCAAAAGAGGACGCAGCTCTTCCCCGACCGAACCATGGTAAGTGGTATGTGGCGTCAAAGTAGTTCTTGACGCTCGCTATTCCTAATCCAGCCCTGACATACATGTCGAAGGCCCGAGAGTCATACGCGACCATCCTGGTGAACAGACCCGCATAGATTATTCGCCATGCTGCATTGATTTCCTCCAGACCCGGCATCAAGCCCTTCCTCTGAATCTCACTCGCATCTGCACTATTCCACAGATAGCCCAGTCTTCCTCCGACAAAAACTACCGGTCTGACTTCGGCCTCCATCTCCAGATTTATGCCCAACCCGTTTCTTGCCCCTCCCCCGAGAGCGGCGTACGTTCTATCAGGTTGAGGCTCGACTATATCCGTCTTCCGTCCAAAATCCCCTAATGGAACGCCCCCAACTGCCAAGAGCGCCAAATCGAACTGGGCTGCCAGAGCCTCCGCAACAAGAGTAGTGGCCATAAGGCACGCCAATAGTGTGATCTTGGCGAATCTTCCAAGAGGCGAACATCCGGATGCTTGGTATCGCATATTCAAGGACCCAGCAACTCAGCGTGATGGCATCATTTCAGCTACAGGCATATTATGACAGAACCATGAAAAGTGGCAAGCACTAAGTAGCGGTCAGTAATGATTGCTTCTCCATCTAGGCCATCTGTGAACAAGCCACCGGCAAGGGGCCAGACCATGGCAGAACTCGGAGAGGAACCGTCGCAAAGCTGGAAGTGTCAGGAAGGTGACGGCTCTGGAGGGAAGGCCTCTGATGCCTGTTTAGGGTCTTCCTTCAGGAAAGTGGCCAATGTGCCCGGGGTTTTTCCAGACGAGGGGCGATTACGAGGGAGGCTCGAACCACTGCCTGGAGCTCCGGTCACTTCACCTCTTCTAGGACAGCCACACATATCTTCCCCGCTCTGGCCGTTGAATACGCGATCTTCATCCCATCCGGTGACCAGGTCGGGAATCTCTCCACTGTGTCAGGTGTGTGGGTCAGCTGAGTAACCGCGCTACCGTCTGCATTGGCGATGAAGATCTCGTCGGCCAACACTTCAAACTCGCTTTCCCTGTAATCGCTCAGGTAAGCGAGCTGTTTCCCGTCTGGAGACCAATCCCAGAGTGCAGAGTTCCCCAAACCGACTATCGAGGAGCCGTCCAGGCGCGAGACGTAGAGATCACCATCCTGTTGGACGAACGCTACCCTGTCCCTTGTGGGTGACAAGCTTGCTAGCAGGATGCCATAAGGAAACTCCGTCCGTCTTGCCCCATCGTCCTCGACCACCCACATCCTCTCCTGACGGAAATCGATCTCCAATCGCACGTCAGGCAAGGCCGGTCTTTCCCCAGTATGCTGCCCATCCACTGGCTTCAGGCTATTAGTCGCCGTGTCGAAGACTTTTGTCTGCCCACCCACATCTATGGTCACGTCACCATACGCATCCTTCTCAGGCTGCTGGGGATGCATCCCATGGGCCAGCACCTTAACCTGGCCGGTCTCAATATCGATGTAGCTTATGTCCTGGCCCACTATCCCTGTCCTTCTCCGGATCACTATCCCCTTCGAGTCTGAAGTCCAAACAGGCTTGTAGCCTGAGTACTCAGCCTCCGTGAGCCCTCTGATGGGCCCTGAACCATCAGCATTCCTCACGTAAATGCCTGTAAACCCGGGCCCCGTGAACGCCAACTTGGTCCCGTCAGGTGACCAGATAGGTTGCATGTACTCGGTGGTACCATCGGTCACTTCGATCACCCTCGCAATCCTCAGAGCGGGAGCGCTGACTGAGTCTCTTGCCTGCCCCTGAGCATTTGGCGCGGGTGGGTCCGCCATGGAGACATCGAAGCTGACCACCGGAAGAAACTGCATGCCAGCGAAACCGACGACCAGCGCTATCACTTTGAGCATCGCCCACCTTCACCTATGAGACGCTGAAGAGGCCGCCAAACCTGCGCCTGCCTCGACTCTGTGCCGCGCTCTCTGCCCTTGCGAGCAGTGCCCATCACGAACTTGGTGCACACCGTTCCGCCCAGAGCAGAGGAATCACGAAGATGTAGTAAGTCCTCACTTCACCAGCACGGCCTTCTTCGTCGCCCGGTAAAAGCCAGCCTCCATCCGGAGGAAGTAGATGCCGGGGGCCACAGAAGTCTCGTTGCCAGACCTGCCGTCCCACTGCATCCGGTGCATTCCTGGCTCGGTGATACCATCCACAAGTATTCGCACGGCCCTACCCTGCACATCGTAAAGCGCAATCGAGACCCGCTGCCACTCAGGCAGATAGAACTGCACAGTAGTTGAAGCTCCAAACGGATCAGGGAAGGCAGGATAAAGTCTCGCTGATCCAAGTTCAGTATCTCCCGTTGTCACGCCTGATAGATCAGTCAAATCAAGCTTCACTACGAAAGCATCCGAATAGCTATCATCGGGATCATTGAAGGATGTATCATAAGAGCCGGGCGTCGTCGGGAAATCAGAAGATTGCGTTTGTCCAGTCACGACGGCGTAGCCCGACGCGTCCAGCACTACCGAACCCCAGCCGTCGTAAGCGGTCCCGCCAAGATACGTGCTGTACAGAAGCGCGCTCCCTGCGGCAGACATCTTCGCCACAAAGACATCGTAACCGCCATTATAGAAAGTGTCATAAGCCCGGGGGGTCGTTGGGAACGTGGTGGAATGAGTCAATCCGGCGACGACGGGGTTGCCCGATACGTCCAGCACCAGCGAATTCCCTACGTCTTGGTGGCTACCGCCTAGGAACGTGCTCCATACAAGCGCCCTCCCCGACGCAGATAGTTTCGCCACAAATACATCCTCATGGTCGTTCCAAGATGTGTCATACGCCCCGGCTGTCGTCGGGAAACTGGACGATCCCGCTTGTCCAGCAACCACAACGTCGCCCAAGGCGTCAAGCACAAGTGACCGCCCCCAATCGTCAGAGTCCCCACCCAGGAATGTGCTCCACAGGAGCGTGCTTCCCGATGCAGATAGCTTCACCACATAGACGTCACGACTGCCGTTATAGGATGTATCATATGCCTCTGGCGTCGTCGGGAAATCGGGAGAGTATGTCTGCCCAGTGATGACGACATTGCCCGACGCATCCAGTACCAGTGAATTCGCGCTCCCGTCGGTGGAGCTGCCTCCTATAAACGTGCTCCACAGAAGCGCGCTCCCTGAGGCAGATAGCTTCGCTGCAAAGGCATCAACGCGTCCACCATTAAAGGATGTGTCATAAGCCCCAAGTGTCGTTGGGAAATCGGAAGAGTAGGTATTTCCGGCCACCACGACGTTAGCCAACGAGTCCAGTCCGAGAGACTGCCCTTCTTCCGACTCGGTGCCGCCCAGGTACGTGCTCCACAAGATCGCGCTCCCCGACGCGGACAGCTTCGTTACAAAGCCGTCATGATGGGCGAGGCCGCCATTGAAGGATGTGTCATAAGCCCCGGACGTCGTCGGGTAACCGTTTCCCGCTAGCCCGGTCAACACGACGTTACCCGATGCGTCCAGCACCAGTGAAGACGCCTCATCGATGCTGCCCCCACCCAAGAAAGTGCTCCATAGGAGCGCGCTCCCTGAGGCGGATATCTTAGCTACAAAGACGTCAAGCGCACTGTAGGATGTGTCATAAGCCCCGGGTGTCGTCGGGAAATTCAAGGAGTATGTACATCCAGCTACTACGACGTTACCCGATGCGTCCAGTGCAAGCGAATTCCCAGTGTCACAGTCGCTTCCACCCAGGAACGTACCCCAAAGAAGCCCAGATGGGTTGTCCTCGGGAGCGGCTGAGCCACCACTCTCAAGACGCTCGCTACTGCCTTGACCTAGCAAGAAGACACCAGCCCTGCCACCAACCCCAGCGCGCTCTTCCCTCAGCGAGCCCACCGGTGTCTCCACAATGACGGAACCGTCAGCCTGCTCTGCCACGCGGTCAGCGCCCTCGTAACCGAACTGCACCGACTGCGCATTCGCGCCACGTGAAAGCACAGCTTCGTAGGTAAGCCTGCCGCCATCGTTCTCCCTGAACACCAAGTCCACACCCGGCCATACACCGCGATACACAACCTCACTGTACGCAGGCACGTCGGTCTGCCATCGGGACGGATCGTTACCAAGGAAATAGTTGTACTTGGTCTCCATCTCGCCGCGTGCCTCAACAACAGGGGAACGATTCGCGTCCGCAAAGCGGATGTATACCGCACAACCTCGCTGAACCACTGAGTCAGCAGCCTGTGCCATCATCCCCTCACATGGCCTCTCTCGGGGCTCTTGACCTCGTAAGCTCCTCGTCTTCTCCTTCAGATCAACCACGACTGCTTCTTGGCTGAAATAGACTGCCGCCCCCATACCGGGGCAGTAGTACCTCACCCGCGAGTCGACTTGACCCCGGTTTTCAATGAAGCCACCAAAGGCGCCAGCGGATGCAGCCCATCCGATGACGCATAGACACGCAACAATTAGCAATAGCGGGATCTTGCAAAGCAATTCCACAGCAGTCCCCTGACTCCGCACCAAGTTTCGGGAACTCATGCCTTGGTTAGCCACATTATATCACAAAATCGGAGAGTTACAACCCGGATGTGTCCCGCCTGTGTAGAATAGCGTTGACTCGCGTTGCCGCCAGAGCGTTCATGGACACAGGCCAAGTACCACGGAGGTGCCGGTTGAGGCTTTCCACGGCGATCGCGAGGTCTGATACCTAACTCCGAGCAGATGGCAAGAGCGAGCATACCCGCGGTGCCTACCTGCGGGATCTCAGGGAATTCGCGAGGTGGCTGCGTGCCAATCCAGACATCGCGGACATCAACCCTGACACTCTCGCGAGGTACCTGGCCTCCCAAGCTCTGACAATGAAGCCCACGATATCCGCCAATCGCACGAAGAGGGCCATCCGGGTCTTCTTCCACTTCCTCACCGATGCTGGCTACATCGACACGAACCCGGCGAGGCTAGTCAAGAATGGCCGGACCGAGTCGAAGATCCCGGCACACCTGACTGCTGCCGAAGTACGAAAGCTCATGTCTGTAATCCGAGCGGCCAGGGGCCAGGCTGCTGAGCGGGATCATGCCCTATTCGCGTTCTTGCTGCATACCGGCATCAGGCTCGGGTCTGCGATCGGGCTGAGCGTGTGCGATATCAACTTCGGCCAGCGCACCGCGCAGATCAATGGCAAGGGCGGCACCAAGCAGTCGGTCTACCTGACGTCGAGAATCCGCAGGCTCTTGAGGTCGTACATCCGGGCTTCAGATCTTGCCCCCGACGATCCTCTCTTCCCCTCTCGCAGCGACGGTCACCTATGTGCTCGCCAGGTCCAGCTCCGGTTCAAGCACTGGCTCCAGAAGGCAGGCATCACCCGTCACCTTACGGTCCATTCTACTAGGCA
>CAYHHI010000079.1:0-5543 GCA_964356335.1 uncultured bacterium
CAAGGCGGCAGATAGCAGCGAGCAGGTCAAGTACGCCGGAGACAAGGTGTTCGTGTTGCGGGACGGCATCTGGACCGACACCACCTACGATAGTTCCATGGATACCGTGAAACTCGGCTTCGGGAGTGAGGACTACTTTGCCCTCATCGCCGCTCACCCAGAATGGGGGCAGTACTTCTCGGTGGGCCAGGAACTCATCGTGGTGCTGGATGGAACCGCGTACCAGGTGTCGGAGGGTGATTTCCCGCCCATCGACAGCCCGGTTGGCGCACCTTCCCCCGAGACCGCGGCAAGCCCCTGGGACTTCCTGGCGCAACTTCTGGAGTGGGTGATGAGCCTGCTGCCGGTGTAGTGCACTAACCAACAGGCTACCGGACACATACAAAGAGGCTGGTGCTGCCAGCCTCTTCTTCTTTGCGGCTTCGATCGGGCTCTTCCTATTGGTGGCCTGGGGTGCCCTGGTACCGGGTACGCGCATGAACGCCAGGCTCCCGGTGGACCTCGAACAGCTTCAGCCGGGCGGCATGACGGACCTGATCCAGACGTTTCATAGGACATGCTTCCATCAGGATTCGCTTTGATCATTTGACTTGCCGCGCATGGTGTGATATATATTACACACATATGACAGTGTTCCGTTGTTGTCCGACGCTGCACCCGTCTTCGTATGCCATGGATCCGCGCAACATGTCAGAACGCGGGCACTGGATGGCAGGATATCTGGGTAACGTACTCCCGTGAGAGACACGGAAGGTCTGGGCATAGTTGGCAGTTGGCCGCGGCATCCAGGTCGCCGTGCTAGGGTGTTTGTGCTGCATAGAGTTGCTAGCAGAGACCACAAGACTGACAGGGGGGCACAATGCGACAGACAATTGAAGCGTTGGTTACCGGCAATCGTGAGATCATGGGATTCTATCAACGGTCGATTGAGCATTGGCAACAGATTCTGCGGGAAACACAACCACTTGATGACTCAACTCTCGCAGGACGCCTGCTGTCGGGGCAGTTCTTGTTCGAGCAGAGTTGCGGTGGGAAGTATCTTGGTCAAGAGATCATGGTATTGACAGGCGTCGCGCAGTTCTATTCGACGACGGACGGCTTTGGAGAGAATAGAGAGAAAGCGCTCATTGTCTTGAAGGCTTTCGAGTACTGTGGCAGTATCTAGGCCAAGCATTTCGCGAAACTTGCCGCTGGAATCTATGACCTGTGCGACCCTGCCTGACGATTTGAGGCGTGGGAAGGCGGCAGCAGCGAAACGTTAGAGCAGGAAAAAGAGTGTCAGGTTTCCGATTCAGGCGACTCGAAGAATACAAGGTCGGCGACACAAAGGACGGGATGGAACTGAATGTGCCGTTGCCCATAACTCCTAGTGGCAAGATTTGTCGCTGGTGCCCCAACGGAGAGTGTACGCCACGGCTATTCCTGCTGGGACATGCACGGAGACCCGAAAGACTAGAGGTCTCTCAACTCAGAAGGGCTCCAGGAGAACGAGGGACAACCTGTCCCTATTGTGGTACCGATGCCGACGATGCTGAATTCAACTACGGGGATGACATAGAAGCGGTGCAGGAGCGTATCGAATGGGCAGCGTTGAGAGACATTAGCGACTACATGGAGGAACTGACCAGGGATTTCAACCGCTCTCAGCCCAGAGGAGGGCTGCTTTCTGTCAAGATGGAGTTCGAGGCGGATGCTCCCCCAGAGCCCAGGGCTTGGCGAGAAGACCTAGTCCGAAATCTAGCCTGCGATCTTTGTGGCCGAGAATACGGGGTGTACGCAATTGCTCTATTCTGCCCAGACTGTGGATCCGCCAACTTGCACGTCCACTTTGAGCGTGAAATCGAAATCGTTCTTCAGCAAATAGACCTAGCGGAACAGCTATCCGAAGAGGGCAATCGCGAATTGTCTTACCGTCTTCTCGGGAATGCCCACGAAGATGTCCTCACCGCTTTCGAGACATACCAGAAGGCTTTCTTCAGATACGCGGTCAGGAAACGCCACGATGACGGACAAGCGGAGAGAATGATCAGTAAGCAGGCAATCGGCAGTCGGTTTCAGAACCCGAAGAAAGCCAAGGATTTGTATGAGAAGCTCTCCCTTAACCCTTTCAGCGTACTCACTACAGATGAGATGGAACTGATGCAACTGAATATCGAGAAGCGCCACGTGATTGGACATAACCTTTCGATAGCAGACGAAGCATACTGTCGTGCTGAACAGCGCGAGGAGCCCGGGACCACAGTTGAGATACTTGCTGACGAAGTGTCTGAGTTCGCCAAGACAGCCCAGAAAGTGGTGGTGGAACTGGAGCGGTTGATGTGAGAAATATCGTGCAGGCACCAAAACCGTGCGTGCAGCGGACCGAGGGAGAAGATGGTCTGGGACGACATCTGGGGTGAGTCAGCGTCTGTTCCCTTTTGGGGCACACTAGATCAGGCGGAGAAGTTGTCTGATCTGATACGCCGGTGTGTAGCGACGGTCACTGAGGCTGCAAGCCCTCGGGAAATGATTCTCGAGAGCTGGCTCGTTGTTGATTATGCGATTCGCGATCTCCTTGTGAGTGGGTACGGGCTGACTCACTTCTGCCAAGAGGATTTCGATGTAAGGTACGAACTGCTTCCCAAGAGCTTCGAGGGATTGCTGAAGCTCTTGGAGGGCACGGTTTCCTATCAGACCAGTCTGGGTGAGGAGCCGAGCCAATCTGATGACTATCCCCCCTATATTCGCAGCAGTGCGGGGTTCCTGAGGCACTTGGCGGAGAATCACGCAGACATCCGTGAAAGGCTGAAGGAGATCCAAGCGGAGTACTTCGCAAAGCGATATCCTGAGTTGGCTAAGCAGATCCAACAGGGAGAGCAATTCCATTTCATGCAGAGGGAGAAACAAACCGAGCGAGTGCCGAGCGGCTGGCTAAAGCTAGCTGGCAGTCTTGGGAATGACTGGTTTCGCCTTGCGAGGAAGCTTAACAAGGCACGCAACAAGGCTGCTCACTCCTACGATCTCTCTGCCATCGCCAGGGCCTTTGGCATTGCAGGGCCACAGGTGGTTGACTCGGTGCGCGCTGAATGCCTGGGCCTCCTGAAGAAGCTGCTGGGTATCACTCTGGCCGCTGATGATCCAGGCAATAGCGGATAACCCGCCTACCACTGCAGGGACCCGATCCCCTCCTTCCGCGCAGTACTGCGCCGGCGGTTCGTTTCTCTAATTGTGGTTGTTTCTCGCCGAGATATGCAAGTCCCGCCGGGGGCAGCTCAGTTCGAGGGCGTTGGGGCCTTGATTCATTATCAGTGCAAGCAAGTTGAGTGAAAGCTTGTTGAATGAGCATCTACGATCACAGGGATAAGCCCGCCTACGGGCTTTTCGAAACGGACCCTCACTATTGCAGGAATCGATACATCTTGAAGTGGTGGACTTCAGAACACGATGGATTGTTGGCCACTCAAATTGCGCGGTGGGAGTGGGTGTGGTATTGGACCATCACAGATGAGGTAGTCAGAATCACACTAGCTAGTACGCTAGAGTCATGGGAAAAGACCGACCCGCTTTGTTCAAAGTACGCATGGAATACGGTTCTGATGTACTTTGCTGCCGCGCGTGCCGAACAACTCGGGCTTACCCAAGCAATCAGATTCCCTCAGAAGAAAGCCTGCCTCTTGTGCAGGAAAGTATTCGTTGAAGATTCCCTGCCAATGCCATTGATCGAAAGATTGGGCATTGACAGGTTGGAGTTCTGCGCTCCATGTCTCAGAGACACGGTCCTACAGGGCTCGGGCCGCGACTCCGCATCCGAGAAGCACGTACTCAAATACCTTCAGGATTTGGCGAAGCTAGTCGAGCGTGTCCCTCCGCAGAATTTCGGTGAAGGCATGACTGACTTGTTGGATATGCGGCCCGAGGAAAGATTGGCACTCTTGAAACTCCTGCGGGTCAAGCCATCCGTCAGGCGCGTCAAATCGCTATTTGGCTCTTGGCTCAACGCCTTGATACAAGCAGGTGTTCTTGAGGATGGCACAAGGAAGACGAGCCGAGGGATTCAGTGTGTCGCCAAAGATGGTCATGTTTGCCTTTCTCTTGGGGAGAAGACGATTGACGACTTTCTCCATATCCACGCAGTTGCTCATGAGAAAGAGCCGCGATACCCGGAGGGCAATTACCGCGCCGACTTCAACGTTGGTCGCGTATTCATTGAGTACTTGGGACTTGCGGGAAATTCCGAATATGACACCAAAACAAAAGAAAAGACTCGTCTATGCAAGAAGCACGGGATTACTCTTGTCGCCATATACCCTGAAGACCTGGTGAGCCGGAAGAAACTGGAAAACAAACTCTCGGTCTTTGTCCAGCAAGGTGGAGTTTCGGCATGACACCTGAAGTTGATGTTGCAGTGGCGATAAGTGTCGTTGCGTTGGCTGTCTCGCTTCTCTCGTTGTTCGTCGTCTGGCGTGCATACGAGCGGGACCGGAGTGATTTGGAGATCACCGCGGATTTTCATTTGCAGTCCGGACAGGGAACCGCTTTTCAAGTCCACTTGGTCAATCGAGGCAGGCGCCCCATCCAGATCGAGAATGTCTTGTTACGATTGAAGTCGGGCCAAGCATTGATGCTCAAACGTGTCGTCGCCGAAGTCGTTCTTAGTGAAAACGAAACGTGCGACTATTGGTTCCCGCTCTTCGACTATCGCGGCGAGATCGACAGTCCTCTGGATATCAGGCAGGCCGAAGCACACGATACTCACGGCAAGAGATACTTGGTTCCATTCTCGAGACTCAAGAAGCGAATCTCCGAAGAGTGGACACCGGAAACGGATTGGCTCAAGAAGCCCAAAGAATGATGGTTCACAGACTCAGCGTTGCGCTGGCACCGAGACGTGCGCGACAAGCGTTGAATCCTGCAACCGTGAGCCGGGCCCAACGCTGGGTTTCACCCGACGTCGCTCCGCGGCGCCCCGCAATGCGGCTAAATCGCAGCGTGGGGCGGTCCGCCCGTTCCCCCGCAGTTGGACGAAGCCGTCTCAGGGCCGACGAATCCGCAGCGCAACCACCCTCGGATTGGGCAAGATCTGTCCACGCGGATGTAGGCCGCCATCGAGCCTTGTGATCACGGCCTGCTCACCGGTATCGATGGGCAACGAGGACACCAAGCTCGGAGCATATCGGTGTGACGCGAGGGGAAGAGACAAGAGCCGGGGCTAGGCCAACCCGGCTCTTCTACTATCAAGTATGAATCTTCCTACGCCTTGCTGAACACGTAGCTCAGCTGACCGTTGGGCAGCGTGATCGGCTGCGTCTTCATGGCCATCCCGATGCTCAGCGCCTCGTCGGGGATATCCTTCGCGATGCGGCCGAAGACCTTGTAGTCACCGTAGTCCAAGAGAGCGATGGAGTAGGGGATGTCCCCTTCGAATCCCACGGGGCCGTAGCTCAGTTTGCTGAAGCTGACCAGCTTCCCCGTGCCTGTGACCTCGAACCATTCCACGTCGCTGGACAGACACTCGGCGCAGTCGGCAACGGGAGGAAAGTGCATTGTGCCGCACGTCTTGCATC
>CAYHHI010000080.1:0-5297 GCA_964356335.1 uncultured bacterium
ACACCTAAAGAAAATCCACAAAGCCAATGATGCAATCTCAGGGATCGAGATACTCGCAGGGGTCGAGGTCGATATCCTCACCGACGGGAGCCTCGACCTCTCAGATGAAGTGCTTGCCCAATGCGATGTCGTCGTCGCGGCCGTTCACTCGAAGTTCAACATGTCGAAAGCGGACATGACCAAGCGAGTGCTTGAAGGAATCAAGAACAAATACGTGAACGTTCTGGCGCACCCGACCGGCCGGCTCATAAATGAAAGAGAACCATACGAGATAGACGTGGACGCCCTGATCGCCGAGGCAAAGAGGGCGAAGATCGCGCTTGAACTCAACGCCTATCCTGACAGGCTTGACCTCAAGGACATTCACTGCCGGGCAGCCAAGGAGGCCGGCGTCAGGATTGCCATAGATACTGATGCGCATGCAGACCTGCAGCTCACCGCTATGCGCTATGGCATCGCAACTGCCAAGAGAGGGTGGCTTGAGGCAGGTGATGTGATAAACACCTGGAGCCTTGCCAACCTCAAGAAATTCCTGTCAAAGGGAAGGTGATCGGCTTGACCCAGAAGCCAACAAGGCAGCACGCAATGAAAGAGATAGAAAACCTGAGAGACCGGATAAACTACCACAACTACCGCTACTATGTGCTCGACTCTCCGGCTGTCAGTGACCAAGAGTATGACAGAATGATGAAGCGCCTGGAAGACCTCGAGGCGCTCTATCCCGACCTGGTCACCCCCGACTCTCCCACTCAGAAGGTTGGCGCACCACCCAGGGAGGAATTCGGAACCATCCGGCATTCGGTACCCATGCTGAGCCTCCAGAATGCTTTCGAGCAGGATGAAGCGCTTGAATTCGACCGACGGGTGAAGAAGCTTCTCGATAAACCCAAGGTCGAGTATGTGGCCGAGCCCAAGTTTGACGGACTCGCCGTCGAAGTGGTCTATCGCGACGGCATTTTTGTCCAGGGTTCCACGCGCGGCGACGGCTACACCGGCGAAGATGTCACCGAGAATCTGAAGACCATCCGATCGCTGCCCCTGAGGCTTCTCAAGACCAACGGCAACCCTCCTCCCCTGCTTGAAGTGCGGGGCGAGGTCTACATAGCGAAGCAGGATTTTGCGGAACTCAACAGGAAACGCGAGGAAGAGGGCGAGCCGGTTTTCGCGAACCCGAGAAACGCTGCCGCCGGGTCGTTGCGGCAGCTCGATCCCGCCATCACGGCATCGCGCAAGCTTGACATCTACACTTACGGGATCGGGACAGTCGCCGGAAGATCTTTCGCGACTCACTGGGAGGTGCTCGAGACTCTCAAGGGCTGGGGCCTGAGGGTGAGTCCCAAGATTGAGGTGATGCCTTCAATCGAGAAGGCGCTCGATTTCCATGATCGCATCTTGCGAGAGAGAAAACGACTTCCCTACGAGATCGACGGCGTCGTGATAAAGGTCAATGGCCTCGGTGAGCAGGAGATCCTGGGTGAGGTATCAAGAAGCCCGAGATGGGCAATCGCATACAAGTTCAAGCCCGAGCAGGCGACGACCAGGGTAAAAGAGATAATCGTCGGTGTAGGCCGGACGGGGGCGCTGACGCCCGTCGCGATCATGGAACCCGTGCGCATCGGAGGGGTTGAGGTCGAGCGTGCTACACTTCACAACCAGGATGAGATGGACCGCAAGGACGTGCGTGTCGGCGATACGGTCGTGGTCCAGCGGGCGGGCGACGTGATCCCGGAGGTCGTATCCGTCATAAAAGAGAAACGTACTGGAAAGGAGAAGAGATTCAAGATCCCGGACAAGTGCCCTGTCTGCGGATCAACTGTTTACAAGGATCCCGAGGAAGCGGTCGCCCGGTGCACCAACCTCGCGTGCCCCGCAAAAATCAAGGAGACCATAAAGCATTTCGCAAGCCGGGGTGCGATGGACATCGAAGGCCTCGGGAGCAAGATCATAGACCAGATGGTCGATAAGAACCTGGTGAAGACGTTTGCCGACCTCTACAGGCTCAAGAAGTCGGATTTTCTCTCGCTCGAGCGCCTCGCCGAGAAGTCTTCGGAGAATCTCCTCGCAGCGATCGAGAAGAGCAAGCACACCACGCTCCCGAGACTCATCTATGCCCTCGGCATAAGACATGTCGGTGAGCACGTGGCATACGTGCTTGCGGACCACTTCACCTCTATAGAGGCAATTGAGAAGGCCTCGCTTGAGGAACTCACCTCGGTGAAAGAGATCGGCGACATCATCGGTGACAGCATCCACAGCTTCTTCAGACAAGAGACCAATCGGAAGGTACTCCGAGATCTGGCCGCGTACGGGGTGGCTTATGAGGAGACCAAGAAGCGCGGCAAGGGCAAACTTGAAGGCAAGGTCTTCCTTTTCACGGGTGGCCTCAAGGATTTCAAGCGAGACGACGCCAGGCGTCTCATTGAGGAACTCGGCGGCCGGGTCGCCTCATCCGTGAGCAAGAAGGTTGACTACCTGGTTGTGGGCGAAGACCCAGGCTCCAAGCTCGATGAAGCGCGCGCCCTGGGCATCAAGATCCTGGATGAACCAAGCTTCAAGAAGATCGTCTCCTCTTAGCAGCCCGCTCTGGTGGTGGGCACAACACCCTGGCGACGTGGACGCAATACAGCCTCCTTTGAGTTCGAACTGGAGACTGCCATCCCAGGAGTTACCCCGCACCTCAATTTCCAATGCCTCGAGCCTCCGACTCAACGCAGGTGTGTTCTATTATATCTGCTGCGTTGCCTTCCGTTTCGTGGTATAATGGCTCCGTTCTGGGGTGAGTTCTCACGTCTTCGTACGGATCTGAAGGGGGTTGCCATGAAGTCGCTTCGCAAGATCGCGTTCCTTTCGGTGATTGTATGTCTATCTGCGCTTGGCTGGGCCGCATCCGCACGTGCCTTCGGCGGCTTCATCGAGAACCGCGGGCAGGTTGATCAAGCAATCAAGTACTACGCGCTGGGCTCAAAAGTATCGGTCTACTTCACAGATGTTGCAGTTGTCTTCGACCTCAAAGAGAAGAACCCTGCTTTGCTGAGCAGACCTTCGAGAGGATCTTCTCAGGAGCCACGCACACGAGAACATCTAATGGGCGATGATCCAAGTCTACAGGACACCGGGCGCGGGTGCACGGTCTATCTGCACTTTGAGGGCGCCGATCCTTCCCCTGTCATCGAGGTGCGCGAGGAGCTTGTGACCACGTATAACTACTTCCTTGGCAGTGACCCATCCAAGTGGCGGACGGGCGTCCCTGCATACCGCGAGATCATCTATCACGACCTATGGCCCGGTGTGGATGTCATCTATCGTGAGGACGGGGGCAATCTGGTCTATAAGGTGGTCGCGGCTCCTGGAGCGGAGCGGGAGATCGTGCGGTTCGGGTACGCTGGCGCCGACCGCGTGACCGAGAGAGCCGATGGCACTGTGCTTATTGAGACCTCGGTGGGTTCTCTGTTGGAGCTGCGGGCGGTGCCCGGAGGATGTGAGGGAGTATTGATGTGGGGAGAGGCTGATGGGGTCCTTGTTGGGCCTACTCTGCGGGAGCTCGATAACCCTAGCTCCCTTCTCTGGAGCACCTTCCTCGGTGGGAACACGGCGGACTGGGCATGGTCAGTTGTTCTCGATGAATCGGGTAACCCCCTCGTAACCGGGCAGGCGTTCTCTTCCAACTTCCCGTCGACGGCTGGGGCCTATGACCCGAGTCACAATGGTGATTATGACGCCTTCGTAGCGAAACTATCTGCCTCAGGCAGCGACCTGCTCTGGTGTACCTTCCTGGGCGGGAGCAGCACCGACGCCGGGATATCAGTGGCCCTTGATGCATTTGGTAACCCCGTCGTCTGCGGGCATACATACTTCACCGATGCTTCCATCTTCCCAACGACGCCCGGGGCTTATGACACCAGCCACAATGGTTGGGAGGACGGCTTTGTGGCGAAACTCTCTGCCTCAGGCAGTACCCTTATTTGGAGCACCTTCCTGGGTGGAAGCGGATATGACTACGCATGGTCGCTTGCCCTCGACACATCCGACAACCCCGTCGTCAGTGGATGGACGTCGTCTTCTGACTTCCCGGCGACGTCCCAGGCTTATGACACGTCCTACGCCGGCGCCGAGGATGTCTTTGTGACAAAACTCTCTGCCTCGGGGAGCACCATGCTCTGGAGCACCTTCCTGGGCGGGAGCGACTACGACGATGGGTTCTCGCTCGTTCTCGATGCATCGGATAACCCCGTCATCACTGGACTCACAGGGTCTTATGATTTCCCGGCCACGGCCGAGGCTCATGACACATCCTACGGTGGCAATTATGATGCCTTTGTGACCAAGCTCGCTGCCTCGGGTAGTACGCTGCTCTGGAGCACGTTCCTGGGGGCGGACGACAACTTCGACTGTGCGAGGTCAGTGGTTGTCGATGCATCGGACAACCCCATAGTCACCGGAACCTCATTCTCGCCCAGTTTTCCAACCACGCCGGGGGCTTACGACACCAGCCACAATGGCGCTTCGGACGTATTTGTTGCGAAGTTCTCCACGTCAGCGGGCGCCTTGATTTGGAGCACATTCCTCGGTGGGAGCGGCTACGACGAAGGGTGCTCTATCGTTCTCGACCCATCGGACAAGCCGGTCGTCACCGGATTTACAGGCTCCTACGATTTCCCGATGAGGCCGGGGGCATATGACACGTCTTACAATGGTGGTGATTATGATGTGTATGTGGCAGAGCTCTCCGCATCAGGCAATACCCTACTGTGGAGCACATTCCTGGGTGGGAGTGGCTCCGACCAGGGATACTCGCTGGTGCTTGACGCATCCGGTGACCCAGTCATCGCTGGACAGACAAGCTCAGGCGACTTCCCGACCACGCCTACCGCCTATGACACATCCTATAATGACAATGGCTATCTGGATGCCTTTGTGGCAAAACTCTCTCTGCTTGATGAGTCAGCGGTAAGAGGGCCCGGCGAATCCACAGATACCGCCCTGCTGTGCCGGAATGCGCCCAACCCCTTCCGTACATCGACTGCAATTCTCGTTTCCCTAACCGGCAGGACCGATTTACACCTTCGCATTTACGACGGCCGAGGGCGGCTGGTCCGGACTCTGGCCGAGGGCTCGCTCAGTGGTGGGACTCATGCTCTGCAATGGGATGGGCTGGACGAGAATGGCAAGAGGCCCGCGCCCGGCATCTATTTCGTGAGTATGGAAGCGGGCTCCTACCGTGCGACGAAGAAGGTCGTGCTACTGAGATAGTATCAAATGACCCCATGAGGCTCTTGGTTCCCTATGGTGGGGATCGA
>CAYHHI010000081.1:0-5157 GCA_964356335.1 uncultured bacterium
GCTGAGCGCTGTGCAACAGAATCAGCACCCCTGAGCGGAAACGCGGAAGTTATCACCTCGAAACGAGGTGTCGATGGGCGGGTCGGAAGTGACCCTGAGCGAGGGTGTCACAAAAGCTATCCGCGGCGGTCATTCGAAATAGCGCGGTGTCGCACCCGCCAATCCCTGGAAGAATTTGGCACGGAAGTCGGTCTCAGTGAGGGGAGGCAAACCGATCCGGCTTCGAACATCATTGAACGCAGCACAGTTGATAGAGAACCATGAATCTTGACTGATTCCTGACAAGGCAATGAGTTCGTTCAATTCGGTGACCGATGCTGTCAGTGCACGATTCTCGGGTTGATCGAGAGCAGTCATGCGAGGCGTAAGGTCGACGGACGGATCCGCAACCCAATCCTTCCAACATGCAAACTGCAAGCTCGTTCTAGCAAGGAATATGTCGAGGAAGCCGCTCCATAGCTTGTAGGCCTGAAAAGCTTTCGCGGGCCGATCGGGGGACTGAAACGCCTGGTGCTCGGCTAGCATCATGTTACCTATGCCAATCTTCCGCTCAACCGCAGGCAGAAGATATTCAACGGCGGCCCCAGGATCGGAAACACCTACCATGGTTCGAGTCGTTAATCCGTCTCCAGGCTCTATTGTGGTCGATGCGATAAAGAGGGCGCCGTTGTAGGTCTCGGTTGCGAGCTGCATAAGCGCGCCCTGAAGCTGTAAATGACGAATAGTACTGACTGCCGTCCTGCGATCGTCACCGCTCAATTTCCCTCTAAACGGCCACGGCATGATTGCCCGCACTCCTGCAACAATTGAGGCTCCGATGTGGTTGAATCATAGCACGATTGTCAAGCCGCTTGAGCGGCTATTGCTGCCCAGAATGGGGATCTGTCGACGATCTGGTGGGCGATGCAGGGCTCGAACCTGCGGCCTTCTGTGTGTAAAGCATCTGAGCCTGAGCGCTGTGCATCAGAATCAGCACCCCTGAGCGAAAGCGCGGAAGTTATCGTCTGGAAACGCGATAGAGTCGCCAGGGATTCGGCCTTTGAATGCTTGCGGCACCGAAGGCGCACGTCACAACATCGGATGAGGGTCCTGCGGTTTTGTTGTGGGCGCGATGGCTGGTATGCGCTGGATGGCTTGGTATCAGTCGGAGCTCGGCGGAAGGATATCTGGGTCACAGGGTTCCGGCAATCCGGGACGCCAAGATGATCAGGGTCACAATCACGGCTAGCCCGACGACGTAGGACTTAGGTGAGTGGCCAAACCAGATTGACTGGTCAAACTGTTCCGCCTTTAGACCGGCCAGTCGAGCCAGCATCACTATTGCAGCAACCAAGCTGGTGGCCGCCAGGGAAATCAGTACGGCATCTTCTGTGCTGTGGATCGCACGAATAGTGTTCTCAAGGATTAGAGTCAGCGCCGATACGACTAGTGAGAGTATGGAGGCCAGGGCCAATGCGAACGACGCGCTCAGTTTCGGGTCAGCCCCTTCCAGATCTCTACTGGCAATCTCTACCGGCCACTGCTGGCCGGGGAGCGCCGCGAGGACAGCCAGCAATAGCCCGATGGTCGGGGCGGCAAGCAGAACCCAATCTCCTGCTTCCATGAGCTCACGTCGAGACCACGACCGCTGCGGGTCCCGGGTTGCTTTCAAGTGTCTCGAGCAATCCGGGCTTCACGCCACCGGCCCGCATGATCGGTGTGTGTACCAGCTCGGCTGGAAATTCGTAGTACTGTCCGGTTTGTATGAGCGACACATGCACCCAGGTAGAAAGCCCTTGGTTGTTTCTTATCCGCTTGTTCAACGCGGAAGTCTGGATGCGCACGCGTGCAACGCGGCGGTCCTCGTCGAAGGGGAGAATCGCAAGATTGTGCATTGGATTCGTCGCACCCTGAAACGGTTCGGCACTGGGGTGCCCGTGACCGTCGCAGGTCCAGGCGATGTAGTACAGGGATTCAGCGCACTTCCCGATTCCAAGGAAGCAGGGGACACCGGGTTGACGCGATTGACCGAGTTGATAACATCTGTCAATCAGTTGGGGGAGTTCGCATGCTTGGCACATGGGGCTGGGGTCCTCCTAATCGAAGTACGGCGAGAAACTGGCCAGGTGCGTGCTGCAGAACCGGTCGAAAGAGCGTTCCACCTGCGGCAGGTCGAACAGCCTTTGAGTTGTGCGCGCAATGAACGTGGCGAGAAGTGGCGGCACCGCCATATGGGTTATCAGCGCACAAGTTGTCTCCCGAAGGCGGGGGGTGAAGTACCGGTAGTGCAAATCAAAGTAGGGAGACGAAAAGCGAAACCGCGTGGGGATGTCTCCGGACTGCAGACAGGCATCCCAGAGTTCACCGGCATCGAGAGGCTGGCTGAATTCCTTCATGGGGATGAATGTTACGGCACGCTTGTACTCGACGAGTATCCCAGGCGGGAGGAGCTTCATCCTCATTCTGAGGGCGCGGCTTGCTTCTAACGCAGACATGAAGAAGAAGAGGTCAGCAGCCAATCGAACGAACCACTCAAGACGCCCCGAGCGCGTCATCGCGCGAAGTTCGAAAAAAGTACCGTGGACGACGAGCTCGGCTAGTGGTTTGCTTTCGTCAGCCGGGCTGATTTGCCACGAATCTCCGCTGTCTGAGGGAGAGAACTTCACGTCGGTGACGGGGTTTTCCACCAATCCGGCCACGTAGTCGCGTTGGTCCCCCTTGACCTTGCGTGCAAGGGCGCTGTAGGCTTCGATGTCCTGAGTGAGCTGCTCGGACAGACTGTTGTATTGAGCCTCTACGATATCTCGTGCCCGCTCACTCTGCTCGATGCTTATCACTTGGGGCAGGGCCACGTTCTCCTCGGCCAGCTGCGCAGCAAGCACCTCGAACATATCAGCCAGCGCTGCTTCTTCGGCGGCATGGTGTTGCCGGCGACGAAGCTGAGGGGACAATGAAGGATAGAAGTGCCGGTTCGTGGTGGATCGCATTTCAGATAGCATCGCCTCAGTCTGGGTGAGCTTCCTCTCGACAAACTCGATGCGTCCAGTGAGTTGGGGTTTTGCGATGTCAGCCAAGACAGCATAACCAAGATATGTGACATCGCGAGCCAGCGAGTCAACGCGTCCCTCGGCGCTGGCAACAGCCGGGTAGCGGTCGAGAGGGTCGGAGTCCCAGGGAATCGATTGGAGCGCTTCAAGTGGGCGCCTACGGGTCACCATGTAGCACACCTTATGGTGGTCAGCCCAAGACGACGAGAAATGCGCAACCATCGCGTAGTTGATCGCGTCGACTCGATTCTGGGGCGGGTACTCTGGCCTCGCCTTGGTCAACTCGTTGACGGCGGTCAGAAAAGCCCTAGTATCCAGGTCTGGAGGACCCAACTGGTTTGTGACGGAAGCGGCTGATTGACATAACTTGACGTAGAGGTGGTGAAGCCTTGCGAGCTGGTCGCTTGGTTTGACCAATGCGAGTGCGTCCTTGATATCCCACTCCTCTGGCTTCAGAGTTGTCATCTTTGCTCTTAGAGAATCCAGTCCGCGAAATTGATCGATAGATTCATCCAGAGACGAGCGCCCTAGCTGATGTGGATAGAAGTGCCGCAGGAACTGACGCAGCTCGTAGATACTCCCGATTGGCAAGAAGAGCGTGGCCTTTTGTTGGCCGAGGATATCGAGGATCACGCTGGTGTCTGGAGAGCGGAACGAGAAACGTCTGCAATAATCGTGCCAATAGCTATCTGGCTCCAGGAGGGCAGGTACAGGCGCTATGTAAGCCATGACTTCTGAGAAGTCAAGGGCGTAGATGGGCTCCAGTTGTGCGTATTCCCGTCTGGCGAGATCCCGGCGAAGCAACAAGAGATATTCTCTGCGGCGCTCAAGCCTTTGTATGCGGGCCATGACTTGCTCATCAGAGGTGGCTCGTTCTGTTACCAATCTTTCCGCCCCTCCTGTTGTGAAGATTCGTTGCGCCAGTACTTTATCTTGCGAGATACGCTGACGCAAGTGGCGGGATACCAGTAGCGATCGAGACCATCAGGGACAGGCGTTGTCAGGAGTCACACGAAAGTGAACATGAAGGGGGGTGTGGCGATGGTGTGGGGCACAAAAACCCCATCCGTATCTGTAGGACTCACATGGTGGGTCCGCGCCGCGCGCGGTGAGCGACGCAAGCGGCGGATCCGCGACCCCCGGCCGTCCCACCCTCTGCGTGATAGGCAGATGCTCCAGAACCTCCCACCCCGGGAAGGCAACACTATGATGCGGGACTGTTGCCCAAGTCGTCTCCGACCCGAGATCCAGATTCGCAGGGCTGGGAGAAGACGGGCCGCATCAGATTCGGCGCTGGAGTTCGGCAACAGTCCCATGCATTAGTGTGCGGGGAAGTCAAGTCGCGCTATGCAGAGGAAAGGGCGTCGTCGTATAATCTCAGCCACGCGCAACCCCTACCGCTTCCGGGAGGCAGAAATGGCTGACGAAGGTCCGTCCCCCGCTGCGAAGCCCCTCGCGGAACGCCTGCGTCTGCAGAGGCCACTGGTCTTCCTGGACGTGGAGAGCACTGGAGTGTCCGTCTCGTCTGACCGAATCATCGAGATCGCAACCCTGCGTATCAACCCCGACGGAAGCGAGGAGTACCGGTGCAAGCGCGTCAACCCGGGTATTCCCATCCCGGCGGATGCGACGGCCGTCCATGGGATCACGGACGCCGATGTCGCCAACGAGCCGCCTTTCACCGCCTACGCGCAAACCCTCTGGCAGCTACTGAGTGATTGCGACTTCGCCGGCTTCGGCGTGAGCCGCTTTGATCTCCCGTTACTGGAGGCGGAATTCGGCCGGGCTGGCCTCCAGTTCGCGTGGAGGGAGCGGCGCGTCATAGATGCTATGGCGATCTTCCACAACAAAGAGAGGCGCGACCTCCCCGCAGCCGTTCTCTTCTACCTCGGTCGCGACTTTGGTGGCGCTCACGCCGCTGGCCAGGACGTGGGAGCCGCTCTTGAGGTTCTGTATGCCCATCTGCAGCGCTATGAGGACATCCCCTCCGATCTGGACGAATTGCACAGCTACTGCAACCCGACCAATCCGGACTGGATCGACCCGGACGGCAAGTTCATCTGGTCCAACGGTGTACCCACCATCGCCTTCGGCAAGCACATGGGGACTCCGCTTGCGGGGCTCGTGGCCA
>CAYHHI010000082.1:0-5026 GCA_964356335.1 uncultured bacterium
GGAAGAGTGGGTCGCCGGAGAAGGCGGAGGCGTCTTGAGCGAAGGAGGTGGTGCTCGGCACACAACGGCGTATGCTCGACTCGCTTCCTGTAGGGGCAAGAACCGGCCCAGGCAGTATGGCGCGGAAAGCACAGATAGCCGATGTCCGCCCCTTGAGGAAGTGAGAATTCCGCGTAAGAGTTGCCGATTGACTCCAAGGAGGAAGGTGTGAAAATGAGGACGCTCCGCAATTGGCTACTGCCGGCACTTCTACTCACGGTTCTGCTCCTTCTACCACTGGTCGGTTGGGCTGGGGACGCTAGGCTTGCGCCTGGTTCTTACAAGGAGATAAGACCCATTGAGCAAGGCCTTATCACACAGCCGGCGATGCCTGAGGCGATTCAGGGCACTGCTTGGCTGACCACCCCCAACTGGCAGATGTTGTTAACTGACTTTGGATATTCCGATGTCTTCTGGGAGCGCAAACCGCACTGGCGCCGCGCCTGGCCGTGGAACTACTCGTGGTTTTGGGACGAGGTTCTCTCAGGCGAGTGGGCAGCGGCAGTTTACTATGATCAGGTGCAGACCCCATTGATAGCGCAGGGGCCCAATACAGGGTTGCCGCAATCAATGTGGCTTGAGAAGAATTTCCTTTACCCCAATTGGATGACCAATTCGACTTTCTGGGTTGTGACCCCGATCAGTACATGGAACAGAGGCGAGCTCCCCCTGCCCTATCTCGATACCGGTTTCTCAAGCATATCCAATGGGCAGGTGCGGATCGATATCGACTACTTCGTCTGGGCTCGTCCAACCGCCATGGGACGGTGTGCGGGCGCATGGCCGTGGGCGTGGGTCAGCTACGCCAGAAGCGATCAGTACATCCTCCAGCAGAAGTACAGAATCACCAATATTTCAACGCAGACGCTTACCAATGTCGAGTTCTTCCAGTTTCTGCACGGCCACCCGGGGACCCACGAAGAGAGTGGATTCTACGGCGACTGGGAGGTCTACGATCCCAACCAGAAGTTCTTGGGGTGGGATGCCTGGGACACCTACCATTACGACATAACCCAGTGGGGCAGGAAGTATCTCTATACGTGGCCGTGGCCCTACCTGTATTGGAATTGGTGGGGAGAGGATTATGTCGGATTTGCCAGTGCCTTGCAGCCCAGCGTCGGAAGATCTCCCTCGCCATGGGGGCTCGGTAAGTATGTGGGACATCTACCGGGCAAGCCGGCACGTCCCGGTGTGCATTGGGATGTCGAGGAAGACAACCTGACTCCGAAGGGGCCGGCTTGCACGCTTTATCCCAATACCTACCCAACCTTTGGCCAGCAGATCGCGGGTGCCGAGACCTGGAAGCTTGCTCCGAGCTTGCCCCCCGGCACGGGCCTGAGCCATGACGTGCTGCTCTCCATATCCAACCAGCCTTACCACGGATGGCACTGGGGCTTCGACTGGTGGTACTGGCATCCATATTACGTCTGGCCTTGGTGGCACTACCCCAGTATCTACTTCACGTCACATCCGTGGGGTTGGCCCTATTACAGACTGTGGATCGATTATCCATGGTGGTGGCAATGCTACACTTGGCCGCGGCTACCGACCTATCCCATCTGGTTCGGACTTGCTGTGCCGCATCCGGGGACAGGTCAGACCGGACTGGCAATAGACGGGGTGTACTTCAAGACGTATGACCCTGAGGGTGGGGGCACTACACAGGCCGAGTTCGTGGAGGACACGGCGGTAACCAGTGATCTTCAAGCACACTACTACTGGCCTGGCTATGAGTGGCATGGCTACTCACTCTCGAACTACACGCTGCCCGATTCCGCGATGGTGCTGTATGTGGCGGTGCGCGGCGAACAGGACACTCTCGGAACCGGACCGACGTACTCCTACTTACATGGGATGATGGGCGACGGAGAGTGGGGTTGGAGTCCCGATCATTACGACAGCACCTACGTTGATTTGAGCAGCTCTGCGGTCACGCGGGCCGCTCCCACCGTGTTCAGGTTGGGTCAGAACCAGCCCAATCCTTTCAAAGCCGCGACTGAGATTGAGTATAGTGTGCCTGCGGCCAGCGACGTCAGCCTGACCGTTTACAACATGCTCGGTCAAAGAGTCAGGACCCTGGTGAGCGAGCATCAGGAGGTAGGCACCCGGTCAACACGTTGGGATGGCAGGAATGACCAGGGGGCGGAAGTTTCTGCGGGCATTTACTTCTACAAGCTCGAGGCAGGAAGCCTTACAGAGATCAAGAAGATGATTCTGGTTGAGTAGGCAGTTCACCCGCGATTGACAGAGCAAGTCTTTCCGGGCGGCAGTCTCAGGAAGGGGAGCACCCAGTGCTCCCCTTCTTGCGTGATAGTCTTCTTGCTGTGGCGTGTCCTGTTTGACCAGTAAGGCCGCCTTCTCGTGATCGGATCGCTTGCGAATTTGCTCGATTGCTCCCGGGGGCGCGAACGTGCTATGATCGATCGGTGCGAAGATAGGGAGGATGCGACTTGAGGCCGATACTAGTACACATTGGCAAGACAACCCTGGAGGGTGAGCTCAATGATTCGAAGACGGCACGCCTTGTGTGGGAGGCACTGCCTTTTGAGGCGAAGGGGCTTACCTGGGGAGATGAGATCTATTTCAGGATACCCGTCGATACTGAGCCTGAGAATCCCAAGCCTGTCGTGAGCATTGGTGAAATTGGCTATTGGCCTCCGGGAAGTGCTTTTTGTATATTCTATGGCAAGACGCCTGCAAGCGTCGAAGATGATATAGTTCCTGCAAGCCCGGTTGACATCATCGGGCGGATTGCGTCGGATGTCTCGGTCTTGAAGGGTATCCGCGATCCGGGGAAAGTGAGGGTGGAGAGGGCAGAATAGAGAAAGAAGCAACAGCAAAAGGATAGCAGCCAAAGGACCGCGGAAAAGGCACACGAGAATGGGGATAAGCGCTGGAGGATAATCGAAAAGAATAACTGAAAGACCTAATCGAAAAGGGGATGTAGCTCAGTTGGGAGAGCACCTCGTTCGCAACGAGGGGGTCGTCGGTTCGAATCCGATCATCTCCACCACGCGCGGCGGGCCCTCGGGCTCGCCGCTCCTGTTTTCGGCGGCATGTCGACAGGGGGCGATGAGACGGGCCCCGCCGGAATGGCCAGCTTGAGCATTCTGCAAGTTCCCAACCCCATGCTCTGCCCCCAATCAGCTTGACCCCCGTCTGGTTTGCTGATATGGTTCTCCCTGAGCCTGAAGCCGGCAGAGTCGGCCGATTCGGATTCGCAAATGAACTGAGCCTGTGGGATTGGGAACCTGTGATCCTGCAAGCCTTACACCGGGAATTGTGCGGGTCGTGCTAGACGGGGAGGTAGCGGTGCCCTGTAACCCGCAACCCGCTATAGCGGGGTTGAATTCCCTTCTGAGGTCCTGGTTTTTGGGGAAGCGGCACGATAAGCGGCGTTGAAGATCAGGTCCTGCGCAATGAAGACTTGCGAACCCCGTCAGGACCGGAAGGTAGCAGCGGTAAGCAAGAACCTTCATGTGCCGCAGGGGCACCTGGTTGGAGCTGGCTGTCTTGCAGGCACCTGGGAAGCAGGATCGAGGCAGGGTGCACGGCCCTTATCGATGCCGCGACTTGGTGACAGGGCGACTGAGACAAGAACGCGGATGGGAGAGGATAAGAACGACAGGGAGATAGTCAAAGGAGTGCTCGAGGAGTATTGAGACTCGAGCAAGCGGCAGAGAGGCAGCGAGGGCAGCAGACGCATGAATGAGCCAGGATCGGGCGGCGAAGCCTACATTGTGATTGCGAGAAAGTGGCGCCCGGCCGCCTTCGATGACGTAGTCGGCCAGGAGCATGTGACGCGGACCTTGAAGAATGCCATAACGGGTGGACGTGTGGCGCATGCCTATCTTTTCACGGGACCTCGTGGCGTGGGCAAGACAACGGTTGCGAGGGTGCTGGCCAAGTCCCTCAACTGTATTGACGCGCCGACCGTGAAACCTTGCGGCAAGTGCGCTGCGTGCACCGAGATCGCCCAGGGCACGAGCATGGACGTGATCGAGATAGACGGAGCCTCAAACAGGGGTATCGATGAGATCAGAAACTTGCGGGACAGCGTGCGCTATGCGTCGGTGGGTGGGAAGAAAAAAGTCTACATAATCGATGAAGTCCACATGCTCACCCAGGAAGCTTTCAATGCTCTCTTGAAGACGCTTGAAGAACCGCCGCCTCACGTGGTTTTTGTCTTCGCGACAACTCAGCCTCTCAAGGTGCCGCAGACCATCGTATCAAGGTGCCAGCGGTTCGATTTCAGGCGGATCGCCACGGCAGATATCGCGGCCAGACTCAAAGAGATTTGCAGGGGCGAAGGTTACAAGTGCGAGGATGGCGCTCTCGCTCTGATATCGCAGCAGGCAGACGGCAGCATGAGAGATGCCCAGAGTATGCTCGAGCAGGTGCTCGCCTTTGGCGGCGGAAGCGTGACCGAGGCCGACATAAGGCCCATCATGGGCCTCAGGGGAAGCGAGGTCCTATCGAAGATCGGCAAAGCCATCATCGCCGGCGATGAGAAAGGGGTGATCGGGCTTCTCGGCGACGCCTTCGATGCCGGGGTTGACCCGCTTGACCTTGCAGTTTCCCTGATTGAATGGATTCGTTATCTCCTGGTTACATCCATTGATGCTGAGTCGCGAGAGCTCCTTTCGCTTACGGCTGAGACAAGAGAGGAGCTGGCTCGGGAAGCGCTCGCTCTCACCACCGAGCATGTCCTCTGTCTCCTCTCGATGATCACGGAGGCAGAGAACAATCTGAAACGGGCAAGCCATCAGAGGTACCTTCTCGAATCGGTCATCCTCCGTATGACAAGGGTCAAGGCGATCTCCAAGATATCGGATCTCATTAGGTTGCTGGAAGGGATGGAGGGAGGCAAAGGGGCAGGTGGAACTCGAAGAGCAGGCGGACCGGTTGCGGACGTAAAATCGCCTGAGGAGAAACATCGTGGGATCCGGGCTGAGGGTGGCTCGCACCAGCCGCAGCAAGGCGAAGC
>CAYHHI010000083.1:0-4721 GCA_964356335.1 uncultured bacterium
CGGGAGGGCTGAGCAACAGCCCCGCCACCTCCGCTCGCCGCACAGCCACACCGTTATCTCTCTGGGGGCAGGACCATATGGGATATGACAGATTGTGGATGGGGTTTCGGGTACTGGCGGTTGGGCTATTCTCTGTTTCGCTAATCGTTTCGTTTGAGTGCGGTCGAAACAGCTGCGAGGTCGAAACATGTGTCGATGTTGCGTCCTTCCAGGCAATGGCGCGAGAGGCACAAGAGTGCGCGCAGTATCGCAATAGGCTCTTCATGATCGACCGCAGTTTGGTATTCTGGGATTTGGATGGTGATTGTTCGGAGATGTACTTTCACCGGGCGTTGTACGGATGCACGCCGGAGGAGTTCCTCTGTGGGGAGTGGGGCACAGTGATGGGGCCTAGGCGGGTGTATGCGGACAGCAGTTACCGGGACATGTTCGAGACGATACTGGCGAATCGGGAGCTGAATGATCTAGGTCTATCCAGGAGTCACGAGGTAAGGCGGATATGCTTCTGAGGGTGGCGGCCCGCCCTGGGGCATGGGGAGAGATAACCAGTGGCTGGAGCGGACGTGGCTTCGGCGGCATGGCTCTTGCGGAAGGGCTGAGCAACAGCCCCGCCGCCTCGCCGCGCCGCTCAGCCACACCGTTAGGGCTCCGACAGACGGGAAGGGAGGTGAATATATCATGAATCTCCTGTCTGCCAGGCGACTCCATGCCGCCACCCTAGCAGCGTTATTCGCAATATGCCTGTTTTGTTCCTGCGGCTCCGAACGCTGCGAATGCCCCGAGCCACAACCTGCTCGCCCACAGATGGCCTACGTATTCCAGCAGGCCGTCAACTACTGCATGGGTTGTGACTATTGCTACTATCTCTATTGGTACTTCGAGTGTGACGGAGACACCGCCAAGTACTTGGACAGATTCGATTCGCGTGATGACCAGGATCAACCTCCCTGGCTCACCCATGTCGCAGCCATGGAGAGATGTTATCCCACCCGCTATTGCCCCGATCCATCTTGGGGCTACTACACGGACCCAAGCGTGACCCCTCGTCAGAATGAGGAAGCGGAAGAGGCAGCCGTTTGGTTCTCAGGCAGCCTTGTCGCTCCAGAGAATCTGTACGAGATATTGCGTGATGATCTAGCCTTGATTCGCACCAGCTGGCGGGAGAGCATTCCCCAAGTAGACAGTATTAGTTTCCAACGCCATCTGCACAGTGATTACCTGTCTGTCGTCTTATATCGCGACGCTTACGAACGATTCACACGAGGCGAGTACCACGATTGGGACTCGCTCAATACCGTGTTCCATGTGACCGAGGTACGTCCTCTCTCCTATGCCACAGTCTTTCTTATCTTCAGGGGGCGCTACTACACGCCTAGCCTTGCGCAGGTCTACAAGACCATCCCATCCGTCTTCATCACAGAGTCGGTAGGAGCTGAGAGCGGTTACTGTGAGCCATCTACAGTCTTTGCATGGCCTTTACAATAGACGCGCAATATGAACGGAGCCCTAACCAGTGGCTCGAGCGGACGATGCGTCGGCGGCATGGCTCTTGCGGTGAGACGGAGGCAACAGCCCCGCCGCCTCCGCCCGCCGCTCAGCCACACCGTTGGACAGGGAAATGTATTGACAGTCGCATGAAAGCTGACGTATAGTTTAGCGTAGTGTGATACGTCATGCGATCGGGGGTAACATGGCAACGAAGCTAACATTGCGTATGGATGAGAAGTTGATAAGTCGGGCGAAAGTATATGCACAGCGGTCAGGCAAGTCGGTGTCTCAGTTGGTTGCAGGCTTCTTCGTCTCACTGGGGGCTGCTCGAGGGAAGAAGGAGTTCGAGGTTACCCCGAGAGTGGAGTCTCTAAGAGGAGTTCTCCGTGGGGCGAACCTCGAGAAGGAAGACTATCGAGCCCATCTTGAGGAGAAGTACCGGTGATTGTTCTGTTCGACACGGATGTTGTGCTTGATTTGCTATTGGATCGGGAGCCTTTCTCAGGGGTGGCGGCTGAGCTATTCTCGAGAGTGGAGAAGGGCGATGTCACTGGGTACGTATGCGCTACGACGGTGACCACGGTTCACTATTTGGCGGCGAAGGCGGTTGGTGGGGCACGTGCGAAGAGGTATGTCCGGGAGCTTCTTTCATTGGTTGAGGTGGCTCCAGTGAATCGGGCAGTTCTTGAGGGTGCGCTTCACGGGAGATATCGGGATTTCGAGGATGGGGTAGTCGCGGAGGCAGCACATCACGTTGGGGCGAGCGCAATAATCACGCGGAATCTGCGAGATTTTAGAATATCGGCAGTGCCGGCATATTCACCATCAGAGGTTCTGAAGATGCTCAGAGCCGGTGGCGAAGACGGGAAATGAAGGAGCCCTGTCCAACCAGCCGCTCCACCCGACTCCCCGCTACGCGGTGTGCGGGTGAGCGGCACCGTTATGCCAGGGTGGTGGAGGCTAGGTAGTCGTGGAGATCACAGGGTTCTTTCTGTCAATCGGAAGATATGTGGCGGATCTGTTTGTCCGTGAACGCGGCGAGAAGAGACGAGAGCGGCACCAGCGAATCCAGTACGTCGTCAATCAGTATATGACTGTTCGCAGGCAGGGATTGACAGCGGAGCTCGATGGTCTGATGAGGGCGGGCATCGCAACGCTGAAAGATGACCGAGAGATCGCCGAAGCTGTCCATCTGATCATGCAGCATGGGGAGAACGATCCGCTTCAGAGGGGTACCATTCCGGAGATGACAGGCGTTCCCCTTAAGGCGTTCTTCGAGCTGGCGGCCGCCAAGCGGACAAATTTCTTCCGAAGGGACGAAATCGTGGCATTGATCCAGGAAGTCAGACCAACGCAACCCAAGGAGCCGCGCTCATGACCTGCTCACCGTCCAGCACTCCGATACATGAGTCGTTGGCGACCTGGGGACGCGAAGCTATAGAGATCCTTCGTTTCACCGTGCCCGCAATCCACATCGAGAAGTACGGCAGCGCCAACCGCGGCTGGGATGCTCTCGTTGGCCAGACGGTTCAGGATGCGTTCACCAAGTGCCCCGTCGCTCAATCCGAGCCATTCAAGTGGTACGCCGTACACCTGAAATGGTTCGTCATGCCAATGTATTATCCCCAGGACCTAGACAATCTCCGGCTGAAACCAGTCTTGGATGCTCTAACCTCCGCTGGTCTTTGGCCTGACGATCACATCGAACATGTCCGTGCCATCTACAGCGAGGCATATCCCGTGAAGATGGGGGAGCAGCAGCGTCTTGAGGCCATCATCTACGGAATCCCATGATGTGGGCGAGAACAGGCCTGGCATAACCAGTGGCTCGAGCGGACTTCGCTACGGCGGCATGGCTCTTGCGAGAGGGCTGGGCAACAGCCCCGCCACCTTGCCCCGCCGCACAGCCACACCGTTAGGACGCGCAGGTACCGAAGAAGGCAGCGACTCCAACACGTGGCAAGGAAGAATACCGCTATGTTAGAAATCGACCGTCTCGATGATCATCTCTTGGACGCGGCGACGCTCACCCTGACCAAGGCGTTTCACACCGACCCCATGTACGAGTGGATCTTCCCAGGTCCAGCGGAACGCTCCGGAGCTTTGAGCCACCTCCTCCGCGTGGGGCTGAGGTATGGGCTGCGGCGAGGTCATGTGACGCAGTCCGACGCGGCGAAGGCCGTCGCGATCTGGATGCCCCCTTGTCGCTCAGTGACCCCGGGCGGAATGATCCGCGCCGGAATGCTCGCCATACCGTTTCGGGTGGGTTTTCGACCCTTCGGCAGATTCATTGGGGCGATAAACGTCATGGAGGAGATCCATAAGCGCCGCGTGAGCGAACCCCATTGGTATCTTATGATCGTGGGCGTCGACACAGAGCTTCAGGGGCAGGGCCGCGGCACAGCCCTGGTCAAAGAGGGTCTCGATCTGGCTGACCGCGAAGCGCTTCGTTGCTACCTGGAAACAACCCAGGAGCGGAATCTCCGCTTATATGAGCGCCTCGGCTTCAAGGTTGTGGAGTCGGCCCGGTTGGACGCCGGGGGGCCGGAGGTTTGGGCCATGCTTCGGGAAACGCCCAATCCCTGAAGCTTCCGACCACCGCATGAGGGTCGCCCGCAGCACGAAGCGGGTGGGTTTCGGGGGTGTGCGTCCTAACAACAGCATGCAGCGGACGGCGCTTCGCGCCGCCGCTGATGCTGAGCGTTGGGTGGGCGGGGGCTTCCAGCCACGGAGGTAGACGATTCTGGATCTATGGAGAGGGTGGCCTGAGCGCGAACGTGCCTCTTCTCGGCGGGGCTCTATCATGGTGAAACACCCTCTATCGATTGCGGTGACATTGGTGATAGCCACTTTGGTGGCGTGTGCCAACTCGGATCGGCTTTGCTATGTGGAGTCAGATTATCCTGACATCTCCGGGTTGGTGGTATTCTACCAGTTTGACGGGAACCTCAGGAACGCTGTCGCCGATGTCCATCACGGGAGTGAAGGCGGAGCAGTGAAGTATGTTCCTGATCACAGAGGGGTCGCGAATTCGGCGGTTTCTGTTGACGGGGACACGATCCGGATTGCGGACCATCCCGATCTCGATATAACCGGGGCGATCACCATCGCCGCGTGGGTCAAGCCGGAGGTGTCCAACAATGATTTCGCTGCTGTCGCTGACAAGTTCTTTCTCAGGGCATACTCATTTGGTCTGGACGGCGCCGCACGTCGCGACACAATCAGTGTGATCG
>CAYHHI010000084.1:0-4504 GCA_964356335.1 uncultured bacterium
GTCCGAATGCGACCTTCTCTGTCTGCGCGAGTGGACGCCAGAGAAGCCAGCTTCTTCACGAAGGGGACCTTGTCTTGGTAGTCGGCCATGAGCGCCTTGGCTTGGACCTCTGTGAGGCCTAGCTGGTTGGCAAGCTTGCCCACCCCCATGCCATACATGATGCCTAGGTTGATGGTCTTGGCGGACTTGCGGCTGATCCCCGCCATGTCGGCCACCATCTGGTGCAGGTCGGCATCGCCCCGCTGGTACTCGTCCACGATGGTCTTGACCAAAGCATCCTCTGACGTGTCGGGGTGGCTGGCGGCGAAGTGCACCAAGAGCCGAGGTTCTTGGGACGAGTAGTCAAAAGATCCCCACTTGCAGCCATCCTCTGGGACAAAAAGACCCCGGATCATTTTCTTGATGTAGGGGTCACGCGCCGGAATCTGCTGGAGGTTGGGGTTGGATGACGAGAAGCGCCCTGTAACCGTACCACCATCGTCGGAGCGAAGCTGGTGCATCTCGCAGTGGATGCGTCCGTCTTTCTGATAGCGCAGGATCGAGTCGATGAAGGTGCTGTCAGCCTTGTCCATCTCCCGCAGGGTCACAACGGCGCGGGCCACGGGGTGCTCACAGGCTTGCAGGAACTGCTTGGTGAAGGACGGAGTGCCCTGCGCCGTTCTCGGATACTGGATGCCAAGGGCATCGAACAGCTTTTGAACGGAGGCCCCTGCCCACGGGTCGATCTTGATCTGGGACTCGGTGAAGATGTACGCCTTGAGCTCGGTCACCCTTTTGCGGAGTTCCTTCTTGGCAATCTCCGCTTTGTCCAGATCGACGCGCACACCGCGCATCCTCATGTCGATGACGGCGGGCAGGACGCGATGCTCCAACTCACAGACGGACAGAAGGCTCTGCTCCTCGAGCATGGGCTTAAGCCTCTCCCATAGCTTTAGGGTCAGGACGGCATCCTGCTCTGCGTAGACACCCACGTAGCGGGCGGGCAGCTTCCACATTTCGCTCTTAGGGTCGATGCCCCATTCCGCTGCCGCCTGACGTAGCAACTTCTCGTCTTTGCGCATCCCTAGGTAGTCCTTGCCCAGAAGGTCTAGGCGGTAGGACAGGCGGTTCTCGTCGATCAGAGGAGAGGCCAGCATGGTGTCGATTATCGGACCTTGGACCTTGACGCCCTCGGCCATAAGCCAGCCCACGTCATAGCTGGCGTTGTGGAAGACCTTGGTCATGTGCGGGGTGGCTAGCTGCGCCTGTAGCCAGCGCAACACCATCTTGCGGTCCATGTTGGGTCCGTTGGCATGGGCAATGGGGAAGTAGCCGGAGAAGTCCCCTGCCGCCACAGACACGCCTATGATCTCCCCGTTCTTGGTAGCCCACCCCGGCCCCATTGTGGTCAGGTTTGGATCGCGAGTCTCCAAGTCGATTGCCATCGTGTAGAACTTCGTTAGGTCAGGAAATTCCGACGGCATGAACCATTCAACCTCTGGGTTGGACAGGTCCATCTTCAGGAGGAAGTCATCCGTGCTCGCGTCAAACCTGTCTTTGCTCATCGGTTATCCTTCCGGTTGTCATTCAGCTTCCCGTTCTTCTCGGCGTCCAGAAGGATGTTGCAGCAAGCCATGACATGGGCGAGGTGGGGCAGACCACTCTCTGGGTCGATGGTCTCCCCGTCAAACCACGCCATCAGATGGCGCTGGGCCGCATCGTAATAGACAGTGGAGGACACCTGATGTTCGCGCCAGTTAAACCGCCCGTACTTAACAGCCCCGTTGCTGTGCACCTGACCCATGAGTTGGATGCCAATGGTTGGCGTATCACTAAGCTTTGTCTTCGCCTCGCCAAAAGCCGTCTTTGGGTTGCTGTCAGGGTAGCTGCTCATATAGACAATTTCCTCATCTTCCCATTCCTGCTGGGCGTTCCAATTATCAGACGACATAGCGGTAAGCCTTATCTGTGTGAATAAGGTGAAGGTTGTACCGAGCCCTTGATGCCCCGACATAGAAGTTGCGGTGCTCATCGTCAGGGAAGTCGGAGTAGCAACAGGCCTTTGTCGAAGATAGGTCCAAGGCCACGTTGTCTTCCTCGCCGCCCTTAGACTGATGGATTGTCGACAGCTTGAGGCGGGGAACGGAGTTGATGTCTTCCCCCCGTCTCTCGATTGCTCGGATGTAGGCTGTCTCATCATCACCTAGGTTGAAGACCCGAAGGGCATCGGTATCCCTTGGGGCTATCAGCCCTGCCTGTGTAACCAGCGCATCATACCCGTACATCTGGTCTGCGGACAAGGCCTCGATCAGCTTGCCTGATGCCCTGCGCACCCCCGCAGCGTCGCCCATCTTGGGGATCAGTTCGTACATCTTCTTGATCTGTGCCACCGATAGGCCGTCCCCCTTCTGCAGGGCCCGCCACGATTGGACGGCTGCGCCAAGCTCTGGGCTCACGCTGTTCCTGCCATATACTTGGAACATATACCCGTCAGCACGTAGCTTCTTTGCCCAATCCTGAACGTAGGAGTTGGTCCGAGCCAAGATCATCCACTTGCCTTCGCGCAAGTCCAAGTTCCAAGGACCAAGGACCCTAGACACCGAGCCCTCGTGCTCCGCCGGAAAGAACTCCTTGGGGAGCCTGTCACGAATGCGACCGCTTATTCCGACCGACAGGGCATGAACGGGGGCCGAGAGTCTATAACTCTGGCTCAGAACCTCGGTGTTCTTGGAGCACTGCATGAAGAGCTTGACGTCCACGCCCGCCCACCTGTGGATGCACTGATCGTCATCTCCGGCAATGAGCACACGCTTGGCGTTCTGCGCCAAGATGTCCACCATCCGCCACTGCAAGGGGGTCAAGTCCTGCGCCTCATCGACAATCAGGAGCTCGGCCCTCGGACCTTGGTTCATGGTGCAGACGAACTGATTGATCATGTCCACAAAGGAGATCTTGTTGTGGATGCTCTTGTACAGGGCCAGTTCTTCCTCAACCTTCCGCATCATGGGCCAAGACAGGGTCCAATCAGATGCCTCTGCAAACTCCTTCTCGAGGGGGATGCAGCGCATGATGGCCCGCTCGATCAGGTTGACGTACTTGTCCCCGCCAATGGATGGCGCGACGATCAGCCCGTCCTGCGACGATCTGTCACTGGTCCCCACGATGTCAATCCCAAGGCCTTTGCCAAAGTCTTTCCACTCGGCCTGTGTCATCACATCAGAGCCGCGCATACCCAAGAGCGACATCCCAAGGGAGTGAAGCGTCCTGAAGTAGGGCAGGTCCTTGGCTGTCAGATCAAAGGCGGCACAGGCACGGGTGACCATCTCTTCGATGGCCTTGCGTGTGAAGGATACGACGATGATCCGATCAGGACTCGTCCCCTTCTGCAGTTCCTTCCGAACCTCTTCGATCAGCCTGTGCGTCTTTCCGCATCCGGGTGGCCCTAACAAGAGTTTTCGGGACTGAGATGAACTTTCCACGTGGTCGAGCATAGAGCCATTCCTCTACTTCGCTTTTGAAAAACCGACTTGCGGAATTGCTATCGGTCTCTTTTCCTAGGGTGACAGGCTGGGGGAAGTGCCCGTCCTTGATCCACTTGTAGATTGTGGACTCAGCCACAGCCAACCAGCGGGCAACCTCATGCATCTTCAGCAGTCGGTCATCCGTGTCAGAAGGGAATATCTCGCGCATTGTTCTTCTCCGATCTCATATCAACTTGCGCTTCCTTAAACGCCGGAACCCACCAGACCCTTATGGTTGTGGATGTCCCATCTTCTTTGCGAATGGCCTGATGCCCGTCGCATTTTTCTCCGCTGTTACTGTCCTTCAAGAAACCTTGGATCATCACACGTGTAGCGATTGTGAAGCCTCGGAACTTCATGAACTCCATCAACCCACCGAAGGTAAACTTGGTCAGCCCTCGGTCGGTCCAAGGTTTGCCCATGACCAGTTCTTCTGGGACCATGGCCTTGATGTTGCTGGTGCAGTACTCCCGCAGCAGATCGTCAAACTGCCCACGGATGGTCAGTTCCGGCGGGGCTTCCACTAGGATAGCCGTCTGCAGCAGCCCGTTCACAATGCGGTTCCAATCAGGGCCCTTCACTGTGGGCGGCATCCTGTTGACCTGCTCGATGCAAGCCTTCTGGAAGGCGGGCTGGCTAGCCATCTGCTCTGCCGTCAACTCCAAGCGACAGCCCTCATAGTCCAAGAAGAACATCTTGGGCGACGAGTTGAGCACCGTCATGCCTGTCAGCTTTGGGAACTCGGTGAGCCCGCCGCCGCCGATCCCATACTTGCGGGATCGACAGATGTCCTTGTTGCAGAAGTTGCAGAGAGGCTGGGCGCTGCACTGGAACCCGTACTGCTTCTTCTCGTGCTGCTTCTTGAGCGTGACAATTTCCTCGGCAGAGAGCGGTATCGCGCAGTACTTGACGTTGCTCTCCTCCAGAAGCTTAGGCCATCCCTCCGGCGATTCCTTGCGGTGTGCGACCACCATGTTGAACAGGGTGATGTTTCGGAAGTCGTT
>CAYHHI010000085.1:0-4137 GCA_964356335.1 uncultured bacterium
GCACTATTGCCAGTCCACGCCTTCACGATGCCACGTATTTCCATGGCGTCCTCTCTGGTTGCAATAAGCACAACAACACAGTCACATCCCTCCGTAGCGTCTCGACACCATCCAGTAAGAGACTCCGGCAGCACACAATCAACAGTCCACGACTCCGCCATCGCCGACTGGTCCTCGATGAGCTGCGCAGACAAGCAAACAACCTTCTCCCGTGAAGTCGAAATGACCCTCGCCTGCATCGGCAATCGACTACTCGGCGTGCGAGAACTCATACCCTCTGCCTCTCAGCGAAGTAGATTCGCATGACCTGCCCCATCGTAGCTCGCTTCACCACTTCTGACATCCTCGCACCTCCAATATCCCTGAACGCACGAGCTATGAAGCGTCGGTATTCAGGGTTATCAAGATTCCGCTGGGCTTCCTCTGCTTCGCGCCGTACAAGAAACTCTGCAAAGAAGTCCACAAAGGGGAGGAGATCGCCAAGGTCACCAATAGGAAACCGGCCAAACACAAGATCTTCGTCGACCCAAATCTCCCAGTATACCGTTTCAATATACTCCAACCGCGCCATTAGGGACGTAAGGTAGTACTCCCCATTGGGCGTTATTCGTACCATCGCCGGAAGTCCGGTTCCTGCCTGGCCACCATCGCCGGCTCGCACAAGACCATAATGCAGTAAAAGTAACAGAGCCTTCTCAACGCTGCTCACTGGAACGCGGACGCCTCGGGAGACCTTGTCTAGAACTTCGTTCGCAGAGGATTGAACGCTGCTTCGCACGTACGCCAGCGTTCGATGGAGAAGAAGTGCGTTTTCTTCCCTTGGCTCACAGTTTTCGATGAGATGGGCGTTGTACATGTTGAGGAACGCCGTCTCCGGCCGACGCTGAACGAAACGCTCATGGTTACGAAGCATCAGTGCTGTGAAGAGTCGATGCCGCTGAACGTAGGCGTTCACGTCTTTCGCAGCATCGGCTTGTCTGAGCCGTTGCCGAGCGCGGAAATACAAGTCGGATTCAACAATGTGCGGGGATCGCAGTGCCGCCTCAAACAGATCTAAATTCAGCCTGATGTCCCCGCCGAACATCGTAGCGAAGAGCCCATCCAGGCCCTCAGTAGCGAGAGCAGCGCACACATACTCATGAAAGGCATCCTTGGTCTTCGGCGGGACCTGCCTACGTTCAAGGAGATGGTTGACCGCGTACACTCGGGCATGTGCCACCTGCTTAAATGTAGGAGCATGCAGATAAATCTTTGCTATGTTAGCGACTCGGTGTGTATGCTCCGTGGTCGTTGAGGCTGGCAATCGCTGGTCTATCTGGTCAAATATGGCTTGGTGAACAGCATATGTTTCGTCCCGGACCGCGCACACCATCTTGATTGCATCGGTGTGCCCGAAGAGGAATTCCCAGCTTTGTTTGAATATCTCGATCTCAGAAAGTGTGGCAACTGCACGGTCAGCGTTGTCAATACACACGACCACTGGGCCATCAGTGGCGGAGAGACGGCCAAGCAGGCTTCGTGCGAGTTGGGTTACTGGGATACTGCGCTGTTCCGTAAGGTGATCCCACGTTATTCCGTGTTCGGACCCCAGGGCCTCGAGGGCTCGTCGAATGCTCAGCGAGCGATCGCTGGAGTCGCGGGCGGCGCAGTGAGCCATTTCGGTCGCATCTTCGATTATGGACTGGCACAGCCAGTCAACGGGGCTACGCAACCACGTATCCCGATACCGATCGGACATGATCTGGATCAGTTCCGGAGTGGGCTGTGATACGGCCACGTCCCGCCATTTGCGAGCAGCGACGAGGTAGGCCGCGTCCCGAGCGCCCGCATTTGAGGCCGGCGAATCAACGGCATTGGTGACAGCCTGCCAGATTGCCACGAGATCGCGGGATGGGCAGCTAAAGAGAACTTCCTCGATCCAGCTTTGAAGAAAGCTAATGTCGGGAGTCAAGCCCAGGCGAGTGCACTCTTTCCATAGATCAGACGGCGCCCTTCCGCCAATGGCCGCCCTATAGTCGTAGTGGGTTGTGTACGTGGCGATGTCGCGGCATGCCCCAGAGCGCTTCAGTAGACTGAATAGTTGTGTCTCAAGCTTCAGGTAAAGGTTCTGGGCGTCAGCGGTGAAGTTGAAAGGGAGGAAGTCCACTACGAATATCATACGGCGTGGCGCATAGAAAAGCCTATAGAAGTGCATGAACGTAGTCTTGCCGCTACCTTTTGCCCCTAGGACGAGATAAGTTCTTCTGGTCGGAACCTCGAGAAGCTGGGAGAGCGCGACGTGGGCAAGGAAGGCATTGCCGTCATCCTGAGAAGCGGGCGATACCATTGCTTGATAGACAACTTCCTTGGCAAAATCAGATCTGCTACGTTCTTGTTCGCGCCATCGGCGGACAGCCGTATCGTATTCTTGCTGCGAGAGCGAGGACTTCTCTGGAAGTGCGCTTGGGTGCAGTAATGTGCCGGTGGTGACAACATATCCGTCATCTAATAGTCTCTGGTCAAGATGGATACTTGCGGAGATAGTTGCGAGTTCGGTTCCGATTGCTTGACTCAACTCGTTGTCATTGAGCGGCGGGTCATCGGGAGGGAGGCCCCGTGATTGGGCCAATTGCACCTGGCGCCGGGGGCCTCGTGTGTCCTGGGACACGCTCTTTAGAAGGGATTCGAGGTACACGGAGAAAGCGAACTTGTCTGACGGCATAACCGTGAGATGGGAATCCTCAATATCGCTTAGTTCGCCGAGCTGTGCCTTTGGATTAGCCTTCTCATCATCGGGTGGAACGATGATGGTCAGTTCTGCGTCGGGTGCCAATGGCCGCAATATAGCGTAAAGGCTCTTGCCGGATTCCTGAATGAGATTGCCGTCGACCAATATGGCTGTCGTCAAGAGCCCTGATTCGAGGCGGCCGCGAAGAGCCTCCTTGAGCGCATCGAAGGTGGAAACAGTCGTGAATGGCAGAGGACAGCTTGCTAGGTTCTTCTGCCACTCGGAGGAATACATTGAGGGTACCCAAATGAAGGCAAAACCGCGAGGCCCTGTACCAGTGTGGTTACTGGATACGCTGTGCATACGTATCTCCTTCCCATAAGTGATCCAGGAGAGATGGCTTGGTCATGAGGCCGGCTATCGCCGTGCTGGGAATCGCTCGTCTGCGCCTGTCAGTACTGTCGAGTAGAGAAGAGGCGCGCAGACTGGTAGGCCAGAGGCTTCCGGTGTGTCCGTCTTTTGGGGCTTCGTGGCAAATGGTCATCAGGCCGTGCATCACGTTTCCTCTGCCCTCTCTAAAATTCCGTGCGGCGGGTTCCCGCGGTGCGGCTTGAAACCGGCTCTCCTGCCGCGACCTTCGCGGGCCGCACGGGCTGCTCATACGGGATCGTAGTCCGCCTCGCCCCAGGACCCGACTGCCACTGTGTGGAGGCCGGCCTGAGGCTCGGGGAACCTGCCGATCCAGAAGCCCTTCGCTCGCCAGTGGGTTCTGCTGTGCCACCAGGTCCTCGCTCACTATGGCCTCATCCGAGGCTCTGGGTTCCTCCCGCCGACTTTCCTTTCCAGGTATACGGCGGGTCTTTGCCTCCAGGGCCAAGGCCCAGAGCGCGCCCAATTTACTCTGCGTGTCGTTCTCTCCGTGCGGCCTTCCATACCATGGCGGATGGAACGGTGGCTGAGTGTTCTCCATGCGTCTTGGCTCGCCTTCGTCCTGGCTACACAGCCTCGGCATCCGCAGGATCCAGGCAAGAGTCGGTCCACGCCTGGACATGGTTTCGGGGCTGCAAAGTTCGCGTGATGCTACAGCCCGCAGAGTCGCTCGCCTTTCACCGACACAGGCTCTTACTCTCGAGTTTTCATCCCATGAGTCACCTCTCTGGAACGTCGAGTATAACTACGCGGGCAAACAGTCAATTCCCGCGGCCGGTCTTTCACCGGCTGGACACGCAGCCTTATGGGCTGCACGTCGCCTTCATGTAATGATCGCGCGTAAAGAGGAGTTAAGTAGTGGACTAACTCGCCTCCTCCGGACCATGAGATATCCGAGCGCTTGCAGGGCTCGGGGGACCGCAGCGCGGGCCACGCTGGCTCGGGCGGCGGCTTTATGTTCCTCGTTGGGGGCATATCCCGTTTCGGCCCGGACCTGGCGG
>CAYHHI010000086.1:0-4084 GCA_964356335.1 uncultured bacterium
GGCTGGCCCCTCTTCGTCGGGCTGGCCCTCGTGCTCTTGCCCTTCATGCTCGGCACCCGCAGCCATTGGGACCTCTTCCTTCTGATCGCAGCGGTGTTCGCCATGGGCGTGTGGACGGCGTTCGAGTCAACCGGGTTGATGCACGGTCCACGGTACTGGTATGAGGCGATGCCTTTTCTCATCCTGCTGGCAGCAAGAGGCCTGGTCCTCCTGCAAGAGCGCTTGGCTCATTGGGCTTGGCTGATCGTGCGCAAGACGCACAGCGTAGACGAGCCGGTTGCGACTGCCCGGGTCCTCAGCTACGGCCTGCTGGCCGTGCTTGTGGGAATAAGCGTTCATGGGTGGTTGCTGGGCAAGCACTACGACACGGCGCGGAATGACTATTCCCCCCGAACGATCTCAGAATTGAAAGGGTTTAACGGCGCCGACAACCGCCTTCTGACTAAGGTAAGCGAAATGGGTCTACACAACGCCTTGGTGCTGGTGAAGTGGTGCCCTAACTGGCAATGCTACGGCACCGTTTTCTGGAAGAATGATCCGGATTTCAAGGGGGACATTGTCTATGCGAGGGACTTATCCCCAGCGAGCACCGCCGCGGTAATCGCGTCCTACACCGACCGGAAGGTATACGTGGCAGATTATGGCAACTCCAGCATCGTTCCCTATGAGCCCCCGCTGGGGCCGCCAAACCCGAGCGGGGGACACTGAAGAGCTCCATGCACAGGCCAGCACATGGCAATGGAGGTTGTTCAGCCGCTTTCGAGGCGCTAGTGTTCAGCCGATAGTGACTTAGAGCGATGTTTCAGGAGCGTTGGGAATCGTAAGCAAACTCGAACGCCTGGTTCCTGATAAGACCCCCATATACATGAGGCATCTGTACCGCCTTCATGAGGCTCGCTACAGGTTTGCGGCGGAGCATGTGGCGTCCAAACGGGTGCTGGATGTGGCTTGCGGATCTGGCTACGGCGCTGCCATCCTCGCCGATGCGGGCGCCTCGATGGTGTTTGGGGTTGACATCTCTCGTGAGGCGATTGGCTATGCGCAGTCACGATATGCCCGCGCAAACGTTCGCTATATAGTCGCTGATGCGGCGGCGATCGGCTTGGCCGACGAGTCGGTGGATATGGTGGTATCGTTTGAGACGATCGAGCATCTCGCGATCGAGGTGATTGAGCCTTTTCTACGGGAGTTGCGGAGAGTGCTCAAGCCGGGGGGAGATGTCTTCATCTCCACACCTAATGCAGGGGCCTCCTACAAGCTGGGCGCGTACCATACTGTGGAGTTCGAATTCGCTGAAATCCGGTCGCTGCTTGGCCGTTATTTCCCCCAAGTCAGCTTCTACGGTCAGCGGATGATCCCGCGCTGGTACTCGACCCTAGCCGCGAAAGCTCGGAAGTTGCCGCTTATGTGGTGTCTGGATGCAATAGTGCGTGTCGTCTTCTTCTCTTCTGTGCAGATAGAGAATGTCCCAACCAGGGGCGCTCTGCCGATGTTCTTTGTTGCGCAGTGCGTCTCTGAGTGAATGATGCCGAGCAGTCTGGAGGACCTTTGCGCGACGAACAGCGCGACACCGTGAATGGACCTCTCCGGCGAGCAGAGAATGGTGCTAGTGAGCCTGTTGCGATGGGCCGTGCGGCAGATACCGAGTCGGGCAGGGAAAGCGTTGACGTCTCCGTTGTACTCCCCTGTCTGAACGAAGAGGAGACCGTCGCAACCTGCGTGCTCAAGGCCCGCCGCTGGTTCGAGTCGGCGCGGCTGCGGGGCGAGGTCATAGTCGTCGACAACGGCTCCACTGACCGCTCACGGGAGAGGGCGCGGGAGGCCGGCGCGCGCCTGATCGACGAGCCGAGGCGCGGCTACGGCGCCGCCCACCTCCGAGGCTTCGCCGAGGCGCGGGGTGGGATCATCGTCATGGCCGACGCCGACGACACCTACGACTTGAGCAACCTCGGCCCGCTTGTCGAGCGCTGGTGGCGGCACTACAATGTGGTGCGACCCCACAGCTTACTGGGGTACCGGCCGCCGGCGCCCGAGGCGGTGTTGCCATGGGGGGCGAGCACGGCTCTCTCATACCAGATGGTACCTGTACGAGTAACATAGAGGGTGGGCTCGTTTTCGGGGGCAGGTGAGGGCCCCTAGAAAATCTTAGAGCAAGAATTGTAGTGGAAATTACAAATAAGAATCAACAAATCGGCTTTTGGATGGAAGAACAATGAAACAAATAACAATAGTTATTCCCTGTTACAACGAAGAGGCAGGAATAGGTCTCGTTATTGATGCAATTCCCTTTGACTTACTTCACCGTTACGGATTCAAGACAAACATAGTTGTTATTGACAATAACAGTAAAGATAAAACTGCGGCAATTGCTACTTCTAAAGGGGTTAAGGTTATCAAAGAACCTTCTCAGGGGAAAGGTAACGCTTTAATTACAGGGTTAAAAGAAGTATGCGGCAATTGCGATTATGTTGTGGTTATTGATGGTGATTACACCTACAATCCGCAGGAAATTCTACGGTTGATAGAACCTCTGGAAAGCGGATTTTGTGATGTTATCGCAGGATCAAGAATCGGCGGAAAGACTGTTCGTGGCTCACTTGAGTTTTCTCACCGATTTGTGAATTGGGGTTTTGCATTTTTTGTGAGGCAATTTTACCTAGCAAATATCACAGACGCTTTGTCAGGATTCATTGCTATAAAAAGCGATGTCGTACAAACCTTAATCCCTCATTTGCACTCAACCAATTTTACAATTGAAATGGAAATGATAACAAAGATGAGAAAGCTTGGGTTTTCAATTTACTCAGTCCCTATTACTTATGATCGTAGAATGGGAAAGTCAAAGTTACATTCGTATATAGACGGATTTCAAATATTTTTGATGATGATAAACAATCTCCGATGGAAACCCAGTAAAGTGACCTTGCCCCCGAAAACGAGTCCGGGCCCAATGTTAGTAGACACGGGGCTTGGACATGTGGGAAGGGGCATTGTTCATGAGCAAGAAGAATCACAGGCCGGAGCAGATCATAGGCAAGCTGAGGGAGGCGGAGGTGGGCCTGGCACAGGGGCTGAAGGTGCCGGAGGTGTGCCGGAAGCTGGGCGTGACCGAGCAGACTAACTACCGCTGGCGTAGGGAGTACGGCGGGCTGCGGCTGGACCAGGCGAAGCGGCTCAAGGAGCTGGAGACGGAGAACGTCCGGCTCAAGAAGCTGGTGGTGGAGGACTCGAATGTCCTGACGTGAGATCTCCGGATGCTCGCGGATTCCCTCAAGGTAGCGGTCACTCATGGTCGGCCCCATGGTAGCGCAGAATGAGAGAAGCGGCAAACAGGAGAAGAAGGTAGAAGATGGCCTTTGCCACATCGAGAAAGCGCGCGAGCGAAGCGCCCCTGGCTAGCGTCCTGGTGCTGGGGTACAACGGGCGGTGCTATCTCGACGCCTGTTTTCGCTCCCTCGAAGATCAGGACGTGCCTCGGGGTGAGTATGAGCTGATCTATGTGGACAACGGCTCTGAGGACGGCTCCGCCCCGTATGTGAAGGAGAGCTTCGCCGACGTTCAGGTGGTGGAGCTCGACCACAACTACGGCTATGCGGAGGGGAACAACATCGCATTCCGGCACACTCGGGGTCGCTTCGTGGTATTCCTCAACCAGGACACGATCGTCCATCACGCCTGGCTGCGGGAGATGATCGAGGGCCTGGAGTCGTCGCCCGACATCATGGCGGCGCATGCCAATATCATCCAGCCGTGGTATCCCGAGTTCTCGAAGGCCGCGAAGAGGGAGAATCCCGGCGCGGCATACACGGCGGAGGTCTCGCGATTGGGGTATGTGCGCTACCGACGGCTGCCGCCTGGGGACCAGCCCGTCGACACGCTCTTCCTCCATGGAGTGTGCATCATCATCCGCCGGGAGCTGGTGGACGAGCTCGGCTACGTCTTCGATTCGGACTTCTTCTCCTATGCCGAGGACCTCGACCTTGGGCTGCGTGTGCACGCCCTTGGCTACAGGACAGTTGTCGTCCCAAGGGCGGTTGTCTATCACCTGCACACGTTGCGGACCGACCTCACTCCAGCGGTCTTC
>CAYHHI010000087.1:0-4067 GCA_964356335.1 uncultured bacterium
CGGGTGTGGCTGGCAACAGCCCCGCCGCCTCGCCTCGCCGCTCAGCCACACCGTTCGCACTGTCTGGGGTATTGCATGTGTGATGTGATCTTCCAGGAGAAAGCCGTGTCGCCAAACTGGCAGTCATGAGGTGAGTGGGTAGATGCGAATGGTCAATGCGTTGGTGCTCTCGCTCCTGCTTTGCTGCTGGTGTGGGAGCGAGGATCATTCTATGGATGCCCCTCCGGAGCCAGCACCTGTCGTGGATGCTTGGCCCAGGTGGTCCCCGGCGGACACGGGGACAATCGCTTACACCCACTCGGCCCAGACCCTTGAGGAGCTTCGCCAGTTCGGTACCTATTCCATCTGGGTCGTCGATGTGCCTAGTGGGGCCAAGCGATTCGTCGCATCTGGTGTTGCCCATGATTGGACGCCCGATGGAAGGAGCATTCTCTCTTGCAAGGACGGTGGGCTCTGGACAGTCGATGTCGCAACGGGTACCGGGACCTGTCTCCTCTCTAGCACATTCTGCGGCAGTCCGCGCTTCTCGCCGGATGGCACGCGCGTATCCCTGACCAAGGATACTCGGCCCAATAACGGAACATGGATCGCGTCGCTGAGCCCGGTCGAGGAAAGATGGATCTCCCCCAGACTTGCGTCCGACTGGTCTCCAGACGGGAGCAAGCTCATATGCGATAGCCTTGTGATCATCGCATCCGATGGGACCCGAGTTGGGAGTGTTCCTCATATCTCTGCGATCGGCTATGCGATCCATATTTCCTGGTCGCCCGACGGTGCTTCTCTCGCAGTAGGCGGGCATGGCCCCGCGATCTATGTAATCGGCGTTGACGGCTCGGGCGAGAAGGTCGTAGCAAGGCCAGGGGCAGTTCCATCGTGGTCACCCGACAGCAACAAGATAGCATACGGGGCATTGTCTGAGGATGGCAAGGGTATGGTCATTTGGACCGTCAACAAAGACGGTAGCGAGAAACGCCAGTTGACCTATCCCTAGAGCATGGGGAGGATATTGCGCCAGCAGGAACTACGTCTCAAGCAACGCGCTCGGATGGCAGAGAACCGAGAGATCGACCGTTGAGGAGATTCGGAAGTGCGAACAAGTGGCTCAAGCGGACTCCGCCGAGTGTCACGCCGCCTGCAGGGACAGAGGCGCAGGTGGCGCGCCACCCTGCGGCTACGCCGCTTAGCCACACCGTTGAATCTGTAGGAAAAGGCTTGAGGTAGTCAGCGGATCGGCTAGACTATGCGAGTAAGGTCTTCAAAGGAGAATCGATGCCACGCTTCAAGCCCTACTCGTATGAACAGATGCTCATGATCCCTGTGGATCTTAAGAGTCAACTCCAACCCGGTACCTTTGAGTTTGCCCTCAATGAGATCGTAGGTGAGATGGATCTGTCCGTCTTTGATGGTCGCTTTCGCAACGACGAGACGGGAGCACCAGCGTATGATCCTGCGGTGATGCTCAAGATAGTTCTCTTTGCCTACTCCCGCGGTATCATCTCCTCTCGCGAGATAGAACGAGCCTGTCGGGAGAACATGGTCTTCGTGGCGCTGTCTGCCGATAGCCATCCGCATTTCACCACAATAGCTGAGTTCATCTCCTCGATGGAGGACCAGATCGCACCCCTGTTTCGGACTGTTCTGATGATCTGTGCCGAGGAAGGCTTGATAGGGCGGCAGATGTTTGCTATCGATGGGTGCAAGCTGTCCTCCAACTGTGCGAAGGAGTGGAGTGGCACGAGGGCAGACTTTGAGAGGAAGAAGGAGAAGTTGGAGGAGTCGATTCGGGTACTCTTGAGGAAGCATCGAGAGACCGACGCGAGCGAGGGTGGTGGCAGTTGGATGCGCGAGAAAGAGGCCGAGGCGATAGAGCGGCTGCGAGGGAAGGTACGCAAGATCGAGAAGTGGCTTGATAAGGGCGAGGACAAGCGGGGTCGTGGAGGCAGACCGAAGCAGAGCAACTTGACAGATAATGAGAGTGCGAAGATGCCGACCTCACATGGGGTGGTGCAGGGGTACAACGGGGTAGCGGCAGTGGACTCTAAGCATCAGGTGGTGGTACATGCGGAGGCATTTGGTGAAGGAGCGGAGCAGCAGTTGCTCGAGCCTATGCTGGCTGGGGTGCTGGCTAACTTTGGCAAGATTGGTGAGGGCAGGGACGTGTTGGAGAGGGCGGTAGTGGTGGCAGACAACGGGTTTCACAGTGAAGAGAATGTGAAGATGCTGCTGGAGGCAGGGATCGATGCCTACCTACCGGACAATCAGTTCCGTAAGCGAGATCCGGCATTTGCTACGGCTGTACGCTATCGCCGGAGTGTGGACAGGAAGAAGATGAGATACCGGTCCAAGGTGCGTTACTTTCAGGTGAGTGACTTTACCTATGACGAGACGAAGGGGAAGTTGATATGTCCTGGGGGTAAAGAGTTGTACCTGAAGAACCGTAACTTCTTCGATCATAGAGGCAACTGTGGGATCTCCTACATGGCCAAGAAGACTGACTGTCGGGTGTGTGAGTTGAGGGCGAAGTGCTTGCGCAAGCCCAATACGGTGGCACGTCAGGTGACGATCTTCCATGGGCGACTGGAGGATGCGCCTAAGACTTACATACAGAGGATGATCGAGCGCTTTGACACGGCACTGGGTAGGTTCCTATACAGTCGTCGGTTGGGGATAGCGGAGCCTGTCTTTGCCAACATCTGTCACGCGAGGGGGCTGGATCGGTTCACCTTGCGAGGCAGGATCAAGGTGGATATTCAGTGGAAGCTCTACAACATGGTACACAACATATTGAAGATCTTGCGGTACAGTCCACGATTCCAGTATGCCTGAGGGAAGGGCGATGCCTGGGGATCGAGGAAGCCGCCATGAAGGGTGAAGAGAGTGAGCCGGTGGAGGGAACACACAGGGGCAGGTGTGAGATAGAGGGCAAGTTGGGATAATCTGAGGACGAGCGGACAGGATACCCGCTCTTCAGAAAGGTTTTTCTACAGACTCGTTGGAAGTGTGATATTCGACACTTGAGAAGTGGGAGCTATTCATGCATTCAGATCCGTATGATCCATCAGAAGTTGCAAGTCGCTGCTGCTGGTGCGGCAAAAGCATCGCCGAAAATACGCCTCTTTACGCTCTGGGGGCAAGGACGAAACCGGGCGTGGATGTTTCCCAATATGAAGGTGGCGCTATGCCTATCAAGTTAGTCGCCCAGGAAAAGCTAATCTACGCCGTTGTTCCAGGTGCTGACTCACAAGCAAGAAGGCATGGGCGCGATCTCATGTTTGTTGTTTGTTCGAAGGGATGTGGCACTGAATTGAAATTGTTTCTCCAAAATGAGATAGTACTTGGAAACATGTTAGAAGGAATTGATGAAATGTGAGTTTCGACTTCTAACATCCGGATTCAGCAGACGGTGAGGGGTGAGCGACCATGCTGAGACGAGCATCCGTGGATGACGCGGAGCGAATCGCTCAACTCCATATCGCAAGCTGGCGGAGAACCTATGTTCGGGAGATGCCGGCGGCCTTCCTGGATTCGCTCGACGTTGTGGCGCGTACTGCGAGGTGGCAACAACAGCTGAAAGAAGGGGTCAAGGTGGTGGTCGCTGAGGATGGGGCGGAGCTGACAGGGTACGTCGCATGTGGTCCAGCGCGCGATACACTATCAGAGAGCGGAGCCTGGGAGATCTACAATCTCCATGTCATCTCATCGCGACAACGACAGGGCATCGGCAGTGCGCTGTTCACCGCCGCGGTGGGACTTGGGCGCGAGCAGGGGGCAGGGGATCTGGTCCTGTGGGTGGTAGACTCTAACTCGAACGCGCATTCCTTCTACGAGCACAAGGGCATGCAGGTTAACGGCCGCCGACAAGAGCGTTTCGTCGGAGGGGACTTCTGCCTGCATGAGGTTCTCTATCGTATGAGGCTATCAAGTGATGGCCGGTGATAATGCTGCCCAACAAGTGGCTCGAGACAGGCGGATGCCTCGGCGTCACGTCTGTCGCATAGCAACATCCGCGCCACCTTGCCCCGCCGCTCAGCCACACCGTTGATATGACTTCCGATGTCAAGGGAGAT
>CAYHHI010000088.1:0-3915 GCA_964356335.1 uncultured bacterium
GTCGGTGGCCTCCCTCCCACTACCACCCCTACCCTACTGACTTGATCTCGATTCTTGAGATCGCATTGACATCTTTCCTGGACGGTGCTACCCTGCACCCAGAAGCTACCAGATCCAGCAAGTATCCTGAGCTGTGCGTTGGCTTTGCTGTCCTGAGGGCACGGGAATGATTGGCAAGACCATATCCCACTACAGAATCGTTGAGAAGCTTGGCGAAGGCGGCATGGGTGTCGTCTATAAGGCCGAGGACACCAAGCTCAAGCGATCCGTTGCCCTGAAGTTCCTGCCACGGGAACTCGATGCCCACGAGCCCGAGCGCGCGCGCTTTCTTCAGGAAGCCCGCGCAGCCTCAGCCTTGAACCACCCTAACATCTGCAATGTCCATGCGCTCGGCGAGCACCTAGGGCAGCAGTTCATCGACATGGAGTATGTGGATGGTGTGACCCTGCGGGGCAAGATCCAAGAAGCCGGGATGAAGATTCAGGAGGCCATCGCCTACGCCATCCAGATTGGCGAAGCCTTGCAGGAGGCGCACAGCAAGGGCGTGGTGCATCGTGATGTGAAGCCCGAGAACATAATGGTTAACACCAAGAACCAGATCAAGGTGATGGACTTTGGGCTGGCGAAGCTTAAGGGGTCGCTGAAGCTCACCAAGACTTCCAGCACGGTGGGGACGCTGGCTTACATGGCCCCAGAGCAGATTGAGGGGCGGGAGGTGGATGCTCGCTCCGACATCTTCTCGTTTGGGATAGTGCTTTACGAGATGCTCACGGGCAAGAGGCCGTTTCGGGGTGATCAAGAAGGGGCGATGATCAACTCTATCTTAAACGACGATCCCGAGCCGATTCAGAAGTATTGCCCCGACGTATCTTCGGAGTTGATCCACATCCTTGGGCGGGCCCTGGAGAAGGACCCTGAGGACAGATACCCGAATGTGCATGAGATGCTGATCGACCTAAGACGTGCCAAGAAGGAGACCTCGCGGGTTTCCCGGCGGTCTCTGGCGACGGTGACGGCAGAACAGCCGCTGCCGTCTGCACCAGGAGCGCTTGGGGTACCAACGGAGGCAGGTGTTCACGCCGCCGAAGTGGGTCGGGCAAGAGTAGAGACAGTTAGCTCGCGACCTCGCCTTTCCGGGAAGCGCCTGATCCTATATGTCGCCCCGCCAGTTCTCGTAATCGGGGCGGCTCTGGCGATCTACTTCCTGCACCCATTAAGACCACCGACTTCCCCGGCCAAGCGCGTCGCCATCGTGCCTTTCGAGAACCAGACTGGAGACCCCACACTCGATCCTCTGGGCCGCATGGTCGCCGACTGGACAACGCAGAGCTTGCTGCAGTCGGGTCTGGCTGAGGTTGTCTCCCCGGAGAGGCTTTCCCAGATCGAGGAGGGCCGAAGTCCGAGCTCAATTGCCAGGGCTATGGGCGCAAGTACAATCGTTACCGGCACCTATTATAAGACCGGCGAGACCATCCAGTTTCAAGCGAAGGTTCTGAGCTCTGATGAGAGAGTTCTTCAGGCAATTGGACCAGTTTCCTCGCAAGCCTCGAACATAATGGAAGGAGTCGGGGCTGTGCGCCAGGCTGTGTTAGGAGCTCTTGCCCCACTCCTCAATGAGAAGTTGCGAGAATGGTGGTATCAGGGAGCGAAGCCCCCTAGCTACGAGGCATATCAGCAGTACATGCAGGGAATGGAGCTTTTCGAGACACGGCGGGACTGGAACGGTTCACTTGAGTACTTCAAGCGTGCGTATGCAGCAGATACATCCTTTGTAATGGCATTGATCAACCAGAGCATAGCTTACTCTAACCTTCTTGAATATGCGCGGGCAGACTCTCTGGTGCGAATTCTTGACGAGCGGAGAACTCAGCTCGCTCCTATTGAGAAATTGATGCTCGATGAGATCCGCAGCTGGCTCTCCGGGGATCACCTGAGCGCTTTGGATGCTGCGCGAAGGTTAGCGAGGATGGCCCCTGGGTCCATGTGGGCATACCAGTGGGGTAGCGAGGCCTTAGCAACAAATCAGCCGGAGGAGTGCCTAGAAGCTCTCGGGACGCTTGACCCCGAAGGAATGTGGCTCCCCTATTGGGGTGTGCTTACTTGGGCGTATCATTCCCTGGGAGAATACGAGAAAGAGCTCGAGGCTGCGAAGCGAGCCCGCGAACTGTTTCCGACCGAGCTCGGCGCCCTGAACATGGAGATCAGGGCACTTATCGGCCCGGGGAGAATAGACGATGCGAAGAGACTTGTTGAAGAAAGCCTGACATTTCCTAAGCAGGCCTCCGCCACGCCCGGGGGAACCATGAGACTAGCTGCGGAGGAATTGCGGGCGCATGGGCATGAGGAAGTTGCTATGGCAGTTCTTGACCAGGCAATTCAGTGGTACAAGAGCAGGCCTGCCGAAGAGATGACTTTCCGCCGCCGCGGAACTTACGCGGTTACGCTATACTGTGCCCGCCGATGGGACGAGGCCAAGAGCGCCTTCGAGGACTATGCCAGGGAAGCTCCAAAGGAACCTCTGTACGAGCGTGCTTTCCGGGAGTACCGCGGCCTTATAGCAGCCCGCCAGGGCGATCGGGACGAGGCCCTCCAGATCTCTGACTGGCTCAAGAATGTTAAACAGCCATACCTTCTCGGGGACAACACGGTCACTCGCGCCAGTATTGCGGCCATCCTGGGAGATAAAGACCAAGCGATCACGCTCCTCAAGCAGAGCTTCTTGGAGGGACATGATTACACAACTCTGCACACGGACTTCGACTTCGAATCCCTTTGGGACTACCCCCCGTTTAAAGAGATACTGAAGCCAAAAGGGTAGTTCGCCTGGCAGAAAGTAGGAGCTGGGCATAGAAGACGGTTTTCGCAACTTCCTGAGGTCGGGGTAGTGCCACGAAGTTGCTGCTCGAGTCGGCACACTTGACCCGAGCCCAGCTACCCATGGCGCCAGATCAGCCGCGCGCTCTACAGTGCCCGCAGGTGGCCAAGGTGTTGAAACCCGAAATGATGCTTGAGGTCCCTGAGGTGTCTACCCCGAACCATCCCATCCAGCAGAACCGTCCTCCGCCCCGGGAACTGAGGAGCGTCGGAATCATTCCAGCGAATGAACAACCATCAGAAAGACAAACGCCAAGATCCCACCGACAACCGCATACATGATCTCACGCCGCTTTGGCTGGGACACCTCCTTGGTTCTTATCACACGCCGCAAGAGCCTGTCCATCGGCTTGTATCCTACGGCAAGTAGGGCCGCAAGAACGATCCCGATTAGGAATTGCTTCATCCTCACGTCGCGGACATTCACATCTTGGGGGTGGAAGACTTTCAAGTAGAGGACAGCCACGCCAAAGTAGAGTGGCAAACCACAGAAGAAAGCGAGCAGCTTCTTCAAGATAGAGTCCTTGGGCGAGACACCCGAAATCGGCATGATCATGCTCATCAGGATCAGACCCGCAACGACAAATGCTATGCTGAGTGGAATCAGGGGCTCGGGCGAGATATCAAGCAGCATCAGCTGTCCGACGTCGTCGAAGGAGTGCGGTACCGCTGCGATATTGCCAAGCATCCCAATTCCTTCTCCGATAAATGCGATTGCTCCCCACATCAACAGAGGCAACGTGAGGCCGCTCTTTCGCCGCCAGGCAAGCAACGCGAAGGTCGTGGCGAGCACCATATCCGCGATCACACCCATCAGGCCGATAGCCACCTGAGCTGAAACTGATGGAACGCTCGTGAAGGTGACCTTCGAGTTCAGGAAGGGATGAAGCCTGATCCTTCCGCCCTGAGCACCCACAGACCAACCGGCCAAGTAGTGACCCACCTCGTGAACAGCTATCTGCAGACAGTAGGCCACAACAAATGAACTAGTGTTGCGTCTCGCAAATATGTTGACAAAGTCTTTTGACCTTTTCCAGTATC
>CAYHHI010000089.1:0-3904 GCA_964356335.1 uncultured bacterium
TGACTTTCTCCGTGCCTGTCTCCTCGCGTATCTTGTCGATGCTCTGAGGGATGAGGGCGGCCAGGTCGAATATCGAACCAGGGCTCCCACCGTAGTCGAGGGCGTAAGCGGGAACGGCAGGCAGCCCAGGGATGACGGCGCGATAGAGCTTCCCTGAAGCGTCCCCCGTGATGAACTGCGCGATCTCCGTGGTGTCCTTGACCCAACCCGGATCGGTCCAGGTACCCAATCCGCCACCACAGCCGTGGATGAAGAGGACTGGTAGGGGTTCCTTCGGCTGCCAAGCCGCAGCACGCAGAAGAGGCCCTCCCTGAACGATCAATCGCCTATCGCTCCCATCCACCGCCGTGACCCAAAGTTGGGAACCCTCCCCGCCCAGCCTCTCGTAGACAAGAAACCGGCCGTCTGGTGAGAAGCTTTGAGGCAGTCCCTGATCGTCGAGCTGCTGCTCCTGGCCCGATGTGACGTTGAGTGCCCACATGCTGTCAGCGGTGTCAGAAGTGGATGAGTCTCCGAGAAACTGATAGACAATAATGGAACCGTCTGGGGACCAAATCGGAGATTCAAAAGTGAAGCGCGGCTCGCCGGTTTTCGCCGTGACTTCGCCCTGGGCGGAATGCGTAAATACCTTGAGGTCTCCACCTGTACAGTAGCGGTCCTCAGAGCAGTCGGTGAACACCAGTTTGTCTGAATCCGGCGACCAGCCCCAGAAATAGGGTTCTTCGGAAGTGCATCGCTGTTCTTGCGCAGCAATGTTCAGAACACATAGTGGACCACCTCTCCCCGGGTCCGGCCGGTTGTTAACCTGATATGCGATGGCTGTTTCGTCAGGAGAGACAGCCAATCCAAAAAGCGGATGAGTTCCAGGAGGAAAACGGTAGATAACCTCTTTCTCAGAAGTCACTATGTTGAAGGACATGAATTGGAACTCAGGAACATAAGCGCAATAGTGGAAACTGTCACATTGCTCAACGTTGGAGCTATAGCCGATGACAATCTGATCTTTGTTCAACCAATCAAGCCCCTGTATCTTCGGTGCGATGTCGGAAAGAGGTAGCTCATGTTGCGTCTTGTCCTCTGTGTCGAACACTATGAGTGAGGCCTCTTTGATGTACGCCGGACCACCCACGACCCTGCGAGCCAGGATGTATCGTCCGTTGGGAGACCAGCTTGGCCAGGAGTACAAGATATCGAGTTTGTCAACACGGGGCGGTGCCCTATACGCGTCAGAAGTCAGCGGCTCTGGATCTCCGCCCGCGCTGTCGATCACGTACAAGTTCTCGTCGTCGCCGAGGTAGGCGATAAGGCCTCGAGGACCTTCTTCGGTTTGGGCAACAGTCGGCGTTGCCTCGATGCTGCTCGAGGTGAGCCAAATCGACGAGGCTAGCACCAGAAGCAAGAAGAGTCTGCTCATTCGAACATGTCCTCCTTGTAGCGCTGCCGGAAGAGGCCCTTCACCTCATCCATCCTCAACTCCGAAACACACGGCTGACTCAAGACTGTCTCACAGAGCGCAGCCACGGTGTTGGGAAGGAGTTGCACGTCGGTGTGTATCCCAGGTACCTGCCGCTTGTCGTAACCCGCGCTGCTCAAGCCCACGTCGCCGTCGGCGATAACGCCATCGTTCAGTCCGACGAAGGGTATCCAGAATCGGGTGCCTGACACCACCGAGTAGTCCAACTCGGGCAGGTCTGCCGCCCGGAGACGAGCGATACTGTCGGACTTGGGCCCCAGCTCTGATGCCTGGGGACACGCGAGGGCGTTGCCCGCCTTGCCGGTGAGCCAGTTGACCAGGAATGAACCCCTGCTCGGGGGCGCGACCATGAACGCTGCCTCAACATCGTTGTCGTAGGGGCGACCAGATGCCAATCCTCCCACGTATGCTTGGGCGATGACGCCCCCCATGCTGTGGGTCGCCAGCATCACCTTCTCGGCGCCGGTCTCTTCCTTAATCTTGCCGATGGCCTGAGGGACGAGGGCAGCCAAGTCGAATATCGAACCCTGGCTGTCGTGGTAGTCCAGGGCGTAGGCAGGAATGGCGGGCTGCCCGGGAATGACAGCGCGATAGAGCTTCCCCGAAGCGCCGCCGGCGGTGAAATCTCCGATCCCAGTTGCATCCGTTATCCAGCCAGGATCCGTCCACGTCCCAAGAGCGCCGCCACATCCATGAACGAAGAGAACCGGAGGGAGAATCTGCAAGACACTCACCATGCCAGAGCCGCCGTTCGTCACGAAAATATGCTTCGTCTTCGGATCCACGGCCACTTGCCATGGCCATAGGCCGACTTTCGCAGTGCTTACCACCGTGTTGCTCCCGCCAGCGATCACTGAAAGGTCGTCGCTGCCGACGTTCGCTACGAAGATCAGGTTAGTGTTAACGTCTAGAGCCAAACCCTGCGGATCATCGCCGACAGGAATAGTCCGAATGACCCCGTTCTTGTCGCCGTCAATTACAGAAACGCTGCTGTCGTCGGGGTATTGGTTAGTGACGTAGATTAGGTTCGTCTTCTGATTCACGGCAACGTCCGCCGGATCCCTTCCGACCTCTATCGTGGCGACGACATCGTTGTTGTTACCGTCGATAACAGACACATTCGCGCTATGATAGTTAGCCACGTAGATCCGGCCCGTTTCCGGATTCAGCGCGATGCCTCCGGGAAGATCCCCCACTGGCACCCTGGTGATGACCTCGTTGCTAGTGCCGTCGATGACAGAAACATCATTGTCGTCCCCATTCGGCACATAAATGCGGTTGTTCACGGCATTCACGGCCACCCCGTGAGGCCAATCTCCGACAGCGATAGTTGCAATCACGCTGTTGCTGTCACCATCAATTACGGAGATGCTATCGGTTTCAGGGTTCGCCACGTATACGCGGTTGGTGCGGCTATTGACGGCCACTAGGCCAGGGTAAACACTTGGTATGCGAGCTAGTATCCTGTTGCTCTCGCCGTCGAAGACGAACACAGTCCCTTCATGCTCGAGCCTTGTGACGTAGACACGGCCGGTAACAGGATTGACTGCGACACCGTAAGGGTTGCTTCCAATCGTCAATGTAGTGACCGGGGAGGGCCAGCCGCCGGGGCTTGGCGGGTACATGGCTTCGCTTGTTGACGGGACGAGATGTATCTCCGAGGGATCGAACAGGCCGTGTGTGTCTTCAGACTTACTAGCATACGCACCGGAGACACCTGTCCCTTGGATACCGTCGTGACTAGCGTTGACAGTTCCAGAGGTGAGCAAGACCGAAGCAAGTGTCATCAGAGAGAGAACGAGCCTCATCATTTGAACATGTCCTCCTCGTACCGCTGCCGGAAGAGACTCTTCACCTCGTCCATCCTTAGCTCAGGAACACAGGCTTCGCCCAGTACCGTCGTGCAGAGCGCAGCAACCGTGTTGGGAAGAAGCTGTACGTCCGTGTGTATGCCTCGCACCTGCCTTTTGTCGTATCCAGCGCTGCTCAGGCCCACGTCCGCATCAGCGATGACGCCATCGTTGAGACCGACGAAGGGTATCCAGAACCGGGTCCCAGACACCACCGAATAGTCCAGTTCAGGCAGGTCCGCAGCCCGGAGACGGGCGATGCTCTGCGAGTTGGGACCGAGCTCTGAGGCCTGGGGGCAGGCGAGGGCGTTGCCAGCGCTACCGGTCAGCCAGTTCACCAGGAACGAGCCACCACTGGGAGGCGCAACCATGAAGGCTGCCTCCACGTCGTCGCCAAATCCACTGCCGGAGGCCAACCCTCCCACGTATGCCTGCGTGAGCACCCCGCCCATACTGTGGGTTGCCAGCATCACCTTCTCAGCGCCCGTCTCCTCCCGTATCTTGTCGATGGCCTGAGGGATGAGGGCGGCCAGGTCGAATATCGAGCCTTGGCTCCCACCGTAGTCGAGAACGTAGGCGG
>CAYHHI010000090.1:0-3836 GCA_964356335.1 uncultured bacterium
AAAACGGCGCTTTCGGAAATCCACCGAGTTTTAAAAAGGGGAGGATTTTTTATTTTGCTAACGAACGGGGTGCCTTTGGGAGGCGCCCCGCTCCGTTAAGTGGGCTCCACTCCTATCTCACAGCCAGCACCTTGAGGGTCTTCTGGAAGTCAGCCGTTTTCATGTTCAGGAAGTAGACCCCGGGTGAAAGCCTGCCGGTGTCCCACTCGCGGCTGTAGGTGCCGGGCTCGACCACCGAATCGATAAGAGTGCCGACTGATCGACCTCTTACGTCGAAGACACCAATGGCAACAGCTGCGCGCCTGGGAACGTCGAAGCTCACGCTCACGCGGGACATCACGGGGTTCTTGTCCGCTATCCTCAGGGCAAATACAGCAGGGACGGGCGTGAACTCGTCCGGTGTGATGTGAATCGACGCCACATCGGCAGCCACCTCAACATCATCTATGTACCAGCCCTCTCCGGTTGTGGAGCCGTCAGATCCGAACTGGAACCTTATGCGCGCGCCGCCCGTGTACGACGAAAGATCGAATTCCTCCTGCTCCCAGCCTGTTGTGGCTCCAAAGCAAGGTGTCTCGGCGGCGAAGGGGCTTGCGTCATTGGGGTATATGCGGTGGGGGTAACCTCCGACCGGCGTGATCTGAGTCCACGAGTATCCTCCGTTGGTTGAGATCTCCACGATGCCGCCGTCCCATGCATAGTTGGTGCCTTCTCCGTAGAGCTCGGCATCCATGTAATGCCAGAATCGAAGAGACGCATCCGGTCCCAGACACAACTCCGGAGTTATGAGGGCGCCGTTGTTGTAGTCATCGTAGTTCTCCGCGAGCGGGCCTCCACACTTCCAGGAATAGTATCCGTCACCCGTGTGGTTGCGGTAGGTGTCAAGGTGCCACTCATCGACGTATCCCATGGCGGCCACGCCGTGAGTCCACGAGCCCTCGCCGTGCTCCATATCATCGGTGAGCAGCCCTCCGGTGGAAACACTCGTAAAGGCGCTGTCCTCTCTACCACCGGCGTACCGCAAGTCAAGGTCCAGCGGGATTACATGAAAGGCGGGGCATGCGGGATCCACATGAACCACAAAGTCCGGCGAGCCTTCTCGCCGGCCGCCCGAAGGGAGTGTCGGTAGGTAAGAGCTGTCCTGGACGACCGTGACATAAGGGTCGTTTGAACTCAAGAACACCGAGACATCCTCGGCGGAACCAGACCCGTTGTTCTTGAACAAGACGCTCAGTGTGAAGGTCTCGCCGGGTTCTATGCAATGATTGCCATTGCCGACAATGTAGTCGGTGTAAGACACAGATTGCACTACGAGCCGCGGGGCCATCGCCGTGTAAGAGACGTGGCTCGTGGAGGTCGTATCGGCGCAAGACGTGTCGATCTCGAAATAGAGTACCTCGCCGTCCGGTACTTCGGGATCAGCCGCATATCTGACGGCAGTATTAGCGGCCTCCTGGTCGCCGGGAGCGATCGTGGGGAACCATGCCATCGTATCTAGCACGGTCACATATGGGTTGTCGCACGCGAGCTCTACCCTGACACCGGTCGCGGTAGTGTGACCTATGTTGCGAAGGGTGATCAGTGATTCTATTGTCTCCCCTGCATCGATGCTACCGTTAGCGTTACCCGAACTTCCACCGTAGTTGTCGTCATCAATGGGAAAGTCCTCGAGGACGACAAAGGCCCTGCTTGCCTGAACGACATCGAGGGTGTCGTCGTATGAATGGAAGTTGTGGGCTGAGATCGCAAGACGAGTCTTCCCGGGGTTGAGTACAGTCGGGTGCACATAGGCGTAGCCCTGCGCGTCGGTGAAGCTATGAGAGTACGTTGAGTCGGTGAACATGCTCACCCTGGCACCCACGACCGGCCCGCTTCCCAAGACCCTGACGGCGACCTCGTTCTGGCCCGCGCATAAGGTCTGCGGATAGATTGCGGTGAAATTGCCGGGTACATCGGTCCAGATGTCCATGGCAGGATCGCCCAGAACCACAAGCTCGTAATGCACCCATCTGCCGACGGCATTGATGAAGGGTATGTTGTCCACCCTTGAGTCTACGTCAGCCAATCCGAGGGCCGTGATGTTCTCGTCGAAGATAGCATCGAAGAACTGCCGGTCGTAGTACTGGTTGGCTCCGTTGGTACTGGCATGGGAGCCCCAGCCGTACCTGGAGTTGCCCACGAAGGCAACCGCGCCATTCTCGATGAAACAGAAATGTTCACCGATGCAGTCATCGGTGTAGCTTCCGCCCGAGGTCCTATTGTCGAACGATCCGGAGTAGCAGCCCTGGGTATAGATGATGCTGTAAGTGTTGGATACGCCGTTATTTGTGAAGCGCGTCTCGATGTCGCTGTTCTCCATGCGAAGTCCATATGTGACGTTGGAGTGGCCGTCGTGATTGATTATGTGCTTACCCCCATTCATCAGAGGTATCAGGTCCTCCTTGTCCCAGCTGTCCGGGTAGAGGTCGCGGTCGTAAAGGGTGCCCACCGTGAAGCTCGGCGGGAAGCCCACCGTGGTGTAGCCGTGATTGCTTGACCCGTACCTTATCTCGTCCTTGTAATCGCATCCCCAGGTGGGATCGTCCCACAGGAGCTCACCTACCATCAGGGCATTGCGTATCTGACCGGTCACGGGTGTGCGCTCGTACTTGATGATCTTATTGATGAAGTTGGTCGCCTCCGAAACGGTGCCGACGGCAGCCCTGCCGCAAGAGATTTCGGGAAGAAGGTCGGCCTCGGCGGGTTCACCCCAGTAGGCGTCGCCGTCGGTATTCCAGTTGCCGTCAAGCGCCATGTAATACAGGTCGGCCGCGATATCCATGTCGATAATGCCGCTGTTCTCGGCGTAGAGTCCGCGATGTGGGATGATATCGTCGTCACCGCCGAGCATCACAAACTCGGTCTCCCAGTTCTGGTAGGCATCGATAATAAAGTTCCTTATCTTGGTCTGGAGGTCACTACCGGCGTAGTTGCTGGATATCTGCGAGACCAGAACGATCTTGGTCTTGTAGCCTTGCTCGTCCTTGAGAGACTTAAGATTCTCAAACACCGGCCTGAGCGTGGCGTTGGTTATGACCACGTACGGGTATGAATCCTCGGCATTGACGATTGAGGATAACGCTGCCGGGACTTGCCTCGCTTGGTATGAACTGGCCTCGGAGACGTCGTCCGTGATGCGCCCCAGCGACACTATGTCCTCATTATTACCTCTTCGTAGGGTCCGGAACGACTCGGCGAGTGCCTGGCCACTCGGCTGGGTTTCAATCGTCAATCTCACGCTCGGGGCGAACCGCAAAACATTCCGCCCACCGACATAGGTAACCGGGTAGACCCTGAGGAAAGCCAGGCTGTAACCTCTGAAGACTTCAGTGCTGACGTGAACGATCCTGTCTTGCGGGAAGGGCTCGGTGCCACCATAGATATCCTCGTCAGGCAGCGTTCGCTCGTAGGGACCTTCCATGCTCAGCGGGTACTGGCGCTGCGCACACCCGATGGGAAGGCTGAGGCCGATTTCGGTCTCGCCCGCTACCGTTGCGAAGACACCGACAACCTCCTCCCCCTGAGGCAAGAGCACACACACAGCGTGAGCAGGCAGTAAAGGTTCACCTGGCAGGCCCACCTCGGGGCATCCGGCCACGCTGACTGTCGTGACTCCATCAGAGATCGCGATCTTGGGTTCACTGAAGTCGGCATTTCGCTGTATGAAGGCCGCCTGGGCTACCCCCTCAAACGCAATGGTGAAAACAAGAGCTAGCAAAAACGGGATCGCAGCCAACGCTCTTTGAAGTTCCCCCCGATTCTTGGACAGGTAGTTAAGCCAAGATTTTGGTAGAGTT
>CAYHHI010000091.1:0-3669 GCA_964356335.1 uncultured bacterium
CGCCGGTCAAGTTCTCCTTCGAGTGGAGTTTCTACCGTAGGGGCGCGAGGCCGCTACGCCCGTCCCGCGCCACGACGCTCTGGATGAAGCTGGCATCCTGCATCGAGAAGCGGGGGTTCGTCGGCAAGGTCAACCTCGATTGTGGCGGGGCGGTGTTCATGCCGTTCGAGGTATACGCGGCACCGAAGGTCATCCTACGATTCTGGCGCGAGTGAGGAGGAGAGATGAGCGATGGAGATTTCCTCGATGGTTATCGAGAAGCTATGAACCTAATGCGAGACGAGCTTGGCCTTGGCCGCGTCCGCGTGAAGGAGTTGAAGGAGGAACTGCAAAACCGCCCACTGCTGCCATGTGAAGGTGGGGCCAGGTCCCGCATTTTGAAAGCTCTCGAAGTCAGCAATGTTGACGATGGCATTGCCAAGATCGAGACGTTCGCGGCCAGAGTGAAGGAGCTGGAGGAGGAGCGGGATGAGGCCCGGAGGGCGCTGCGCTGGGTTTGGGGAAACGTCAAAGAGTGGCGTATGAGTCCCTGCCCAAACGACATTCTGACGATCTACTTTAGGGCCGCCCGTGCTTTTGAGCGTGCCCTGCTCGGTGAGGAGGAGTGAGATGAGCATTGACAGAAGGCGCGGTGCGATCTGCGGGACGCACGATACGTTTACTGTGGTGTTTGCGCTTCAATGTCCAGTGTGCGCCTTGGAGCAATCCGAGGCAAGGGTGAAGAAACTGGAGGAGTGCATTGCAGCACGGGATGATCTCTATGGGCAAGCCGAAGACGACTATACCAAGAAAATTGTGCTGCTTGAGTCCCGCGTGAAAGAGCTTGCTGAAAAGTGGACACACGACATGAGGGAGGGCGGGCGGCGCATCAAGGAACTGGAAGCCCGCGTGAAGGAGTTGGAGGGGGCATTGCAAGAAATTCTCGCGGTTCCTGTGACCGTGACCGGCGATTCCGATTTGCTCCGGCAACGACATCTGGTTGATGGAATTGCCGAGCGTGTCCTGCACGGCGGGGAGGAGTGAAATGAGCATTGAGCACGAGAAACGTGAAGGCAATTGCCGAATCGTTCAGAACCCCGGATGGGATACTGAAACTCCGAGCTTATGGGCACACGGGGATTGTCCAGTCTGTCGTGCCGAGCGAGCCGAGGCCAGGGTGAAGGAGCTGGAGGCTGAACTTCGGGAACTCAAGACTCGCAATCGTCGCTATCACGACGTTGATGAATATTACCTGCGCGGGGAGGAACCCCGGTGACCATCCGTCTCCTCTGCGGCGACGCGCTTGAACAACTCCGATTACTGCCGGATGGGAGTGTGCAATGCTGCATCACCTCGCCGCCGTACTGGGGATTGAGAGACTACGGCATCGCGGGGCAGGTCGGCCTTGAGCGCACCCCCGAGGAGTACGTCTCCAAGCTGGTTGAGGTCTTCCGCGAGGTGCGGCGGGTATTGAGGAGCGACGGGACGCTGTGGCTGAACCTGGGGGACTGTTACGCGACGGGCGCCGGCAGGGTTGGCACGGAGCCGGGCGGCGGGGCGCAGGGCGAACGCTGGTCGGGATATCGCGGGAGCCATGCCGACTCACCGAAACACGCGGCGGGAGTCGGCATCGGACCCATGACGCAGCCCAACCGAATGCCATTGCCTGGCCTCAAGCCCAAGGATCTGGTCGGCATCCCCTGGCGCGTGGCCTTTGCCATCCAGGCGGACGGCTGGTATCTCCGCTCGGACATCATCTGGAGCAAGCCCAACCCCATGCCGGAGAGTGTGACCGATCGGCCCACGAAGGCGCACGAGTACCTGTTCCTACTGGCGAAGTCGGCAAGGTACTACTACGATGCGGAGGCGATTGCAGAACCAACAACCGGACCAGTCGCAGCCAACAACTTTGTGCGACCCGAACGGTTGAAGCATGCCAACGGTTCAGTTAAACCGTATAGATCAAACGGTAGCCGCAACCGCCGCAGTGTCTGGACGATCCCCACGCAGCCTTTCCCGGAGGCGCACTTCGCCACGTTCCCCGAGGCGCTGGTTGAGCCGTGCATCGCGGCGGGAAGTGAGAGGGCAGATGAAGACATTGAAACAACTATGGCGTTGGTTAGTAACGGAGTGGAAGAAACCTCAGTACGGAGGGATGGGGGGCGGGGGGTTGTCCTAGATCCCTTCTGCGGCTCGGGCACCGTGGGTGTCGTGGCGCTGCGTGCTGGGCGTGACTTCATCGGCATAGACCTATCGCCGGAGTACATCGAGATCGCGCGCCGCCGCATCGAGGGGACGGCACCGCTGTTTGCCGAGCATGTCTTGCGCGGGGAGGAATGATGCACACGTTTGAATGTGAAACGCATTATTGGCACAGCATGGACTCGCAATGTCCCTTCTGTCGTGCCGAGCGAGCCGAGGCCAAGGTGAAGGAGTTGGAGGGGGAAAACGAACGGCTCAGGCGTCAGCTCGGAATCGCTGATGAGTGGGTGGACCTGCGCGGGGAGGAGTGAGATGTTCGAGAGAGTGAGCAACGAGAGCGCCAATGAGATTTTGTCTTTCGATATTGCCAGCATTCGCGGGTTGAACTTCCCGATAGTTGTTGACCTCGCACGTGATCTTCTCGACTCCCGCGCCAGGGTGAAGGAGTTGGAGAAGTGGCGTGATGCCGTGTACAGCATCGTTGACGGCCTTGACGATCCGTACGTCGGTGACGAGTGGAAGGACACGCCGCAGGAAGACTGCGCCAGGGAACTTGAGCACATTCGATCTGTGCTTGTTCCCCTGGTGCGCGGGGAGGAGGAGAGATGAGCGAAGACGAGATAGTCAAACAGAAACACTGGGAACGATATGCTGATAAGTTTCAGGCCAGTTGGATTTGCGCCGAGAGGCGCGTGAAGATATTAGAGAAGGCACTGAAAAGTATCCGGGCGATTGTGCCGACCACAGAGGAATATGTAGAAGTTCATGTGCTGATTCAGCGTGCCCTGCGTGGGGAGGAACGATGAGCGAGAGAACCCCATGTCACGAGCATGAGTATTTTCATGGTTCATGTACCGCCTGTCAGCGCATACGGGCAGGTGAAGCCGAGGCCCGCGTGAGGGAGCTGGGGGAGTTCATCGCATGGCTCTTCGGAGAGTGGTGTCCAGGTGGCGACATTGACGGCGGGGGGCTCCAGGAGGAGATGGAAAGGCGTGGCCTGATCGTACCCCGCCTAGTCACGGCACAGGAGGCCAACGACGAATCTGGACGATTCAGCGAGTGGGGCGAGGGCGATACGATCTACGTTCTGGTCCCCGAACTGGAAGTCCTGCGCGGGGAGGAGGAGAGATGAGCGACCTCATGGAATACGAGCATCCGACTGACTACGTGGTCATCCCGATTGCGATGCGTGACCGGCTCTGGAAACGATTCCAGAAGTCGGAAGCTAGAGTCAAGAAACTGGAGGCTGCAATCAAAGGACACCGTGAGATCACTGATTGCTTTGCGACGATTTGGGACGATACTCTCTACGCCGTTTTGGAGGACAAACAATGATCGCTGCCCTTGTCCTGCTGGCCGCAACCGTCAACCCGATGTGTACCGCAACGCCGCACCCAAGCAAAACGCCGACGCCAACCCTGACGCCGACCGCAACAGCGACGCTCACGCCTACGGTGACGAGAACACCCACACCAACGAGGACTCCCA
>CAYHHI010000092.1:0-3531 GCA_964356335.1 uncultured bacterium
CCATCAATGGTGATTTTGGCGTAGCCGAGGCTATGCTCCAGACTGTTGCGATAACCGTCGATCTTCTGATCGGCTAGCTCGTAGCCGGGTGCGCCTCCAATCCCCAGGACCACATAGTGGATGCCGTTTTCCCAGTATCTTTCGTACGCGTGCATATGGGCGCTAAAGACAGCGTTCACCCCGTTCTCAATCATCACCTGTTCCCAGTGGTCCCTGAGGCCCGGATCACCACCCCAGTGGTTCCTGTCGGAGGTGTAGAGCGGGTGATGGCAGACGGCGAATCTCCAGTCAGCGTCTCCGGATAGATCATTAGCCAACCACGTTGCTTCCTGGTCCAAGTCGGCTCCATCGTTGCTGTCCAGCATGGAGAAATGGGCGTTGGCGCTGTCAAACGAATACCATTGCGGTACGCCGAAGATGTCATAGTAGTTGGAAGAGGAATTCTCGTGGTTGCCGGCTACCGGAAATATGGGTACGTGATCCAGCATTCGCCGGCCCGCTTCGAAAAAACGCCCCCACTCTGCGAGGTCATTGCCGTCAGAGACGACATCTCCAGTGTGGATAACGAATGAGACACCTTCCTCTTCGGCTATGCGATCGGCTACCAGCTTGTGCCTCTCAAGTTGTGTAAACATGGGGGCCTCGTCACGAGTATCGCCATAGGCGACGAACACAAAGTGTTTGGCACCCAGGGTAGTGAAGGTGTGGTCAGCCGTGTAGCCCTCATCCACACGTACGCGGTAGTGGTAGGTCGTGTTGGGCTGGAGCCCTGTCAGCGCGACATGGTGCAACGTGCTGGCGGAATCAGGGACCGAACTGCTGTAGGTGCTGTTTGCGCTGAAGGAAGCTCCAGGGGCATATTCTACCGACCCTACGGTCTCCCCTTTGGTCTTCCAGTTGACGGTAATGCCGGTTTCACTGACGCCGGTGAGATAGGGTCCCCAGAGCGGCGCCACTTCTGATGGCTGTCCACGCGTCGTCGGTGCGGCAAACAGCAGCGCCACCATGACCAGACTGATCGCAGTCACGGCCGCTGTACACCGATGCGCCTGCTTTCTCATTGCTACCCAAGCACTTTCCAGCGCCGGTCAGAAGTCGAACTCAATCGGAGGCGCTTGCCCAGAAGATGATCGTCGCGCTTTGCTCCCCGGTTCCGTTCCACTGCGCGGGGACCTTGAGCTGTGTGTCGACCTTCTGTGAACCGCCGGTCAGGATGCTGGCGATTACGTCATCGACACCGTAACGATCGTTGTTCACATACAGGGACTGCTCATAGAAGCTTTGGGCCGTGGCATCCTCTCCGGCGACCTCTACGGTCACGTTGATGTTTCTACTACCACTGTTGGTGACATTGACCGTGTTGACAGCCGAGTTCTGCCCGGGCTCTATGTCGCCAAAGTCTATTGAGCCGCCGTCCAAGGCTATGCCGATAGAGCTCAGGGTTACGTTAGCCCTGACGGCAAGGGAACTACTGGCCCTCTCTCCGGCCGGAGCAGGGGTGAGTTTGGGTGTGGGTGCGGACGTGGGTGTAGACGTGAGTGCGGGCGTGGGTGCAGACGTGGGTGCGGACGTGGGTACGGGTGTGGGTGTGAGCGTGGGTACGGGCGCGGTACTGTGTATCTCGATGTGATCGACCCACTTGACGGATAGTCCGCTTGAGGAAGGCCAGAACTTCCCATCGTAGTAGTAGTGCCAGCGGGACTCGGCCAGAGTCTCATGCATGTCCCAATCCCCAAAGACATGCCAGCCCCAGGGATTGGTGCTGGTGTCGGCGAAGAAGACGATGCGCATGCCGGTGTCATACTCCGGAACGTAACCACCAATGGCGTCCGTTGTGTCAGTCGTGTACCAAGTGAGCACGATTTTGCCCTGCCGCGGTTCAGAGGCGTAGACATCTGCATAGTCGAACCACTTGCTGAAGTTGTCGGAAGCCTTGATCTTGATCGTATCGCCCGGTGAGGCTCCGCCAACGAGATTACACAGGTCCTTCACATCGGTTCCCCTGACGGCACCATAGTCACGGCTGTCTATGTTGACCGTTTCGCCGGGGTCCCAACGCGCCTCCTCAGTGGAATCGTCGAAGGTCGGGCCTTGATGATAGTAGTGGGTTGTACCATCACCCTGCACGGGAAGGTTGTCTCGCATCCATTCCCAAGTCACAGTGGTCTGACCAAGGATGGTCGTGCCGTCAGCAGCAAACTTGACTATGGTGACCGACGTCGTCGGCCCAGCGGCCGTAGTGGTATTCGGCGACATCACCACGAGCACGAGAGCGATGCTGAGCGCGAAACCAACTATTCGTCCCACCATTGGTGCACCTGCTTCCACCAAAGATCCGCCCTGTTACAGATAGGGGCGTAACGCCGATATTCGTCGTCAGAGAGGGTCTTTCCGCCCCCCTTTGGCCGTGAAGTCCTACCGTGTATGACTAGGCGACTTTTCCGCCGCTTCCCCAGACTCCGAGCAGGACGCGATGGAAAACTCAGCTTGGAATTAGCCGCTGTTCTTCGCTCAGCAGTGGGCCTGTCCAGAATCGGCGGCAGGCCCCGGTAGCCCTCAAGACCTGTCCAGTTATGCGCTGTTCGGCCCTCCTTCGGCAGCCGGGGGTAGCGGGCACGCCTCTATGTCACCGGCCGGGAGAACGTGGCGGCATCAGGGCCCGAGCCGCCGACACATATGAACACCACGTCCAGGAAGTCCTTCTCCGCCAGGTCGCTCGCCTGCGGGAAAGCGGCCGACCAGGCCTTCCAGACGTCGCCCTCAAACTCCCACAGCGACTGCAGCAGCCCCGCCGGCGTCACCGCCCCCGCAATGGTCGCGATGGGGGTGTTGTCAGGGTAGGTGGTGGCTATCGGGTTGCAGACTCCGCCCTGAAGAGCGACTTGCTCCGTAGCGGTCGCTGGCTGCGGCGTGAGCGTCATTGTAGGTGTAGGCGTGGGTGTGGACGTGGGTGCGGACGTGGGTGTAGACGTGAGTGCGGGCGTGGGTGCAGACGTGGGTGCGGACGTGGGTACGGGTGTGGGTGTGAGCGTGGGTACGGGCGCGGTACTGTGTATCTCGATGTGATCGACCCACTTGACGGATAGTCCGCTTGAGGAAGGCCAGAACTTCCCATCGTAGTAGTAGTGCCAGCGGGACTCGGCCAGAGTCTCATGCATGTCCCAATCCCCAAAGACATGCCAGCCCCAGGGATTGGTGCTGGTGTCGGCGAAGAAGACGATGCGCATGCCGGTGTCATACTCCGGAACGTAACCACCAATGGCGTCCGTTGTGTCAGTCGTGTACCAAGTGAGCACGATTTTGCCCTGCCGCGGTTCAGAGGCGTAGACATCTGCATAGTCGAACCACTTGCTGAAGTTGTCGGAAGCCTTGATCTTGATCGTATCGCCCGGTGAGGCTCCGCCAACGAGATTACACAGGTCCTTCACATCGGTTCCCCTGACGGCACCATAGTCACGGCTGTCTATGTTGACCGTTTCGCCGGGGTCCCAACGCGCCTCCTCAGTGGAATCGTCGAAGGTCGGGCCTTGA
>CAYHHI010000093.1:0-3531 GCA_964356335.1 uncultured bacterium
CTCACGGCGAGTTCGGGGGCCGTTTTGGGGCCGAGAACTTGCTCACGGCGAGTTGGCACCGAAGACTAATGTAGGTCTCGATGGTCAAGTCATCCGACTACCAAAGTCAGACCTCGAGCCGGCGACTAGGCAGGAGGCACATCGTCTGTTTGCAGAGGTGGAGCGGAAGAAGGTTCCTCTGGACCCAGTCCTGCTCACGCGATTGGATTACCTAACTCGTGGCCATGGCTCGGATAGGGATGCCAGGCATCTTCTGCGCAGTGTGAGAGCTGAAGTTGCAGCGTTTGATGCCCAGAGGCAGGCTGAAATCAAGGCCGTGGTGCAGTTAATCCACATCACCGTCAGAGCGCCCTTCACCGCTAAGGGCATTTCCTGGGAGGCGGGAGAACATCGCATAACCCCAGAGACTCTAGCAGAGTTGGAGGACTGGAGACAGAAATCTGAGGCCCAGGCACGAGAGCATGAATGGGATGCCCCTCTTGGGTTCACACCGGAGAATTGGCCTCCATTTTTCGTACAAGGAAGAGCAGGACAAGACGCTGCAAAGAAAGCACCGGTTGCGGCCCCATGGTGATCGGCAGCCTCAAAAGTAGCGAAAGTCGGTGCGGGCCTAGGCCCCTGGTAGGGCCTTGCGTTTTAAGCCTTTCGATCCACGGGAAACAAGGCGAGAAGGGGCTTCTGGAAGCCGTTCTCGCGTGGGTGCGAGGCCATGGTCAAGAGACATCCAGCCGTGGGTGATTACTCGCCTTCTCACCTGCGGCGATACCGGACGCTCGGCGGCTTCTTCCCCGCCTTGAGCGCTACCTCCTGTTGGTGGGAGAGGGAGGGGTTACCTCCTGTGATCTTCGGCCACAGGCTCCTCCCTCTCCCCAAACAAAGGGATTCAGGCGTTGGCGGCACATCAACGCCCACCCAGGACGGCCGGGACGGGGAGCCTTGCCCATAGTGCCCGCCAGGGTGAGATTCCCCGTCCCAATTGAACATTGAGGATAAAGCATGGACCTAGAGATAGCGCGCTCTGATGCATACGCACTCCTGCTAAGAGACTCTAACCATGGTGCAAAGACACAGAATCCTGGCGACAGCATTCTCATCCCGGACTTCATCTCTGCCGATGGTACAAACTTCACAGTCCGGCTTGCCCAATCAGATGTCACACGTTCTCTCCTCGAGGGCATCTACTTACTCCTACGCAAGAAGTTCGATCCAGAGAAGCAGGGGTTAATCCATATCACACCGGCTCCTGAAGGGCCGCATGGTGGAAATTACGAGCCTCTCTACGACTTGGTAATACGGCATCGAAGGTGAAGCTCCAAGACGCGAGAAGCGTAGGGAGAGACGGCCAAAATGCGTGTGGGGCTAGTCCCTCCTACAGCCCTGGTCGTTTCAGGAGCTCTCTCGGCCCTCCTCGGCACTGGGAAAGGGAACACACTAACATCCAGGCCGCAGCGGGCCACCCCCCTGCCTCTGCCTGAACATCTAATCCTACAGCCTCTGTCGTTTTTGTGATAAGCTGTGGGGTCAGGAGAGCCAAACATGGAGCCAACCAGGTTGGAACACCTCATAACGTTTTTGGTCCAGTACTGCTCAGCGCGCGATATCCCATTGGGGCGGACAAAGCTTGTCAAGCTTCTGTTCCTGATTGACCGCGAAGCAAAGAGACAGATCGGCAGGACTGTCACCAATGTAACGTATCGCTATCACGCTTACGGGCCGTATGCTGACGATATCATTCGCAGTCTTCAACTGCTTGACGGCCAGGAAGTCAAGGAAGGCCGTTACTTGACTGATTACGGCCCAGGATACGCTTTCCAGTATGAGACAGGGCCGACCCCTCGATTTGAGGTCAAGTTAGAGGAGCGGGAGTCCGCCATCGCCGACCTTGTCCTGGCAAAGTATGCTCGGAAGGACCTTCCTCAGTTGTTGGCGCATGTGTATGGTCTGCCAGAGATGGTGCGGGCTCGGCCTCTGCAGGTGGTTCTGAACTAGCAATGACCATCGAACTCGTCATTGCCGCACAAGGAAGCATAGTCATAGCCGCTGACAGCCAGGTGACTGGCTACGCGTCCAAGCGGATCGACTACGAGAAGCTTGTTGAGCTGAGTCCTACAGGGAAGGGAAATGTAGTTGTTGCAGGCTCCGGCGATGACGGACTGATCAGCAAGGCCCTGGACAGAATGGCGAGCAATTGGCAAGGCCAGAACATCGCTTCAGTAAACAGCGTTGCGGAGAATGCCGAAATCGTCGTTTGGCAGCTCTTTGACAAATACGTGCGCGTTCGGCCCCAGGCCCCAAGTTATCTAGATCTATCATTGTTGGTCGCGGGTCGCGGGACAGATGATGAAGAGAGTGAAGCGTACATTGTAGGTTCGACCGGCATTGCGGCGCGGGTTCACAAGTTCGATGCTATAGGGAGCGGTCTGTTCTATGCTCGGTACCTACTTCAGCGACTCTACGGAGAGGATCTCGCGGTTGAGCAAGCCAAGGCAGTTGCAGTCTATGTGGTAGAGGAGGTCAAAAAGAACGATCCAAACTGCGGCGGTGAAACACAGGTTCACGTAGTGGGCGACAAAGGCATCGAACGACTGACCCGCGAAGAGATTCGCGATTTAGTGGCGCAATTAGAAGTGAGAGACAAGACCTACTCGGACATTTGGAGGGCCCAACTCCTCGGCGAGAAATCCGAAGAGGAGTTGGCTGAATTCCTTCGGACGGAAGTCACGCCAGAGAAAATGGCCAGCCAGCAAGCGACATGTCCCCAAGTTGATTCCGCACCTAAAGAAACTGGCAGCCCTTTGGCATCCCCTAATTCAAACGAATCTTGACGTCCTGATTACTCACATCCCCACCCATCGCCGTCTCGGTCGAGGCCGTGCGGGTCCGGGTGGCAAACAACGCGGACAGGACCCTGGATGTAGTTGGGCCCATTACCAGCGCCTCCAGCACAGTCGTAGTCCGCTGCTCCGACTGGAATGCAGACATCGGGATAGCAAGGGTCGCAATTAGAAGGAGGCGGCGGGATTGGCGTCGCCGTGGGAGCGGGTAGTGCTTCGTTTGATGGCGTCGGAGATGCCGTCGACTGAGGAACCGGCGGAGCCGCCCCTACGGTGCTGATCGAGTAGGTGTTGCAGTCCGAAGTCATGACTATCGTGCCGCTGAGATCTGTGCGGTAGACCGTCGCGCCGTGGCCTGCCAGACGGTTCAGCGTCTCCTGGGTTGGGTGCCCGTAGGTATTGCCAGCGCCGACACTGATGATGGCGTCAGTGGGTGTAACCGCGTCCAAGAAGGCATCTGTGGTGGAGGTGCTGGAACCGTGGTGCCCTACCTTGAGTACCTCGGCGTCCAGAGGCACGGAGGGGTCACCGAGCATACTTGCCTCGCTACCCGTCGTAGCGTCCCCCATGAGTAGGACGTCCACGGAGCCGCACGAGACGCGAAGCACTACGGAGTCTCCATTTGTGTCGCCGGTAAGCGGGTCAACGGGATGGAGGGCTGTGAAGGTCACGCCTCCAAACTGGGCCGAGTAGCCAC
>CAYHHI010000094.1:0-3407 GCA_964356335.1 uncultured bacterium
TCGGCAATTGATGCAACTGCCAGCTCTGCCAGCTGCAGTGACTCCTTAGTGGTCTTTTCCCCTAGCACCCTGACGAAGATGACCCGTGAGCCAGAGCTCATGGCTAGATCGAATGCCACTCTCATCGTGTTCTCCTCGGAACCACTCAGTAAAAGGGGGACCGCGATTGGCGGAGAGGATTCGATGAAGGGTGGCCTGCTAACCAGCCCAGTCCTGGCTGAGAGAGCAGCCTGCACGGAAGTAGAGAGGGGCATGGCAGGTCTAGCGGTCACTAAGGCAGATGGCATGAATCGGAGGCGCAGTACATATTTCCTCACCTCTTCGACCAATATCACCAAGGGTACGACGGAATATAGTATGGCGATCTGGACGAAAGGTACTGGGCTAGTGGAGAAGAGTGGGTTGAGAATAGGCACATAGACCATTGCGAGCAAAGAGAGGAACGAGACTAGGGCCGCAACGGGCAACCATCTGTTGCTTGCGAATCCGACCCGCAAGGCCGAGTAATAGTTAGTTCTGGAGGAGATAAGCATCCCGAGCTGGCCGGCCATTATGGCGGCCATGGTGATGGTTATGCCTTGCAGGTAGGCGACCTCATCGGGAACGGTCGTCATGCCCAGCGACCACCCAGCCTGTTCCCAAGTCTGGAAGCACCACATAAGTGCTACAGCTCCAATGATCAATCCGACGAACGCTGAGCGAGAGAGCGCCCCGAGGTTGAATAATCGAGTACTCCGGGCACGAGGGGGGCGTTCCATTGCACCAGGTTCGGGTGCTTCGATAGTCAACGCCAAAGACGGTGGGATTTCCAGGATCAGGTCGATGGCCAGGACCTGCACCACGGCAAGCGGCAACGGGGTCCCCAGGAGAACGAAGACGATGAATGTCAGTAGCTCCGCGAAGTTATGCGTGTAGACATAGACGATGAATTTCTTTAGGTTCTCGAAGACGGATCGGCCAATTTCGATCCCCCCGACAATGGAGGCGAAGTTATCGTCCAATAGGACCATGTCAGCAGACTCCCGGGCCACGTCGGTCCCGGAAAGCCCCATTGCGATTCCTATGTCCGCCTCCAATAGCGCAGGGGCGTCATTGACTCCATCGCCTGTCACCGCCACCGTTTCCCCTTTTTCTCGCAGCAGTTTGACGACACGGAGCTTCTGCTCCGGGGAGATACGGGCGAACACCAGCTCCTGTCCATCCAGGATGCGATTGAGTTCCTGATCAGAAATGCCCGCAAGCTCACGGCCCGTGATTACGGTGCCATCCTTGGAAGTGATTATGCCAACGCTCCTGGCTATGGCGTCAGCCGTAAGCTCATGGTCGCCAGTGAGCATGATCACGCGCACTCCGGCCGCGCGCGCCGAGCGCACAGCGTTCGGAGTCTCCGCCCTGGGAGGGTCAAGGATTGCGACCAATCCGATGAAGGTAAGTTGCGTCTCGACCTCTTCCGATTGGTATTCCTCAGGTTGAGAGGGCAGGGAGCGCACGGCAAGCGCCAGAACTCGGAAGGCTTGTCTGGCTAGGTCATTGATTTGTTCTGCGACCTTGGAACGGAAATCATCGGTCAGTGGATGGACCGCCCCATCCCAATAGAGGCTTGTGCTCCTAGCTAGTATCTCCATCCCTGCCCCTTTGACGTAGGCTATGACATCCCCGGAAGGATTGCGATGCACGCTGCTCATCATCTTACGGTTGGACTCGAAGGGAATCATACCCAACCGGGGATGCAAGGCAAGCGCATCACAGCCCTGCGCCCCCGCCTTGGTGGCTAGAACCAGCAGTGCCGCCTCAGTTGGATCGCCAATAGCGGTCCACCTAGACTTCCTCCTGTCTAAGGGTGGTACCACGGTGGATGTGTTCGCTAGGCAGCAGACCTCGCTTAGCCTCCGAAGATCCTCGCGCTCATCGATGGTGACCTTCTTTCCCCCCAGGAACACGGAGCCCTCCGGTTCGTAACCCTCTCCGCTGACATCGAAGTCCTTCCCACCGATCCATATCTTACGGACCGTCATTTGCCCCTCGGTTATCGTACCCGTCTTGTCAGAGCATATGACGGTCACGCTACCCAAGGTCTCCACGGAAGACAGCCTCTTGACGATGACGTTCCGCTTGGACATCTTTAGGCTACTGAGCGCCAGAGCCAGGGTCAAAGTTATCTGGAAACCTTCAGGTACGAGGGAAATCATCACGCCGATCATGAAGAGCAGGCTGGCCGCTAGCTCCAGCTGCAGGCCGAAGTAGGCGATAATGAGGAACAGCACTCCCACGGCCACCGCAACAATGAAATTCAAACGTGCCGTGCGGTTGAGTTCCATTTGCAGAGGACTGGGTGTATCTTCGATGTCCTGGCTGAGCCGCACTACCTTACCGAACTCTGTGTTCGAGCCGGTAGCCGTCACTATCGCCAATCCATTCCCAGAAGTGACCGTGGTACCCGCAAATACCAGGTTGGGGCAACTGATGGGCCTGCCATGAGCGCTCTCCTCTCCGGGAGCGGTGGACCGATTAGCTGGCTCCGACTCTCCAGTCAGGGCGGAGTTGTCCACCGACAGGTCATAGCAATCGACGACTCTGGCGTCGGCCGACACTTTGTCCCCCGCCTCTAGAGTGAGGAGATCTCCTGGCACAATCTCGCTCACAGGAACCTGCATGACCTTTCCTTGCCTGCGCACCTTCGAAGTGGCAGGGATTAGGTCGCGGATGGCCTCCAATGCCTTCTCGGCTCTGTGTTCTTGGAAGAGGCTGAAAACGATGCTTATGATTACGACAATAAGGATCACTATGCCCATCTGGATAGAGCTCTGGTCAGCGGCCGTATAGCCGCTGATGAAGCAAAGAATCGCGGCCAGGACCAAGAGGATGTTGAATAGGTTCTTCAGATGGATGAGAAAATTCGTACCTAGGTTCTTCCCCTTCTCGGGCAGGACATTAGGCCCGTATTCGCCCAGACGCTTGACAGCATCAGCTGGGCTGAGGCCTTCGGCGTCGGTGCCGAACTTGGCATATATTTGCTCTATCGAGCAATGGGCGCATGTCGGATCCCCGGCATCGTCCGGTCCTGCTTCAATCATCAGCTCATCTCGATGTAGAGAGCGTGTCTTCGCGTTCTCGTCCGATACCTTTTAGCCTCGCGGGAGGTGTGATTCTGTATAAATAACCAATGAGAATGACTGAAAGTGGAATTTTCGCTAGGAATTAATTAATTCTCCCGCAAAAAATCTCTGCTAACCGCTATCTAACCATCATCTTACCAGTAAGCTAGTAATATGAGTCGTCGAATTTGATTAGTATCGCTTTCGGAAATTCGGGTCAGGGAAAGCAAATCGAAATCCTGCTCGCCTAATTGTGCGGATACCATGGAGGCTGGATTATCCCACTGAGATAGCATTGATAGACCCAATCAC
>CAYHHI010000095.1:0-3393 GCA_964356335.1 uncultured bacterium
CATTATGCCGACTTCCGGATTATGCCGAGTCCCATCGGCTAGTCCTGCCTCAATTCAGGAATTACTGCTTGAGCAATTCGGCATAATCCGTTTGCCTTCTCTTACCGGCCAGTTGACCGGAGAAGGGAGAAGGCCATGATTGAACGTTTCTTTGTCCGTCCTCGCGTCATTCGCCGATTCCACGACGGCCCGCTGGGCGAGTACATAGATCGGTTCGCCGAGCGACTTTGGGCTCGGGGATATGTAAGGAGTACAGCAAGAGGTAAACTCTTAGTGGTAGAGGATCTTGGCTGGTGGCTCCATCGACAAGGACTTGGAGTCGCTGCACTTGATGAAGACACTGCCGAAAGGTTTCTACAGGAAGGCAAGCAACTTGGCTTCGGCCACCTGGTCTATGGCAGTGCGACTTTGCGGGATCTTCTCAGTCTGCTGAGGGAGATAGGTACGATTCCGCCTGCTCCGGCGACTGAGATCGAAGATGCTCCCATTGAACGACTCGAGAGAGACTTCAGGCAATACTTAATACAGGAACGGCGGCTCACCGACTCGACGTTGAAGAACATCATGCCCTCGGTGCGGCGTTTCTTGACTGAGCGATTTGGCACAGGGCCGGTGGCGTTGGGAGAGTTGACTCGTTCAGACGTTACCCGATTTGTCCTTCGGCATGTGCAACTGCTGAGTTCTGCCCGCGCACAGGTGATGGTATACGCTCTGCGTACCCTCTTTCGCTTCCTGCGTTTGCGAGGCGACATCGCCGTGGATCTATCTGTTTCTGTTCCCAAGGTTGCAATGTGGCAGCTGTCGACTTTGCCGAAATCTCTCGGCGCCGACGAAGTTGAAAGACTGCTCGAAAGCTGTGATCAGACTACCGTGGTCGGGCAACGCGACTATACCATCCTACTGCTACTGGCGCGATTGGGCTTGCGGGCAGGCGAAGTAGTCGCCATGATGTTGGAGGACATTGATTGGGAGGCTGGACGGCTAAGGGTGCGGGGGAAAGGGAACCGTGACGACTGGTTCCCTGCACCTGAGGACGTGGGCAAGGCCCTGGCGCATTACCTTCGCCACGGACGACCGAAGTGCACTACCCGGCGAGTGTTCGTACGCATTCGAGCACCTCGTCGCGAATTCTCAAGCTCCGTAGCCATCTGTGATGTGGTACGACGAGCACTTTCACGTGCCCATATCGATTCGCCTCGCAAGGGCGCTCATCTGCTGCGCCACTCCCTGGCCTGTGAGATGCTTCGCAAGGGTGCGTCCATGGATGAGATCGGCGAGGTGCTTCGACACCAGCTTGCAGACACCACGGCGATCTATGCAAAGGTGGATGTGGCTGCCTTGCGGGGCTTGGCACGTCTTTGGCCAGGAGGTGAGGCATGAGCACTCTTATCGATGCAGTGAAAGACTATCTCGGCCTGCGCAGGAGACTTGGATACAAGTTGGAGGATGCTGGCAGGTGGCTGATGGGATTTGCCTCGTTCCTCGAGCGGGAAGGAGCTACACACATCACGACCGAACTGGCCCTCGGATGGGCAATGCAGCCGGCAGATGGACAGCCGGCTCACTGGGCCGCTCGCTTGAGGGCGGTCAGGCTCTTTGCCGAATATCACAAAGGACTCGACCCAGAGACCGAGATACCTCCTCAGGGTCTTCTTCCGCACCGCTCTCGCCGGAGGCAGCCGTACATCTATGAGGACAGCGAGATCAAAGCCCTGATCCGAGAAGCAGAGAAACTCCCGTCCAGGACGGGTCTTAGGCCGCACACTTACTCGACCCTACTGGGGCTTCTCGCTGTCACGGGCATTCGCATCGGTGAGGCTCTTGCTCTTGACCGGGATGATGTCGATCTCGGTCAGGGTACACTCACCATCCGTCAGGGCAAATTCAACAAGAGCCGCCTGGTACCGATTCACTCAAGCACACAAGAGGTGCTCCGAGGCTACGCCTCCCTTCGTAATATCGTCTTCCCAAAACCCAGAGCAATGAGCTTCTTCTTATCGGAACCGGGTACGCGCCTTGAGATATCCTGTGTTTACAGGACATTTGTCAAGCTCTCCCGCCGAATCGGATTAAGAGACCCTCGTGATTCGCATGGACCGCGCCTTCATGATCTCCGTCACACCTTTACCGTCCGGACAGTCATGGAGTGGTACCGGGCTGGCTTGGATGTCGACTCCCAAATGCCTACACTCTCCACTTACCTTGGGCACGCACATGTCACTGATACGTATTGGTATCTTTCCGCCGTTCCCGAGCTTCTTTGCCTCGCTGCAGCCCGGCTCGCCCCTATGCAAGGAGGTACACAACCATGAAGTCCTCACCCGGATTTGCCGCTATGCTCGAGTCATTCTTCATGGACCGGCTTATGCGACAACGACAAGCCAGTCCCCACACCATCGCGAGCTATCGTGACACCTTTCGCCTGCTCCTGCGATTCGCGCAGTGTAATCTCAAGAAGGCTCCCTCGGCACTGGCGATCGGGGACCTGGATGCTCCCTTGGTAAGCGCATTCCTCAATCACCTGGAGAATGAACGCGGCATCAGCGCTCGAAGTCGAAACGTCCGCCTGGCCGCCATCCACTCCTTCTTCAAATATGCTGCTTATCAATGCCCAGACCACGCAGCCTTGATCCAGCGGGTGCTTGCCATGCCCAGCAAGCGATTTGACCGCGCTCAAATCGAATTCCTTGATCGCCATGAGATTGAATCTCTCCTGGAGGCACCCGATGTCGGAACCTGGGGCGGTAGGCGCGACCGGCTCCTCCTAGCACTGGCGGTCCAAACTGGTCTTCGAGTCTCTGAGTTGACCGGCCTGTGCTGCCAAGACGTTGTGCTCGGAACCGGTGCGCATCTCCGGTGCCGGGGTAAGGGGCGTAAGGAGCGTTGCGTCCCGCTTTCCAGCGAGGCGGTCGCAGCATTGCGCCACTGGCTCAAGGAACAGAATGCACAGCCTGCTGATCCCATTCTCCCGAGTGTCCGTGGCGGCCCACTTAGTCGCGATGCCGTGGAGCACATACTCAAGAAGCATCTAAGAACGGCCCGACAAAAGTGTACCTCGTTGAGGGGGAAAGCCGTCTCACCACACGTGCTCCGCCATAGTGCAGCGATGGACCTGCTCCGGCATGGCGTGGATCGCGCTGTCATTGCGCTTTGGCTGGGTCACGAATCGGTGGAGACCACCCAGATCTATCTACATGCAGACCTCGCGCTGAAGGAGGCGGCTCTTGCTCGAACCACGCCAATGGGAATCCGTGTAGGCCGATATCGACCCGATGATCGCCTCTTGGCTTTCCTGAAGAGCCTCTGATTATGCCGAGTCGCAGGGTCGCATTCTGACGCGCACAGGGGCATCGTCTCACCCATTCGGCATAATCCGGAAGTCGGCATAATGCC
>CAYHHI010000096.1:0-3169 GCA_964356335.1 uncultured bacterium
ACGCGGCATAACGGTGTGGCTGAGCGGCGGGCGGAGGCGGCGGGGCTGTTGCCCGCCTCTCATCGCAAGAGCCATGCCGCCGACGAGCCGTCCGCTCGAGCCACTTGTTGGGCCTTCATCGATGAAGCCTGTACCTACTGCGTGTGGCAGATGCAATCTCTTTAGCCTTTCGCTCCCGCAATCGAGAGCCACACACTAGCGCAGGCCAAGCTGCGCTTTGCTTACGAGCTGACCATTCTGAAACATCGCGTTCATGTTCGAACCGTCGGGGTTCTGCCAAGCATACATGACTGTGACGTACCCGGCGATATCACTTCGGCTGATTTCAGTCCCCCAGAATCCAATGATGGCGCAACACTGCGTGTAAGTCATTCCCGTTCGGAGGCGCGTGTAAGCATCGAGCGTAACCCTGCGGTTGCCCTGAGATGGGATAGACTCCTCAACGGCTTTCTGTTCGGCACGCGCCCGCGCCGCCGCTGCAGCTTCACGCTTCTCTTCCTTCTGTTCGAAAGCAGCGTTGAGAAGACCGAGCTGTTGATTCACAGATTCATCACTCTTGCTGAACCAGTCGATTGTGTATCCCGTCAGACTATCGTAGACAACTTTGTAGAAATGCCTCCCAACGTATTCCAGGACCTTGACTTTGCTGCCCGCTGGTATCTTCCCAATGGTGTCAGAGCCAATGCTCGGCTCAGAAAAGAGATCGGCCTTCACGCTTACCACTGCCTCGACAACCAATCCCTTCTCAGCAAGAGTCTCGAGCTGCTTCTGTGCTATCTCGTTCTGGATTACTGTAATCTGGGCTTGGACATGGCGCAGCTGCTCAGAAAGCGAGCTCTCTTTGGACTTCAGCTCCACGAGCCGGGACTCCAAGTCTGAGAGCGCCTCGGAGAAGGACACCACGGGCACCAGTAGAACCACAGAAACTAGCAACCAACGGGATAGTCGCGTCATGATCATCCTCCGGGAATATATCACCGCAAGTGAATCATCGCCGGAACAAAGTAGCATCCTTAGAACCTTTCGCCCTACCTAGAACAAAGGTCCATCTCAGGAAGGCCCAACGGTGCCGCTCACCCGCAGCCCGCTTGGCGGGGGGTCGGGTGGAGCGGCTGGTTGGGGGTGGCTGTCTTTCCAGTCCCGCCAAGAACTATGCTGACTATTCCTCAGACAACCTACCCCGTCCAGACTGTACCCACGGCTCCACGGGCCGCCTAGCCAGGCCCACCACTGCACGTCCATTCGAACCTGACTCCCTGCTGACCAGCCGGGCAAACCCAAAGGCTGCAACCCTCATTCCACTCTCCGCGATGGCTAGCCCCAAAACCCCTGCAGTATCCTCTCTCGCACTTGTGTCGCATCTCTCAGCCACAATACCATGTTTGCCCGGTGCTCAACACCACTCGCTAGCACCTACCAATAGGCTGTCTCAGCCAATGCCAAAACGTCACGCTGCGCCACCGCGAGTTTGCACCCTCTGCTCCTCACCCGCGGCGCCTCCGATCTACCCCAAGCCACTGGCATGGCAGACCCCGAGCCAGTTGCTTGGCTGTTCCGTCTTCCCATCAGTCTCTGCCACCTCAGTCAAGAGTAAACTGCCAACTCCCGGCTCGACCCAACAGCACCACCAGCGGTGAGAATCAAGTCATCACGGAAGCCCGTCGCACTGCCCATCCTTCCTTCGGCCCGTACCCACCCCCAACTACGGCTTATATTGTTTCCTTCGAACCGCCATTGGCCTGCATTCCTTTCGGCAGTTTCGCCAGTCCATCGTATCACCGAACTATCACAATTGCAACACTTTTCGCCCAGTTGTATAAGTCAAGGTGGGTGTTATACGGTTTCCAGATAAAGCCGTGGGCCACGGAATTAGATGGCATCCATGGGACTCCGTACACCCTTGCCTCCCCGGTTCAAAACATGCGTGTAGACCATCGTGGTCCTCACATCCTTGTGCCCAAGGAGCTCCTGAACCGTCCTGATATCATAGCCGCTTTCGAGCAGATGTGTTGCGAACGAGTGTCGAAGGCTATGGCAAGTCGCCCTCTTTATCATGCCTGCATCACGCACCGCCGCGGTCACGGCTTTCTGGACTAGCGACTCGTCCATGTGATGGCGACCCTGCTCCCTAGTGCGGGGGTTGACCCACCGCATCTTCTGGGGAAAGACGAATTGCCATCTCCATTCACGGGGAGCGTATGGGTATTTTCGTGCAAGGGCATGTGGGAGACTGATCCTCCCGTAACCATCGGCGAGATCCCTATCGTGTATGTCCTTGACCCTTCGAAGATGTTCAATAAGAGGCTGCTTTGCCGCCTGGGGTAGCATGGTCACGCGGTCCTTACATCCCTTGCCACTCCGCACCGTTATCTGATTCGCGCTAAAGTCCACGTCTTGCACCCGCAGAGACAGGCACTCATTGAGTCGAAGGCCGGCCCCGTACATGAGACATGCCGTAAGCCAGGCCGGGCCGTGCAAACGATTCAGCACGGTCTTGACTTCATCCCTTGTCATCACGATGGGCAGGCGCTTGGTCTTCCTGGCCCGGACTACGTCACCGAGCTCTCCGACCTCACGCTTGAGAACGTGCCGGTACAAGAACAGCAGTGCACTCAGGGCTTGATTCTGAGTGGACGCGCTGATCTTCCCTGCGATGGCAAGTCGACTGAGGAAAGCGTTGATCTCCTTCTCCCCCATTTCGTTCGGATGCCGGAGGTTATGAAAGAAGATGAATCGCTTGACCCAGGCGCAGTATGACTCTTCGGTCCTTCGGCTATAGTGCCGGCACCGCAAAGATTGTCGCAGCTCGTCCAGCAACCTCGGTGGTCGTCCACATTTGGCTGCCCTCGCGCCAGTCTGAGATTGCGTGCTGACATGTGTCTGACTTCCCGTAATCACTGGTGTTCCCTCGTGGCCCTCCATAATCCCACCTCCTCCCTAAGCACACATCCACGGACGGTCCGGCTCGCACGCGGCCATATAGGGCCGTCAGATTCCGGGGGAACTACTATCCAAGCCATCTCACAGCTCTCAGAAGGTGAGACTATAGCGGTCTCGGTCCTATGTCAAGTATCCCCTGCGGCGAATGACACACCCACGCCAAGTGCCCTTTTCCGGTTGGGGTATCCGCTCGAGCATTTTACGGTGGGGGTCTGTAACCTCTTGGCTA
>CAYHHI010000097.1:0-3130 GCA_964356335.1 uncultured bacterium
TCTACACATGGGCCAAGGAACAGCTCATCATGTCGGCGCTCACGCTCCCGAGAGCGGAGGGAGAGAGTATGGATGCGTTCGCCACCAGGGTGGTCACGGACTCTTCCGAGGAAAGGAACAAGAGCGCTGTCTTCGGCACCAAGATGCACAACTTGATCGACTGCCACCTCACCAAGAAGCCAGTCGATTGGTCGGAGTTGGACGCGAGGGAGAAGTCGATTATTCTGCCGGTGTGGGAGTGGATCGACAAGAACATCGACCTCTCTCTACCGCTCCTGAGCGAACAGGTATTCACTCATCTTGGGTACGGGTATGCCGGGAGGATTGACTTCACTGGGTATATGTATACCGGGAACGATCAGAGCAGGAAGCGCGTGGTGATCGACTGGAAGACGCAGTACACGAAGAACGGTAAGACCAATCACTACGACACATGGGCTATCCAGCTTGCGGCGCAGGAATCTGCGGTGATGGTCGCCTCCCATGACTATGAGCCCGTCACCTGTATGAACGTCATCATCTCAACGAAACAACCGGGGCTCATCGAGGCGTACACCTGGGGCTCTGAGGACATCGCCAGATACGATGCAGTCTTCAGGCACGCACTTCAGATATTCCAGTTAAGGAGGAAGCTCCGATGGGATCGGATAGCTCAGGGTTATCTGTAGGTGACGCCCTCCGCCGCGAAGTACAGAAGAGCATCGCCGAGATGCGGAAGCACCGCGAGCGCAGGGATCACCCCATGGTGAAATGCGCAAGGTGTAAGTGTCACATCTTTAAGGAGGATGCGATCAAGATCGAGTACAAGAAGTACGGTCTGACCACATGGTACAATATCTGCATCATGTGCGCGCGTCGCGGGAAAAAAGGAATGGGAATGGGGGTAGCGTGATGAAGATCATGATGAAGAAGGTCGGGCCTGACGAGAGGGCGGTGACTCAGTATGCACCGTTTCTGGTGCCTCATGGCAAGGCTGGGGAACAGGCGTTGGCCCAGCTTAAGAACAACACCATCTACTCGGTCGAGGTGAAGCAGGCGAGGAACCCTCTGCATCACAACCTCGTCTTCCTCTTGGCGCAGATCGCCGTGGAACACGCGCCCGAGGGATCGCCGTGGGAGGGGAAGGACGCATACGCATTCATAAAGGCCATCGAACTGGAGGCGGGGATCGTTGACTACATCACCAAGCTGAACGGTGAGACTCATGTAGTCCCAAGGTCGATCGCGTTCGAGAACATGAACGAGATTGAGTTCAACCGGATCAGCGATCTCGTCTTCAGGACGGTGGCCCGTCTTATCGGGGTGAATGAGGAATACCTGAGAAAGAACTATCAGGAGCTGTGACATGGCCACGTTCGCGGAATGGAAGCAGGGCTTCATCGACAATATAACAGGAGGACATGGGATGGATACCAAGACCAACATAGACCAATACTCGACAGTTCCAGCTATACTCAAAAGGCACAGTGATGCCATCGAGAGGCTGGAAGCCGACGCACAGATCAGCATAGAGTCGATAAACCTTCTCGCTCAAGAGATGGGATATTTTATTGAATGCTATCCCAATGCGGTATCAGGCGGCGGGGCAGGAACACAGGTTCGTATGCGTACTATTGTCAGGCTTCAACCCATCCAGAAATCGCTGGAGACGGCCGCCCAGCAGGAGTACAAGCGCATAAAACCCACCGATGGTGCGATCAAGGGCGGGGTACTCACTCCAGTCGACAGGATCGATACAGCCCTCGAGGCATTGGACAAGTGTGCCTCTCACTATGGGAGAATGATGTCGTGGGTGGGTATGAACAAGACGGGACTGAATTCCGACCTCTTTAAGTCAGGTGATGAGTCACCAAGTCAGGAGGCAATGCGCAGGGCAATAGGGGAGTCATGGGACGCCGCTTCGTGTGCCTGCTGTCAGGAGTATTTAGATCCGGTAAGAAGTTCCTGCGCCCATGGCCTAAAGAGATGCCCACTGTCTTTCGGTGATGTACCCATTGCGGCATCATGTTGCAGTAACCTATACAGACGCCTCGGCCTGTCTCGCACATGGCAGGCGTGGGAGGTGGCCGCGAATGCCGTCGTGTTGTATATCAGGGCGGTCAGGGATGGGTTGAAATGCTCGAGGGTACCCTTCGGGACGTAGATGCGCAATGACACGGCACGGCGGCGTGGTGGATAAGCACCCTACGAGATGTTCATCGTTCTGCATGGGAACCATGCGGCGTAGTCCGATGAGATTAGCCGGTTCGAATCCGGCCCGTGCCAAAGGGGGGGTTTGGTGCAATAGAAGCACACGGTCAGAAGAGTCGACCAACGCTGGCCGAGGTTCCCGTGCAACTCGGGAGGCTCCCAATACCCGACCGAATACTTTAGGCGCGGCGGGTTAGTATACATGGACGTTGTTGGATCTCGTGTTTCGAGTCGCTGGGGGAGGCTCGCCCCTCCCCCGGCAATCTTTCGGAGGTAACATGACAAGAGACGAAGGCAACTTACTGCTGTTGCACATTCATACGATTGCTGACTCCGTGGCGCAGAAGGGCATAGCCCAAGATGAGCAGCTTGTCCGCTGTGCTACCGGACTCGCGGCACTTGGCGGGATGATAGTCGGGATGATTAGCCGGGGGGAAGGCGATGCCAAAAAAGAAGTCGTACAGTGACGGGTACATCCAGTCCCTCTGGAGGAAGGCAGTCTTCTCCTCATGGGGCAAGAAGTGCGCTCTGTGTGGGTCAGAGAACAGGGTAGAGGCTCACCATATCAAGAGTCGCAGGCATCGGGTACTGCGCCACGACATCAGGAACGGTATCCCGTTATGCGGCCAGTGCCATCGTCAGGCTGATACACAGCACGGACGAGACGAGATACGCCGTGTCATGTATCCTGTGGTGATGGACTTCCTGGACGACATGGAACGGGTCACTCTCGCTGACTTCTGCTCTGAGGTGATGACGAAGAAGGAGTTCTACCTCGAGCAGGTGGATACACTCAAAGCGTACATCCAGCACATGGAAGGGATAGTGGCTTGATCCATGAATTCAACATGGTCGATGTCCTCTATATCGTCTGCGCTGTTGTGTTATCACTGGCCGGGGTGGTCTCGGGATTCCTCGGCGCGGTCTTCGGATATTTCTG
>CAYHHI010000098.1:0-3095 GCA_964356335.1 uncultured bacterium
GGCGTGGTGACCATGACCGGCCCCAAGACCGTCACCGCCAGCTTCAGCGAGGACGGAATGTTACCGACGACTTTGGAATACAATGGTGCGTTAAGTGGGGCGTATTTTGACGAGGTTACTCTTAGTGCCAGACTAATGAACAACGGAATCCCCATCCTTGGCAAGACCGTCACCTTCACGATAAGCACCATCCAAATGTCAGCCTATACCGATTCATCCGGGGTGGCTAGTGTATTGATCACCCTAGCAAAACCTGTAGGAGCCTACACCGTTACTGCCAGCTTTGCAGGTGATTCTGGATACCTAGACAGCAGCGATACTGAGCCGTTCAGCATAGTGAAGGAAGACGTCGAGCCGAAATACAGTGGAGATACAATTGTGCCAAAAACCGATTCAGTGGTAGATCTGCGCGCTACCATTTCAGATATTGACGGAAGCTTCGAAGCTATGACCACGTTGAAGGTCAAGTTCTGTATTTGGCCCGGCACGATGACCAGCACCCCGTGGCGCACGGTGGGGCCGGTCACAGTGCAAGCCACGGACACTCCCGGCGTGGTTTTCGCGACCGCTACTACTCCGACATCTGGAATGGCGGAAGGGACTTACATCATAAAGGTGGAACTTGTTGGTGACAGCAACTACAACAACGTCAATTCGCAAGCGGCTTCAGTCACGCTGTGCAGCGTCACCGGTACATACTCTGTCGGAGCTGGCATAATCAATGATGGCGGCTATCCAGGCATCTTCGGTTATGTGGTCAGATATGATAAGTTCGGACGACCGCAAGGTGACTTCCTCTACATCTACTTCGACGGTGATTGGAACTATATGGTGATCAGCAGTTCGATCACTGGGCTGGCCTTCAACTCCGATGGAGGCAACCACGTGTTCTTCGAGGGTTGGTGCACGGTGCAGCGCTACAACCCCGACACCGGACAGGTGATCAAGGAAATCGGCAAGTTCAAGTTCCGGGTGGACGGCTGGGACAACTCGGTTGGCTTGGACCACTTCCAGATCCAGGTGTACGACGAGTATGGGATCGACTATCACTTTGCCGGAGGAAATAATGATCAAGGCCACGTCATCGGCGTGGTCTCGATCATCAAGAAGAAGTAAGCCATCTCAGAAACCTCTTCTCTTCTCTCTTTCTTCTGCCAGGTGAGCGTGAGTCTTGAGGTTTCATCAGAGCGATCCAGATAGGGCAACCAATATCAGGGCCGGCGACAATAAGTCTATTCGATATCAAATGCTTTCCGAGCCTCCGCTGGTGGGGAGAGACGAGGAACTCGGCCAATTGGGTTCGATACTGCACAAGGTCACCTCAGGGTCGGGAAGGCTGGTCCTGCTCTCTGGGAGGCAGGGATCGGTAAGACAAGGCTAGCCACTGAATTCGAGTCGCGCGCCAAGACATCGGGCTTCAAGGTTCTCTTCGGAGAAGCCTGCCCTCGGCGCAAATCCCTTACCTGGTCTTCCTCGATGCTCTCAACGGCCTGTTCGATGAGGAGCTTGAAACGCGAGGGATGTGAAACCATTATATGTCGAGTCCAGACATAGAATCGCTTACATTCTATAGGGGGAGGGAACACGGGTAATCCGCACCTCCTGAGCGTATGCTCGCCGCTTTGCTCGAGGGGTGCAAATTATCCCTGTTGCGTTTTCATCTCATAATATGGCACAGTCATAAGTTTTAATAGCCCTCGTGTTTCGCAGCCTTAAAATAACCCCACTCTCTTGGAAGGGTCGCATGAGCGAGATCGAGCAGAGCATCCGCCAGTTCGCTTTACAGAATGCCATCTTCCATGACGGCAAGGCGGAGGCCAAGAACGTCATCAACAAGGTCATCGGCAAGCACCCCGAGATCAAGAAGGAGATGGGCGCGTGGGTGCCTGTGGTCAATCGCATCGTGGCATTGGTCAACTCGATGGACCAAGTCGCCCAGCGCTCGGAGCTCGAGTGCCTGGCCCCCGAGCTCCTGGCCAAGAAGGAGGCGCCCTCGGAACCGAAGCTCAGGTCGTTGGACATTAAGGAAGGCCAGAATGTCGTCATGCGCCTAGCTCCCTTCCCATCAGGTGCTCCGCACATCGGCAACCTCCGCTCCTTCATCCTCAACGACGAGTACGTCAAGCGCTACCATGGCAAGCTGCTGCTCATCTACGACGACACCATCGGCAGCGACGAGAAGGCCGTGCTGACCGAGTCTTACGACCTGATCAAGGACGCCATGACCTGGCTGGGCATCGAGTTCCACGAGACCTACTACAAGTCGGAGCGCTTGGACCTCTACTACGAATGGGGCCAGAGGCTGATCGAGGCCGGCTCCGCCTACGCCTGCTTCTGCGACTCTGAGACACTTAGGAAGAACCGCGAGGCGGGCATCGAGTGCGAGCATCGCTCCCTTCCGGCCGCAGAGCAGCTCAGGATCTGGAAGGGCATGCTCCAGGGAGAGTACAAGGAAGGCGAAGTAGCCATCCGCATCAAGACGGACATGAGGGACAAGAACCCCGCGTTCCGCGATCGCGTGCTGTTCCGCATCTCCGAGAAGACGCATCCGCGCATCGGGAACAAGTACCGGGTATGGCCCCTGTTGGAGATGACCTGGGCCGTGGACGACTACCTCCTGGGCATGACCCACGTCATCCGCGGGAAGGACCTGATGATGGAGGACGAGATGGAGAACCTGGTCTGGGGCAAGCTCGGCCTCAGCCCTGGAACTCAGTTCCTGCACTTCGGCATGCTGCGGGTGGAGGACGCCAAGATCTCCAAGTCCAAGGCGTACAAGGAGGTGACCTCGGGCGAATACATCGGCTGGGACGATCCCCGGACATGGAGCGTTCAGTCGCTCAGAGCGCGAGGCTTCGTCCCCGAGGCCATCCGCCACTTCATCCTGGACATGGGCATGTCCCTCTCGGACATCTCCACCCCGGCGGAGAACATGTACGCCTATAACCGCTCCATCATCGACCCCACGGCACCCCGTTCTACGTTCCTCCCCGACCCGGTGGAGATCGTCATCGATGGATTGCCAGCTATTCACAAAGATGTCAAGATGCCTGTGCACCCCGAGCATCCGGAGATGGGGACGAGGCTGCTGAGCG
>CAYHHI010000099.1:0-3093 GCA_964356335.1 uncultured bacterium
TTCCATACTCAACCCCTCTTCAACTCAAAAGCCCACACTTCTGTATACATCAACCGTCGCTCTCGCCTCTCGCCGGAACGGCAATCAGATGTTGAATGAAACCCCGGATGCGGGTAATCTTAAGTAAGGTGATCTGAGATGCCAGCGAATCTAACACCGCAATACCTGGAAGCCGAAAAGAAATACCGTGAGGCCAAGACGCCTCAGGAGAAAATCCGTGCCCTGAAAGAGATGTACGCCGTCATGCCCAAGCACAAGGGTACGGACAGACTCCAGGGCGACGTCAAGAGGAAAATCGCGAAGCTCAATGAAGAGATAGAGCATGTCAAAAAAGGCGCCGGCAAGAGGCACAACGAATATGTGCCGAGGGAGGGCGCGGGTCAGGTAGTGTTGCTCGGGCCGCCCAACTCGGGCAAGAGCAGCATCATCGATCGCCTCACCCATGCCACACCCGAAGTCGGGCCGTATCCCTTCACGACCAAGAAACCGCTGCCTGCGATGATGCCATATGAGGACATCCAGATTCAGATGGTTGACATGCCTCCCATAACCGAGACCTACTACGAGGGGTGGCTCTCGAACATCGTGAGAGACTGTGATCTGGTTCTGCTGGTTGTGGGTGTTGACGAGCTTGATCCCGATGGTTCTTTGAAGGTTATATACAAGCATATGGAAGAGGCGAGCGTGCTCTTTACGGGTGAGGACGTTGAAAAGGAGGAGGCTCCGGATTATCGCTCGATCAAGAAGAAATCCCTCCTGGCCCTCAACAAGGTTGATCTCGGTGAGGCCGGCATCGTGAGAGACCTGGTCCAGCCTGTGATAGGCGACGTACCCATATATGATGTTTCATGCGAGTCCGGCGTAGGGCTTGAGAATCTCCGGCAGGTGATCTACGAGGCGCTCGCCATAGTCCGGGTCTACACTAAGGTCCCTGGCAAGAAGCCTGATCTTTCGAAACCCTATGTTGTCAAGCGCGGAACCACGGTGATGGGAATCGCGCGTGCGATACACAAGGACTTTGCAGAGCGCCTACGGTTCGCGCGCGTCTGGGGGCATACGAAATACGAGGGCCAGCCAGTCGAGAAGAGTTATGTGCTTCAAGACAAGGACGTGATCGAGATTCATATCTAGGGTTGCCATTTTCAGTATTGCCGTGCGTCAAATACTTTGGTAAGCTTGGCTTGAAACCAGAGGAGAGCTCAGGGCGGACGTTAAGCACAGGGGGCTGCGCCATGCTAAGTCGAGTCAGAACCCACGAGCTTGTTCTGATTGCATTCTTGGTAGTCACCGTCGCGGGTTGCGGCGATGAGCGGGTCTGTCCCACGCCTGGGGGAGATGAGAACGGGCCCGATGGTCTGGTGCTTACCCAGGACCAATTGATCTCTGCGAACAATCAGTTTGCCTTCGGGCTGTTCAAGGAGATCGTTGAAACCCAGCCGGACAGCAACATCTTCATATCACCGCTCAGCATTTCGATGGCGCTCGGGATGACTGCGAACGGGGCCGCTCATGCGACCCTTGACTCCATGCTTGCAACCCTGGGGTTCTCGGGTTACAGCATCGAGAGCGCGGATCAATGTTACCACAACTTGATCGATCTTCTGACAGGACTCGATCCCGCGGTCACGTTCGAAATCGCCAATTCGATCTGGGCTCGCAAGGGAACGTCTTTCCAAGCTTCATTTCTCCAGGCATGTCAGACCTACTTCGACGCGGAGGTCCGGAGCCTTGACTTCACGCAGCCGGATGCTCCGGATACTATCAATGCCTGGGTCAATGACAAGACTCACGGTAAGATCACAGAAATCGTTCCCAAGCCGATGGACGACAGCCTTGCGATGATTCTTCTCAATGCCATCTACTTCCTGGCGGACTGGAAGTACCAGTTTGATCCGCGCGACACCAAGGACGACTGGTTCTATCCCCCGCAGGGATCGAAGACGGCCTGTCGGATGATGTCCCTGCCTCGACTTTCTTCCGGCTCCACTGAACTTTCTGCTGACTTCAGCGTGGTCCTTGAGGATGATTTTCAGGCCGTCGATCTACCTTACGGGGACAGCCTTTTCACTATGACGCTTGTCCTCCCGCGTGGGCGGTGGGATGCAGATTCGGCAGTCTCCTGGCTCAATGACGATCACTGGACGGATCTATCCGGCGGCTTCCACACTTGCCACGGGACGCTGCTCATGCCACGCTTCGAGCTCAAGTACTCATCGAGCATGAATGATGTACTCAAGGCGCTTGGTATGGCTGTTGCCTTCAGCGATGCAGCCGACTTCACGAACTTGTTCGCTCGTGGCGGGCTCTGTATCACCAACGTTCGCCACAAGACATATGTCCGAGTCGATGAGGTCGGCACCGAGGCCGCGGCAGTGACCGAAGTAGAAGTAGGCCCGACAAGCGTCCCGCCGGAGTGCCAGGGTTTCATAATGAAAGTCGATCATCCCTTCGTGCTGGTGATTCGGGAAAACCGCACCAACACCATTCTCTTCATGGGGAAGATCGTCAACCCCGGCTACTTTGTGGGTGGGTAAGCAGGAACGACGGGTTAGGGCGTTTCCGTGTAACCACCTGTCTGGCAATCGTGCCAGGTAATACTGTGGCGTTGGTATCTGGCAATCGTACGAGATAATGCTGCGGTGCTCGTATCACCCGTCTCTCTTACTTCAAAGCAGCTATCGGCGTCTTGATGGGGATGAGGTGGTGTCATACGGCTTCCCGATAACACCGCAATGTGTCGGACCAAACCCCAAGAGGCTGCCGGTATCGTTGTCGCGAAGCTGTGCAGCCCTGATGGATACCATTGTCACATGGAGGCCACATCATCAGGAAGGCGGGGTCGCAATACAGCTATTGAGTTCGAACTGGTGGCAGTACTACCGTGAGAACGGCATCCGAGGCTTGTCTGGCACCATGCACATGAACGCCTCCCGAAACCGTGCCATCGCGCCCTCCTTCTGCTCCCGTCGAGATGTGGTCTAATCGCACTACACTATACAACAACCACACCACTCTCAACGGAAAGTGGGAGGACATATGGCCTTATCGTAAGTTCGTATCATTTGACCCCATGAGAGAGGAGACCTATTGTAT
>CAYHHI010000100.1:0-3031 GCA_964356335.1 uncultured bacterium
ACGACTGACGCCAGCGGGCAGTACTCCTTCGCCGAGGCGTACTGGCCGGCGCCGGGCCCGGTCAATCTGCGGGCGGAGGCGTCGGGGTACAAGCCTCTGACGCAGCAAGTCCAATACGACGAGGGTTCCCCTCCCTTGTGGGGCGTCCAGAGCCTCATCCCAGTCTCCGAACCGGAGCCGGAACCGGGCCGGTACCACAACGCGAGGTGGGGTTTCTCCATCGAGTTCCCGGAGGACTGGATGGTGGTAGAGGGGGAGGAGCAAGAGGAAGGAACGGCGGTCGTGGGCATGGCTCCGCCCGAAGAGGCCAACGACGAGTACCCCGAGTTTTGTCTTGTCATGGCCGTGGAACTCCCGGGGTTGACGCTGGATACGTTCTTCCAGCTCATGTTGGCCGGCATGGAAGCGGACCCGTCGGGGGTACAGCAGTTGGAGACGGGCGATGCGAACTTGAACGGCCAGGACGCCAAGTGGCTCCTCATCGGCCTCACCGATCCCGATTTCAACACGGACGTCAACGAGTTGATATACTTGCTGGTGGCGGAGCAGCGGGGGTACATGATCATGTGCGTGTCTGAGGCGGCTCAGTTCCCGAGCCAGCGGAGTGAGCTTGAGGGGATCGCGGAGAGCTTCCGAATAGACTGACGCGCGGCACGGAGGGGGAGTTGGCGCTATGGCGCTACCACGGCGAGTGGCGCAGCAAAGGTTGCGTGCGGGCGACAGGTTCTAGGTCCTCCAATCTCTTTACACTCCGCTCACCAATCGCTATCCTCGTTCTAGGGGTTGCCAATTATGCGCATCTCAAGCATCAGAATCACCAACTTCAGGGCTTTGCGGGACTTTCGGCTCGACGAGATCCCCGATCTGGCCGTTCTGGCCGGTCCCAACGGCACTGGCAAGTCGACCGTTCTCGAGGCAATTGCCCTCTGGAAGGAAGGACTCGCACCCTATACCAGCGCTCGAAAAGCGGGACCTGACGCCGTTAGCCACGGCGCGGACTACGCAGAGATCGAATTGTCCGTCCGCCTTGCCGATGCAGAGGTGACGTGGTGGATAGAGGAACTCCAGCGACGCGGCCAAGCCTCAGCCCCCCTTGAGGCCAATACGATCACCGGAGTCATTCAAATCCGCCCCGATGGACAAGTAACCAACCAGCAATGGCTCGCCGGGGGACATTTCCACCAGGCCCTAAGGGAACTTAACCGCACATCTCCTATGGGCATCATGGAATACATCGGCCCCTACAGGCGCCTCCCACCAATGGACCTTGAGGCCATACCTTTGACCCCCATCACTGCGGACCGCGAGAGGGCAACCAGAGTCTATGATGTTGAATCGAAGTTCAACGAAGTCAAGCAGTACCTCATTGCCCTCGAAGTGCGCGACTGGCAACGCTACTACGACGGTCAGGCCGAAAAAGAAGACTCCTCTAAAGAAGTCAAAGATCTCTTCGAGGTCTTCTTTGCGCCCAAGAAGCTCATTGGTGCGCGCTCCATAGACACAGCACAAGGGCTCAGACTCCGCCTTCTCGTCGAGACGCCCGCCGGCCTACACGACATCAACAACCTCAGTTCCGGAGAAAAGGAAATCCTGATGGTCTTCGCCACTCTCCACAGGCTTCAGCTCCGCGATTCAGTCCTGCTTTACGACGAACCGGAACTCCATCTAAACGCCGCCATCGAGAGGAAGGTGGTTCCGGAGCTCTCAAAGCTGGGACGTGGCAACCAAATCTGGGTCGCCACCCACTCGGTCCAGATCATCGACTCGACCCCCCTTGAAAGCCTCTTTGTTCTCTCTCACTACGCCGACGGGAATCAAGTCACTCCCGCTGCAACCGACACTGACCGCATCACCCTGTTCAAAGTCCTCGGTGCCAGCACAGGCCTCCAGTTGATTTCCGATCGCGTCGTCTTCATCGAAGGCGAGGACAGCAGCGCCGACAAGGAAATCCTCGAAGAGCTCTTTGCCGACCACCGCCACCAAATCAGCTTCGTCCCTTCCGGCCCCGCCGCAAACCTCGAATGGGTTGGACGCCGAGGTGTTGAACTCTGGCAACAAGCCAGCAAACACGGCCAATTCTTCCTCATCCGAGACAGGGACTTCATGCCCGACGACCAAGTGCAGGCCCTCCAGCAGAACCTCAACGGACAGATGTGGGTATGGAGCCGCTACCACATAGAGAACTTCCTCCTTGAGCCGACCGCGATCCACCGCGCTCTTGACCGCTGCGGGGTACATGCCTTCTCCTCGCCGAAACAACTTGACACAGAATTAAAGAGCATTGCTGATTCCCTCAAGGACGAGACAATTGCGCGCTGGGTAGGCGCCGATCTAAACCGCGAGACAGGCTCGCACGACATGCGCATTACAGGCGGCTCAGACCCCCTCAACCAGCTCATCCAAGCAGCCGAGGCGTCCGTCGACCGCGCCTCACGTCTCCTGAGCTCCCAAGAGATATCCAAGCGAGTCGCAGCCAAGCAGGCGACGCTAGCCGACTGGGATGCAGGTCGCTGGCGCGAACTTGTCCCCGGCAAGCGTCTCTTACGCCTTTTCGTCGGACGCCTGCATGACGGCATTCCTTATGAAAGGTTGCGCAGTCTAATAGTCGCACAGATGAGAGATGATTCCACGCTATGGCCGGATGAGTTCGGCCACCTGGTCAATCGCGTCCTTGTCAATCCTCCTTAAGTGGGCCATGCCAATTTCTGGTCCGCTCCGCAGCACGTAGTCTGTGTAGTATAGATACTTGGGTCAGGGGCCTTCGGTGGCTTCGCTGCTGCGCCGTTTTCCTCTTCGGCGGGTTGGCTTATACTGGCTCCGGTAGCTCCCGTCTCCACTCAGCGCCCGCACCGGAGCAGGCATGGACAAGGCATCCCAGCTCGATAGCCTCTTCTATCCCCGCAGCATCGCCGTCGTCGGGGCGACCAACGCCAGCTTCTTTGGGCAGTACCCGCAGGTGCTGAGGGAGTTCGGCTTCAAGGGGAAGCTGTTCGCGGTCAACACGAAGGGCGATGAGGTCTTCGGGCTGAAG
>CAYHHI010000101.1:0-3008 GCA_964356335.1 uncultured bacterium
TAAGGGCATCCTTTCCAGCAGGCAGTCGCTCACTCCGACTAGGAACGTCTTCCTCCTCTCCACGGCCTCCGGGAGCTTGACGTAGCGGTGGGAGAACTTGATTTTAATCATCCCGCACCGCCCTCCTTCCCCGGAGACGGGTTTGGCTCTTCCCCGGAACCATGGCATCTTGGACAATCCTTTTCTATTTGCCCTATCTGCCAACACCTCTGACAAAGCGGCCTTCTTGCCTTTATTTCAGCGATTCTTTTCAGGTCCGGCTTTGGCGTCCCAAGTCGGTCATTGGACCTCATCCGGCCACGAGTTTTGCCTAGAACATCCTCCACGCCTTCAGCCTCTGGGACTTCGCCGCCGGATTCGAGTTCTTGCATCTCACCAAGCACTATTGAAATGCAATTAAATTTGTCCCCATTTTCATCATGGTACTTATCGTGGAAAAGGTGTTCATTCTTAATCTGCGTCACCTTCTCCCATCTCGCTTTCCATGAGGCGATTTCGGCGTCTTGTTTATCTACTGTCTCCTTTAGGAAGGCGACCGTCTCCTTAATGAATTTAACTTTCATTGTAAGTTCAGCGTTCTCGGCTTCGAGCTTCTTTCCTATGTCCACGGCTGAAACAGTCAGTAGTTCCTGTTTTCGAAGCAGTTCCCTGATTCTGGCGTTCTCGGCTTCGAGCTTCTGGATGGGGCATATATACAAGTCTCTATTAGGACATCCCGATGGTGTATTCATGTCGAACTTATTACAATAGTGAGGACATTCTTTGTCGTTCATGCCTTCGCCTCCCTGAACCACATGACATCGGCCGGGTCCGGGTGCCGCCTGTCTATCTCCGCCGCCTTCACAAAGCCGGACTCGCGGGCCTCGGTTTTCCAGTAGGATTCGAGCATGTCAGTCATCTGCATACTATCCCCTCCCCCATCACGAAGGCGCAATCATGAGATTCAAAGAAGTCCGAGACGTCATCAGATGAAAGATTGGGGCATCGGCAATTCACCGCTCCGCAGCCTAAAAATATCTCCTCGCATACATCTGGCATCTCCCGGCAGATCCCGGCGGCATTCTCGTGGCCCATATGGGTTTGGCCGCCACTGAAATATACTATGCCGTCAGGCTTGGTTGGTCCTTCTTCCCCAATATGTCCATTGAGAGCGAAAGCGAACGCCCCGCATGCCACCACCGCCAATGCCACAGCCAATGCCACAGCCACATCAAGCATATCAGTCATCCCACTATCCTCCCCAGCCCTTCATTGACTATGCGGCGGGCCTCGCCCTGGACGAAATACATCCGCGCAGCCGGGTTGAACGGGCCCACGTCCTTCGAGCCATTGGCGACGGTGGCGCGGAAAGGCGGGACGAACCTGGTGAACTCGACCTGGACGCGCTCCCCGTCTATGGGGTCGTCTACTGCGGGCTCCGGGTTCCTGGGCCTGATGACGCCGCTCTGGAGGAGCTGGCGCAGCGCGTCCCGGATATCTACGGCGGTGTCCCGGATGCCGACGGCGGAGTCCTTCCACTCGCGCGTGGCCCTGAGGTGGAGCTCTATCTGCTCGGCCAGCGCAAGCAGGACCGGGGACATCTTGCGCTCGAAGATGTCCTCAAGGCGCGCCAGGCGCTCCGGGGTGGTCTCCAGCGCGATCATCATCTTCTCGATCTTCACGCTGTCGTCCGGCTCCTCCAGGTTCTCGTCCCCTCCCGAAGCGTTGACAAAGAAGCCCTCGGTCTTCACGCGCCCGAAAAGGCGGGCCAGCGCCTCGGACTTCATGAGCTCCTTCTCGCCCTTGCGGAGGACCTTCATGCCCTCCAGGGACATATCATAGCGGTCCACGAACCAGCGGGCGGCCTCCTGCGCCTGCGCGGCGGCCTGGATGCGGAGCTCCTCGGGGTCCGTGCCGACGGCCTCGGGGGCGTATATCTTGATCAGGCCGGTGGTCTGGACGTGCGCCACCAGCTCGTGTGGCGGGACCTTGACGGCCTGGTATGACCAGTTCATCATAGGGGTGAGCTGGGTGAACTTCCAGGTGCCCCAGGACACGACGCGGAAGCCGACAAGCAGGTTATGGTAGCGCCACTTGGCGGTAAACGTTTTTTCAGGGGTGCGAGAGCAATCCCCACCGATAGCGGTTTTTGCAGGGTTCTCCGATTGTACGAGAAAAACGTTTACTCCGCGGCCGCTCTCTGTTAATTCATAGCGCGTATTCGAGCCGCCCGGGAGACGTTTTATGAGCCCTTCCTCGGCCAAACGGCGCAGGTGATTATTCAGATTCTGCTTGGAAATCTGGAGCTTTTTCGATATCAGGCGAAGGGATTGACCATATACGGGGTCATCGAACTTTCCGACCTCCTGCATGATGCGGGCATTGATGCCCTTGTCTTTCCTACCCCGTAAACGTAAACGTTTCTCTTCCGTCGCGTTTACTCCGCCCTTGATATCGGTTTCCGGTAAACGAGTAAACGTTTCATCTGCCAAATTGACGTTTTCGATGGGGGTACGAGGGTTCTGGGAGGATATGGGCTGGCCGTTCATTGTGGTCCTCCTGGGTTTTTACACCCACAATGACACTTAATGCCCCAATTTGCATGAAGATAGTGTTCTACTTTCAGTGGGCAGGAATATTCTCCACTGCAAATTAAAGGTGTCGGAGGCATTCTGCTGTAGCAAACCAGTTCATGACCGCAGGCTTTGCAATAAACTTTTCTATTCATCCGCCCTCCATTATCCTCGGTTCCCCGCCGTCGAAGACCACGACGTAATCCTTGTCCGGGAACTCCCAGCGGAGCCGCTGGCAGGCCTTGAAGCAGTCGTTGAGGGTGGTCATGCCATCCCCCTCACCCTCAGGAACACAGCCTCGCGTTCGGCCTTCCTGGCGGCGGCCTTGGCCTTCTGCTTCCCGGCTATCTCGTCCCTGTGCTGCTCGTAGTAGGCCTTCTGCTTCCCGGCTATCTCGTCCCTGTGCTGCTCGCGGTAGGCCTTGAACTTGTCCCTGTGCTGCTCGTAGTAGGCCTT
>CAYHHI010000102.1:0-2996 GCA_964356335.1 uncultured bacterium
GCAGTTCTCCGATCCCGACGTCAGCATGAGTGTCATGGCAGACCTGGAACTCATCGATCACTATGACACACTCCTCCAGAGCCTCGAACTCCACATACTGAAGTCTGCCAGGCATCACGATCCTCATGCCCTTTATCTCCTCCGGACCGTCCATGGCATCGGTAAGATCCTCTCCCTTATCATCCTCTACGAAGTCCACGACATCTCTCAGGCAGCCTCTCACACTTGATTGGATGGCCGCTCCGCTCCATCATCATATACTCAAGACTTGCCTGTCCTGCCCCTCACCCGAGCCCGACACTAACTGGCGCATGCTCACGTGTGTAGCCCACCGTTTGACTGGGACGGTACGAGGGAGCCGATGCGTTTCTAGGTCGCGAAGTGACTTGCCCTTCGCAGGTTCCTCTCGGGGAACCCTGAACCTCGATAGGTGTTTGTGTGGGACAGCTTTTTCCCACACCATAAGATAAGAAACTAAGTCAGGCAGTGAAGTCTTGATGAAAACAACGAAGCCGCCCCCCGTCGGCTTGATGGAGAATTATTTCTGTTGACGCGGGGAGGCCTCATAGGGGTTCGGCCCTCAGTAGATACAGGCATCCAGTATTGAGAGAACCTCTTCAAGCAAGGCATCAGTGGCCTTGCCGATCGGCTTCGCTTTGCGCGCGCGGAAATCAATCGATTTGACTTGTTCGACCATCACAAATCCGGTGAGATCTTTGCAGTCCACAACGCCGACATGAAACGGAAACTGCCGATCCGTGTTGGTAAAAGGACAAACTATTGCCAGCCCTGTGTGCTTATTGAACAGTGTGTTGCTGACGACTAAAGCAGGCCGTCTGCCCCTCTGCTCATGACCGGATTGCGGGTCAAGAGTAACAGCAACAAAGTCCCCCTTTCGTGGAATATAGGACTCCATCTACCACACCTCCCTGCCTACCGGCCTTCCCCAATCGACTTCGCTGGCTGTGTAATTCCTCGGAATCTGCGAGATCAGACGGGCCAGACTGTGCTTGCCCCGGACACGCCTTATGGGCGCAATGACGATCAGCCCGTCTCGAGCGGTCACATCAACTTCATCACCAAGGGACATCCGCGCATTCTGAAGGACTTCCTTGGCAAGACGAAGCCCCTGGCTATTACCCCATTTCTGGATTTTCGTTACCATGTTCGCACCTCCGGCAGTTATACGAAGTATAGCCATTGGGCCAACTGGTGTCAAGTAAAATTCGGCCGAACGGTGTGGCTGTGCGGCGGGCCAAGGTGGCGCGGCTGTTGCCTTGCAACAGGCGTGACACCATAGCAGCCGTCCGAACTAGCCACTGGTTCTGTGAAACTCCGGCCTCACTCCCAGTTCCCTACTTATACTCCTCGCGCACTCGCAAGGCAACCCAACCCTCGCACAATTAGCCATACCGGAATTGCTGTAGGCGCTGCCATACAACAGCCCCTCCCGCTTCTTAACTTAGTCCCAACACAAACTCGCATAGCTCAGCTCTGCCTCTCACTATCTTACCGCGGCCTCACTGCCCACAACGCAGACCGGCAAGGTCCACTCGGCAAAGCCTCAGGAACACACCTCTCTACCACCAGCCTTGCCATTCGAGTACTCGCGCGAGCCGCCTCAATGTCCAGGTGTTCACGACTAACAGTTATCACATCACCACCCGCAGCACTCACCATTCTCACCTTCGCAGCTCCGTCTCCACTATCCACACCCCCAATGCCCGCTTTGCCGAGTGCGAACTCTTCGCACAGCGTCTCGCATCACCTGCCGCCAGCGTAGGTGGTGAAAACAAATCGTTTGCAAGTGCGCTACGTTGACTCTGCACGCCCGCCCGTCGCCAGCGAAGCGGCGATCAGGTGCATGCGATTGTTGGGCGGCTTTTGTGGTTGTGAGCTTCTGACACATCAAACAACCATTTGGGCGCGCTATCCTTTTTCGGCGCGAATGTGCCAGTTGGAATAGAATTGCGCTTCCCCCTGATTGTCCCAATACCCCTCACTCTTCCAGCAAGCCAGTGTCTGAAAACCAACCAGTAATTCCTGTAAGTCGACCTCATCAGCAAAATAGTGGATATCCCCCGGCGTGATCGAGTTTGTGCACCGATAGGTATGTGGCGCCACGCTTTCCCCCAAACCATATTTCCCATCTTGGCGACTGGGACACGTGAAGAAGAATATCCCCTTGCACTTTAAGAGTCTCCGAACCCGTTGAATCGCCTGGGCAAATTGCTCACGCGAACCATGATAAATCACGTTGTAACTCAACACGACATCAAAGGTTTCGGCAGGCAAAGTGTCGGCAAGCACATCACACACCTGCGTCTCGATCGAAAGATGTAAACTGCGCGCCCAGTCCGTTAGATGCTGTATCGCATTCGCGGAAACATCGGTAGCCATTACCGAAAACCCTGCCAGACCTAAGGCGATGGCGTGTCGACCGAGACCGCAGCCCAAATCTAACACTTTGGGTTTTTCGTTGGGGGAAAGGGAGCGGATCAAATCAAGCACTTCCGGTGCAGGCTTCTTCCACCAGTCCCAGTTGTCTTGATTGCCCCAATACGATTCCCAGATACTTGTGGTCATTGATCATCTATCACTTCGCTCGGTTAAACGAATGCCTGAATTGCGGCCCAACGGCGTGGCTGAGCGGCGGGGCGAGGCGGCGGGGCTGTTGCCCGGCCACACCCGCAAGAGCCATGCCGCCGAAGCCAAGTCCACTCGAGCCGCTTGTTGGGGGTGCCCAGCCCGACTCACTCAAAGTCTTCGAGCCGGACTCCACGCCCACCGCTGAGACTCCGCCTCGCAGCTGCAACGCGGCGCAGGAAGCGCGGATCATTCTCCAAACGATAATCGAACCAGTCATCTTCCGACTCGAAGCCAATCAGCACTCCAGCCGGCTTGCCATGCCTAGTGATGATCACATCTTCCTTCTCCGCAACTCGGAGAAACCTCGAAAGATCGTCCTTTACCTCCGACAATGGTGCCTTCTTCAT
>CAYHHI010000103.1:0-2985 GCA_964356335.1 uncultured bacterium
CTGGCGTGCACCACGCAGATATCAGCACTATAGGCCACGCCCAACGGTGTGGCTGAGCGGCGGAGCCGCAGCGTGGCACGACGCCTGCGCCTCTTCCCTTGCAGGCGGCGTGACACTCGGCGGAGTCCGCTCGAGCCACTTGTTGGGCCATGGTCGCGCCCCCGGGCCGGTCTCAATCAATGGGCCAAGGGATCACCGTGATAGGCCCACCCCAGATCCCACCACCCGATGCGAAAACTGACTCAGCGTAGAGAACAGATGGCGTGTCGTCGTAGATTTTGCTGAGCTGGATCGTGTCATAGCGTCCATCGAAGAAGAAGGTGAACGTTGAACTCGCGCTTTCGACCCTGATCTGGCTTACCTTGAATTGAGCGTTGAGCGAATCCAAGTCGTGGAATTGGCCATTCTTGAGTCGAGCGGCCGCCTCAGACATCAGCTGAAGCATGATGACATTGCTACGCAGATACGGGGTGAAGCGAATGTCTGCCAGCTCGGGGATGCTGTCGCCAAAGGTTGTTCTGATGAGCCGCAAGTCCTGGACTAGCCTATCATAGAGCTCCGGCGGGGCAACCATGCCACCGGACAGCCATATGCTCGCTTCCTCTGCTTCCTCGTCCTCACGAGGGGTATTGCTCGGATCACTGCACTGGATCCCGAGGGTATCGCCGCAACCCCAGTTCCAGTTATCGTAACAGGCTTCCGCCTCCCGAACTGTCACAAACCACGCCGGTGGCTCGGGCTCCTCCACTGGATTCCAATGGCCCACGTACCGACAGCCGGAGCCGCGACATTCGAAGTACCAGTATACGGGAACAACCTCGCCGGAGCCTGGGCCGAGCGATAGCATTCCTCTGAAGATGTATGCGAGCGCGAGCTGGTCGGGTTCAGGTTCAAGGCACTTCCGGGAGTCTGAGCCGCAGGAGAGGCCAAGACACACGGCTAGCGCTATCGCAAATAGGAGGACTCTCGATGGCCAGTACATTGCTTTGCCTCCGCTCCGTGGACGACTACATTATACCACATCCACACCACCATTGGCCCAACGGTGTGGCTGAGCGGCGGGCGGAGGCGGCGGGGCTGTTGCCAGCTCCCATCGCAAAAGCCATGCCGCCGTAGCCAAGTCCGCTCCAGCGGTGGTGTCCTAATTCCAAAGCGGTCTGGAACAAAGGGCCGCCTAAGTAGTGTAACAGAGTGGACGGTATTCAAGAAGGGAGAATTCAACGGTGGGGATTGAAAGTGGCTATAGAGTGCCCTGTGATAACGGCGTGGCTGAGCGGCGAAAAAGCTTGACATTGACCCCTGCCTAGCCGATAATAGTGTTGGTAATGACTAAAGCCTCGATTCTATCGGGGCGAAGGGGCCTTGCTTCGGCAGGGCCCATTGTGTTATCGCTGTTCAATCTCATCCCGTATGTCCTCCAAATAGATTACTTGATTCGCTGCGTTTTCTAGTGTTCCCGAGAGCCTGTCGGAGGGGGCGACAACTATGGCCTTCTTGAATCTCCCCTTTACGTATTTCACAAGCTTGGTGAAGTCGCCGTCGCCACTGCATAGGATGAATGTGTCAACCTTGGCAAGGTTCTCTATTGCGTCTATCGTTAGCTCAACATCGAAGTTGCATTTGTGTTTGTAGCAGCCTTCTGTATTGTCATACACTCTACCTACGGACTTGGTGCAGACCTTTATGCCAACACGCTTCAGTGACTTATGGAAACCCTCTTTGGCTTTCGTTGCGGTGATGAAATCCTGAACAGTCTTACCCTTGTTCAGATCAAAATAGACCGCCTTGGATGGAATGCCTTCGTAGTAGAAGACTCCTTCAATGGCATAGAAGGATGAAAAGAAGCCGACGAATTGTTTCCAGTCGATTCTCCATTTCTTCTTGTTCAGGTAGTAATGGTAGTTCGAGAAGTCGATGCAGATAATGGCCTTGGGTAGCGATGCTTTGTCTTCTGCCATGCCATGCTCCTTGTTTTGCCTGTAACGGCCCAAGTTTACGTGACCAGCACCCTAGTTTGCAAGCGCCCTGGTGTACAGCTCTCGCATCGACCAAGGGCGATTCGCCATGCCCGCCTCCATTGCGGGCGTCACCCTTGTCGTTCTCGGAATCCAGCAGAAGTTGTAATAAGCGAAATGCAGGGCAACAGCAGCCTTCAGGTTTTCGAGTTTCTTGCTGAATCCAAGCGACAGCCTGGTAGATCGTCGCATGAAGGTTCTAATCGTTAAGTTGTGTCGCTCAATGTAAGAAGTACAAATGTATTTATCTTGGGGATGTCCCCACTGTGCTGTTCTCGTCGCTCCCTTCACACATGGTGGAGCATAGCGACCAAGGCCGACCGCCTCAGTACCGTACTGTTTGACGATAGTGCCGTAATCCACCTTGTAGTCAAACAGCCAGGGGATAGCAACACGATAGGGAGCGAATGCATCAGTAGATACTTGGGGCTTCACTCCGTTGAGTGAAGCCTTCACCCGTTTGACAAATTCAAAAGTGTTAACCTTGTCCCTCTTGCCAACGTGCCAAGCCGGGATCAGTTTGGTCTCGGGGTCGATGGCATAGAACACGAATTGATCGCCGCGCTCAATGCCGTTAACCTCTTTCCCTTCCTTACGGCGGTCTTTCTTGCCACAGAACGTCCAGATTTCGTCAAGCTCCAACCTCGAACATTCGAGGTTCCGCATCTTCGCTTCCATAAAGACTTGGCATCGCTCGCCTACCTTGACCATCAGTCTCATGATCGTATCTCTATGCACTCCGGTCATTCTCTCAATAGATCGAAGCGAATTACCTTCCACTAGCATTGAGAGAATCGCAATCTGCTTGTCCTCTTTAAGTCTATTCACTGTCGGCCTCCCTCTTGATTTCCCAAGTGGAAGGCCTTACACTTTCCTTGACTGGCTCAAGCGGCCTGTCCGCTTGGGTGGTTGGCCCTTGTGGTAGTGCAAGCTACTGCAAGGGCGTTTCACTTGGACTCTCTACTGGTGG
>CAYHHI010000104.1:0-2955 GCA_964356335.1 uncultured bacterium
AGCCAGGGAAGCCACTGTCCGTACACGGCGCGAATTGCCGCCGAGGAATCGCGCGCGGGATCGAGGTGAGCATCTAGGACCTCGCGAGCCTCAGGCATCTCATCGAAACCGCGCCTCAGTCGATCCTCAGCGTCGGCGGCCGCTTCGATCTGACGCCGGACCCAGAGGCAGTAGTGCACAACGGCGTGCATAGTCTCGCCCCGTGTCGTGTTGATGGACAGCGTTAGAGGGTCCATGTTGGACCCGCCGTATCGCTCCTCGTATTCCGGGGTAGGCTCTGGATCATCCGTGATTGGCCGTAGGATTTCCCAGGCCAATGCTCGAAACTCCGCGGGGAGAGGGGCGGTTTGGGACTCAAACCCGATACCAAGAAGTCGCGCAATTGCCTTTCGCGTCCAGCCCCAGTCCGGATCGACCTCATCGTCCGGGCGGCGCTCTTCCCGTCCCGGAATCTCACGCGGCTGGTCGACGACCCAGCGCGCAAGGCGAAGTATCACGGGCCACTCAAAGGTCAGTTTCTCGCCAGCCGCCTTAGCGAGCCCTTCGAAGATTGCCCTCACATAGGTGGGATCCAGTCCCACAAACCGATCTGCATTTCTCGCAAATTCGTCCGCCCGAGCATGAATCTGTGCCGCAATGCCCCTGCTAAGGCCTTCACGCGACGGCATGTCAAATCCTCCGGCGGGCCGCCACTCCCGGAGGTAGTCGGTCAGCTCTTCCACGACCATGGACGAGAGTTCGTCGTCCGTCTTTGGGCTAGTTAGCCCGCCCCATCCGATGGTGGAATAGCTGGGGAATTCCGCGTGCTCCGGGGCACCGTAAGCCGCCACCAATGCTTTGTACTGTTTCTTCCATTTCGCCGGGAGAGAGTTAGCAATGAATGACAATCTTCTCAGACGCCAATGATCGCGCGCCGCCGCAACATCCTCTTTTGTTGGAGCCCGCCTATGTAAAGCCTCGAATCCCCTCGCATATCCCTCCGGGTCGAAGCCGGTATCGATAGCCTCAAGAATCTTTGCGCGATGCTCCTTCTTGAGCTGGCGAAACTGATCGCGAAGTAAGAGCGCGTATTCATGCTGCTCACCAATATTGCAGAGACGTTCTTTATTGACCAAACGTTCAGCGATGAGCGGCCTGGCCTCTTCAAGATGCGGGTATTGCCTCAACAAGTGCAGAGCAATCCGTCGAAATATGTCCCAACCTCGCCCTTCAAGCTGCTCCAAGAGCTGCGGAAGTATGGATGGGTCGCGATCTACGAGCCGTTCCGAGATATCTCTAATCGTCGAAATAAGAAGTTCTTTTGTGTCGTAACGGTCCCGCATAGCATTTTGCTCATACTCCTCGACGGCGGGCCTCCAGATGTAGGAATAATCGTTCGGCGGCTGAGACGTATCTTCATCCCGCCTCATGTAGATCCGAATAGCAGATTCGAGCTGATCGCACAGCATCTCCAACGTCTCTATCGGCCTAGCCTCCACGAGGTCAGGCACATGTAGCCTGAGAAGTTCCGAGTAGTCATACGGATTGACCCTAAGGATCGGATTCGCCGGCCAGCGCATGGCCTCGACGTCTTCGGGTTTTTTGTCCGGGGCCTGCGGCTCCAGCAGCAGTCGTGCCAAGGCCAGCGCTGTATCGACTTCGCCGCCCTTGGCAAGGTAGCTAATTAGTCTGCCAAATTCATCCGGCAATAAGAAGAATACGTGCTGCTGGCCCTTAAGCCATTCCATCTCCTTTCGAACCCAGATAGCCGCCATGGACGGAGGCATATTTGCAGCTGCCCGTGCGAGGTCTTCGTGAACACGGATGTTATCCGTCTCCGGAACCTGGAGCGCAATCTGAAGAATCTTCTCAGGAGCTTTGCTAGCGACGCGAGCTAGATATTGAGATTCCGGCCAGAGCGGATATCTAATCGTGTCGCCCTCTCGGATAGGCTCTCGGGGGTCGCGGAAGAAGCCGCGCTTGAGGAGCGGCTCGAGCCAGTCAGTGGACGTCAGGCGCGAAAAGAAGTACTCGTAGTTGGACGTGCTCTTGCCAGCTACTTCGAGCGCCTTGTCTACAACGTCTTCAGGAATCACGAGTCTCGCCCTTTTCGATGAGCTCGTCAAGCTCGGCGTGATGCTCAAACGTAGGTGGTTGAAGATGCCCAAGCAAAAACCGCTCGAACGCGTACTGCCACTGTATGAAATCGTCCTCGCTCACCTTTTTCCCATGATGCCCCACCCCCAAAAAGAAGTCGCGAATTTTGTCCCACATGTTAACGTTGAGCTTCGCCAGGGCATGAGGTAACGGGATGCCTACTGGATCGAATCCCTGCAGCGCGCCTGCAATTTCCTTCGCCCGCTTCGGGTGATGAACATTAAACCACTCGAAGAAGACTGTGACCTTTCGGAGAAACCTACTGAGATGCATATCGATCTCGGCCATCCAGTTGCCGTCGCCATTCAGGCAGGACGTCTTTTTGGCCGTCCTGTCCCAGTCATCGCGCAAATTGCCCACTTTTGATGTGAGGGAGACGGTCGTTTCTCCCACATCCGCGCGTACGTGAAGGATAATCTGGTCCATCAGCTCTCGGAAGTTGTGCGAAGCAAGAGCGAGCCGGTCTGGATTTTTCACCTGTTGGAGGACGTAGAGGGCGCCAAGATAGATCGTGAGGAGATCTCCGCCTTCGCGTTCAAGGGCTCGGCTTAAGGCCTCCTGAAGTCCGCTAAGGCGAAGTTCACCGCGGTCAGTCGGTCTTTCCACGGGATGGTCGGCTTCGAACATCGTCATCGGCCCATCAATTGTTGCCCCGTCGGCCCTGCTCCTGCTACTAAGGCCTATTTTAGTCGAACAACCATTCTCCCGACAATGCTAGGTGCGCGGACTCCTACCTCCCCCGGACCATTTAGGGCGATGGAATGAAGAGGGACGCTGGCTCTGTTCGCGGATAGCTGATGCTTCTTTCCCTCCATCTTT
>CAYHHI010000105.1:0-2921 GCA_964356335.1 uncultured bacterium
CGGCCGGCGCGGACGCGGCGAGGGCCGAGATCAGGAACAAGCCCAGCCCGATCGAGGAAATGAGATGCTTCTTTCTTGTCATTGGATAAACCCCTTTCTGGGAACCAAAGATCTTTTTCCAAGCGCCAAAGTCGGCGGGTTCATTTCGGCAATGCGTGGACGACATGAAAATTCTCCTCCGGAATATATCGTTATCGGAGCCGTGCTGTCAAGAAACGTCCAACAACCCACGATCCCCGGTCCCTTCCGGCCGAATCGGCGGCTTGACATCCCGCCCGGGCCGATCTAGAATCCGGCTTGAGACGAAGGGGTTCAGTTGATTTTCTCCGAATTATCATCCGTTTCCGAAGAAGAGGTTGAAATTACTGCATTTAGGCCTGAAAGGATGCCGGATTCTCCGGCGTCTTATACGGCACTTAATGCCATCTTCGGGTTTTTATATGGATCCATATAAACATTGTTATGTGCCTGAGGTGAGCTCTTGAGAAGATACTGGAAGCGAATCCTCATGACAGTTCTTCTCGTGATTCTGGGCTACCTTGCGTTTAGCGTGCCTCCGGACCCCGAGACTCTGACACAGAGCCTCACTAGTACCACAACGGTCACCACCGTTCGCGACCGCGGGCACAAGTTCTTCGAATGGGTCGGCGTCCTCTGCCTGGCCCTTGCCGTGTGGCCTTGGCGAGACATCCTCAAGCTCACCTCCATTGGTCTGCTCGGTGGTCAGCCGTTAGAGCAGCAGACTCCTGAGGAATTCGAGAAGTCGGCGGCCGAGTCCAGCGATCAGGAACGCTTGCCAACGACATTCGACGAGGCCACTGCCCAAGCGAAGCAACTTGAGTTCGCTGAGGCGAAGAAGTATGTCATTGAGTACATTGCTAAGCACCACGCCTTAAACGAGGCCGCTCTGTCGCACAGGCTGGGGATTTCGAGCAGCTTTGTGAGAGTTCTTCTTAGCAGCCTCGTTGCAGAGGGTGTTCTCAGGCGTGACGGGTTTCCTCGCCACACGCTGTACACATCGGCGACCTCACTGGAGAACCGCGCCATCGACTATGTCCGAGACCACCATATCGCACCCCATTACCGCCTGCTGTCGGAGCGTCGGTTCGTCCGAGTGGGCGGCGCTCACGAAATCGATGCCGTGTTTGATTGCGACGAGCGGACGTTCTTGATTGAGGTCAAGTTCGTGACCACTAGCACCGCGCGTGGTCAAATCGAGGCCGCCCAGAAGCGGCTTGCCGACGCTGCTTCGTGCTTTGCTCGACCTCGGCTTGCGGGCTTCGTGGTTCTCGTGGCGCAGGAGCGGAACCGCTATAACGGCTTCAAAGAGTTGGCCGACCGCATGACGTTCGACACCGCGGAGCTTTCAATTCGCTCACTCGTCATCTCCGCGGACGAATTGGCACCAGGAGGCACATAACCAGCGGCTGCACCCGACGGCGGCCGGGGCGGTGATGGAGCTGATCGGAGTGCGAGTGACAGGCCGCCGCAGGTGAGCCGCGGCCGTTAGAAGGCCCTAGGGCACACGGAACTCAGGAGGAAAGCATGCCAAGGATTAGAGTACGCCACGGAGAGAATGAGATCGAGGTCGAAGGGGAGTTGGATTTCATCACGAACCAGCTGAAATCCTTCTATGAACGCATGGGCCTCGTCGGTGGAAGGACCTCCCCCGCTACCCTCAAGCAGACTCTGCTTGGAGAACCCGAGAAGGGCAGCTCAAAGGCGCCATCTCCCGCCGAGTTTTACAAGTCCAAGGGCAGGACTGACGGTGTCTCTCAGGTACTGATCTTCGGCAAGTACCTTGAGCAATACAGAGACACCCCCGAGTTCACGCGCGCACAAGTGAATGCTGTGGCCAGCGAGGCGAAGTTATCCAAGGACATCCATGGGCAGTATTTTACGAACGCGGTGAAGCAGGGGCTTCTACGCTCCCACGAAGGAAAAAAGTATTCCCTCACGCTTAGCGCAGAAGAAGCACTATCCAAGCTGTAGGGTGTCGGCATGACACCCCTGGAGTTCCTCTCGCGCTTCTCTGACCCGGCCGCGGTGTCAATGAGATCATTGACCGTCGCATTTGCGTTCTACTTGAGGCAAGAGGCTGGTATCCCCGGGTTCACATCTTCCGACATCCGTTCCTGCTTCCAGCAAGCACTTCTTAAGCCACCCTCCAAGCTGCCCGCCTTGCTCCGATCTCTCGCGAAGGGGAAGACGGCCCCCCTCTTGCCCTCAGGTAAGAAAGGGAGGTTTTCGCTCTCCATCTACGGGCTCAGAGAGGCCGAGGACGCGCTCGCCAATGAGACAACCTCGCCCCAAACCCTGAGCGCTTTCCTTGAGACGGCGCTCTCATACTTGCAGCGCCTCGTAGCCAAGGTCACCGACGAGAATCGGAAGAAGTTCCTCGCGGAAGCCATCGCTTGCCTAGGCGTGCAGGCGAAGCGCGCCACGATCATCATGACGTGGCTGATCGCGCTTGATCACTTGTATGACTACATCATCACGCACAAGCTATCTGACTTCAATGCCGCGCTCAAGAAGCGGACGGACAAGCTTTCGACCCTGACTATTGTTTCCAAGGATGATTTCGCTGAGATCAAGGAAGTGGTGTTCATAGAGGTCGTTCGGTCGGCTGGCATCATATCCAACGACGTGCGTAAGATACTTGACGAGAAGCTCGGCATCCGCAACACATTCGCCCATCCGTCCGCGATCGAGATCCACGAAACTAAGGTCATCAACTTCATAGAGGATCTAGTAGACAACGTGATTTCCAAGTACCCGATCTAGTGTTCGGGCCATCTAACAACTCGCTGAAGCTGACCTGGCGGGCTGGGCCGTAAGTGTGGCTTGCTCTGCCTTCCGGCGTGGCGTAGAGTGGAGGAGAGGCTGCCTGCTTCCGCCGGGCAGCTTAGCTCGAGGCCTGT
>CAYHHI010000106.1:0-2914 GCA_964356335.1 uncultured bacterium
TATACCTGGGCGGGTTTCATCGCCTTAGGTGACTGGAGGTAGACCGTCCAAAGAACCTGGGAGTACACCACGTGAATTTGAATTGGAACCATATTCTGACCTTCCTGAATGATATGGCTTTGCTGCGGCAGGGCCAGGGCGAGCAGGGTCTGACAGAGGCGGCTCCCTTTTGAGAGATGGGGCTTTCGCCGGGGCAGTCTGCTACCACCCTCTTCTAGGAACCGGACCCTTAGCCGACCACTCCACAATGTGATTGATTTGCGGCGAGACCTATGGTGCAATCGGGGCGCGCGAGACGTCTGATTTTACCCGGTCGCCTAGGGGAGTGAATCCGATGTCCTCAGAGTCCAGTCAAGATGGATTGGGAGAGACCCGTCCATTGAAGGCCCTGTCCCCCGGCACGGTGATATCCCACTACAGGATTGTCGAGAAGATTGGTGCCGGCGGTATGGGCGTGGTGTACAAGGCCCATGACACCAAGCTGGGTCGCACTGTAGCCTTGAAGTTCCTTCCGTCTCACCTGGTCTGTGATGCAGAGGCGAGAGATCGCTTCGAGCGTGAGGCCAAAGCAGCATCGGCTCTGAACCATCCCAATATCACCACGATACATGAGATAGATGAGGTGGAGGGGCAGTGCTTTATCAGCATGGAATACGTGGAGGGCAAGTCCCTGAAGGATCTGGTGAGGGAGAAGACTTTCTCCCTAGAAGAAGTTTTCGGGATAGCGCTCCAGATAGGGGAGGGGCTTAAGACAGCTCATGCCAATGGCGTGGTTCATCGGGACATCAAGTCGGACAACGTCAAGGTGAAGGGTGACGGTTTGGTCAAGATCATGGACTTCGGTTTGGCCAAGATAAGGGGAGTAGCGAAGCTCACGCGGACGGGCACTACGCTTGGGACCTTGCAGTACATGTCACCGGAGCAGGCGCAGGGGCGTGAAGTAGATGAGCGCTCGGACATCTTCTCCTTTGGGGTGGTGGTCTATGAGATGGTGACGGGGCGGTTGCCGTTTAGAGGAGACAGTGAGGCGGCGGTAATCTATTCGGTGGTCAATGAAGCGCCTGAGCCAATGGCAAGATACAAGGCAGGTGTACCTGAAGGTTTGGAGCGTGTAGTGGAGAAGGCTCTGGCGAAGCATCGGGAGGAGCGCTACCAGCATGTGGATGAGACGATAGCTGATCTCAAGACGACCAGGAGGACGTTGGAGAGTGTGGTGGGTCTCGAGTTGCCGAAGTATGAGAAGTCGATCGTGGTGTTGCCGTTTGAGAACCTGAGTCCTGATCCCGACCAGGAGTACTTCAGCGACGGGCTGACTGAGGAAGTGATTTCCGATCTTTCCAAGGTCCGCGTGCTGCGGGTGATCTCCCGGAGCTCAGCGATGACATTCAAAGGGACGAAGGCGGCGATTCCTGAAATCGCAAGACGGCTCAACGTGCAATACGTGCTGGAGGGGAGCGTGAGGAAGGCGGGCAATAGCCTGCGTATCACAGCTCAGTTGATAGATGCGCGCAGCGATGCCCACATCTGGGCTGAGAAGTACTCGGGCACGCTGGATGATGTCTTCGATATCCAGGAGACGGTATCCCGCGCAATCGTCGAAGCCCTGAAGCTCAGCCTTGCGCTGGACGAGAGACACAGACATCCCGTCAATCCCGAGGCGCACGAAGCTTATCTCAAGGGCCGATTCTATTGGAACAAGAGGACGGCGAAGGACCTCGAGACGGCGATTGAGTATTTCAATCAAGCGATCGAAAAGGGCCCAGATTATGCTCTCGCGTATGCTGGATTGGCTTCGACGTACGTCGTGCTTCCAGAATATGCTGCGGTGTCGGGAAGGGAGGCTATGCCGAAGGCAGTGGTTGCAGCAAATAGGGCATTGGAGCTTGATGGTACACTTGCAGAGGCCCATGCTGTCTTAGGGTTGGTTAAGAGCGATCTTGAGTGGGATTGGGCGGGTGCGGAGGATGAGTTCAAGCGGGCGATTGAACTTGATCCCAGCAATCCGACGGCCCGTCATTGGTACAGGCTGCTGTTATTCCAGCTCGGCAGATTGGATGAAGCCCTCGCGGAGATGAAACGGGCCCAGGAGCTTGATCCCCTTTCGCTTGTGATCGGCTCGGCCGCAGGCCGTGCTCTGTACTACAGGCGGCAATATGACCGGGCGATAGTTCAGATTGAGAAGACGCTCGAGCTCGACGCGGACTTCCCGAATGCTCATTCTGATCTGGGTTATGTGTATGAAGCGCAAGGTAGATTCGACGAAGCTCTTGCAGAGTTTAGGAAGGCAAGAGCGCTGGCCGGAAGTGGTAGTTATGGGCTCCCAGAGATTGGATACGCTTACGCACGAAGCGGAAACAAGTGTGAAGCTGCAAGAATACTCAATGAATTGCTTGGGCTCTCGAAGCAAGCATATTCAGTGTCTTTCGGTATTGCCCTTGTTTATTGTGGGCTTGGAGATAAGGATAATGCATTCGGATGGCTTGAAAGAGCTTATCAGGAACGAGCAATGCCTAACGACTTAAGAGTACACCCCGTTTGGGACAGCCTTCGTTCTGACCCGAGGTTCACTACCTTGCTGAAGAAAATGGGGCTCGAGGATTGACTGGTACACCACGTGAATCTGAATTGGAACCAGATCATGGACTTCTTGAATGATATGGCTGTGCTGCTGCAAGGCTAGACGAAACGGGGTTTGCCCTAGCGGTACATCGATTTAATGTTACCCCAGGTGCTGGGCTCGGTGGATGTGTAGATGTTCTTCAAGTACACTCGCCACGCCAACTCGATGCAACCGTAGACATTGCCAACCGTGTCACCAGGGTTCAGGATCCAGACAGGCGGACAGTACCTGAAGTGAACTCCGTAGTACCCGGAGTGGATCGTATCGTAGTGGCTGACCGTGGGCCTCGGATAG
>CAYHHI010000107.1:0-2870 GCA_964356335.1 uncultured bacterium
TCTGAGGCCAACCCTCGATTATGGAGGTCAGCCTCTCGGAAGTCATTATGTCTAGACACTTGCGCTTAAGCAGGAGGCGATCGCGTGGGACAGTGCATGCGAGAATGTCGCGCGCCGACTTGGGTCACCGGCAAGTCTGAATCAAAAGGAGGTGGTTGTCTGCGGCATTGATTGGCGAGCCTCGCGTCGGCTGACTCTCGGCACGCGATAGTCATCTAGTGGTGATTGGGAAAGGAGCCGTCGTATGAAGAAGTCTGCTCTCCAGATTGCTTTGCTCGCTGCCTTTGTGTTCATTCTCACTGCAGCTACCTCAGGCAGCTCGATTAACAGGTGGGTCTATTACCCCTTCGACACCAATTACAAAGCTGTCCCGGACTCTGGAAGTTCTTCCTGGTATACGCTTAACTTCGATGATTCTGCATGGCCGCCAGCGGTTGCGAACCAAGATGTTGAGCAATTCCCAAATCTGTTACCGCAGAATCACTCTTCCGCGAAAAGCTATTTCCGGGGCGAGTTGAACTTCACATACCGAGATATCGCGGCGGAGAATATCACCGCAGTCTATGTTTGGATGTGGGCCAACACTGGGTTTGACCTTTGGTTCAACGGTACTTACATCGGCGGCGAGCATGCATGGCCGACCGGGCCACCGATGGTATTCGACGTGGGGTCTCTGTTCAACATGCACGGCAAGAATATCGTGGCAATTCGCTCAGAGGTTCTTGCCAGCACGGGATCCTGTGTTCATGGCACAGTAATCATCGAGTATAGCATGCCGACGTCATCAGTGGCGCCACTGCAGGGGCCGCAACCAATGCCCATGCTGGATGGTAATTCTCCGAACCCGTTCACAAGTGGCACCGCAGTCTCGTACAGGGTTGACCGCACAGATTCGGTAGTCTTGACCATTTACAACGCGCTCGGCCAGGTTGTCAGAACGCTGCCCCAGGGCCAAGTGACTCCTGGAGAACACACTGCCGTATGGGATGGCAGAGATAACGACGGGAATAGAGTCGGGTCGGGCACTTATTTCTATGAACTGACGGTTGGCCAACGCTCGGAAGCCAAGAAGGCTGTTCTTTTGCGCTGACATCGTGTCTAACCAGCCGCTCCACCCGCCAGGTCGCTTCGCGGCCTGCGGGTGAGCGGCACCGTTGCGCTTGGCAATATAACTCGAGGGGAGGTTAGCGACACGATGAGATGTGTTGGCTCTATGATGATATGCATGTGTCTTGTCCTGAGCCTTGACGCAACATTGATAGCCGGGCCAGCTGAGCAACCTACCGACATCACGACGAAGGAAGGACCGTGGGCGTTGTTGTTTCAGGTGAAGAACAACTTTTCTCTGGCTCCATTCCAAGCGGGAATGCTCTCGGTGCAGCGTGATCTGCGTGGGTGTGCTGCAGTGAGGTTCGATGCCGGGGTCTACGGGACTTCGAGCGATGCCACTGGCGGGGGTAGCACAGCGGACGAGACGGACGTTTCCTTCACCGGGACCTATCTGCGTTACGTGTCGGGTGGGCAGGACGTGCGTGTTTTCCTGGGGGCGGGCCCCGAGGTGGGTTTCAACAGATTGTCGCAGTTGGAGTCTGGGAGCATGCCGGGCGACACGGTGATCACCTATTACGAGTATGAGTCAAAGGAGCATAGCTGGTACATGGGTTGTGACGTGATCCTGGGAGCCGAGTGGCGGTTGACGCCACACATAGCGGTGACAGGTGAGTATAGTACGTCTGCAACCTACACCAGCACCGAATTGGATAAGACCAACAGACGGCGGGTGGATGACGGGCAGTGGGAGACCACCTGGCAAAGTCACCCTGACAAGGCGAGTTGGTCGTTTGGCGATATGGAGGTGAAGCTGGGCCTTACGGTCTATCTATAGCTGCCGTTGGTCGATTTGCGGTCGTCAGGCCACGCTCCAACCAGTGCGTTCAGAGGACGCGCTACGGTGTCACGGCTCTTGCTTACGCAACAGCCCCGCCGCCTCGCCCCGCCGCACAGCCACACCGTTCTGCCATGAGAGACTGATGATATTCGATCAATCTGAGTTCGACATTCGGTGCGAATGGGGTGAGCAAGGCGTTCTGCATCTTGCCCCTATAAGCGATGTTGTGATCATTGTGGATGTGCTGTCGTTTTCCACTTGTGTCAGTCTGGCAACAGCGCGCGGGGCTGAGATCCTGCCATTTGATTCGAATGAGGAATCGGCTGTCGAGTTCGCTCGGGCGAAGGAGGCTGATCTGGCAGGTGCGCGGGGGCGGAGCCGATACTCATTGTCTCCAGCCACTTTCGTCGATATTTCGGCGCGCGCCAGGGTTGTGCTTCCTGGGATCAATGGGTCACGCTTAAGTCTTTTGACGGGGCGCACGGCGACGCTGGCAGGTTCCCTCCGCAATGCGAGGGCGGTCGCAGCGGCTGCGACGCGACTTGGCCAGAAGATAGCTGTAATACCTGCTGGCGAAAGGTGGAAGGAAGACGGTTCACTCCGAGCTGCTGTCGAGGATCTCATTGGGGCGGGGGCCATTATCCGGTATTTGAGGGGTAGTCTGTCACCGGAGGCGGATGTAGCAGTGGGTGTACTCCAGAGTGCGGAGCATCGGCTCCTGGGCCAGCTGACGGCATGTTCTTCCGGCAAGGAGCTGATTGCCATGGGGTTCGAGCGGGACATTCGTCTCTCTGCTGATATTGATGTGGACAATTGTGCACCGCTTCTTAAGGATGGAGCATACATCATGGCAGAACCAGTGGCTTGAGACGGACGGAGACTACGGCGTCACGTCGCTTGCAGAGGCAAGCGCCGCGCCGCCTCCGCCCCGCCGCACAGCCACACCGTTATGGCGAATAGAGCTTGACGCGATGGAACGTTA
>CAYHHI010000108.1:0-2791 GCA_964356335.1 uncultured bacterium
GTGGGGTTTTGTGGTGGTGTGAGGAGTGAGCGGAGTGGGTGGGTAGAGAGAATAGGAGTGAGGCGAGAGTATCACAGAACAAGTGGCTCGTTCGGACGGCTGCTACGGTGTCACGTCTGTTGCAGGGGCAACAGCCGCGCCACCTTGCCCCGCCGCACAGCCACACCGTTCTGTGCGAAGAGTTCGCACTCGGCAAAGCGGGCATTGGGGATGTGGGTAGTGGAGTGGGAGCTCCGAAGGTGAGAATGGTGAGTGCTGCGGGTGCCGGCGTAATCACTGTTAGTCGTGAACACCTGGACATTGAGGTGGGTCGCGCATTGTCTCGAATGGCAAGGCTGGTGGTAGAGAGGTGTGTTCCTGAGGCTTTGCCGAGTGGACCTTGCCGGTCTGCGTTGTAGGCAGTGAGTCCGCGGTAAGTAGTGGGAGGCAGAGCTGGCCTATGCGAGTTTGTAGTGGGACTAAGTTAAAAAGCGGTAGGGGCTGTTGTATGGCAGAGCCTCGCGCAATTCCGGTATGGTAAGTGTGCGAGTGCTGGGTTGCCATGCGAGTGCGCGAGGTGTATAAGTAGGGAACAGGGAGTGAGGCCGGAGTTTCACAGAACAAGTGGCTCGTTCGGACGGCTGCTGTGGTGTCACGTCTGTTGCATGGCAACAGCCGCGCCACCTTGCCCCGCCGCACAGCCACACCGTTGGACAGAAGAGACATGGAAGACCACACCGATTACAATCCGGATTGGGTTCGCGCGCACTATGATGAAATGGGCGATCGCGAGTGGGAACGCTTTTCGAAGAGCCCCGCGGATGAGGTAAGCCTGTTCATTCACACGCACTATCTGCGGCAGTTTGTGCGACCTGGCTGGCGCGTGCTGGATGTCGGCGCGGGCCCGGGCAGGTTCACCCAGGTTCTGGCGGAAATGGGGTGCCGAGTCGTCGTGGCAGACATCTCGCAGGTGCAACTGGAGCTGCACAGCAAACATGCGCAGGAGATTGGCTTCGAACACGCGGTGGAGGCGCGCCAGCAGCTGGACGTGTGCGATATGAGCGAGCTAGCATCAGAGTCGTTTGATGCCGTAGTTTGCTACGGGGGCCCCATCAGCTACGTGCTCGAGCGTGCGCCGGTGGCGTTGCGGGAGTGTGTGCGAGTCTGCAGGCCGGGGGGGAACGTCTTCGTCAGTGTTATGTCGTTGTGGGGAGGGGCTCACCGGTTCGTGCAGGGGGTTCTGGCCGTGCCGCCGGATATCAACAGGAAGATCACGGAGACGGGAAATCTGACGCCGCGGAATTGGGACGGCGCGGTGCACCACTGCCACATGTTCCGGGCAGGGGAACTGCGCGCAATGGTGAGTCAGGCGGGGTTGACAGTTCTGGCTATGTCTGCTTCGAACTGCATTTCAACTGCCCATGATGACCACCTCAGCCAGGTCAAGGGGGACACGAGCAAGTGGCAGGAAGTTCTCAGGATGGAACTGGAGGCATGCCGGGAAGCTGGTTGCGTCGACATGGGGACACACATCATCGTCGTAGGTAGGAGGATCTGACTCTGTCCAACAAGTGGCTCAAGCGGACTCCGCCGAGTGTCACGCCGCCTGCAGGGACAAGGGCGCAGGCGTCGCGCCACGGTCGGCTACGCCGCTTAGCCACACCGTTAGGAAGATAGGATTCAGAGCAGATCAGCAACAAATCTGGAGGAGCACATGCCGTACTGGCTCATCGTAACATCTCCTGAGAATTTCAAATTCGACCGCGAGAAACTGGGATTTCGTCTACAGGGAGTCCCGATACGCTTCAAGCGTCAGATGCAGCGGATGCAGAGCGACGACAAAGTCGTTTACTACATAATGGGGCTCCAGAAGTTCGGCGCCGTGGCCCGGATCACCGGGGAGTACCAAGAACACGACAGCAGGGTGTGGACCGACACAGATGAGATGTGGCCAGCCCGAAGGCCATCGGAGCCCGAGATAGTGCTGAGCGATGATGAGCTGGTTGACGCAAAGAGGCTGGTTCCCGATCTCAGCTTCATGGAGAAGAAGGAGTACTGGGGTTCCTATTTGCAGGGGAGCGTCCGGGAGATCCCCGAAGATGACTTTCGACTCATTGAGTCGGAGATGCGGAAGGTGGTTTCTGGGCGCCCCGCGCCGAAGCCTGAGCCAATGCTGCCCGAGCAACGCATGAGACCGGAAATAGAGTACGAGAAGGCGATAATGGACCTGGACCTTGCTTCGAAGACCCTTCATGATCGCCTGGCGGAGATGTTGGAGCAGATTGGGTCCTGGATGGACTACAACACGCAGACCAGATACAGGATATCCCCGGAGCATTCATATGAGTTGGACGTAGCATGGCTATCGGGCAAGAATCCGGAGGTGGCCATCGAGGTTCAGATCTCCGGCAACATCACTGAAGCGAAGGATCGTCTGGCGCAGGCGCGCAAGTTCAATTATCGGAAAGTGGTCATGATCCTCCGTGCAGCTGACCTTAAGCGTCTCAATTCGATAATGAAGTTTGAGCCAGACTTACGGAGCTGGATGGAAGCGTGGTCAATGGGTGCTGTCTACCACATGTATACGTCTGGCCAAGGCTTCTTCGAATATTATAGGCAGCTTATCGAGGCAGTGTACAAGGACAAGAAGGAGCTGTCTCTTATCGAGTAGACTTCCTAACCAGTGGCTCGAGCGGACTTCGCTACGGCGGCATGGCTCTTGCGGAAGGGCTGAGCAACAGCCCCGCCGCCTCCGCTCGCCGCTCAGCCACACCGTTATGCCGCGTAGGTTGGCAGAGGAGAGTGAGTTATG
>CAYHHI010000109.1:0-2776 GCA_964356335.1 uncultured bacterium
ATGAAGAGGATGGTGCGCTGGCCGTACATCCCGCGGCGCTCGCGGGCCTCGTCGACGATGCGGCGGAGGTCGGCGACGCCAGCCGTTACGGCGGAGATGGGCTCGAAGTGCGACTTCGTCTGGGCGGCGACGATGCGGGCAAGGGTGGTCTTGCCGCTGCCCGGCGGCCCCCAGAGGATGATCGACGGCACCTGGTCGGTGTCGATGACGCGGCGGAGCATACGGCCTTCGCCGACGAGGTGCTCCTGCCCCACGAACTCCTCGAAGCTGTGGGGACGCATGCGCGCGGCGAGGGGAGCTTCGCGCTCCATGCGGGCGCGGGCGCTCTCGCCGAACATATCGGGTGGATGCGCTTTGGCTTTCCTGGGGCTCATGGCGTCTCTTCCGGCGGTCGGCCTGACACCATTGTAGGCCACAGGTAAGGAGGATGGCTACTGCCGACTATGGGTGAGGGAGGCGGCGCCTCACGCACTTGATTGACCGTTTGTTTGGCGAAATATTTTTTTCTGCGAATCTGGAAGGGGTGGTTTTGGGTTGATTGACCGTACGGGCGGCCGCGGTCGGCGGATGGGATGATGGTGTCATAGGGTGATGATAGCAGAGCAGGGGTAGGGGATGTAAGGGAGATGTGGCACGCCCTCTGGGAGCGCTTCCGCGGCCTCCTCCTCTCCGACCTGGAAGGCGTAGACACCGTCGAGCAGCAGGTGCTGATCGCCAAGATGAATGCCAGCATCCTCGCCGACGAGCCGGTCGAGTTCTTCCGCTTCGAGGTCAAGCACTACACCTAGCCGCCCAAACAGTCCGCTGTTCCTCTCGATTTCCACAGGCTTACCATATAGGATCGTTCATGGTATAATTGCGATCATGAGCCCGTACTGACTGCGTGGCCATCTGATACTGACAGGTTTTGCAGGCCGAGTTTCATAGTACGTAATACTATAGCTATGATATGCGAGTTGACAGTGCGAGCCCTGACTCCCGTCATTCGCTTGTCTTTGTATACCAATAGGCAGAAGTGCAAGCAGGCCCAGACGAGCCCTGGCGGCAGAGTAGGCACTCATCGCATAGACCGTTCCTCTAGCAAGTCTTAGCTCAGTGCCCTGCCATCGTGATGTTTGGGCTATTCTTTGCCCAACTGCCGCGTAGGTCTTGACGCATCTATATCATCCGATGTATGATAATGAAAACGCTCTTCAATACTTAGCTTTAGGAGGAAGAGGATGACTGACCTTGAAGAACTATTAGTCAGCGGCCAAGAATTGGACCAGAGGCTAGTCGCCGGCGTACTCACGCAGCTCCTAAGGATCGACAAGGATACGTGCGCGATACGTCCACAGCAGGCATGGGCACGCGCTTCGAACGATGCCCGAATCCTAGCCTATCTCCTCGCTCGGAAGGCCATGATCGCCTTGGGCCTGCCGTTGGAGAGAGAGGCCGCAGCGCCCTCGGAGGTGATCGCCGAGACTGGGATTCCCAAGGGCTCGGTGCATCCTGGCTTGATCAGGCTTCACCAGAATCGACCGCAGCTCGTGGATAGGGACGATTCCTCAAGATACCTGGTGCCCGGCTGGGCTGTGGATAATGCCTGCGCTTACATTCAGTCGCACCTCAAGTGACAGGAGGGGATAGATTCCATGCAGGATGACGAGATAAGGACAGCGATTGACCGAGCCCAATCGCTCGCTCAGGACCGAGATGAGCCGTTCCGCTCAGTTGCCTTTTGGGTGATCCTTGACAATCTCTTGAAGCAAGCGGCTACGGCGCACACGGAGCCGGGCGCAACCGCCGTTGGGCCGGCACCAGCGAAGCCGACTCAAGACTTGCCGCCCACCATGAACGAGTTTCTGGCGATCAAGGCCCCCCAAAGCCACGTAGACCGTGTTACAGCGATAGCTTACTACTCCCTCCATTCTGGGGATGATGCGGGCGTGACTACAAAGGAAATACTGGATGCCTACGCGCAAAAGCGCGAAAAGAAGCCGCAGAACCTCCCCGACGTGATTCGGCACTGCGTGAAGAAAGGACTCATGATTGAAAGCCAGTCCGCGAAGGATGGCGCGAAAGCGTGGGTCATCACCTCTAGAGGTGAAGCCTACGTGGAGAACGACTTTCAGATGTAGCAAGTGAGGCGCTTATCATGCCTTCGAAAACGCCAACAGCCAGAGAGCAAGTCCGTTTGCTGCTCGAGGGTGCCATACCAGAGAAGCTCCTCAATGAGCTCCTGGAGCACTACCAAGTTTTGAAAACCGCCTTCATGGCCACCGATTGGGAGAAGTGCCTGCTGCGGGGCGGCAAATTGGCTGAGGCGATCATGAAGATAGTCCACTTCGCCAGGACGAAGGATGTGGTGTCATCTATCAAGGTTGATGATGAGATGCATAAAGCAGAACAGAGCTCGCTGCCTGATGAACTGCGTCTCTTGATACCCAGGCATGTTCGGCCTCTCTATGATCACCGCACCAGGCGGGGTGGCGGTCACGGATCGTTCGATCCCAACCCGCTGGATGCGACCGTGGTAGTGGCTTTGGGCGACTGGCTGGTCGGGGAGCTTATCCGTCTCTACGGCAAAACCAGCCCTGAAGGGGCTTTGCGGCTCGTTGGCAGCCTTACCGCTCGCCTTGTCCCCTTGGTGGAAGAGATAGATGGGGACTTTCTCATTCACAAAAGGGATGCCTCGTGCCGGCAGGAGTTGCAGCTCATGTTGTATGTGCGGCACCCGGAGCGGACTCCCAGAGTGCAGTTATACGGTTGGTTGAAAAACCACAAGCGCAACAAT
>CAYHHI010000110.1:0-2730 GCA_964356335.1 uncultured bacterium
GTCCGACTGTGCAACTACCACTTCTAGGGCCGACGGCCCCTTTCCCAGGGCCAAGCCGAGGGACTGGAAAGGAGACCCAGCGGGACGGGCAACTGGTCTCAGGGAGCGATCCCGCAGGAACCACTGATCTGGTCTGTCTCTATGCATGTCTTTCTGGCTGTCGCAGTGCTCAGGGTCTTTCTTGGGGTCTTCCACAATCTGACTCCATCTCCATGGCCATGGCTCTCCGTCCTTCTGCCATGGCGCAGACGCGGTATGTCTCTGTCACACCTTCGTCACGGCTGCCAGCCCCGGGGTGGACAAGACGGTTTAGCCCATCCGAAGCTCGCCCTAATCGTTGATTGATTTGCAGTCTACTCCATGGGGGCGTGGTCTGTCAATCGAACTGACATCGAATCTATGCCTTGATACTTTTAGCCGGTAACGTCCTCAAAAGTGAAATTCTTGCTGAGATGGTGCCTGATAGCCTTCTCTTCGAGGAGCGGCACTGATTTCAGGGCTCCGACCAGATCGGAGTTGGTGTGACGCATGAATATCGGCCCCTCGTTGATTCCACACGGGGCGTAGAAGAGCCACTTACCGAGCAACGCGGGCGATTCAATCTGGCGGTAGTGCGTTGCCTCGAGCAGCGCGCGAACGATCCGGAATATCAAAGGCATGGCGCTGGCTACGATCTGTGGCGTCGGTTCGGCTTCGTCTATCAGTGTGATTGCAGATTCGATGTCAGCCAGCATATCCTCGGAGGGCTTGATTGTGGCATCCATAAGACTGCCAGAGAGCAGAGGCGAAGTAAGGTTCTCAAGGAGGATCATGTATCTAACCACCGTCGTGCCGATGGCTTGACGGCACTCGTCCAGGGTGCCGTGGCGAGCGGAGGTGAGGCACGCCTTGAGGCCGTGCCGGTTCGTGCTAAGGCTCTTGAAGTCCGACGCAAGGTGGGCCGTGTAGAACCAGTTCTCGTGAATGGAGGGATTGATTGCGTAGAGCTCTCTTAGAATCCTGTATTTCTCGCGCCGGTCGGGTACGCCCCTGAAGATGGTTTTCAGTTCGCTTAGCGCATCGGTCATAGATCGCAGATTACCCGCCCGCCGCTCACTCCTGAGCCAATCAATCGTCTTGCGGTTGTTTTCCGAACCCACGCCCGCCCCGCCGAACCTTCTGAAATACGCGCGCTTTACCTCCTGGTGTTCCGACTCGATGCGCCGGAGGGTCTTGCTCAATCGCTCTTGCGAGTCAGCCATAACGACGCGCTCCATTCCAAGGACCTGAGTAGCGACGGGCACGCTCTACGCACGTTCAAGTCTCGACCTCAGCGACACCGCGTTCCACATCAATCCAGACTTTGCCCGGCCGGCACAGTGAGCGGGCCTCGCAGTCCTTCATAGGGCACGAACCCGCGTCCTTATCTCTCTTGACGCATCCGTACTTGGACAGGTGCCAGAGGGGTTCATCCACATCAAGAGCAATCATAGGCCTGCCGCCGGTTTCAAGTTCCTTCACACCGTCGAACCAGGCCTCACGAATCATCTCGAAGACAGCGCTCATGCCGCCCTGATAGGAGCCGCGTACCACGCCCAACGCGAGGCTTGCCCTGGCTATGTGAATATCCACGGGGATGGGAACCTTATCCAGGTTTGTGAGCTCAGCTACTCCAACATTGTCTCTTAACATCCTCAGCCAGAGCGGGCCGATCTTGTCTCCCCGGAGGTACGGGAAATCGGGAACAGGCCGCTGGTTGTATAGGTGGTGATCGCTCTTCAGTCGCCTGAGGATGGTCAGGCAATCCCAGCCACAGTCGGCAAGGAAATTGCGGGGATCGCCTGCCCACTTCTTGTGGAAGGTGACCCCAGCCGTCTGCCAGATGTTCGCGTCCTTCTCAGGCTTCTTCGATAGCCGGTGCTTCCGCATATCCTTGACCACTGCCTGTGGGGATACTTCGTGTAGCATCTGCGGCTGGAACAGGTAGCGGGTCTCGGGATCTTGGAATGTGGCACGGGAACTGGCCCAAAGGTCATCGGCATCCCGCATGTAGTCTATAGAGACTGTGAGGGTGACAAAGAGAAGGTGGTCGAGCGAGCCTCTTTCAGCGCCGCGTGGGACAATATCCTCCGGCATCTCGGTTTGCCCGAGGACTCCCGAGGTCGCGAATGCCTTGTGGAGAACAGCCGCCGCCTGTCGTGCCTTGGGAATGTCTATAGAGAGATTCATAGGGCCCTCCGTTACTCTCTGGCTGTGCCGAGTGCCAGCGGGGCAGACGAGAACTCCATCCCACCAAGATGCTATCCGCACAGATTGCATCCGAAACGCAGAAGCGCATGCTCCGTCCTGGCAGGCATGCCCTGTCTTCGCGCTACGACCAGCATTGGACGGGAGGAGTATACTCTGCTGTACGGGTCTCCGCCAGCCTTCTCATGCGATGAACTCGGCATGGTGGGTGTCAGCGGCAGGCCTCGGATGCTCAGAATGCCGAAAGATCTTGACCACCTTTCATATGTCCCGTAGCCTCAGGGCAGAGAGTTGGCGGAACCTCCGTCTTTCTGGTACCCCTGGGTGAACCATGCAGCCATCGAGGACTGAATCGGGCGAGGGTATTTGACGTGACATCGAAAGATCGCGACCGACGCTTCATGGAAGTGGCTGTTGAGGAAATGCTCAAGTCTCGCTCTGAGCATGTGAGCAAGGTGGACCCTTTGGTGGGAGCCGTTCTTGTAGGTGCTGATGGAACCGAGC
>CAYHHI010000111.1:0-2717 GCA_964356335.1 uncultured bacterium
CGCAAGCCCGTCAGCTGTTGTGAACGTACGCCAACTCACTCCATCATACCGACTCACTCCTCTTCCGGCCGTCCCGAACCAGAGATTCCCTGAACTATCCTGAAGAATCGAATACGCAACGTTGTCCGCAAGCCCGTCAGCTTCTGTGTACGTACGCCAACTCGCCCCATCATAGCGACTCGCTCCGAAACCTGTCCCAAACCAAAGATTCCCCGAACGATCCTCAAGAATCGCCCACACGGAGCTGTTCGCCAGCCCGTCAGCCGTTGTGAACGTATGCCAACTCACACCATCGTAGCGACTCACTCCTCCTCCGTAATATGTGCCGAACCAGAGATTCCCTGACCGATCCTCGAGAATCGAAGGCACACTGTTGTCCGCAAGCCCGTCAGCCTTTGTGAACGTACGCCAGCTCTCGCCATCATACCGACTCACTCCTCCTCCCCATGTCCCGAACCAGAGATTCCCTGACCGATCCTCGAGAATCGAAAGCACGTCGTCGTCCACAAGCCCGTCGGCTGTTGTGAATGTGCGCCAACTCACTCCATCATACCGACTCACTCCTCCTCCGTTGGTCCCGAACCAGAGATTCCCTGACCGATCCTCAAGAATCGAATACACATCGTTGTTCCCAAGCCCGTCGGCTGTTGTGAACGTACGCCAACTCACTCCATCATACCGACTCGCTCCTCCAGCTGTCCCAAACCAGAGATTCCCGCCACGGTCCTCCAGGATCACGTCCACGCTGTCGCTTGCCAGGCCATCAGATCTTGTATAGGTCCGCCAACTTACACCGTCATATCGACTCACTCCGGCCCTGTACGTCCCGAACCAGAGATTCCCTGAACGATCCTCAACAATCGAGAACACATACTGCCCCGCAAGCCCGTCAGCTGTCCTGAACGTAAGCCAATTCACTCCATCATACCGACTCGCTCCCCCATACGTCCCGAACCAGAGATTCCCTGAACGATCCTCTAGAATCGAAGTCACACGTTTGTCCGCAAGTCCATCAGCCACGGGGTACATATACCACTCGGCCCTTGCTGAACTAGCGCACACCGCGCTGATGACCACTGCAAGCACGATGCCTCGCCAAGCCTTCATGGCCTACCCCCTCAACGATTGACCCGGCTGTAAGGGCTCATGATCCGATTGAACTGTCGCAGCTCTTTGCCGTCGAGACCATCCAGCAGTATACCGGTTGGCCTCTCGGGTTGATAGCATTACACCAACCGAGCCCTAATAGTGCCTTAAAGCCTCTGAGCCAGAGCGCCCATCCCTTGACAGCATCCCCCCGGCGCCATTCTTATCTCACTACTGCTAAAGTCTTGGCCTGCTTCTGCCCCAAGGCCTCCACCACTCCTAAATACAATCCACCCTGGACTAAGTTGGCCTTCTTGTCGCGACCATCGCATGCACCTATTCAGGGGCGCTTTCCGTCAGGGTCACCGAGTCACGGAGGTACGCCTCCCGCCTGGCGGCATTAGTCCACACAGCGGCCTTCTTGGCACCTGCCACGTTTCCCAGGTAAAAGGGAAGGGCTAAGCCCGCAACCAGATAAGCGCCAGGATAGCTCTCGTCCCTCACCAAGCCATATAAGATTGAGATAAGCAAACTGTTGAACATGAAGTGGCGGAACCCATCGTAATACCGCCCACAGTAGACCTGTCCCGATCCCGGAAATACGGCCGACATGGCTGCCGCAAGCCCAGGGTTCTTCCGGGGCAGGTGGGTGCCATCCCGCGCGCGCTCAGCCAGGAGAAGCAAGCGGGACCTGTCCGGCGAGGCAGAAGAGTTCCGCGCCGCCTCCGCGAATCGGCCCTGCGCTTCGTCCCAGTCTCCCTGGGCCATCGCGCACAGCCCGGCAAGACCGAGCCAGTCTCCCAAGGTCACCGATGAATAGGTTGCCGAGGAGTCCGGAGCTGTCCCGTCTTGAGCCGCCGCAGATTGTCCCGAACCCAAACTCCAGTCAAACGGAGCCTCAAGCAAGACCTTCCGGCATGCTTCGTAGCCACCCAGATTAAAGTTGGACGATGCCGCTGCAAGCCACGCCGCATTCCGCGCCTGAGGTCCCGGCGCAAGGTCAGCGGCGCTCACAAACTCTGTTGCGGACTCAGTCCACTCCTCGTTGCGGAAATAGCAGGCACCGATCCTCATTTGGGCCCAGAATGCCAGATCGGGAGACTTGCCGAGAAAAGCTATGCGCTTGTACTCGGTTGCGGCCCGCCAGCAGTCATTCTCGTCTTCGAGGGCGTCGGCGAAATCGGCATACCCCTGAAGGCTCTCAGGGACGGCCGCGCGTTCGACGGGCGGAAGCAGCCAGCCCGGCACCCGAGCCGGCTCCTTCATCCAGCTCTCGCCGCCGGGGGAATCCACCAGACGACCTTTGTCGTTGCGCGCATACCAGCGCCCCGCGTGCGAGTTACACCGCATCAGGCGATCCGCCGCGAGGGCCGTGCCGAGAACCAAACCTCGATCTTTGATGGCCTCCATCGCGTACTGGGAGCAGCTCGGCTCGAAGCGGCACCTGCCGCGGCGAAGATCGGAGATGTACCTCTGATAGAAACGGATCGCTTGGCCGGCCGGGGAAATCGCCTCGCTGGGACCCGCGGGGGCATTGTCCCCGTGATCGGCGCGGCGGCTAAGTAGCTCGGGGCCCTGTGCAGGAGAGGCCGTGGCATCGCAGGCCCCCCACAGGAACACCCCCGCGAAGA
>CAYHHI010000112.1:0-2707 GCA_964356335.1 uncultured bacterium
CTAAAGTGGGACTCACCATCCCTCTACTCCTTCTTGTGCGTTCGCTTGTGGCCCGCCAGTCCTACTCTGTGCGTAAACCCTGACTTGCCGCAAACGTCGCATACCAGCCCTTGCTCCACAGGCGGCGCAAGGGTAAAACCTCTGTTGAGGTAGCGTTTCATCGACCAGGGATCAGCAGGTAGATTCGGCATGGCCTCCCCCGTGGACTTGTAGTAGGTGGCCTTAGTGGGCCATTCCCCCACAAAACCCCAGGCACATCCACTCTCTCTGAGGTCTCGTATGATCTGGGCCTTCAATACCTGCTCAGCCTGCGTCGGCATAACTCATACCTCCTATGCGTTGGTGGCTATCGCGCCCATTTCGTACTGGCAGGGCGCACCGTAGCTGTCGTCAAGCTCGAAGCAGCCGTAGTCAGCCGTGACAACAACCTCAGTGGCGCGAAGGGAAGCGTCCCGCTCGCGCTCGGTGCGGAGTTCCTGCGAGTCGATGGTACACATCGCGGACTTGCTGGCGATGCAACCATAAGCGGACTCATAGCCACTGATCACGGCAATGTTACCGTCCTCGAAGAACGGCACTCCGTTCATGGTGATCTTGTAGAAGTTCCTGATGCGCTCAATCGCCCAGTCCGTCTCCAAGAGGCCAGGCCCGTAACCCGCTGTGGTCGAGGCCGCACCAATGGCTGTCGTCTGATACGCTAGATAGGCGATTGCGTATGGGTGGTGAACGAAGAAAAGGGGCGGGGGTGCCTTGGCAGCCTTGGCCCAGGCAATACAAGCCACCGCGTTTGCTGTGGTCAGGTACTTGTTGTCCGCACCCAAGGTCGTTCCACCATTTAGGGCGGAGAACAGGGCGATTACGTCCGTGTCCTTCTTGCGGGCCATCCCGTTGCCCATCTGTCGGCCAACGATCTTGAATACGTCCTCGTTCTCCTGCCGGACCAACTTGTCTGTCAGGATGACCTTCAGCCCCACCTCACTCGTGGTGAGGGAAGTCGTGGTCATCCCGATGTCTTCACTGGCCGCTATGTCTACCCCGTCCGAAAGACCCCGTGCGGTCATCTGGGCGACCTTGGGCACAGTGATGCTCTTCTCGCCCTTAGCGAGCGTAAAGTGCTCAACGAGGCCAACACAGGGCATGTTGTGTTCCATCGTGTATCTACACGCTGCGATGGCGATTCGTTGAGCGTCTTCTAGATTGCCAGTAGTGGCAGTCTGAGTCGCCATTTAAAACCCTCCTATGGTTTCGCGCCGATGGCCTTCAACCTTGCTGTGTAGGTCTCCGTGTCGATGTTGCCATCGGCGTAATCGTTTTGTATCTTGGCTTTGGAGCCAGAAGGTGCAGGAGCACCCTGCCCCACCGATACGGGGGCGGCCTCGCCTTCGCGCTGCTTGCCTAGACGTTCCTCTAGGGCAGCCTCAACCTCTGCGCGTAGTTGCTTGGTTACTTCGCCTTTAGGCATGTACCTCTCCCCCGTTACTGCTTTCACGTAGTCTCCGAATGTGGCGATGCGCCCGTCACGCGCTGCTGCCTGGTGGAGTTTGAAGACAAGTTCGGTGTGCTCCTCTGGGGATACACCGAACGATTCCCTCACGCTCTCCAGGTTCGCTTGTGCCTGACGGTTCGCCTGCTCTTGGGCCTGCCTCTGGGCAAAGGCTAGAATGTGACTCGCCCGCTTGTTGTCGTCAGTCTCCGTATCCAGGTTCCTCAGAGTGTCTTGGAGTTCCTGGTTCGCCTGGGCTTGACGTTGCTGTTCGGCCTGCAAGCGGGAGTAGGCGCTATCCCTGCCTGATTGCTCGGCACGCCGTACCATCTCTGCCGCGTTCTCTTCGAGAAAGGCTTTGCGCTCTTCCTCCGGCAGTTCTGTAAACTGGGCACGAAAGTCTGGCTTCTCCTGTGCCGCAACCTCCGGCGCTCCCTCAGCAGGAGTCTCTACAGGTAGAGGCGTCTCCTCCGCTGGAAGCACAGGGGCCTCGGCCTCTGAAGGCCCTTTCTTCGTTGCCATGGTTTCTCCTTAAAAGAAAGAGGCCGCCCCCTTTCGGGAGCGACCTCGGTTGTCCTCTCGGTCGCGTCTGTTTGCTAGTTAAAGATTAGTCCATTTATCCTCCCACGTCAAGGTTGTGATAGAATGTCTCGTTGGGAGGTGCGGACATGCTGAATCTGGTACTTGTCCTCGTTTGCGTTGCCTTCATTTCGATAGCCTTGGGCGAAATTGTTTGGCGAAGACGACCGTAAACCACGTCACTCCACACTCGTTGTTTCTACACCAATCGGCTCAAACATCTTCAAGGCTTCAGCGTTCTTAGGATCACGCTTAAAGGCTCGGCGTTTGCCGCTCCGAAGACGCTCTCTCAGGGGCGAAAGTGCGGTCTTCCATGCCTTCTCAGAAAACCTCTCGCGTGGAATAGATTGCAGCGCTACTCGCAAATCAGGACTGTTGCCAAGGGATACCTGCGCCTGTGCCTCCGCCAGCAGTCTATCCACCTCCCGGCCTTCTTCTAGCGTCAAACCCATCCAACTAGGGATGTTGTAGTATTCCTTCTGTACCTGCTTGGCCTGCCACCTCTTCTCAGCGAACTCCCGCACAGCGGCGTCCTTGAACTTGAGAACCTGAACGTCGTGGAGTTCCTGTAATAGTTCAGGGTGTCCCGTTGTCATGGCGTCCTGCTTAGCAAAGAAGTCCTCGCGTTGCTCAGGCGTAGCCATG
>CAYHHI010000113.1:0-2628 GCA_964356335.1 uncultured bacterium
GCGAACCCCGCAAGCCACACTCCCATCAGGCAGACAGTCTACCGGACGGAGGTGCCCCCATCATCCCAGCAAAATCCAATGGTAGACCCCACCCTTTATGTCCCTCCAAACCGTTGCTTCAAGATCTGACAGATCTTGATGCAACAGTTTCAGCAGAGGGGTGAATACTCTGCTGTATGGCTCTGGGGCCAATCCGTCGGATGCCTCAGCGACAGACAAAGTGGGAAAGAGGAACGGCCCGACCGGGCCGTCTCGTGAATCCGCCTGGTGGAGCCTGGGGGACCGATCCTGGAACGCGTGTGACCGTTCTCGAATGGTGACACGCGGCACGATCCCTTGGTCTCCGAGCCCCGGGAATAGGTTTGTGTACGGGCCATGGCGGGCTCACGCTCGGCGGTTCTGGCATTCACCATAGACCGGATTCCGGGGGGGTGCACGTCAGATGTCCGCGCATTGCACCGAACACCTAGCACCGAGTCAGCGAACCGACTTGAAGGAAAGGGACCAGGCACTCTGCTAGTCTGGACCTCGAATCGGTGCCCTTTTCCCCATGCGGCAAGCGGGCACGAAGGCTTCCTATACGGAAGGTTCAGGAGGTTCGATAATGGGATGCCGACTGGCGGGTGTGGCGCTCGTTGCTTTGCTCGCCGCGGTGTCTGTCTGTATAGCAGGCTCATCGAGACAGGGTCTAGGTTTGGTGTGTTCGGAGTTCGACGCGTTGCCTCCCATCCCCGCCTGCGGCTGGGTTAGTACCGCTGGCTGGAAGACCTACGAGGACGGGGAGCACGGCTTCGCCATCAAATACCCGAAGGACTTCGTTGCTGTGTTGCCGGGGGATGAGCTTGTCACAGCAGGCGCCGTCGTCACGTTTGTTCCCACCTTCGACCCCTCGATCGACGAGACGGGTGCCAGAACGAACCTCCATGAGGTTTCCGTGACCATCGGAGTAGTTGATACAGGGCCTCTTCCACACGAGGAGTCTCTCTGTCTCATGTGTGCGGATGAGCAAAGGCTGGATGGGCTTCGAGAGCTGGGAGGCAGACCTCTCGCCAGGTACTGCGTCTTTGACGCAGGCGCGGGAAACAGGTACGAGAAGGTCAGCTACCGGATGGCGTGCGGGCGGAGGATCTACGAGATCGCTCTGTTCGCTCACTATGGCAACCCCGACTGCTATCCAGAAGGCACCATTGCGGTCTTCGATCCGATAGGGATTCTCCAGCTGTTTGGCACGATGGCGAGCGCGTTTGTGGTGCCGGCCTCCATCCGCGGCGAGTGATCACCATGCAGTACAGCCATGCCGCCTCTACAAGGAGACGCGGTCCGGCCGCTCAGGAGTCTGGGTCATAGTGCTCCTTGGCCAAGTATTGGAGAGATGGGGGACTCAATGAACGCAGAGTCTGAGGGACAGATCCGAGAATCTTCGAACCCTCATGTCATCTGGCTTCTCTGGTTTTGCAGGAAGCCGGCCGGAATCTCGCATCTCCGGGAATGTGCACCTGGACTTCGATTCCGAGCCTGCTGTGGAGCCTATGGGACCGATCATGGAACGCGTGTGACCGTACTTAAGTGGTGATCGGTGTCGCATCCATGGGGCTTCCTCGCCCCTCGCGGGGCTTCTTCTGTGAGAGCAGGCTCACCGAAGTAAGGAGTCACCCAGTCTCCGCTCCAGTCCTTGGAGAGCAGGTCCACTCGGGGCCGGTCTGAGGTCGTGGGCGTTTCCTTGAAGAGAGAGGCGACGGGGGGTTGACAGCCTGGCAGCCGACAGGTATGATTGCTAATGCTTGTCGCGGCAGCGACGCTGAGCGTCGGCTCGGCATCGGAGAGCGCGCGGCCTCGTTGTGCGGAAGTATCCGCATTAACGTGCGGGTCGACCTGGGAAGCAGTACGTGCGGGCTTAGCCCGGCATGCTGGCTGCACCGAGGATCACCCGGGGCAAACAGGCCCGACCTGGAGATTGGTGCAGCCGTAGCGCGGACTGGGGGGTCCCATCGAGCGGCTGATAGGCTTTTCAACTCTGGGGCGGGCGGCGGGTGGTTTGGCTTGCATCGCCCCTGGAGAAATGGTACACTTACAGAGGTGATGATGGAGAAGCTGATCATCTGCAAAAACCTGCTATACGGGCAGGTTGGCTGGGTGCGCTGCTTTGCGCCCTGGCTGTCGCCCTAAGTCGCGGCAGCGACGCTGAGCGTCGGCTCGGCATCGGAGAGCGCGCGGCCTCGTTGTGCGGAAGTATCCGCATTAACGTGCGGGTCGACCTGGGAAGCAGTTCGTGCGGGCTTAGCCCGGCATGCTGGCTGCACCGAGGATCACCCGGGGTGGACATACTGCTCCAGTTGGGCCTGCGCGCATCGATGGGGCCTAGGAGGAGATCACTGAACGGCATGCCGCCGCTGTATAAGTGCGTCCGAAGCAAGCGCTGCCTTGATCGCGCCTGGCAGAAGGTATACCACAGCGCGCTGCTCTCGAAGTCGCCATTGACAGTGGATGCTGCGCGCCAGTTTCAAGCTCAGACTGGCACCCACATAAGAAGGATCCAGGACCAGCTACGAGAAGAACGCTTCGACTTCGGTGTGGCGCGCGCCATTCTAGTCAAGAAGGCAGGCAAGGGCATGCGGCCCTTGGTTGTTG
>CAYHHI010000114.1:0-2618 GCA_964356335.1 uncultured bacterium
GGCGCGATTGCGTTTGGGGTCTACCTGTGGGGGGCAGGATAGCGGGAATTGGTGCCGAGGGGCGGAATTGAACCGCCGACACCATCATTTTCAGTGATGTGCTCTACCAACTGAGCTACCTCGGCACATAAGCCATTCTAGGAAGCCCCCTCTTGACAGTCAAGGCGGAGTCATGGCGGCGCTGGCCAACCGAACAGCTCGCTTTCTGCCCGCCTAAGGTCCCGCGATCGGTACGCCCCCTGCTTCGCCTTGCCAGGGATCGCAGCCGCCGCTCGTTGCCAACTCAAACGCTGCGGGGTTCTTGAAGGGGCTCTCGCCAAATTTGCGCTGGTAATCGACAGCGATCTGCCAGGCCTCTCCAATGCTAAGCTCGGAGGGCTGCTCGTCGAAAATGAAGAGGATCTCATCCGTATAGTCGAGTGCGTGGTCACCATATTGGCTCCAGGCGCGTGCGACGCCTTCCGCGACACACCGTGTTGTTGTGTCGAGGGCGGGGTCGGGCTGAGCGGCGATGCCCTGGGCTTCTATACACTCGTCGAACAGTCTGTTTTGATAGTCCCAGGCTTCCTTGCGGCGCTCGCTAACGTAGGCTGATTCGCCAACAAGTGTTAGGTATGCTTCTTCGAAGTCAGAGCCAACGAGCGCGGTTTCATCCCGTCCGTAGGTGAGGCCGACAAGTATGACATCCTTGAAGAACTCGTTGAAGCGGTCGGTGTTGGAATTGAGGTCGGCGTCCTGGCCGTAGATTCTACCTGCTTCCTCATCCGCCCTCCTGAAGCAGTCGCCGCGAACCAGGAATTCGGACGGTGTCGCCGTAGCTGCGGGCGCTGGCGAGTCGCTCCCACAGGCAGTCGTTAGAACAGTGGCGATGAGGGCCGCTGCGATGACCAGGCACTTCATTGGGCATAGGGTCAAGGCCTGTTGCATGTTAAGGGGCCGCCCTCTCCGAAGATGATGAAACGGATGCAGGGGTTGATATTCTGATTCACCCAATCCACTGTGGCGAGGCCTTCCCTTAAGAACAGCGTGTAGCGATCACTCGCCCATTGTGAAGTGAGTCGCTGGATAGCTCCGGCTACATCAACCGGTTTCTCCGAAACCGTGAACGGCTTGGGAGTGGGCCTTGCCTCTAGATTCTCCACGCGGCTGGCCGACGTCATAGAACCCGACTCTAGGCTGGCAATCCGTTGCTCGGTGTCCATGTCTTTGCGCTCGTCTACTTGGGGGATGACCCAGTGGCTGTAGCGCGAGTCAATACCCGCGAGAACGAGGACAACGGCGACAGTGAAGATGTAGGGTGCCAACTTGAGTCCGAACATGGCGGCTTTCATTCGATAACCTCCTTGCATGCCCCGACCAGAAGGAGAGAACCGAGCAGCGCGGTTACCAGCTGTAGCGCATCCTATGGGAGCTTGAATGGGTCTGGCTGTGGATTGACTTCGGGCGCGCAGACAGAGAGTACGTTCGCAAAGTACTTTGCCACCATCCCCTTTTGGGAGTCGGAAAGTGAACTTGCGCCGAGACCCACCCACTTCGCTGCGCCCTCAAAGGCGACTTGGGCGCGCTGGCACTTCTCAAGCTGTGTCTCAAGGACGGGCTGAGAAGCAGGTGTTGACTGCGCAGGGTTAGCTGACTGCCAGGGCGCGCCTGCGGCTTGCCATATGGCGAAGATACTGGCCACGATGAAAGTCGCGCCTAGAACCGCCACACCGAACAAGGCGAGTCTATTCATTTGGCTATCTCCCTAGATGCCGATTCTACCGCCACAACCGCCGCCAGATGCCACCACGCCCCAGGAGGCGACCGACGGCTTTGTTCTTGACCCGTCGGGCCAGGGTAGTCGGCGATCTTGCGGCGCGCACGTCGGCGCTGAGGCGGGCGAGTCGGTAGAGGGCGGACGTGAGGCTCACTGTACTTGTCCTTAGGAGACCGGGGGCCGAGCGCCGCTTTTGGAAGGAACCCTACGTCATCCTTGGCGCAAAGGCGGCCTGCGGGCCTGCTACTATGTTATTGGTTCAGAGACGGACGGCCCCCGGAACCGCGACTTTACGCCTACCGGAGCGCCGTGTCAAGCGAGTGGCCGCGAACTCAACGATCCCAACTGTATGAGAACCATGTCGATCTTGCGGTTTAGCATGAATAGGGTCGTAGCTAGGACAGCTTCCGGCGTCTCGGGCTCGTTGTCCATTAGCTTACCGAGCCTCTTCAGGATTCTGTCTTCCTCGTCTCTAATCGACATCGTTGCCTCCATTATGGGCTACTGCGCATGACCGTGGTCTCTACATTATTGGCAGCGTCAGACGTGGGGCGTCAGATACGGGCTGCTGCGCATGGCGTGGAAATGCTTTTCAGCCATGTGCTCTACCAACTGAGCTACCTCGGCACACAAGCCATTCTAGGAAGCACCCTCTTCCCAGTCAAGGTGAAATGATGGCCGCGCCGACCATTCGGCAGCATCTCGGCTCGGGCGACTACGGACTGCGGGGCGTTGTCAGGGAGGTGGGGTGACGGAGAACGTTGGGGTCGTCTCGCGGCTGCTCGCCGGCTCGGGGGAACGGCTCAGCGCGGCGCGGGCTACCCGCCTCTTCCCGCAGTAGGGACAGGCCTGCCAGGTCAGG
>CAYHHI010000115.1:0-2464 GCA_964356335.1 uncultured bacterium
ACCGATTCTCTGATCCAGTCGCGCCGGCGAAGTTCGTTTCATCCCCGAGGTAGCTCGCATTTGCGTGCGGAAGAATTGCAGCAACGTTGCGATAGTTCCTCTCAATGGGAAGCAATTCAAAGTCCTCTCTCATGAGGTTGGAGCCCGTAACTGTTGAACTTGGATCAAGAAGGGGACGTGCACCTGAAACTACGACCTCCGACATCTGGACGTCATGCTGCTGAAGATGAATCTGGCCAAGCCCGGTTGTTTGTCCAAGGCGAATACGAACGCCCTCCAGTACCTCATTCCCAAATCCGATGTGGCTGACCCGGACCGTGTACGTTCCAGGCGGTAGAACAAGTATCCGGAAAACGCCTCGCTCATCGGAGGAAGTCCCCCGGGTCCCCTGCAAGCTGGCAGAGGTCACGGCGATATTTGCTCCAATAATTGGTTCCCCATTTGCATCAAGAACCCGCCCCTCCAGGCTTCCAAACATTTCCTGTGCAAATACCACTGAGCGAAGACAAATCAATAACACTAACACTCGCGCGGCTATCATAGATCACCTCTGTATTGATTCTTTTATTCAATTCTCCATTGATCCATGTTATCAATGACCGATGGCTCGATCACCCGATGGTTCGATTATTCTCACACCTCTCATTCGCCCGCACTACTCATAAGGATCGGGAGTCCCCTCAGGCAGCCTCACTTGCTTTCGGAGCCGGTCGATGAAGGGCTCCCACCGCGGGTCGCGCCGGAGGGCGACATAGAGTGGATTGTACGGCGTGCAAGTGACCAGACGAGGAGTTCGCTGCTCGAGCGCCTGATCGACAAGCCGAAAGGCCTCGTCCATTCGACCGAGCCCCGAGTACACCCACGCAAGATTAAGCGGCATAATGTAGCGTTCCCGCGACGCCTGCTCCATCTCGGTCAGAATCTTGAGGGCATCAGTTCGGCACCCCGCCAGTCCATATGCCAGGCCGAGGGGAGCGACAAAAGCTGCAGGGCGGTTGGGGTGGATCAGCTTGAGCGCCGCCTCGAACTCGGGCACAGCCTGGCCCGGCCGCCCGAGACGGAGTTGGGCGAATCCCATTTGCCAAGGGGTAACATAGAGCGTCGGGTTCCGCTGGCGTATTCGCTCGCCCTCCTCGAGCGCTCTTTCAGGCCGTCCCTGATACAGCCACCACGCGACCAGGTTGATGTCGTTCCAGGGCGGAAGCGGGTCGAGTTCGCGCGCCCGGTCAAGGTGTCTGCGTCCTTCATCTAGACGGAGAAGCGGCAACCCGCTGAGCATCTGGCCATAGGCAGTGTGGGCGGAAGCGTAGCTGGGCTGAAGTTCGAGGGCCCTTTCGAAATGCCGCTGCGCCTTTGCGAGATCCCATTCCCCGTCGAGGGCGATGACCGCGCGCGCCTTGTGAGCCTCCGGGAGGTTTGCGTCTAGATCGAGCGCCTTCTCGGCCGCTGCAATCGCCTTGTCGCGCACTTCATCAGGGGCGACGAACTCCATTCCGAAGGCGGCCAGCGTCCACAGGGCTTCGCCTAATCCCGCCCAGGCTGGGGCGTAAGTCGGATCCCGGTCTACCGCCTTCTGGAACAGTCCGATCGCCTGGCGAATTTGTTCCTCGCTCGTCGCGTACTCAAGCGTCGCCTTGCCCTTGAGGGTGGTGGTGTAGACTTCGGGATCGACCTTACTACTCGTTGTCAGTCTTTGCTGCTCCTGCGGTGTCACCGCAACCCTGATCTCCCGAACAATCGACTGCGCCAATTCACTGCGGAGCGCTAGAACGTCTTCCATGTTTTTGTCAAAGTCACCAGCCATCAGAACCTTGCCGTCGGAAGCCTGAATCAACCTGGCATTTATCTGCAACCTGTTCCCCACCTGCTGAAAGGATAGTTCCACCAACGCCTTTACACTTCCTAGTTCCTTCGCAATCTCAGCATAGGTTTTGTCAGTCTTCTTGAACTTCATGACTGATTGCCGACCGATTGTGCTCAGGGCCTTGATCTTGCCTAGCTCTGTAATGAGGCCATCAAGGATCCCTTCTGAGAGCACTTCATCTTCCTGGACACTCGAGAGATTGCGTGGCGGAAGGACGGCAATCGAGTCGATGACCTCAGCTCGTAACATCGTGAGGAATATACCCAGCGCGGCAGCTAGCAACATGCCGGCCGTAGCAGCATACCACAGCATCCTCTTCTTCCTCCTCGACATCCGCTTCCTCTGCGGCTCCCCTTCTCCCCGAAGCGCTTCTGCCATCTCCGTTGCCGTCTGGAACCTCTTCTCCTTGTCCTTCTCCAATGCCCGCTGCACAATCCCTATGATGTTGCCTGCAACCTCCGGCCTCACTTCTTCTATCGGCTTCGGCTCTCCGGTGATGATGGAGTATATCATGGCCTGCTCATCCTCGCTCTCAAACGGCCGACTCCCTGTCAACATCTCATACAGCACAGCTCCCAGCGACCATATGTCTGTCCGCTG
>CAYHHI010000116.1:0-2460 GCA_964356335.1 uncultured bacterium
CTCTAGGTGCCTATGCATCAGCGTTGGTCTGCGGTCCGTTACCCAGCGCGTGGGATAGTCGCGTCTTCGGGGGTTTTGGGATGCCCTTCCCTGTTGGCCTTCTGGCAGCTGCTGTCGTCTGCGGCGTCGTCGCTTTGCTCATTGGCATTCCCACCCTTCGTCTCAAAGCGGACTACCTCGGCATTGCCACCATCGGGATTGCTGAGACCATTAGATTGGTGCTTAAGAACGAGTCTTGGCTCACGAACGGGGTGTGGGGGCTGCAGCAGATTCCTTCTCCTTTGTATGACCCAATCCATAAGGGGGCCGGGGCGTTGCTGAGGGGGCACCCAAATTGGCCGTCATGGGCGCACGACCTCACGTCGCAAGCGTATAATTGGTTCTATCTTATCCTTGTGCTGTGCGCTCTTTTGTCTCTCTACTTCATCATGCAACGACTCACCAGTTCCCCTTGGGGACGTGTGGCAAGGGCCATCCGAGAAGACGAGTCTGCAGCAGCCATGTGTGGCAAGAACACGTTTTCCTTTAGACTGCAGTCCCTCGTTCTTGGGGCAATGATCATGGGAATCGGGGGGAGTCTCTACGCCCACTACGCCAGGTTTGTCAGCCCCTCCTCATTCGAACCGCTCTACGGGACCTTCTTGATCTGGGTGATGCTGGTCCTGGGAGGAAGCGGAAGCAACAAAGGCGCGATATGGGGGAGTTTCGTCGTATGGGGTATCTGGGCGGGAACGGACTTCCTGACCCGCTACTTCCCGGTGACTGCGACTCAAGCCGCGTCTCTTCGCATCATCGTTGTTGCGGTTCTTCTGGAACTTGTCCTGGTTTGGCGCCCTCAGGGATTGTTCCGGCGAGGCTCCTCCCATTGAGAATCCCTGTTGGTAAGTCGCGAGGAGTAAGAAGGGGTGGCCTCACGAGACCACCCCCAGCGACAGAGGCAAACGAACGCGTTTCCCTTCGGGAAATCTCACGGATGTTTTGATCTCGCTATCCGGGAGCCTCCATGACTGATACAACCTTGCATCCGTCTATTTTCCAGATCAGGATGCCACCGGAGACATCTCCCGTATCCGTGAAGTCAACCAGTCCGGAGACGCCCTGATAGTCGATGTCCTTCCCTTGCTTGAGGAGTGAAACAGCCTTCGCGAATTCGCCGTAGAAGACCTCCTCGCCAGGGAGATTGGCGACCGCGCGCAGGTTGTCGCGAATCGCCTGCCCGGTCGTTTCTCCCGCTCTGGCCATCGCCAAGGCAATCAGCATCACCGTGTCATAGGCCTGGTAGTTGTAGGGGACTGTGGTTGGCGGGAACGCTGCGTTGAAATCGGCATCGAATTGCTGCGTCCTGAACCCGGCAGCCGCTACTGTTCCATATGAGCCCTCAATGGGGCCAGGTGCGTCGGCAGAGGCACAGGCCGGACCGGGAGCAACGCTTTCGCCCTTCATGCCGTCCGTCATAAGGAACTTGCCCTTGTATCCAGCCTCAACCGCTTCCACGATCTGTTTGTTGCCGTCCACAGGATAGCTGACCATGACGATCGCATCGGGAGCGCCAGCCATCAAACTGCTCACCTCACCTCGGTAAGAGGGCTTGTTTTCCTCGTAGGGCACCGTCGCCAACACTTCGCCCCCGAGGGCCTCAAAGGTACCTTTGAAGGCCTCCGCCAAACCCTTGCCGTAGTCGTTGTTCACGTAGGAAACGGCGACCTTCTTGTAGTTCAGGAGTATTGCCAGCCGGCCCAGGACGACGCCCTGAACCTCGTCCGAGACGACCGTTCTGAAGACATAGTCGTTGTCATTCAGTGCTGGGATCGAAGGGGCAGTAGAAGCGGGCGTGATCAGAACGACCTCTTTGGGTATGGTCACGCTGGACACCGCCAGCGTCACCCCGCTCGAGAGGGCTCCGACAATCGCTGTGACCTTGTCAAGCTCCACCAGTTTCGTGGCGGCATCGCGCCCGATGTCGGGCGAGGTCGCATCATCGCGTATGATCAACTCCAGCTGTTTGCCCAAGACTCCGCCTGCCGCATTGATCTGATCAACGGCCAGCTGTGCTCCATTTGCAATTGCAGGGCCGTATGGGCCGAGAGCCCCGGTCAGGGACATCAAGGCCCCGATCTTGATCGTTTCCGCCGCGGCCCCAGCGACTGCCAAGGTACTGATTAGAGTCACTACCAACAAAGCTACTCGTATTGTTCGCATGTGAACCTCCGTGTCTTGTAGTGTTCCTACAGTTCTGATCTGACTGCACCTCCTGACACTCACCTCCCTTTCCGATCCAGTGGATGAGGCCCAAAAAGAAAAGAACCACAGGCATCTGCCTGCAGTTCTCTTGCCCGCCTACTCCTAAGCGCTCTTGTGCCTAGGAGGGGGCGGGCGCAAACAGGACCGCCCAATACAGATGAAGGGACTCAGCGACTACAGCTTCAGTCTCTGCTGGATGCCCCTTCACCTTGGCCATGG
>CAYHHI010000117.1:0-2459 GCA_964356335.1 uncultured bacterium
GCCGCAGCGATTGAAGGTGTCGAGCCGGAGGGTGCCCCGGCGGCCCGCGAGAAGTACCGTGGGCGTGGCGCGATGGCGTTCACTGAGCCCACGACTACCGCAGTCCGAGCCGGGGCCGAGAAGACTGCAGAGGCGGTCGCTGGACCCGAGGTCCCCCGTGGTGGGAAGCCACCCGAGGAGTTCATCAACTTTGATCGCATCACCAATGAGACAGACGTACAGAAGGCGCTCCAGGCGATGGCCGATGCTCACCCCGAAGAAATGAGGGCCGCCCGCGGGTATCGCTCTCAGGACAAGGCGGCGGAGCGGTCACGTTATTTTACGCAATCTGACCTTGACCGGATTGTTAAGGAAGAGGGAAGAGTCAGCGATGCCGTTGTCTTCGGAGCGAAACAGGCCGCCGTCGCCGGGGGCCGCGCAGTCGCGGAAGCCGCAAGAAACCTTGAGAAGGCACGGGTAGATGAGAAGGGTGTAGACGAGGCCGAGAAGGAATACCTGAAGATCTACAACAAAGCCCTCGGAACCTATCTCACGTCTGTCCGTGCCGGAGCAGAGGCTGGGCGAGCCCTGGCGATGGGCAACCGTATCGCGGAGGGGATGAGCAAGGAAGACATGATGTTCCAGTTCCTGCTCAAGAAACAGGCGAACCCGAAGTTGATTGCCGAACTCGCAAAACTTGACCTCTCAAATCCCGAGATTGCCATGAAGGCAGTCCGCGCCGCGACCAAACCCGGCGTATCAAACATGATTCAGGAGTACATCCTCTCCGCAATGATGAGTGGTCCGGCGACTCACATCAGGAACTTCGTCTCCAACTCGGTGATGCAGCTGGGGAAGTTCCCCGAGAAGCTCGTTGCCTCGTGGATCGATGCCGCGTACTCTAAGGGTACCGGAGCAGAGCGCGAGCGGTATGCAGGGGAGGTCGGAAAGGAAGCCAAGGAACTCGCGAGGGAACTCTGGCAGACCTTACACTTCACTGGCAATGCGGCAAAGGCCGCCGCTGACGTGTGGCAGGAGGGGGGAGATATCAACTGGGGCAAGATCGAGGCGACTCACGTCCCGGCTCTTCCTGGGAAGATGGGCAAGTTCATTCGTGGACCCCTTCGTGCTGCCGGCGCATCGGATGCCTGGTTTGGCACGATTGCCGCCCAACAGGAAATCTCCGCTCGGGCCTATAGGCTTGCGAAGAACGATGTCAAGTCTGGGAAGGCGAAGGATGTCCAGGTGAGAATGCAGGAGATCCTCTCCAACCTCGATTCGCACCCAGATATTTTGAGGGCCGCGAAGAAGGCTCGCGACTACTGGACGTTCAGGGACGAACTCGGTCCCAAATCAAAGAAGGTTCTCGGGCTCCTGAACGATATGGGCATCATGCGCCTTGCGATTGCGCCATTCTTCAAGACTCCCGTGAAAATCACCGGAAGATTCATCGAACGCTCCCCCGTCGGACTGATGCGCACGCTGGCCAAGATGGTAAAGAAGCAGTACGGCACCCGAGGCGAAGCCGAGGATGACCTTGCCCGTGGACTCATGGGTACGATGATGGCTGGGGCTATTTACGGTTTTGCCCAGATGGGCAATATCACTGGCATGGGTCCGTCGGACACCAAGAAAAAGACCAACAAGATGGCTACTGGGTGGCAACCGTACTCAATCAAGGTCGGGGACACATACTACTCCTATCAGGGCATGGAACCACTCTCCTCACTCCTCATGGCGGCCTCGAATGCGTATGAGGTGGCGAGCGCGAAGGATCACGATAAGTGGGTAGCTGACACCTTCCGCGCAGCGAAGGACGTGGCGGTTGACAAAACTTCCCTCCAGGGATTTCAGAGAATCTCTCTGGCGATTGGCGATCCCGAGAGGTGGGCGAAACAGTTTGCACAGGGCATTGTGGGGATGCCCATTCCGGCAGTTGTGGCCCGGACTGCGGCGGCCATTGACCAGACGGCCAGGCGTAGAGATACGTTCTGGGATGTCATTCGGTCCCGGATTCCTGGCATGACCGGGGAACTTGAACCGAGGCGGACGATCACGGGAAAGGAAGTTGTCCGTGAACAGACTCCGCTTGAGACGTTTGCATCCCCGTTCCAGAGGACCAAGGAAAGACCCGCCCCACTTGAACGTGAACTTGACCGCCTTGGGTACGTCCCGGTCTACGCTCCACGGAAGGTCGTCATCAACAAGCAGGATCACGAGCTCACCCAGGATCAGATGCAGCTCTACGTCGAGGCCGACAAGAAGGCGGCGGCGGAAGCTCTCAAGACGATTGGCAAATCGTATTACAAGAATGCCCCCGAGGAGCCGGAACCGGGGAAGAAGACCAAGCAGGAGATTCTCAGGGATATCTGGGCGCACGAGCGGGCACTCGCTCGGATGAAGGTTGTGCGGATGGTTATGCGGAGACGTTAACGCACCACGGACAAAAGGAGGAATTGTGGACAAGGATGCAATCAACG
>CAYHHI010000118.1:0-2425 GCA_964356335.1 uncultured bacterium
GATGGCCTCCGGTAGGAGCTGATCAATCAGGGCGGCGAACGAGACTATGGAATCCTCCAGCAGTTCATTCGGCACGTCGCAGTGGGTCGCCAACTTGTTCGCCTGAAGGACTACGCGCCCGAACTTGGCCTCAGTCTCCGTTAGGGTGCCACCCTCTTCAGTCCAAGTAGCGGTAATCCCGCCGAAGATGCTGGATGCGTGAGAGGTCGAGTCAATCGCTGGGAAGGGAACGCGGGCTGAATCCATCGGGATGACACGCGCTCGCGGTCGCACGATTGCTGACTCTAGTGACACGCGCAGGAGTTCCGCTCGTAGCGCCTCCGGCACAAGGAAGCCGCCGGTTGCGGGGTCAATGCTGGAGTAGTCGTTGCGAATCTTCCGCCAGCGATCCTCACTTCTTCCGCCTGCACCGATGTTCTGGTGCCAGATTGAGGCCATGAAGTCAGCAGTGCTCTCGAACTCCTTGTCGAGTGCAGCGCCTACAGCGTGCGGGTTGTAAGCCGCGCCGTGACCCTGGGCGTTCTTGGTGATGGTGTCAGAGAGATCGGGACGCCTGACGCCATATTCCTTCAGCGTCTTCTCCAAGGCATCCTTCATCGTGTCCGTGGCCATCTTCTGAAGACCGTCCTGACCGGCAAACGCGGCCTTGACCATCTCCGTGACCTGCTCGGCAATGCTGCCCCGGTCATCCGTAGCCTTGGCATAGGCTCGGATTACATCGGTGAACTGGCCAGAGTTGATATACTCAGTGACCTTCTTCTGATCACCAAGCAACTCCTCTAGCTCTTCGGGCTTTTCAGGAATTATGAGTTTAGCCATGTAATTAACCTCCTTGGTCTATGGTTGACTTGAAAGCGAGAGCGAAATCATAGGGCGGTAGCTCTGGCTCCTTTGGCTTCCGTACTATGTCCGTACCCTCTCGCAGTGCTTCTAGGATGGGATTTGGTTTAGCATCTTCACCGCCACTCGCCGCTTCGAATGAGCCATCGTGATCCTCGCAGTGAGAGCGGGCGTCACTGGCATCCCAAGTACCTTTCGGATAGCGATAGGCTTGCTCCCGCATGGTGGTTTCGCCTTTCGGCCTCCCCACGATCACGTCATACCGCTTGCCCTCGTGGTCACGGCTTATGCGTCGGAAGGAGTCAGGCTGGAAATCGCCAGGCTCGCGCAGACGGCAGGCGTGCTCGTTGGGGTAAGGATTCTCAATCTCAGCCGGGGGCTCATCCTGTGTAAGCCATTCGGGGACGTTCTTAAACTTGGACAGGTTGAAGATGCCTGCTGGATTCCGCGCCTGGGCGCTCTGTACCAGGCCGTCGGCGAGCTTAGCGTCAACTGCTTCCTGCGCCCGATACCACGTCTCAGCCTGCATCCGCTCACGCCATTGGGCCTCTGTCCCGCCGGCACGTTCGGCATAGAAGGCTGCAATGGTGTCACCCATCTTGTGGAGGGCTTCCGCCATCGTCGCGTGGTCGCCGGCGTCGCCCAGAGTCATGCCGTTCGGCTCATGGATCATCATCGTGGAGCCTTCCGCCATGAGAACGGTATCGCCCGCCTGGGTAATGAAGGATGCAGAGCTGGCTGCAAGCCCATCCACCACGACGTTGACGGCTGCCTTATGACCCTTGAGGCTGTTATAGATGGCGACCCCACCGAATACGTCGCCGCCTGGGGAGTTGACGCGGAGGTTGATGTTGTTGGCCTTGATGCGCTGCAAGTCCTTGATAAAATCCTTGGCAGTTATGCCGTAGGACCCGATCTCGTCATACAGCAACACCTCAACCACGCCCGGGGCCGCATCGCGGATTTCGTACCATGATTGCTTCATAAGCCCCTCCTTTTCGGGGCATGCAAAAACGCCTTCGGGCGGTCGCTCGAAGGCGTCACGTCTAATTTAGGCCGCTCTAGGCGGCTCTATATTCAGTTATCTAGAGCATACAGGTTAGCAAATCGGTTGTCAAGTGTCCAACAATAGGACACCGAACAACATTGCCTCTGTCCTATTCGGTTCATTGATCTGCCGAAGAAGGTTAGTCACCATAGGATGCCTCAATTTGCACAGGGCTGAGGCTTCAATGAGGCGGACACGTTCGCGGGTGATATTGAGTTCTCGTCCTACCGCCTCCAAGGTACGGGTATGCCCATCTCCCAAGCCGAACCGCAAGCTAATAACCTGCATCTCACGCGGATTAAGACACCATGGGAGCATTGTATCTAGCGAAATCATCTCAAGCCACCACTACGAAATGATCCCTACATCGGGGGCAATGGAGACTCGCGCCGACATTGACGTTCTCGCCCACCTTCCGCCCGCATATCGTACATCGCGCCTCAGCGAGAATGGCTACTGGTTCCGTCACAGGTTCACCCTCCGGCAGCGCTAGGGGCGGCGGCGGCTCAGGTGGCTCCTCTAGGCCCTCTCGCTGTG
>CAYHHI010000119.1:0-2419 GCA_964356335.1 uncultured bacterium
CACCAAGCACGTGCAGTCACAGCCTAAGTCTTGTCCAGCCGGGACTGACACCATGAGCAACAAGAACGCAACTGTCACCCCACCCATCAGGGTTTTCATCATGCCCTGCCCCTTTCAACTCTGCCGTTACGCTAGACTCCCATTATACCACGTCCACGATGACTGTGGGCAACAATATGGGTTCGGGCGGGTGAGTGTAGGGCAGCTGACTTCTGCAAAGTCCTGGATACGTGCGAGGAAACGTCGTGTCAGTGCCATTCCAGAGACCGTCACTTTCCGGGCCGCCCTTTGATGTGGCCCGATGGCCGGTTGCCCAAATCACAATGCGCTAGTTTCTCTTGATGAATCCGGTCCCTTAGATGTATAGTCAGATCGACAATCCGCGACTGAGGTGAGTTCATTGATGCAGCGTCTAAAGCGATTGGTGAGCGCAGTATGCTGAAAGCGTACCTGAAATCACTATGCGAAGTCTCCAGCACTGGCGACGCGAGGGAAGAAAGCTACTACTCGACTCTTGAGGACCTTCTGGGCTTGTACGCCAAATCTGTCGGGAAGAATGATATCCACATACGCACGCTTCCGAAGAAAACAGAGGCGGGGAACCCTGACTTCAGGGTATGGGATGGAAACCTTCATATTGTCGGGTATGTAGAAGCAAAGGTCCCAACGACGGAGGACCTGGGCCAGATTGAAGAGTCAGAGCAGCTGCAGCGCTACCGGCACACGTTTCCGAATCTCCTGCTTACTAACTTCTTCGAATTCAGGTTCTACCGAGATGGGAATCTTGTGGACAAGGTCGTCATCGGTCGGTCTTTTGTTATGCACAAGCTGGGAAAGACGCCACCGATTCAGAATGAGCCGCAGTTCCTGGAGCTACTCGAGAAGTTCTTCTCCTACTCGCTACCCAAGGTGACAGATGCCAAGACGCTTGCTGTCGAGTTGGCTAAGCGCACCCGCTTTCTTAGGGATGTTGTGGCCGAGCAGTTGCGTGAGGAGAAGATAGATGAACTCAACGTCCTGTTGGGCTTCTACGAGGCCTTTCAGAAGTATCTGATTGGGCGATTGACCCTGGACGATTTTGCCAACCTCTACGCCCAGACGGTTACATACGGGCTTTTTGCGGCTCGCACTCGGGCCCAGGACGGCTTCAGCCGCCGCCAGGCATATGACCACATCCCGCGCACCATCGGCATCTTGCGCGATGTGTTTCAGTTCATATCACTGGGTGACCTCCCTAAGCAGGTCGAGTGGATAGTTGACGATATCTCTGAGGTCCTGGCTGTAGCCGACGCCGGTGGCATCCTGGACCGCTATTACCGCGAGGGCAAGGGGAGCGACCCAATTGTTCATTTCTATGAGACCTTCTTGGCTGAATATGATCCTGAAGAACGCGAGCGACGCGGGGTTTATTACACTCCGGAGCCGGTGGTCTCATACATCGTTCGCTCCCTCCATTCGTTGCTGAAAGAGAAATTCCATCGGGCTGAGGGCCTTGCATCCGAAGGCGTCACCCTGCTTGATCCGGCGGCGGGCACTATGACCTTCGTTGCCCGGGCCTGCCAGGAGGCGGTGCGGGAGTTCGAGCACAAGTTCGGGGCCGGCGGTCGAGAGGAATTCATCCGCAAGCACATCCTCCAGAACTATTATGCGTTTGAGTTAATGATGGCACCCTATGCTGTTGGGCACCTTAAGATGGCCTTCTTCTTGGAAGAGCTTGGACATCGACTTACGGATGAGGAGCGGTTCAAGTTCTATCTTACTAACACCCTGGAAATGGAAGAACTAGAGCAGACGCATTTGCCCGGTATGGCATCGTTGGCTGAAGAGTCTCATCTGGCAGCTCAAGTGAAAAGGGAGCGGCCGATTCTTGTGGTCTTGGGAAATCCACCTTACTCCGGCCACTCGTCGAATCGGGGCGACTGGATACTGGGACTGATAGGCGATTATCGACAGGTGGACGGCAAGCCCCTGGGGGAGAAGAACCCCAAGTGGTTGCAGGATGATTACGTCAAGTTCCTGCGCTTTGCCCAGTGGAAGATCGATCAGGAAGGCCAGGGAGTGGTTGGCATGATAACGAACCACTCCTATCTCGACAATCCTACCTTCCGCGGCATGCGCCAGAGCCTGATGCGCACCTTCGATGAGATCTATCTGCTGGACCTGCACGGCAACTCACTCAAACGGGAAACCGCGCCTGACGGAGGCAAGGATGAGAACGTATTTGACATCAGGCAAGGGGTGGCAATCGCGCTCTTTGTGAAGTCGGGCGAGAAGACACAGGATATCGCCAAGGTGTACCACGCCGATCTTTGGGGCCTGCGCGAAGCCAAGTACAGCTATTTGCAGAGACATGATATGGCTGGCACGACGTGGCAAGAGATTCATCCTAAGCGAGATTCCTATCTCTTCGTGCAACGAG
>CAYHHI010000120.1:0-2419 GCA_964356335.1 uncultured bacterium
CACGTCCGCAGCATGAAGAGGAAGTGGGCCAGCTGCTCCAGCCGCGGCCGGCTGACGTTCGACACGGCCCTGCTGCGGCAGCCGTTCCAAACGCGGGCCAGGGCGATACTCCACGAACTGCTGCACCTGAAGTTCCCCAACCATGGCAAGATGTTCAACGCGCTTCTGGACGCGCACGTGGCAAAAGTGACGGAGCAAAATGCTGAAGGGTGAAGCAAGTGCTCAATCGGCCGCTGCGTCGATCCTTCAGGCCAGCAGGAGATTACGATTACGCACCGACAATGCTTGAGAAAACCACGAGCATCCAGCAGATATGATAAAGCCTTTTAAGCGTAAGAGACGAAGAAATAAAGGCGGAACCCGGCTTCGCCGGCTGACGCGGGCTTACTTGCGGACTTAAGGAAAGGACAACCTGATGCCAGGAAAGGTCATATTTCAAGAGATTCCGATAGCGAGCATAGAGGTTAGTCCCGCTAACGTCCGCAAGATTGATGTGCAGGAGGGCCTTGACGAGCTCATGCAGAGCATCAGGGAAACCCAGGGCCTGCTTCAGCCCATTGTCGTCTATGAGAAGAACCATAAATACTACGTCATCATCGGTCAACGTCGCTTTGAAGCCTGTAAGAGACTCGGGCTTCAAAAGGTTCCCGCGCTGATCAGGCAGGTCAACAATGAGACAGAAGCCGCAATCTTGTCATTCGCCGAGAATATTCACCGCCTCGACTTGAGCTACCGAGACAAGATGCAAGCCGCGATGTATCTTCGCAAGCAACTGAAATCTATCGACAAAGTGGCCGAGCAGCTCGGCGTAACCTCCCAGACTGTAAGGAATTACCTTGGGTACGAGGGTGTTCCAGAGCAACTGAAGGGCATGGTCGATAACGGTGACATCAGCGCGACTACCGCGATGTCGATCGCTCGGAGCGTGCCCGACGAGAAGAAGGCTGTGGAGATTGCCAAGAAGGTGAAGGAGGTTCCCAGCAGCGCCCGGCGGCGGAACATCATAGACGTCGCTAGGGAGAATCCAGATCGGTCGGCCTCGGAAGTCGTGGGCATGGCCAAGAAGGTGAAGTTTACCAAGATCACCTTGGACCTGACACCCAGGATCTCACAAGCCTTGGAGGCAGCTTGCCGGGACTACCGGCACGAACCGAAAGACATCGCGAATTCAGCGCTCGAGGAATGGCTGGGCAAGCGAGGTTTCCTGAAATGAAGAAATTGGACGAACAGAGCGCCCTTGCTGTGGTGTTCGCAAACACCAGGCGGAAGAAGCGCACCGAAGACCTGATGGCCGTAGCTGATGCGTTTGAGTTCCTAGCTTGCCTGTATGGCTCGACGCAAGCTGTGGCCAAGAAGGTCGGGCTATCTGCGGAAATGGTCAGAGAGTTTCGGAGGCTTTGCGGGCTATCTGAGCCCGTGAAGGAACTTGTCCGGAATCGGGTGATTGATAATCTTGACGTAGCCTACAGGATTGCCATGGTAGCCGGCGCGCGTACCCAGTCTGCCATGGCCAAGGAAGCAGCCGGCCTTCAGACCGACGACGTGCGGGACGTAAAACGTTTGGTCTCGAAGACCGGCCTTACGCCAGCCAATTCCAAACGAAAGGTCGTCGCATCGAAGCTAAAGGGCTTTCATGTCTTCGTGATGGATTTCGATGATGCTGAGTATCGGGATATTCTACAGCAGGCTCGGCTTAGGAAGATACATCCGGCGGAGATGGTGAAATCCATCATTGCGGATTGGCTGGTCAAGGTGACGAAGGCCCGTTCCGGAAAGAGATGACAGGTGGATTTATGGTAACACACTCTATTGTCCTGCAAAGGCTGCGGGGGCTAGACTCCTACTTGCTCGGGCATCCAGTTGGCGAGCGCCCGACCCTCTTCGAGAAGCTGGTGTGCGAAGCGTTCGCCTGCGCGTTCCACTTGCCGTTCTTTGACCAGAGCCACGATGATGCATCGCAGGCCTACCGGGTTACCTGGTTGGGTAGCGAGAAGCCGTTGCAGAAGTCTCCAGGAGGACCGGACGGGGTCGTGCGTGCCCACGAGTTCTCTGTCGTGGTGGATGCGACGCTGAAGACGGGGACGACACAGTGGTCCCAGGAGTTTGCCCGTTGCCTTGAACACATACGACAAACCGCAAAGGAGGTCGTCGCGCAACCGGCTCAGATGCATGCAGTCTTGGTCGTCAAGACACTGGCGGAAGACACCTTTGCCTCTGTCAAGGCGCACAACGGCAGCCGCAATCCTTCCAAGCTGCTGCCCATGGAGACGGAGCAGTTGGAGTTACTGACCGAGACCGCAGAACTTGCCTTCACACTACGCCATCTCGACATCAGGAGATTGTTACGGGATGGCATTGAGTGCTTGCGCCATGCCAGTGACCTTCAGGATTTCCGAGATAGATTTGCTCAGTGTGGTCG
>CAYHHI010000121.1:0-2407 GCA_964356335.1 uncultured bacterium
TATCCAAGATGTGATACCATCTCTCCCTACCAGCCCTTTTCCCGTCAGGCCTTCGACCGGAACAGCCTTCTCCATAGAGCCTTCAAGTCGACCCCGATGCCGTAGAACTCCGGCTGCAGCTTGAGAATCTCCGTTCCAGGAGGCGCCTCGCTAAGCGCGATAGCGCCAATCTGCTCGCGGTGAGCGGCCAGCCTGTCCAGCAAGTGGACTTTGATATTGGTGAGCACCTGTGAGATTGACACCGGGTCGAACTGGAACGTTGTCACAGGAACCTTCAGATGCTCACGGATGATCGCCGCGAAGTTGAGCTCACGCATCGACAGAGGACCGGTGGCAGTGGCAAGGCCCTCCAACTCAACAACGCCATGACGGAGGCGGAGCTCATTCACGAAGCGAAGCTTGGGGTCCTCAACAAGAAACATGCGTCCATAGTCGTCATACCAGGCACCGACAACCGTGCGGTACTCCGGGACCACCACGTCCTCAGTCACTTCAGGGTTCTCTGCAACGTAGCCCATCAGTTCGAGCTTGGTCCAGACTGCGAGATCGTCTGCGCCAATAGTCGTGGCCACCGAAAGGACCTTAGGCAGACTGCGGCTCAGCGGCTGCTCTTCCACGGTGGTCAAAAGCCTCTCGAATGCGTTCATCTTTCCCTCTATGTCACCTAACGAAGCGAAGTTGAACGGCAACCGCAGACGGCGCGGCCAGGAGCGAACGATGCAGCTCACCTGCATCCCGTGCAGATTCGAAGCGGAACTCCGCGGGTCGTGCTGCAGCGCGGGCCGTCCGGTGTACCCGTAGGGTTAGGCTGCATCATCTCCTGCCTGGGTCCTTGTACTTGGGATCGTCTGCCGTGGAGGCCAGATAGCAGTCGAGCCGAGTCAACACAGCGCGGTCATCGCCTCTTGCCCCCATCGCCAGTAATTCATCCCGGATTGCGGCTGGATCGCCTGGGACCCCCGCCTTCTTCAAAGAGATCCGAAGCTGGTCAACGGCTCGCTTCAGGGGGCTGTGGCCGGCGCTCAGGCAGGATAAGAGATAGTGACGGGCGGCTTCCGCGTGTCGCTGCTGAGCCTTCCTCAGATCCCCCATCGCGGAGTATATGGAAGGAATGTTGCCGGACTTCCCCATCGCAATTGTCAGGGCCTTACTGGGCGTACCCCAGGCCAGATCGTACTTCCCCTGCTTCGTCAAGGCGATGCCCGCGTCACGGAGAGCCCACCAAGCACCAGCCGCGCTAAGCGTGGTCAGCGCTTCTTGCACCGTCGCGGAGTCTTGGTCATCGACACTCTCAAGGGCAGCGAAGGCCTCCTCTAACTGGCGCTCGCGCGCAGAATCTTTCTTTGCTTCAGCAAGGCGCTCCTCGATACGGACAGCGGTCGCAGGGGACTTGATTCGGGCCTCAGCAAGAAGAGCATCCGTCTCGGATTGGGGACGATCCAAGAGATCCAGGCAAACCCATGCCATCCAGAAGGCGTCTCCAATCGATGTCAGGTCTCGGCTCTCCCGGACGGACTTGCTCGCCGGGGCAGGGCTGGCCAATTCAATGGCCTGTCGGAATAGCGCTAGCGCCTTTGCCGGATCTTTGTGGGGATAATACTCTTGAGCCTTGGTCACCAGGGCTTCTATCCGGCGTGTCTCGGCCGATGTTGAAACAGCGACATACGCGTCGAGATCACTGTCCTCGAGCGGAGCCGGGGTGCCGAACAGCTTCTTCCTAAGGGACATTCTGGACCTCGTCAACTGATCAGTCTAACGAAGCGTAATTGAGCGGCAACCGCAGACGACGCGTAGGGGGCAAACGCATGCGTTGACGCACTCGCGCCGGCCAGACGGCAGCCCCGCATTGTTGGGGGTGGCGCTCGCGAATGACTTGTTCGCACGAAAGGCGCGGCAAGTCATGAGAGTCGATCAATTTCGCTTCGTTCACGCCGAAGGTGCGAACGTCAAAGCTCACTGACTACCAAAAGCTGCATAGCTAAGCGGCGCAGCTTCTGGTAGTCCGAGTGCAGCGCCTTTCTATGCTATTACGTCCATTGAGTGATTTTATTGCCTTCCTTGTCGGTAAAGGCTCCGATGATAATCGTGATAAAATCGATGAGCGTCCAGATTCCGAGTCCACCCAATGTAACTAACTGCAATATGCCAGTTCCGACCTTTCCAACATAGAATCGATGCACACCAAGTATCCCAAAGAAAAAGCAAAGCAAGAAAGCGGGCAGGATTCGTTTTTCACTCATGTTGATTCTCCGTTCTTTCGGCTGTTGTGAAGCCTCGAACCGTAATTGAGCGGCAACCGCAGACGACGCGCTAAGGAGCGAATACTTGCATTTGGGGAATTGTGGGAATTGTGGGAATGGTGGGAATTGGGGACACATCCCATTTATTGCACCCTCTTGCAAAGAAG
>CAYHHI010000122.1:0-2384 GCA_964356335.1 uncultured bacterium
TTCAGGGGGACACCCCCTGAAACCCCCGCCAGAGGGGAGGGCCCCTCTGGACTCCTCCTCCTGTGGTTACGAGATGTCGGGTGTGTGAGAGGCTGAGGGTTCCAACGGTAATTATCCCTTGACTGTAGAACCATTATGTGTTACGCTTTGAGCATGGAGGTTGAGAGCCATGCCACCAACGAATAGAAACCAGCCAATCCGAGCCGAGTCTTCGGAGTCGCGCTACTCCTTGATCGAGTTCATGCGCGAGTTTCCCGACGATGCCACCTGCCTTGAGTGGCTGTGGCGGAACCGTTACTCTTCGGACGGTATTCACGCCGAGTGTCCGAAGTGTGGTTCCATGCGCACCTTTAAGCGCTATGAGACTTCCCAACAGCGGCAGTCTTGGACTTGCACGGCCTGCGGGCACCACCTCCACCCGACGGCTGGCACCATCTTCCACAAGTCCTCGACTTCTCTCCACTTGTGGTTCTACGCCATGTATCTCATGACAAGCACTCGCTGCGGTATCTCCGCTAAGCAACTGGAAAGAGAACTCGGCGTCACCTACAAGACGGCATGGCGCGTGGCCCATGAGATTCGCGACGTGCTGATGGGGCAAGACGACGCGCCGCTCTCCGGCGCGGTCGAGATTGACCACACTTACATTGGCGGACGGCGACGTGGGATGGGTCGTGGCTACATCGACAACAAGGCCGCTGTCTTTGGAGCAGTTGAGCGCAAGGGGCGGGTTAAGGTCGCCCACGTCGGGACGATTCGCTCTAAGGTCAACGCCCGCCTCATTCGGAAGCATGTCATGCCGAGCACCCTTGTCTATACTGATGAGGGTCGCGAGTTCGCCAAGCTTGGGAAGCGCGGCTACCAACATCGGCGTATCCACCATGAGTCTAGTGTCTACGTGAGTGGAGATATCCACACCAACACCGTGGAGGGTTTCTGGTCGCTCGTAAAGCGGGGCATCAGTGGGGTTTACCACGCCGTCTCTGCTAAGCATCTTCAGGGATACCTAAACGAGTACGCGTGGCGCTACAATCACCGAGGGGATGATCGCGCTCAGTTTGAGACGCTACTTCTTCGGGCGAAGCTTCCGAGTTAGGGGCTTTGCGACCTTCTTCAGATTGCGAAGGAAGTCGCGGCGCTTGGGAACGGGGATTTCCTCGCCCTTTGGGGTCTTCTGGGTGTCGAACTGTTTGCTGTCCACGAGATGAGTATACATCATGGGCACCGCCGATATTAGTAGTTCCCGCCGCAAACTCAGGCGGGCCAAAGTACATCTGGATGCGCTCGAACATGAGTTGCAGACCGTTTCGAAGGAGAAAACCCATTCCGCTGTAACCAATCTGCGGCAGGAAGGCGGCTGGCAGGTTGTATACCTCACTGTCGAGTACGTACCGCCCATCGAGTGGGCGATGGTCATAGGAGATGCCGTCAACAATATGCGGGCTGCGCTCGATCACCTCGTATGGCAACTGGTTCTTCGGGATGACAACGAGCCACGGGACACGCATGCCTTCCCCATCTTTCACGTTCGAGACGAGTTCATCGATAAAGTGAAAGCGCCTAAGAAGCGTGAGGAGCGCAGTCCCCTGTATGGAATAGTCATCGACGGGGACGCATGGACAATCATCGAGAACGCGCAGCCTTTCAATCGAGCGGAGCCAGAGGTGGCCAAATTCGAATTGCTGGCTAACCTTAGGGACATGTGCAATCTTGACAAGCATTGGGGTCTGCTTGTGCAAGCGCCATTCACGCACACTAAGGGGCTCGGCGACTGGATCGGATGGCGCGACGGCCTGCAATATGTCGAACGAATTGACCGCGTCAGTCCCTTGATATTCAAAAACCCAACAGAAGTCTGCCGACTCCGCTTCGCCGATCCGAACCCTGGCATGTATGTGAAGGGACAGCCACCCGCGAACATAACATTTGGCAGCGGCACACTCCAAGCGGCCTTCGGGCGATTCCGCCTTATGTATCAGCGCGTCAACGATATCGTCGATCAGATTGGCAGTCTGCCCAACGTCAAGTGGGATGATCCTTGATTCCCGAACGGCGTTCGCATCGCGTCTCATTCTAGGCATGAGACGCCTCTACAGTGAAGGGATAGTTGCCGTTCCAACCCTCAGATTGGCTGGCTATTCCCCGCGCTCCTGCTGCTGGCGCTCCAACTCCTCCAGCGCCCGCCGCACGACGTCCGGGTTTTCGCCGCCGACGCCGATCTGCTGGTAGATGGCTTCCGCCTGTTGGAGGTAGCCCCTGGCGTTTTTCGTGTCGCCGCGGCTGGCGTAGACGAGGCCCAACTCAGCTAGGTTTGAGGCCTCGCCCAGGCGATCGCCGATCTCCCTGTGTATCTCCAGGGCCTGCTTGTGGTGCTCCTCCGCCTT
>CAYHHI010000123.1:0-2357 GCA_964356335.1 uncultured bacterium
CCAGGGGGAACATGTCGAGGAGCACTTCACCGAGGCATACAATTTTCATGGTTCTCATCATGTACCCTTGGCCAGGAAATCAAGACTTGGGAATAAAGGAAGAACATTCTGGAAGACAATAGACTCTGAACTTGGAAGCACTTCTTTCATGTCGCGACATCTTTTTCGATATGCTTTTCTAGGGGCTTGCCCGAGCTCCATGTGTGCACAAATGCATCACGTCGGCCTTGATGCAAGCAAATAGCCCGTTGACGGCGGTCTACCAGGTAAGGTTGGTCCAACAAAACGCATAACCGAGGCTATCGACCTTTTCCCACACTCTTTGTGCAAATGCTTCGTCACCTTCAATCTTGGGCAATTCTGACTTCTTCTCCTCCCAGGGGACGCAGACTCCAGGCTTCCGCTTTTGTTCAGGAAAGTGAATCCCTTTCGGCTGAGGCTTCGCCACCTTCTTGACCTCGTCGAGGTCGGAAACCGCCGGCCCGGACTGGCTGTAGGTACCATAGTCGAGGGTAAATTCGATCATGGCCTTCACGTTTTCAACCTTCGCGTCATCCATAATCAAAGCGCTGGCATCCATGATGTAGCCCCCGTCCCCGGCTGCCGTGTCAATCACGCTCTTGCAGGAGGCGCGCACCTCGGAAGGCGTGCCGTTGGCGAGCAGGTTATTTGAAACTCCGCCGCTCAGGCAGAACTTGTGGCCAAGTATCCCGTGAGCCCGGGCGAGGTCGGTTTTGTCCACATGAAAGATGACGCTCTTCTCCGGCAGTTCTGCGATGGTCTCCAAGTGATGATCCCAGTTGCCCTCGGCGTACAGGATTATCTGTTGGCCTCGGGCCCAGAGCTCTTCGATGATCGGCTTGAGTGTTGCCCAGTAGATGTCGGTGAAGTCCCGCGGCGAGATGAAGGGGACGGACCCTCGATGCATCCAGATAATTGAGGGGATGTTTCGCTCCGGGTCTGCACTCCCGACGACAAGGTTGAACAAGTGCGGCATCAAAGCCTCACAAGCCGCGATGACCTTGTCTCGACGTTCGTCCAGGTCCAGGCACAGATTCATGTACCCGCGGAGCTTATCGCCCAGGATGTCCAGAGGTGCCTTCAGGACTGAGCTGACTGCCGGGACGACCCCCGCACGGATGAGCTCTCCCGTCTTCGCCCCCCAGGTATTGAAGAACAGGCTATAGGCGAGGATGCCGTTAATCAGGGACATGTTGTGAGCAAAGGTCACCGGCTCGCCAAGGGGTCTCAAATGCGTAGTAAAGCGAGGGAGCCATACGTTCACGAGGAATGCCGATGGGTCCGCGATGAGCTCATCATATTCATTTGTCTTCAGAAAGGCGTCTTCCTCCGTTGTGGGTTCGGACCACTGGTTGGTGCCGTCGACAGGCAGGCCAATGCCAGGAAACGTGATATTTTTCCAGCCGAGCGCCTTCTGCATTCCGAACCAATTCACGATGGAGTTCGTCTGAATGGCGTCTATCCCCGAATCAACCGCAAACCGTCGATTCACGTCAAATTGCAGCTCATGATTGCAGGCAACCTCGTAGTTGCTATACCCGCAGTACTTCGCTGCAAACTCTTCAGCGAAGATTCTCAAGGGCACCCTATCGGGCTTGTGGTTATAGAGCGCGGTGACGTATCGGGTGAGCCGCTGTTTGAACAAATCTTCTTTTGACCGTACCATACCTAACTCCTGGACCTCATCAAGAGGACGTCGCCGTCATTGCCGCGACGCCCTTCACCAACAGAGAAATAGAATGAAGAGGCTATGCCTTGTGGCCGCCATAACAGTTCAGCTTCTTGAGCAGTTCCTTTAAGTATCCCAGTGCCTCGCCGTAGCGCCGGTCGATTTCGGCGATGTCACCAAGCCTGTGACCCTTCACTACTATCGGCGAGCATTGCTCGTGCGACAGGTATCCGTCATACCCAATCTCCTTACAGGTCTCCAAGAAAACTTCCCACCGGCAAGGGTCATTCGCGCTCCCCGCAGCGACCTCCTCCCAGCGGCACGGCGCTCCGCCTACGGTCTTGTAGCCCGCGATGGAGATTATGTGTGAGTAGACCATCATTACCCGTATCCATAGTCTGATAGGTATCCGGTCCGCCTTTTCTCTAAACATCGTGGTTACATAACGGTCTAGCCGTTGTTTGTATTTCGACTCAGAATCTGATGTCATTGTCGCTTCATGTTCCCGTGAATAAGAATATGAGAGGCGTGTGTTCTCAGCACGCCTCTCTATCATTAGCTGTTCTGGCTACTTTATTTTATATTCCTTGAAAGCTTTCACCCCTTTGTCCACTTCCCAACCCAGTAGATTCTCTGGAGTATTCTTGTCAACCATTGTAGAAGGGGT
>CAYHHI010000124.1:0-2301 GCA_964356335.1 uncultured bacterium
TGGATGAGGATGCCACCGAGAGGCTGGGTGACGAATACAAAGTTCGCAAGGTAGGCCATCTGGGGGACATCGCCTGCTTTAGCTTCAATGGCAACAAGATCATCACGACAGGTGGGGGCGGCATGATTGTCACGGACCGAGACGAGTGGGCAAGCAGGGCAAGATACCTGACGACTCAGGCCAAAGATGATCCGCTGGAGTACGTACACAAGGAGATTGGGTTCAACTACCGTCTAAGCAACGTGCAGGCCGCGCTCGGATACGCACAGTTGGAGACGCTCAGCGAGCACATCGCAGCAAAGCGCAGGATCGCCGCCACTTACAACGCCGCGCTAAGAACTGTCGAGGGCATCTCCACAATGCCCCAGGCTCCATGGGCGCGGAGCATTTACTGGATGTACACGATCCTTCTCGACCCTGCGCGCTATGGAATGGACAGTCGCGCTCTCCTGCATCTGCTGGGCAGCCACCAGATCCAGTCACGGCCCTTGTGGCAACCACTCCACCTAAGCCCGGCGCACCGGGGGAGCCAGGCCTTCCACTGTGATGTCGCGCAGCGCCTGAATCGTGACGCGCTCAGCTTGCCCTGTTCCGTCGGCCTGACAGAACAGGAGCTGGAAGCTGTCACTGCCGCCATCAAGAGGGCATTCGAAGGAAGATGACATCCCAGATCGCGAGGGTCGCGAGGGTCTACCGGAATAGAGGCCTGCGAGGCCTCTTCCTTGTGGGCGTCGCCAAGGCACTCCAAAGCAGCGGGACATGGCTCATACATGCTGCCAACGATCTTGCGATCATGTCGGGAGCCTTCCTGTCCCCCGGCATGCGGCACATTCTTGAAAGGAACCAGGCGTTCAGGGACAAGCATAGAGGGCAACGCTGTTTTGTCATAGGCAATGGGCCATCCCTAAGAACACAGGATCTAGGACCACTAGCCAACGAAATCACCTTCGTCATGAATGCCTTCTGGAAACATCCGATTCTGGAGCAATGGCAGCCTACCTACTACTTCCTCGCCGATCCGGCGCTCTTCGATGGATCGGAGCCAATGCAGAGATTCTTCTCTGATCTTGGGTCACGGGTTCATTCAACGACATTCTTTGTGCCCCTTTTCGCCAGGGAAGTAGTCCGGAGAACGTCGCTCTTGCCGCTGGACCGCACCCACTTTGTAGCCATGCGCGGAAGACTGAAGGACGGCCTGGCAGATAGGCCAGATTTCACGCGAGTTGTCCCGGGAGTCATGAGTGTTTCTCAATTTGCCATTATGGCTGCAATGTATATGGGATGTTCCCCCATATACTTGTTGGGACTAGACCATGACTGGTTAGCCTATCCAGGTATGGACAAGCACTTCTATGCGAGCAAGACGATTGAGAATCATCCACAGGCGCATGGCGACTTGAGCCGAATAAGCTACAAATCCGAGCTGGAAAGCGTTTTAGAATTGTGGTGCGGGTATGAAGGTCTTTTGAAGTGTTCTTTGAAAGAGGGGATAGCAATCCTCAATGCGACTAACGGGGGATTCTTGGATGTATTTGAGCGAGTTGGCTACGAATCTCTAGTCGAGGATAGGGGAATACGCTGCCAGGGCCGGTGATGTACGATCCTGCCCATCGTGAGACCGTGCACTGGTATGATGTTCGTGGCCGGATGGCAGTGCGTATCGGAGCGATAGACATTGTCCGTAGACACTTCTGACCGAATGCGTGTCGGCATTGTACTTGCCCTGAGACCTTCTCGCGGTGGGGTCTATCAATACAGCCTTACCATGCTTCGTGCCTTGCATCAGTGGAAAAGCGCTGGACTCGATGACGGGTTCGTAGTGTTTGCTCACGAGATAGGTCATCCGGCTCTAGCGGCTTTCGCCGGCCCCGGCTGGGTTGTAAGGCCAATCGGTCCAGCTTCTCCGAAGCAGCTGGCAAGAGGTATTCTGCTTCCGATCATGAGCGAAGAGCGGCTGTCGAAGACCTGGCTGTGGCTTCGGAATCGATTGCCGGGTGGAGTCACTCTCCCCGATCCGGCTGTAGTCCGGCCCAACCTGGGCGCACTCCGATGGTTCCGTCGCTGCGCGGTTGACCTGATCTGCGTGCCGGGCACCTACGCCTATCTCTGCGCAGCCCTGGAGCAGAGCAGTACAAGGATGATCCTCGCGTTATGAGCGTTACCGGCTGGACGCACCCGCTGGTCACGCCGAGCGACGTCTCCGACCAGCCCTACTTCGACGGCCGGGCAGAATGCTGGGTATGGGGCTGTCGTTGACATACGATTCCGTCAGTAGCTAACGGTCAAGGGAAAATGTCAGTC
>CAYHHI010000125.1:0-2297 GCA_964356335.1 uncultured bacterium
CAGGGAACTGTGGGTTCATGGGACTGGGCTAATCTCGAGGTTTTCTTCAGAGATGCAATAGACACGGCAGACACGGACCCCAACTTGAGGTTCAGCGATTTCGATGGATTCGTGATCTTCCATGCGGGCTCTGACTGGCAGAACGATCTTCGCAGCGACAGCCCCTACGATATACCTTCCTTCTTCATTTCCCTCGCTGATAGCATTGCCGTTGACGACGGCACCTACTTCGTGTTCGATGGAAGTGTGGTTCCCGAGACCTCGTCTCAGGACGGTTACTTGAACGGCCTAAACGGAGTCGTTGCCCACGAGGTCGGCCATCAGCTGGGGCTTCCCGATCTCTATGACACGCAGTCAGGGCTGAGTGTGGTGGGTTACTGGGATCTGATGGATTTTGGCTCCGGGGTAGGGGTTGTGCTCGCTGATCCGCGTACCGAAGAGGCATATTACGTCACGGGCATCATCCCAGGATCGCTCTCGGCATGGAGTAAGTCCCAATTGGGTTGGGTGGTGCCGGATACCGTCTGGAGCCAGGGCACCTTCTCGCTTGATGCTGCAGAATTGCAGGGTGGCTTTCCAAACAGGGAGGCCCTCTTTGTTCGCATGAACTCCTATGAGTCCTATCTCGTCGAGAACAGACAGAATGATGTTGACGGCGATTCCGCCGGTATTCTGCTTGCCGACCCAAGTCCGGATTCAACGGGTGTGATCATGGGACCGGTTAACCAGAACCGCGAATTCAATTACGAATACGACTGGGCGCTTCCTGGCGGCGGCCTGCTCGTGTGGCATGTGGACGACTTCATGGTCAATTTCGGGTTTCCCTACGACGTAGTGAATGGCTTTCCACCGCGACGGGGCCTAACGCTCGTAGAGGCCGACGGCATCCCCGACCTTGGCGATTACAACTCCTTCTATTTCCTTGGAAGCCCCTATGACCCGTTCTTCAAAGGCAACAACGACCGTCTTGGGGATGAGACCTATCCTAACTCGAGAAGCAACACGGGCTGCCATTCCCACATCGAATTGTATGATATTAGTGAATCGTCGATTGCCATGAACTTGCGCGCTTCGTACGGTTGGCGCAAGAACGGCTTTCCGCTTGCCCTGGGTGACTCCCTGCGCTTCGGCGTGCCTTCGCTCCTCGTTACCGACCTTGACGGCGATGAGCGCGATGAGGTCGAGGCAGCTCTCCAGCGGGCGATTTGGAAAGATAGCCTTGAGATTGCAGGCGGTGATACCCTCCAGGTGGAATACGTTGTATACTCTAACGCGGAGATCTATGCCTTCGAATCCAGCGGCCACGGCCAGTTGAGCCTGATCCCGGGCTGGCCGAGGCGGCTCCATGGAACGCATCCCACTGAGCTCGTAGGCGCCGACCTCAACGGCGATTCCGAGATTGAAACCATCGTCGCCGACGAAACTGGCAGGGTGTATGCTTTCAAGCCGGATGGCTCAGCCTATTTTGAACGGTCAGATTCCCTCGGCGCCATCGCCGAACTGGATGGCATAAACGGCGTCCCTGTAGCATATACGGATACGGTTGGCGGCGACCGCCGAGAGCGATTCATCCTCGGGACAGATGAAGGGCTCTTCTTCTCTTCGTGGGTCGAGCTCCGAGGCGGCACGCCTTCTCCCTCAGAAGCGCCGTTACCATCGAGTCAGCCTATCGTCGTTGACCTCTTTGATTGGAACGAAGGTCCCGAGATAGTCTTTTACAGCCTGGGCTCCATACGGATTGAGTCACTAAACGGAGCCAATCTTGGTAAGTGGCCCGTGCCATCGTCTGCCGAACCCGATCAGGTCTTCCTTGCGGCAGCTGACCTCGACAGACTCGACAGAGATGAAAAGCCAGGCTTTGAGATCATGCTAGTGGTGGAAAACGGCTGGGTATGGGTCCTGGATTCAGATGGAAAGGAGCTGCCTGGCTGGGGTAAGAAGGTCTGTGATCAAGTGGTTGGACCGCCGGCCTTTGCCGATATCAATTCCGACGGCTACTTAGAGGTGATCCTGACCGACAGGAATTTGAAAACCCGGGCGCTCACCTGGCAGGGAAGCGGAGTCGAGGGTTGGCCCGAGACCTGGTACGGGTGCGGACTGCCCGAATGGGACCCGGACTTTTACGCTGCCGACACCACGATTACCGTGCCTTCGGCTATCGTCGCAGATCCTGGCTGCAGCGGCCAACTTGGGGTCTTCCAGGGTTCGCTTTTTGATTGTATAGTAGGTTGGGAACCCGGTGGCGACAGGCTTGGGGGATTTCCCCTTACGCTTGGGGGTGGGTGCTCTTCACTTGC
>CAYHHI010000126.1:0-2270 GCA_964356335.1 uncultured bacterium
TTCCTCTTCCAAGGTCTGGCCATCGGGGCCGATGACCACTTTGGTATAAATTTTCATGGTGCTCCTTTAAGCAGCAGGTGTTCCGAAAGAAACTTGAATCTTCGGAGTAATGAGAAGCTTGTCGCCGTTGTTTGCTGGCTGAAAATAAACCGCCAGGGCTTCGGCCCAAAGCAGGATGGTTCCTGCCGCATTGGTCACGTAGTACCCATAAATTTTCGTGTTTGTGGTAAGGGCACCCGTGAAAGTAAACGTCTGCTGCGTATAGATCGCATCGCTCGGGTCGTCGGCAACGGTGATCGTCCATCCGGCCCCGCGAGTCAGGGTTATGGCTGCATACCCGCCCCCGACAGCCTCGGTAAAATCCCCGACCACGCTATGCTTGCCTGGGGTTACTTCAGTCACAAACAGTTTCAGGACCGTATTCTGAACCGCCGTTCCCACAAAAAATGTGTCCAGAAGAAGATCGCATCCCAGATCACTCATTACCATAGACATGACTTAATCCTCCAAAACGTCGATGTCCCACGCCTCAGCCTGGGAACGAAGTTGCCGGGGAAGGTAGGGTTGCATCACCATTGCCTTGCCGGCGTCCGCAGCGGCCTTCTCGGCCTTGGCCAATTTCATGATACCCTCTTCGTACATTGACTTCCAGGTGGCCATCCTGGGGTCGTTGAAGATGTAGGGCTCGGACTGAATGAGGGTGCCGTAGAGCAAAAGCTCATAGGCATAAGAAAGCCACCAGTTGGTGTCGGTGACTGTCATTTCGTCCGAGTAAGCATAGAACCCGATGTCGTAGGTGTAAGACTGATCGGGCGTGGGCCTCACCAGAATTTCGGAATGCTCATCGAAGAATGCGTAGATTTTCGGTCGGGCCGTTGGAATGCCGGTCCCGGCAACGAAAGGATAAAGGGTAAGCGCGGTTTCTGGAGATTTTTGAACCAGGTCATAGTACCGGGTTTCGAAAAGAATCTTCATCCACCGCACTTCTTTGATCTTCGTGGGCATGGTAACGTAAGCCTCAGAAGACGAGGTGGTCTGCCTCTTCTTCATGCAGTTCCAGTTTATCGACGTTGGTTTTCCGTCGAGGATAAACTGTCCGCGCTCAAGATCGCGCTTTGCCAGGTCCGCCCACTTTATAATCTGCGTGGCAAGATCGGTTCGGTCCAGGTAAAGCGCGGCCTCGGCGAGCAAATTCGCGTAGGTCATTTAGGTGTTTCCTTATTTTGATGGTTCTGCGGTGGGGTCCTGTAACTTAACCCCAAACAAATCAAGAAGCGGAAAATGCTTCGAGCTTAGAGAGTTGGTCCCAGAAAGAATTGCCGCAATCATATTCTGTTGAGCCTGAGAAAAGGAAATCTCTTTCCCCTGGGAAACGTCCATTCTCCACCGAATAGTCCCATTGGGCATATTTAGGACAGCATATTCTTCTAACTCTTAAGCCGTCAGACTGACCTGATCCATCATCTTTCTGATTGCCCCGAGGCGGGAAATACTTCCCTCGGTGGTGGAAAGAATTTGTTCAAGCAACAATCTCTCTTTAACGTCGATTTTCATACTTCCTCCCTTTTTGATTCCGCTTATGCAGCGGGTTTTTCTTCTTCGATGCAAAATGACATGTCCCGTTGTCCTGGGGACAATTCCTCTGCGAGAGAGCGGGCATATTCCAGAGCCCCCTGGGCGGCATTCTTTTCCTTCCAGACGACTACGGCAGCAACCGAACTTCCCGCGCCGGTGACATTTGATATTGTGATTTTCCAAAGAGACATACGAACCTCGAAAATTCTCCGGGGGAAGAACCCCCCGGAGGCTCATTGTTTACTTCCAGCTTATGAGGCGGCTGGTCCGGTTGCGTCGCAATGAATCCAGAAGGACGTACCCGCAACGCTGAACTTGAGGTAGTGGGTTACGTTCTCTGTCCCCGCAGCGTGGGCTGCGAAGATCGCGGTTTTGTTGGCTTCGCTAGATGCCGGAATGGTCCACGCCATATTTGCGTCCATGAAGCTGAAGATGTTTCCGATTGCCCCAACACCCAGGGCGCTTGCATGATAATCACGGATGGTGATGTACGCAGAGGCGTTATGGTACTGAGAAGAGAGTGTCTTCGTTCGGGTACACAGAGTCAAAACGGCCGTGGTGCTGGCTGCGGTGTTCGTGTACTCGTCGGCCATTTCCAGTTCCAGAACGGTCCGGTTTCCACCGAAGGGGGACTTGGTCGTGCTGGGGTTGATCAACGCCATGAATCCGCATCGGGCCGTCATACAGGTTCCGCT
>CAYHHI010000127.1:0-2255 GCA_964356335.1 uncultured bacterium
TGATGTCGTCCAGGTTCAGGTTCTTGATCAGCACTGATGCATAACTCCTAACTCGGCACGAACGCGCCGCCCGGAATCGATGACCCGCCGAAGCCCGCCCGCCGAAGCGCCCTGTCCAGCCCCTTGAACACCCGCGTCTCGATATCCTCTCCATCCCCCTGAACATTGACGTGAATCTCCACTCTGTTGTTGATCGTTGACCGGCTGCGGCCTGCCGGCAGCACTTCCTCGCCACCATGCACGAGCGCCAGTTGCGGCCTGCCCAGCGGACCCGGAATGACGCCACCCATCTGGTAGCCGGGAACGAGGCTTTGTTGCGGCCCGAACTGGCCCAGGAACTCCTTGACCCGAGTGATGGCGGTGTTGGCGAGAGATTTGATGAGCAGGTCGACTTCTCCCCTGGCATCGCTTGCTGCCGTACAGATGTCGTCCAGTTGACTAACTGTCTTGCTCGTGTCGACCCGGCCGAACGCTGGGTTCATCAGGTCGGTCATGCTGATGAGGGAACCCGAGGACTTTGTAGCTTCGTCAGTCCACTTTCCGAGCGCCTGGAACTGCGTCAGGGCGTCGGATACGTCCAGCTCACCAAGGCGCGCCCGCGTGTCCTTGAGATTTTGGTTTACGCTCGCAAGCCCCTCGTCGGCCAGGTTTTCGAGGTTGTCATGGAATCCTGTTACAGCGTTTGCTATTGCCCCCAATGGGCCGGGAACCCACAGCAATATCGCGCTGAAATCGGTCAGCGTCTCAATGACCTTCAGCGTAGGTTCGAGGACTTCGAGGATCCCGAGCCGGAGTTCGAGCAACGGGCGGGGCATCTTCTCTACATCGGTACGGAGGATCTCAATCGCCCCAGCGATTCCTACTATCCCTAGTGCAATCCCCCCCACCGGGTTCGCCCAGACGAAGGCCACGCCGATAGCGAGCAGGGCCGCAACCAATGCCTCCTTGTGATCGACTAGCCATCCGCCGAAGGCGACGAAAGCATCCCGAAGGATGCCGATATCATGCGCCGTTTGCTGAAATAGAGGCTGCAGCTTCGGTCCCCACTCAGCGGCAAGCTCTTGCACACCCGGGACGAGCCTATTGACCACGATATCGACGAGCTTGGTCATGACGGGCAGGACAGCGTAGCCCAACTCTTCCTTCAACTCGGACATCTGAATCTTCGCGGCTGCCATTTGGCCCGCTGTGGACTTGGCGAAGGTCTCGGCTTGCCCACCGAACTTGGCCTGAATCTTGCCGAACAATTCCGTCTCGCTCGTACCCTCAGCTACCTTGATTCCGTAGCGAGCCAGCACATTGACGTTTTCCTCGGTCACCTTGCCCAAGAGCTTAGAGGCGGTGTAGACATCGATGTTGGCACCGCGTGCGAGGTCCTGGGCCAGGGCGAAGCGCCGAGTAGCCTCATCAACGTCGTCCGTCTGCGCCGTTAGAAGGGACAGGGAATCGCGGATCTCGTCATCGGTGAAGCCGCGTTTCATTGCGGCCTTGGTGACCTCTTCTAGCTTACCCTTGTAGTTGCTCCAGGCTTTGCCGCTGTTCTCTACAGCCTTTTGGAGCTTGGCGATAGAGGCGGCATCATCTGCCGCTGCCTGGGCAGCATCCATCAGGAACCCAGGGGCTTTCATGATGCCCTGTGCCAGCACGAAACCGCCGGCGATCTTCCCGATGTCACCCAATGCTCGCTTGAGTCCGCCGGCAGCACCTTCGACATTCTTGAGACCCTTTGAGGCCTCATCTTTCAAGCTGACCAGAATCCGAAGCTCGCTAGTCGCGGTCATCCTCTTCGTTCCTCCATGTCCCGACCTGATCTAGCAAATCGATCTGCTCCTTGCTGGGTCGCCCGCCCTTTCGGTGAAACGCATCATGTGCCCGCCGGTAGTTGCGGCAGTCCATCATGCCCCGGATCGCTTCCCAATCCTGCACCTCCATCTCGCTCGGCAGGCAACCGAACTCAGCACACAGCTCGCTCAGCGTATCTAGGTACGGTTGCGGAGCGCCTTCCCCCTCGATGTACCGGGCGAGGGCGACGAGGAGACTTTTGGGTGCCCGATCCCCGTCATCCGCTCGTTGAAGCGCTGCACGATTGTGGTGGCAGTTTCGGCTTTGAGATTGGCCACGTTCTCCGGCGTTACGGGTGCCTCATCGCTCCAAGCGACAATCGCTGCCGTCAGGAGCCCCGTCACCTGGTCGGTCAAACCCTTGTCGCTCAGTTCCTGTATCTGGCAGGCCGTCTTCACCGTCAGATCGATTAG
>CAYHHI010000128.1:0-2237 GCA_964356335.1 uncultured bacterium
TCGCCCCGTTGATTGATGAGGGTCTTATGCCGAAGGCGTCACCTCCTGCGAAGGAAGACGAAATCGAGGGGAAATGCAACTATGTCAAACAGGATGGGATGCGTTGTAGGAACGTGGCGGGGGCCAAAACGGGGCATACGGGGATTGGCAGATGCAAGTCCCACGGCGGGGTGGGCGCTCCTCTCAAGACCGGGCAATATTCCAAGACCCTTGAATACCGCAAGGAATGGAAGGACGCCTTCGACGAGTTCCGCGAAGCGGATTACAAGAAGCTCATCGACGAAATCGCCAGGGCGAAGGTGATGGTCCTCCAGATAGAGGAGCGTCTGAAAGACCCGGAACTGACCAACACCTCCTTCCTGAAATTCTCCTCTAGCCTCCTCACCGCCCTCGACACCATTACCAAGATGGCGGAACGTGCCAACAAAATAGAGTTTGGGGACAGGCACGTGTTGGACATTCAGGCCGTACAGATTATCGGTCATCAAGTCGTCGATGTCATCTGTAACGTCTGTGCGGATTGTCCGAAGTTGGTGCAGGTGGCAGAGGCGCTTGAAGCCGCAGAGGAACGTCCTTTGTCAGGAGCAATCCCGTGGAAAATGCTGCCAGAAGTGTTGGAACAATCCTAAGAGAGAGGCTTCAGGCCAAAGAAGAGGCCAAGAGTATGCATCTCTGGCTTCGTAACATCAAAGCCAAAAACGAGGTCGGACAGACGATGGAGTTCTACTGGCATAACTTCCTTTCCGACATCTACGAGCTTATGGAACCGGAGTTGGTCTGTCTCAAGGCCGCGCAGATAGGTTTCTCCACCATGATGATTTTCAAAGCCTCTTACCTCTCTGACAAACACAAGATGCGAATAATTTACACTCTTCCCACCGATGATGACGTAAAGGACTTCGTGATTTCCAAGGTCAACAAGGTTATCAAGGAAAATCCTTCCATCATGCAGTCGATGGGATACGGCAGGGAACGTATAGATAACGTACACGTGAAGCAGTTTGGGCGCGGAGAGGTCCATTTTCGTGGCACATGGACTGAAAAAGCGGCCATTATGCTTTCTTCGGACTTCAACATCTATGACGAATTGGACCGTTCCAATCTGAAAACGGTTGAAGTGTACGAATCTCGTCTTGCTCACTCGGATTATCGTTGGCAATACTGGTTTTCTAACCCTTCGGCCCCTAACCAGGGGGTTGACAAGTTCTGGAAAGACTCCACGCAGTACTATTGGCATATCAGATGTGGACATTGTGGGCATCCCCAGTACCTTTCGTGGCCTGAGAGCGTTGATATGGAACAAGAAATCTACATTTGCAAGCATTGTAGGAGTGAATTGGGGCCAGAAGAGCGTCGGGATGGGTTCTGGGTCCCCGCGAACAGGGCAGAGGAGCGCCCTGGCTACTGGATTTCGCAACTTATGGCCCCTTGGATACCTGCAAGTATGGTCTGCAAGCAGTATCGGGAGAAAGAGCCGCAGGTTTTCTGGAATTTTACCCTCGGGTTGCCTTACAAAGGCACTTTACGGGTCATAACCGAGAATGTCCTTCGTGCTTGCCTCGAACCGAGGGCGTTACCGACCTACAAGAACGTTTCCGTTGGTGTAGACCAAAATGGAACGCCTGAAAACCCGATTCTTAATACAATGGTCGGCAACCATGAGGGAACCTGGGAGATTCGCGAGCTTTATGGCTGGAATGAACTGGAAAACCTCATAAAACGGTACGATGCGGGTACGGTGGTGGTGGATGGGAACCCTGACCGCAAACCCATCAAGGCTCTCCGGGACGAGTTCCCAGGACAGGTTTTTGCGGCCTTCTATCGCCAGGACCCGAAAGAAATTGAGAGCGTCCGTTGGTTTGAAGACAAAGGACACGTGCTTATTGCCAGAGACCAGACTATTTCTAACACCATCGACCGTATTTACGCCGGGGAGATAAAACTATTCATGCGTCAAGACTACCCGGCTTTTTCTGAGTTTTGTTCCAACTGGGAAGCCCTTTATATGGGGAGGATAACCGACAGACAGGAGGTTGAGCGTTACGTGTGGATGAACAGCGGTCCGGCCCACTATGCACACACAACCGTTTACTTCATGGTCGCCCGTGACAGGCAAGGTACGCACATGATACCGCAAGAAAAGAAGGAAGAGAGGAGGACGTTGGCGGACAGGATTCAGAACCATCAGCCCTTTATCCCGCCACCAAGATAATCATGGTTTGTTACGAATTTCGTTG
>CAYHHI010000129.1:0-2233 GCA_964356335.1 uncultured bacterium
GCCGACGTTCTGAATCTGCAGCGAGGTTAGCCATCCATAGTTGTTGTGCATCACCAGCGGGGTTAGGGCCTCTTTGCCCGCGTCGTCATCGGCGATGCCGCTATACGCTGCGGCTCTACCGGTGGCGTCGTTCTGCGCGTTAGCCACGACCACCACCGGCTCGTCGCTGGATACTACGGTCGCAGAGCCCAGGAACACATCATACTCACACAAGTCGCCTACAGGAGGTGTGCCCGTCGAGCATGTGCTACCTGCGTACTTTTCATAGCGCACCAGTGTGGAGTTCGGTTGGATAGCATAGTTCGCGACCAGAGTCGTCCCCTGCTTCGCCAGCGGCATCGTGTAGATTGAATCGGCCTTGTAAGTGATCTGGACGTGGGCCACGTTAGTGTCGCTGGTGTTCTGAATCTGCAAGCTTGTGTAGTTATTTCCATGCCGCGCCATGATCAGCGGTGCATACACCGTTAGGTCCGCGCCCACGAAGCCGTCATACGTATATTTCATACCCTGCGATGCCTGCTCCTCGTTGACGACGGCCACTATCGGTTGGGTAGCCGTCAGAACCACGGAGCCTACGAACTGTTTGGGAGTACCGCTGCCGATGAGGTTACACATGGTTGATTGGTCCACCGAGTGGGAAGCGCCCGGTTGTAGATCCGGGATGCTCTCTGAGTAAGAGACGCCGGGGAGCCCAGGGGAAGGCACATACTCCACATTGACAGTCGTAGCGCCAGTGCCTGCGTTCTGCACATGGAGATTCGTGTCCCAGGCTGGCATTCCCCAATTGCACATGATCAGCGGCAGATTGACCTCTAAGGAACCTTCCTTGAAGCCGATCGACGATCCATAGGGCGCCGTCCACGAGCCGTGATACTGGTTGGAGATAGTGGCAACGGGCTGGTCACAATAGATGACCATTGAGCCCCGCCAGTTATTGGGGATCTGGGCATCTGTGTAGTCACCCCCGGTATCGCGGTTGACCGACCCACCCACCGGTATCGTAAGGTCGTCTTGGTACTGGGTGCTCCCGTCCTGATTGACGTACACCAAAACGCAATGAGCCTCTTCAGTGATTGAGAGATTCTGTACCTGCACGCCTGTGGACGTGGGAGACATGCCTTGAGCTGCGACTCCAGCCACCATAGTCAAGCACAACAAGACCACCAGCCCAATGCCCAAAAAACCCAGCCTTCTCAGCCCATACATGATCGCAGACCTCCTCAAGATCCGACTTACTTATCCACCTACTATTATGCTGTATTGTCGAGCTCGAGTCAATCACCCTTTTGGGTTATCTTGGGGCATTCCGCCGGAGCTCGCATTGGCTTCGAGCGCCAGGCCTCGCGCGTAGAACTTGCGGTGCGAGCGGTGCTCCCGGGACCACCTCCGCGCTTATGCGAGCGAGACCTCAGAGCCTCAAAGCCACCGCTGTCCAAAGCATCTCATCTGCAATAACGCACGTCCGCAGCATAAGGGAGACGATGACAGCCAGGGGGAAGGGCATGTATTGACTGAGCAAGGCGGACAGTGTTAGTTCCCTGATTCCCATGCCTGCCGGCAGCATAGAGGTGAGCAGTCCTACCATACCGGAGATGACCATGAAGCCGGTCACTGTCGGCAACTCATTTAAGGGCAATGGATGCAGCGCGAGCAGTATGGAATAGAGGGCTATACTGCCCACCAGCCATGCTGCAGAATAGGCCAGGCAGGTGAGCAAGGACCAGCGAGATGATCTGTCAATGATGGAAATCTCTTGACGTTTGGATCTCCTGAGGAGCATGTTGATTAGACCGACCAACATGTCCAGCCGTACAACAAGTACAATGAGAGGAAGAGCCGATAGTACCAGCAGAGCCTCTTTGCCAGCGAGAACAGAGCGCGAGTAGAAAGGTGACAATAGCAGGTAGACGGTTATGCCCGATACAAAGAACCACACGGTCTCCATAAGTGAGCAGGTCACAACCAACGATGCGCTGACGCCCTCCTGTGCGTACAGATGAGCACGGCCAACGATGTACCAGATCACGCCCGGGATTTCTTTGGCCACGACGGTGCTGTAGAAGATTTTCAGGTCCTTCCTCAGGCCAGACCTCCCCGTGAATTGCCTGACGAGGATATGCCAGCCAAGGGCGGTGGCTGCGAGCGCAGCTGCGTGCACACCCAGGGCCAGACACAGATACCGGTAGTCCATCCTGCCCAGGTATCCGCGGACTTCCCGCCAGTTCCTGAAAAG
>CAYHHI010000130.1:0-2207 GCA_964356335.1 uncultured bacterium
AAATCGTGCGTCATATCGACTACATTGCCGGGCGCATCGGCATCGAGCACGTGGCTCTTGGCTCCGACTTCGACGGCGCAATCATGCCCCTCGAGATGGGGGACGTTAGCGGGCTGCCGAGACTGATCGAGGCGTTGCGCGGGCGCGGCTATGATGATACCGCCTTGCGGAAGGTGACTCACGAGAACTGGCTGCGTCTCCTGGGCCAGACGTGGAAGCCGTAGCGGCGGCCTGAAGCGCCCCCGTGCACCTGAAACCCGCGACCCTGTGCTTGGCACGCAGATGGCGCAGGTCTATTGCTCAGCAGACATGGCTCTGCGCTCTTTGTCAAGAGCGTGGGTAACTAGCGGCGAAAACGTCACCGTGGGGCGCAACGGTGCCCTCCGGACATCCCATGAGACTATTAGGACAGAATGTCCTTGATGTTGATGGTGAATCCTGCCTCCTGCAGTTCTGCTGCCAACTTGTCCTTGATTTCATCTACGCGGTCTTTGAATGGGATATAGAGGAGACCCTGGATGTCTGATGGTAGTTCCAGGTCTCCCTTGTGGAGAACGGCGACCTTTTTTCGGCCGAGCTTTGCCAAGAACATCCCCATCTCCAAGACCACGTTCTGCCGCGCTCGGCAGTTCTTCTCTTCGGGATGGTCTTTCCTGTGACCCTCGTCGTCCGGTGTGAGAAGAACGCAAGCGTACTTGACCTCCGAGTGGTGCTCCAGCTTTTCAATGATCGTGTCCCCTCCGGAGGGTAGGTTCTGGAGAACGATGGGCTCCAACTTAAGTTTGTGGAGAATGAGCTCAAGTTGATGCCTTGCCTCTAGATCGTGGCCGTATACGATGAAGACCTTGCCAGCCCCAATCTGGCTAGGGCCGAGTCCTCCCTCCTCCTCTCCAATGCCTTCCGAGAACAAAGCCTCAAGCCGCCCTCTCTCTGCTCCCTTCCGGCCTCCTACGATGAGCTTCCCAGATTCGTACACATTGACCACAGAGCCCGCCTGAAGCCGGAACTGAACCCCGTAGTCGATCTCCTTCTCTTGGAACTTCATCCCTTCATGATTCAGAATCTGCCGGACGGTTTCGGGTTCCCAAAACGGCATGGCACGATCCTCCATGAGCTACTGCCAATATAACCCTGTTGCTCTGCACCCCGCGGGGCTCCTCCTCATCGTTGGCCAGCTCCGACCGCTTCTCAGTGGCGGGCTTTGAAATAGGAGAAAGCTAAGAGCTCAGAAGACCAGGCGGCCAAGATCATCTGAGGTGCTTATGTCATGACCGGAGCCCTAGTGTAAAGGCGCCGATTGGTCGCTTCCGCCACCCCGGTACGTGTCCTTGCGCTCGCGGTCGCGTTCCCGGTCGATGAGGGCATGTATTTCCTGCGGCCGGGGAACCGCCGGTAGGGAGATATCCTGGCGCTCGCCCGCTGTCTCGCACCTGATGTCGCCGTAGTTGAGCATCGTGGGCAAGAGCCCCGAGCGGTTCATGGCTGTGTCGACGATGTCGACAAGGTCCGCGCTCGTGATCTTGAGGCTGAACGGGTTGGAGCGAAACGAATCGATGATCCTCTGGTCGGTTATTGTCCAGAGGTCGTTGTCGTATCGATACTTGACGAAGAAGACCTTCACTGCCCAGACGGCCAGCCAGACAACTGACACGACTGCCGCTACCTTCAGCGCCAGACCGTCCAGCGCATCTGCCCAGCGGAGAACTAGAAAGAGCGCCAGCACCGGCAGAACTGCGACGAGGACATGCAGCGCCAACCTGGGATAAAGGTATATCCAGTGCCGCCGGCATATCACCAGCACCTTCTCCGTCTCTTGCAATGGGAAAGGAAGCTTCATTGGGGAATCACCTCCTTGTGGTCTTGGCCGCCGAGGGCTTCGGCTGGGTGTCCATACCTGTGCCTCGGGCGCAAGGAATCGCTAGGTTGAGCTACATTGTACTCGATGGAACCGCCTGCAGCATCTCCGAAGCTGCCAGACATCTTGGCGACGTGTCAATGGGGTATTCGGCTGTCGGTAGGGTCGGGAGCACTACGCCAGAACCCTAGAAGTCGATGCTAGCCAGCCGAGGTTACGCGGCTTGGCCTCTACTGGGGATGACACCGAATGCTGGCTGCGGCGTTGCGCGACCCCTAGGCTGCCGTCTCGCTGACGGCTTGGCGGCGGCGGGGGAGGGCGAGCATGAGGAGGGCGGCGGCAAAGCCCGTCG
>CAYHHI010000131.1:0-2204 GCA_964356335.1 uncultured bacterium
GGGAAAAGCGGATAGTGGGGTTTGACGTTACGGAGCTGGCGCCCGACCTCGGGCCGCCGGCCTGCGCCCATCTGGCGGCCAAGCTGGCCTACCGTCTCATCGGGCTGGCGCTTGGAAAGCCTGTGTCATAGCGCCGGTGCCCCACACGGGGAGCGGAAATACAAATCGCCTAGCGGCTGTGTCGCAGATGCACTGTTCGTGGATCCTTGTCAACCTCATCGCCAACGAGCAGGCGGCGGCCAGCGCCCGGAGGAACAAGCTTATAGCGGGCACCCCTGGCACCAGTTTCCCTCAAGCGTCGGAGCAACTCCTGCCCCTTTTCCAACTCCCCAGGGTCGACCCCAGGGTTCGATTTCACAATCTCGTCTAGGCTTGGCAAATCAGACATTGCGGCGCTCCCTCACACGAACGGTACATATTGTCCAACCGCGTGCAGCACACCAGTGTTGCCACGCCTTCCCATGTAGTCATCAAGGAGGCCGTAATAGTCCCTGATCTTCTTGGCAATGTCTGGCTTCTCGTCAAAATCGTCTATCACCAGATTCAGCTCGCGCCGCAGAACCTCTATAGAAATGCCATACCCATGCAAGTGCCACCTCTCAGTGTCGCTCAACTGCGTTCCGATTTCTTCGGCTCTCCTTGTCCGATCCTCGTCTGTCACGGCGCATTTTCGCGTCTCTGTGACTTGCCAGTTCTTGAACTTGTATTTGGCCAGCCATTCTTTCAATAGAGCAATGGAGAGTCTGTTCGCCTGCTCGAACTGGTACAGCTCGGCCTGGTCAAAACCGTCGATCATCAGTTGGGCTTCTACGGTAGTCAGCTCCCCCTCCCGAGCCTTCTTCAGCAGGCGTTCCCACTGAATCAAGTACCCCAGAGCCGGCACTTGCTTGCCCTTGTCTGTGCTCACCTGCGGATCAATCGGCCCCAGCCGAGAATAGTAGTTCATGTGGATCGCGTTTCCTGACATCACCAAGACCGTCCCGCCAGAGTACGCGTAGTTGGGCACAACAAACTCAACCGTCCCGTAGTGACTACGGAGGGTTTCTGCGATGCGCTGAACAACCTCGATGTAGCCTCCGCTGGTTGTCAAGACAACTACCAGCTTGTCCCGCCTCTCTGAGCCTTGGCGCATTTTCTCAACGGCGTCTCGAATAACATCGTCCACACCAAAAATCAGGGGGCCATTGAACCCCAAAATGTCCGCTTCAAAGGCGTGCGCGAGGGCGGTCGCCCGTTCATCCAGTTGCCGCTCAATGAACTCGTTGCAGTTCTGTGGCGTTGGTGTCACCATTATCACTCACCCTTATGCCATCGTGCTGCCGCAGCACGTCGGGCAATGTCCTGGCGCTGCTCTGCTGTCAGCTTTGTAGCCCGCGCCCGACCGCCCTTCAGCCCTCCAAGTCGGCCGAGTGCCACTGCGTGAGGATTCTTCCAGCCAGCTTCCGGCTCAAGAGCCTGAAGCTCCTCGCTAGTCGCCTCATCCACCATACTCGCGGGCAATTTCAGATCACGTGGCGCTGTCTTGCTTAACCGCTTTGGCATACTTCAAGTGTAGCACACCAGCATAAGCCCGTCAAACAGAATCTAGACACTTTCAACCGGTCCATTCCCCATTCCCACATGGGCATCTTGCCCGCAGCCTAGGCGCTGATCGCCTTCTCCTTCAGCTCGCGGACCTGCTCCAGATGCCCCTCCGTGTGTCGGACCATCATCTCCATGCCCTGCCGGATCGTCCGCCGCCCCCAGTCCGGGTGCTGGCCCGTCCGCTCCCAACCCTCCAGGGTCAGCCCCGACAGCAGGTCGACCATCTCCAGCCGCAGCCGCTTGAAATCGCCGAGCACCGTGGCGATATCGGCTTCCTGGTACGCTCCCTGGCTCACCATCGCTTCCTGGTCGTACGCGGGCAGCACGGGGTCTGTCTGCGTGATCATCATGTACAGCCGCCGCCGCCACACCTCCGAGTCGTCGCGCAGGTGTCCGCACACCTCCTTTAGCGACCACGCGCCTTCAGCCGGCCGCCGGCGCAGCTCATCCTCAGACAGCCCTTCTACCTCTGCGGCGATCTGAGTGGGCAGCGCTTTCACCCTCTCGATGATCTCTACGTTATGAGCCATGCCCTCTCCTTCGACGCTAGGACGGCAGAATCCTGCCCAGTATGCTCTCCAACTCCTCATCGCTGTAGAAATGGATGGTGATGTGCCCGC
>CAYHHI010000132.1:0-2203 GCA_964356335.1 uncultured bacterium
ATCAGGATGCCGATTTGTTCGTCCTCCCTTCCAGAAGGGAGAGCTTCGGCCTGGTCCTGGCAGAAGCGATGGCCTGTGGCCTCCCGGTGGTGGCGACCACTGCGGGCGCCATTCCCCAGATTGTGGAGGACGGAGTGGCAGGGGTACTTGTGCCCCCGGATGACCCAGAGGCGCTGGCCAGCGCGATCAACTCCCTGCTGAGCGACCGTCCGCGTATGCAGGCCATGGGCACAGCGGGCGCCCAAAGGGTCCGCGAATGCTTCACCTGGGACAAAGTTGCGGAGAGGGTAGTACGGGGGTATCAGCGAGTGATGGAGATTCCCTGGTCAACTGGAGCCACAGGGAAACACCGATGAGAGGTGCAATGCCAATGAGTACACGCCAAGGAAGTGTTCATGCGGAACGAGTCAGTGATAGAGTATCATACACAGTGCTGTCGGTCGTAGGCGCACTGTGCATAATGGCCTTTCTCCTAATCCGTCTGCCGCGAGCCATGCGAGCCAACGGCAGCGTGATTACAGGTGACGGACACGGCTATTTCGTCTATCTTCGATCGCTGGTATTCGACGGTGACTTGGACTTCCGGAACGAGTACCGCCATTTCGACTTTGGCATCCACGATACCACGTCAACAGGATTGTTACGCAATCCTTGGTCAGTCGGTCCGGCGCTCTTGTGGGCGCCGTTCTATCTGATAGCTCATGCCCTCTCACTCATCGCCCGCACGCTCGGTGTCCAAGCCAGTGTGGACGGCTACGGGTACGCATACGAATCTGCAATAGCCATCGCCACTATCCTGTACGTTACAGCAGGTTGTGTTCTCGTATATCGAGTGTGCCGCAGATACTTCTCCCCATACTCGAGTCTGCTGGCCGTGCTCGGCATCTATTTCGCCTCGAGCCTGGTACACTATACAGTCGCTGCCCCAGCCTGGTCCCACGGGGTCTCGTTTTTCGCCGTATCCTTGTTCCTCTTTCTGTGGCATCCGCCGCGATCTCGGACCCACAAACAATGGGTTCTCTTAGGTCTCAGTGCGGGTCTCATGGGCGTGGTCCGCCAGGAGAACTTGCCCTATTTGAGCCTGCTCGCGGTTGAAGCCATCCACGCCACCGCCGCCAGCCCCGGTGGCCGGAACCGAATCCGCACCTTAGGAGCTTACCTTGGAGGCGCAGCGGTTGCCGCAGTTTCGGGCCTGGTTGTTTTTGCACCGCAGATACTGGCCTGGAACACGCTGTACGGATCACCAATCGCCTTCACCCACCCGCCGAACGTCTTTGACTGGCTCCATCCTGACCTATTTCAGTACCTGTTCTGCCCCAGGCCCGGATGGTTTACGTGGACACCGATCATGTTACTAGCCACCGTTGGCCTTATTCCGCTGTGGCGGCGAGACAGAAGGGTTACACTGGCCTTGGTGATCCCCCTGCTCTTGGTGTGGTACATGATCAGCTCCATCCGAGTCACTTACCATGACTATCAGTGGGCGTTTGGGGCGCGACGTGTGACATCGACTGCCGCTCTTCTGGCACTGGGATTAGCTGCTCTTACGGAGTCGGTCTCTGAACGCTTTCGCCGCGGCTTGCTGATCATGGTGGCGGCAGTGACCGCTTTGGTGGGTTGGAACCTACTGGGCGAGCTTCAATACTCTCTGGGATTCATATCTTACGGCGCGCCTCTCTCATGGAGCGACATCGCGGTTGGGAAGTTCCGGATGATTGTGGAGCTACTGAGCCGCCTGGTCAGCAGAGTCTGACGTCAGCGCGCCGATCGACACTTACCTGGGACAAAGCTGCCGACACGGTGGTAGAAGCGTACGGTCGGCTAATCTCAACTTGCGATGGGCCCCATGCAGGCGCGCAGCCTCCCTGACAACAGCAGGACAGCGCCATCCTCTGGGGAACTCTCGGCCGCTGTGAATCGCTGCCACTGTGCCGACTACGTCTTGGGCGGAGGCAAGTAGCCACTGTCAATGGTGCAATGGCCTACGCGAGAAGCAGACTACCGTAGACTTGCCAGGGCGAGGGATGTGCATAGCGACTGATGCTTACACGCAAGGTCACCGATAGAGTATCGCGCATTGTCCTGCTGGCAGCAGGCGCACTCAGCATGCTGGTGTTTCTGCTCGTCCGCGTCCCTCGAGCAGGGGACAGTCTGCTCAGCACCGACGGCCCCGGATACTTCTCCTATCTCCCCTCCGTCATTT
>CAYHHI010000133.1:0-2201 GCA_964356335.1 uncultured bacterium
AGGCGCCGGGGCAGGCAGCCTGGTGCAGCGAGGAGTTCGACCGCCTGCCGGGCTACGGCCGGGTCTAGGCGACGAGGGGCATGGACTCCTGGTCGATCAGTTGGACGACCTGCTCGCGGACGCGGGCTATGGTTTCGTTGTCGGGCAGGAGCTGCGCCTTGATCTGGACGGACGCAAAGTAGGGGCGCAGCCACTCGCCGTCGTCGAGGATATCTTTCAGGTTGTAGGACTTCGTTCTTCTTAGCACTCTGGTCCCTCCAGTTCATAATCGGCAGATGGTGGAGAAGTCTGTCCCCTATGGACGGCACGACACCGCGACAGGGGTGGCTGCTCAGGTTCTCCGCCTCAACGCGCCTAATCGATGCGCTGCCGGTGTTCCAAGCGGTACCCAATGAGCAAGGCTCGGAAACTCGCATGCTCCGCGAACGCCGTCAGAGCCTCCACCGAGCCATCGGCCAGTGACTGTCTCATCTTGCTGCGGAGGCACTCTCGAAAAGCATCGAGTTGCCGGAGGTGTGCCAACCGCAGGGTCTTCTGAACGCCACGCAGTTCGTCAGATACGAGGCCGCTACATTGCTCCCGGACCATAGCTGTCGCCAACTCCGCTTGGTCGTTTTCGACACCGAGCTGAATGAGAAGCCTGCGCAACTCGCCGCTCTTCGCCGCGACCATCCGTTCTTCTGCAATCTGTGGGGTCAGGCGACGCGCCTTAAACTGCAGCAGGAGCCACTCCAAGCCGTGCACGCGATCATTTGCGCACCGTCTGCCCACCAAGAAGGCTCTACACACCCAGTGCGATTCGATTTCGGTGACGCTAAGGACGATGTCTTCGGTCAAGCGATAAGTGCGAAGCCAATGGCCCATCGCCAGGTTCGCCGCAGTCAGAAGCATCAAGTCGTGCTTGGGTGCATCCGTCCACAAAGACGCAGCTTCCTTTCGGTACGATGTGCAGTGTTCTGCAATCATGGCAGCCACCTGCGTGGTGTAGCGGATTCCCCTCGACCCATTGGGGCCCAGCCATGCTTCGACAATCTCTGCTCGAAGGGCCTGATTCTCCTCTTCGGCCACGGGCGGGATGTCTGAGGATTCGCGAATCGCTCTTCTGATCTCACGAAGAGCTCTCTCTACCGTTCCGATCTCTGCCATACCCGCGGTTCCTCCTTCACCCAGCCTGAGTCGATGGCTCCTGCCTCAGCTCTCGACAAGCAGTGCGGACCGCCTCGGAGACGCGAGCTAGGTGGGCGGGAGAAACCGAGTGCAGTACTGTCATGCATAACCACATACCGTTGAGCGGGACACCACGTACCACGTTCCTTTCCTCTCCCAGCGCTCCGGCCATTCGTGTACAGAGATGGCCGACCAGGCTCTCTCCTCTCGCCAATCCGCCCAAGACATCCTCTCCAAGGAGTGCCCGCGGAGACGAGCCGTACTCAAGGGCCACCTGATCATACCTTTCCCAGAACCGCTCCCCGATCATGGCGCTGGCACCGATGTCGGACCCGGGAGCGGGATTCATCAGAACCTCCCTCAGCTCCGGAATCCGCGTCAGCTCGGTGGCAAGCGGCGCGAGTCTGTCGAAAAGGCGTCCTTGGACTTCCTCGCCAGCAAACTGAAAGGATCCCCTGTCCACAATGTACAGATAGAACCACCACGCCTCCAGCAACACAGCGGCTCGCGATCTGCTTGTCATCGAACCATGGCCTACAGCGGCCCAGCCGGACTCAACTGCTCCGGCCGTCGACAATACGCTCTCGGACAGAATCGCTACCAGCCGGTCCACCGCCGTCTCATCACTGGCCCCGGCTTCTGCCGGATGGCTCCGTCGCTTCCATGGCCAACTCATCCCGCTGCTCCTCTCGTGGCAGAACAGAGCATTCCGTAGATCCCCACAAGGGTATTATCGTCAGCTTGAGGGCTCGCCATCTATTTGCTGGCGCGCCCTCTTACTCTAATTGCCGACAGGGTAGATGCGGCAGACAGGGATGGAGTAGCGGACAAACCCAGCATCAAGCCCCTCAGTTGTTCTCTTCCGCGATATCTGTGCTTGGGTCCGGTGTCGGTGTGCTCATAAGGGAGTCGAAGAAGCCCGGAGGGAAGGTTGGCAGTGGCGGCACCGTCACTTGATACTGGATTCCGTTCGGATGACCGCCATTTGAACCGGCATCTTGCCAGTCACCACCTCCCAAGAGACTACGGGCACC
>CAYHHI010000134.1:0-2194 GCA_964356335.1 uncultured bacterium
CGACGAACTGTTCAACATCACCAAGTTCTTCGGCGACTGGCACCTGGCGCGGATTTATCAGACCCTCTCCGCCCGCTTCCACCTGAACGACTGGCAGCGCGTCATCGACGAGAAACTCCAGACCCTCGACGGCCTGTACCAGATCTTCAAGCAGGACCGCACCAATCGCTGGATGATGCTCCTGGAACTGGCCATCGTCCTGCTGTTCGTCATCGACCTGGTCATCATCCTCTTCGGCGTGTCGTGGAAGTAGGAAAGTGCTGGAGCGCCGCGAATGTGCCCGCCTGCCCACTTGGCAGAGCCTGGGTTATCCACCAGGCAACCAGCGCCAACCCTTGACATAGGCAATACACTTCCAGTATAGTGCAGCCATGAAGGCAACTGTGAGCGGAGATATCTGGCGATCGAGCGTCATGCTCGTGGGCAAGTTGTTTGCCACGAGACCGTGAGTATGAATTCACGTCATGGCGTGTCTTCCGTGTCATCCGAAGCCCATTGTGTGGAGAGATTAACATGTGCAGGAGACTTCAGACCATCCTCTTGGTACTCCTTGGGTCTGGCGCGGGTTTGCTCGGGGACGGACTCGCAGAGGGGACTACCACAAGAGCCGTATCCTTCCGGATGGAGGAAAAGGAGATTGGCCCATGCCCAAAGCCGTCGGGATTCTTCTGGGGCAGCCCGGATGGGGCCCACTTCGCCATTTGGGGCGGAGAGCGGAAGAAAACGCACGTTATACTGGACGGCAAACCGGGTCCCGTTTTCGCGGAAGTCAGCATTCCTGTTTTCAGCCCGGACGGGACTCGTCTTGCTTATGTGGCAGAGGCCGAAAAGGAAGGGAGTTTCATTGTTGCTGATGGTCAGAAGGGCCAGAAATATGACTGCATTGCCCTAGGCTCGGACTCGCGGAGGCCTGACTGGCCGAAATGCTTATTCAGCCCGGACGGCAAGCATCTGGCATATGCCGCGGCGCGAGGCGTGAAATGGATGGCCGTCCTTGATGGAAAGGAAGGCCGCGAATACGATTCGGTCGATTCGCTAGTCTTCAGCGAGGACGGTAATCACCTTGCGTACCGCGCCGGGGCAAGGGGAGAGTGGAACCGGTGGGAGCACTTTATTGTGCGCGACGGGAAGGAAGGTCAGAGGTACGAACAGCGTCTTCGCGGAATCACGGTTGGGGATCCTGTCTTCAATGCGGACGGGACCCACCTTGCTTATACCCTTGTCCAAGAAGACATGGAGACTGAGAAGATTCGGTACCACCTCATTTTGGATGAAAAGGCAGTCGCGAGCGATGACAACATGGACGACGTGAGGCTCAGCCCTGATGGAAAGCAGTTTGCGTACCTCAAGCAGGAGGGAGGGAGAGACGGACGAGTCCACATCGTGGGGAACGTCCTCGGCATAAGGACCTATGACAGAATCAGAAAGGAACCACGATACACCGCAAATGGGGGCCTTACGTACGTTGCCGAAAGGGCCCGGAAATTGGAGGCGGTTATTGACGGGAAAGCAGTGGAAATCGGAGCCAAATTCGTTCTCGCCCCCGACGGGTCCCGGCTCGCATATCTCGCTGAGAAAGAAGGCAAACGCATCATGGTCGTTGATGGTAAGCCCGGTCCTGCCTTCGAAAACATCTACTGGGAGTCCTGGTCTCCTCCATCCTTCAGTCGCGACGGGAAGCACTTCGCGTATGGGGCGCGTAATCAATACCGATTCTACATGGTGGTTGACGACAAGGTTTCGCGGCCTTACACATTGTGGCACATTTACGGCATGAACTTCAGTCGTGATGGGAGTCAATTCGCCTTTATTGCCGCCAAGCACGACGATTGTTCTCGTTCGGTCGGCATGGTTGTCATCGTCAATGGCGAGGAAGGCCCACCGTATGAGGACATCCTTCCGGTAGGGCCGGCCATCCTAGCGGACGGGACGGTCGAATACTTCGGTGTGAGGAAGGGCATTCTCTACCGTGTGAGGCATGTTTCCCTTGGAAAGGAGGGCAAGTGATTTTCGATTGCCTTGGAAAGGCGAGCCCGTCCCAGAATACCCCTTCATTTGGTGGCCGGGTTCAGGCCGGCTGCACTCCGCCGGGCTGAGGACATACATCCATCCTACTGTCCCAGCGCGCGGAGGACCACCGTGGCGTAGGCGCCGCGGGGCAGTTCGAACCCCAGCGTCCGCCGGAAACGCCCCC
>CAYHHI010000135.1:0-2175 GCA_964356335.1 uncultured bacterium
ACAGGCGCAGAATCTCATCCGTGGCTTCCCTTCGCACCAATACTCGCTTTGTACCTGGCACCTTGGCGAGATCCTTTCGCACCTTTTGCGCGCTCTCGTCAACGGTGACTTGGTATATTGCGTCCGAGGCAACGAAATCCATCCCCCCGTCATTCGCATGCGTTGTCGAGAATCGATGCAAGGTGAAGCCGAACGTGCGGAAGTATTCACGCAGAATCGCAAAGGAAACGACCTCAAACATTTCGCCGCGATTTCCGGTCAACTGCGAGAGGTAGGTACTGACAAGACGGTGGCGTTCTTCAATGCGGTGAAGCGGGAGCCTGCATGTGCTCTCAAGTGTTTTCATCACGCGCTGGCGCTCCTCAAAAGCGGTTCGCAGCGACGCCAACAACTCGTCACGTAACGACTCAAGCATCCCTATGGTCGGACCGTCAAGCAGGTGAGACCGAAAGTGATAACGATCTCCTACCAACTCAAGAAAGCCGTGTTGGCCAAGGCGTCGCTCGACATACGTCGGATGAAAATCGCTTTTGATGAAGCGTGCGGCGAGTTCGTTGAATCCAGCGACGATGTCCGACATCGTTGCGCCAGGATAGCGCCGCTTGTCCTTAAGAGCCTGGGTATATCCTTCCAGAATGGGAATGGCGACACCAAGGACGGTACGCTGTCCTGCGTAACGCCTGAGCACTGAGCACAAATCGCGTTTCTGATGCTGAGTGCGCACGCCGATGCTCCTCTAAAGTTTCCTTCCCGTGAAGGCACCATGCTTGCGCTCCATCTCACGGGAGAGGTCCCCTGCCGACTTGGCGACCGTTTCCGCGATCTGGAGCAATTCCTCGCCGGCCTCGTACCCCGTTGTCAGACGTGCCCTGGCCCTCGTGAGTTCGCGCTTGGCCCTGAGCAACGATTCCTCGAAGACCACGGTGGGCGGACGGCTCAGGTCGAATGCCGCGGACAGGTCGGTGCCATCTCGAAGTGCCGCCACGCCCTTGCCGCTTTGAAGCACCTCGTCCAAATACCTCAAGTCAGGGTTCTGGCTCTGGACGACTGGCCGCTTTTTCTGCCTCTTGCTCCCGTAAAGCCAAGTACATAACTCACCAAGTTGCGACACATGGCCTTTCGGTACCGGATTGGGCGAGAAACCTTTGTCTGCCGACAGCCCAAGGAACCGCTGGATTCCTGCGTAGCCCAATCCCGTCCAAAGGTGCGAGTACGCGAACCTCTTGGCCCAACAATCATCTCTGGTGAAAACACCTTCGCTTTCTGCCTGATCGAGGACCATCAGGCCGCGGTACAATCGCCTCACCGTATCATGCCGATCCCCGATCTTGGCGGCGATCTCATGCAGAGCAATTCCGAATTTATTATGAACCCTGGCGACGTACTGCGCTTTTGCGATGGAGTCCCAGTCTTGCGGCCCGTTGACGTGCTTGAACCCCACAAAATCCCAGATTTGCCTTCTCGGACATTCGTACACAGGTAGAACGTCAAGGCCCTTCGCTTTCTGCTCTGCTGCAGAAAAGACGGGCACTCCCGCCGCGCCGATCTTCTTGCACAAATCTGCCGAGCGAAGCAGTTTGACGGCCGCGAGCCGACGGTTCCCCTCGATGATAACGAGTTTCCCGGACTCCCTTGCAGCGAACAGGACTTCGTGCTGCCAGTACCCGTTCGCGGCTATGGAATCGACAACCTCGTTGACGGCCCGCTCCTTCCACAACACGGCAAGAATCTCCTCCTGGTCGTCCAGGCCCAGATGCAGCCCTGCAATCCGGGGGTTCGTTGGGTCGAGGTAGAGTTCATCCGGGCTCACCTTCTTCGGGTCGAAGGCGTAAGCCTTTGTTTTGATCGATCGTATCTTTGCCATGTTCGTCTCCTGCCTCGAGGCAACCCGGTACAACGGAGGCCATTAAGTCGGAAATCGCCCAATTGTGAATGCCATACAATCTCAAGGTGAACGTCAAAGGTTCCTGTTTTCGGGCCGAACGGCCAATCGTGCGACTTCTCAACCGCCCGCTATCTCCCAGGTGGTCACCCCCTTGCCAAATCTGACACGTCGCCCGAATGGTCGAGGCGTCCGATCACGGCCCCGTCTCTGCTCATGGGGTAGTTGTAGTATATCGTGCGGGCGTCGGTGTTTCCATCCGATTCCGCCCCAAACATGCTGCCGCCAAAAAG
>CAYHHI010000136.1:0-2145 GCA_964356335.1 uncultured bacterium
CCAAAGAATTGGCCTTGTCAAATTCGCGATCACACTTCGGGCATTGATACATGCTGTCCTCCCATCAGTTGTGGGCATCTACTAATGGAGCCAATATAAAGAAATTGTTAGCCCGAAGTGCCAGTTCATTGGCTTATCCTCACGGAAACTACCGTTCTACCATTGAACTACACCCGCAAAACAGGACACCGATGAACGCGACGAGAATTTTTCAACCAGAGAAGTATCTCGCCGCTGAAGTGTGTCTCTTTGGTAGGCCGTGAGGGTCTTGAACCCCCGACCAAGCGATTATGAGTCGCCTGCTCTTACCCCTGAGCTAACGGCCCAAAAATGCAGGATGAGGGATTCGTAGCTTCCTGCAAGCCTCGTCTGCTGTCCCTCACGCAGATAGCCCTCGTGTTGGCCACATCGAGCCACCGAACCTTCCATGACTTTCGCCAAGGCCAACTAGGTTGTCTGGCAGGAGCATTCGGATTCGAACCGAAACGAACAGTTTTGGAGACTGTCATGCTAACCGTTGACATCATGCTCCTAGAATGGTTGGCCGCCGGAGTTCTACCGGCCCCACCTGCTCTCCCGAGCAAAATGAGTTTCAAGCCCACCGGACTCTCGCCCGGCAATACGCATTAAGGGCCAGCCGTTGGCGACCTCGACAGGAATCGAACCTGCGACTTCTTCCTTCGGAGGGAAGCGCTCTTATCCATCTGAGCTACGAGGTCGAAAATTTATCTCAGCCTCCTAAGCATCTCTGCCGCTCGTGCTTGGGTGAGTCTCCACTTTAGACGAAGCCGACGAATTATTTCTTCATTCGTCATCCCTTGCTTGACCATCTCGCGGGCGGCCTGCTGCGGTTGCCACACTTGCCGGTCATACGGAACATCATCGAAAGAACTGGGAGGAACCGTGCCCTTTCGCACCCCTTCCACCAATGCCTGCTTGTGACCTCGCGGGTGACGAAAATATTCACGACGACCACGCGGCATCCTTTTGACAGTCTTGCCCATGTAAAATCTCCTTCGGAAATCGTGGGAGCCAGCCTTTAGCGCAATCAAGCAGACGACTGTGTTTTATGTGGGCGCTAACCACATGCGCAACTCCCCCTGGTGGGCGCTACTGGACTTGAACCAGTGGCCTCGTCCGTGTGAAAGACGCGCTCTAGCCAACTGAGCTAAGCGCCCAACAAGTCGTTCGAACTTCCTCCAAGAAGACTCCAAACGAGTCATAGTCTTCGCCAAAACCGTAGCCTTGGCTCTCGTTTGGATGCTATAGCCGTCCACCTATAAAGGATACGTCCCGTTGCCTGACGCTGAACGACTGGTGGAGCAAGAGGGGCTCGAACCCTCGACATTCAGCATGCAAAGCTGACGCTCTAGCCAACTGAGCTACTGCCCCAGGAAACGGCTCCCTTGACAGGAGGGAGCTAATGCCTTAACGGTTACCCGTCGTCACTGTGGACTCTGGAAGATGCTCCTGCCAGCCAACCAGAAAGGCTAATTGTTGGGCCTGTTCTTCCGTTGAACTACTCGGGCGAACCCGAAGTGGGAGTTGAACCCACAACCCGGCCCTTGGAGCCGCAAGAGGCACTCGAATCCTCCTCTGCGGTTTACGAAACCGCTGCATCGCCATCTATGCTTTTGCGGCAAGCGCTTGATACAACCGCCTATCCCAAATCTTCCTTGCCAGCCGACCTTTCCCTCGGTTGCGTCCCGCAAACGTCGGAAGCTGCTGCTCTAACGACTGAGCTACGCTGGCGAAAAAATTGTCGCAAAGCCTTCCTCAAGGTTGCACTGGCCTCTGGGTGCTTTTTTCTAGCTTGTGTTTGCCGCGTCCGCCTTGCCCATTTGCGGTGGCGCGACCTTCACTTTGCGAGCGACTGGAGCGGTATATCGGATTTGAACCGATGACGCGGGGATGGAAGCCCCGAATGTTACCACTACACCAATACCGCAGAAAGTGGTAAGAGAGTTTCGTAGCCTACCACGGGCCTCGTATGCTGACTCTCACGCAATCGGTTCTCGTGCCAGTTACCTTGAACCAACGAACCTTCCATGAGTTTCCTCAAGACTGGCTAGGTTGACTGGAGCCGACACTCGGAATCGGACCGAGGGCCTCCACTTTACCGAAGTGGCGCTCTACCAACTGAGC
>CAYHHI010000137.1:0-1426 GCA_964356335.1 uncultured bacterium
ACCGAATGGCAAGGCCGCTCGCGGGTCTCTTCGGCTATCCGCGGCAACTTTTCCTTGCTTGCGTTGACCCCATCCGTCAGGTAGGATTCCGGGTGCTGCTTTAGGAGACAGTCGGTGTCACGGAAGATGCACAATCTGGGGTTTGGGGAAAGGCTGGGCTGCGCAGATTCCTTCGCCTGACCATAAGATGCGCAATTTCCTATTCATCAGTTACGCATGGGAAGACCAGGCATTGGCGAGATGGCTCACGCTGAAGTTGACGGCTGAGGGCTACCACGTCTGGTGTGACGAAGTCAAGCTCCTTGGCGGCGAGTCGTACCCGCGAGACATCGACACGGCTATCAAAGAGCGAACCTTTCGCCTGATCGCCTTGCTCTCCAAGCACTCCATCAAGAAGCCCAACCCCCGTAAGGAGCGAACGCTTGCCTTGAACATTTCCCGCGAGGAAGGCATCGACTTCCTGATCCCGGTGAATGTCGATGGGCTAAGGCCGGCAGAACTGGATTGGATGCAAAGTGACCTCACCTTCATCCCGTTCTATGAAGGCTGGGCGCAAGGCCTGCAGCGGCTGCTCAGATGCCTCGACTCATTGGCCGCGCCTCGGGATCTCTCCAACGGGCGCGAAGTGGCTGCCAGAGCATTTCTGCCGAACAATGTGACTTTGGCCAAGTCGGAAACCGTCCTCTCAAACTGCCTTTGCTTCAGGGAAATCCCAGGAGTAGTGAAAGGCTTTGACCTGGACATTCCTTTGCCTGATGCGGCGCGGCAAGCGTTGCGGCGGTCATGGGCCTATTACGGGATATCCCCGCTACGCCTGTTGGCTTTCACTGATCCGCCCTGTGTTCCCCAGGGGAGCACCTTCTCGTCCAAGTCCGGGTACTGCTGGGAACACGTGGACAAGATGGATGGTGTTCGCGCATCCACGGTCGTTTCGCACCTGCTGTCAAAATCGCTGAACATTAAGTGCCAGGAGAGAGGGCTGGAGTTCACGGATGACATGAGGCTCCTGTATTTCCCGACGGGTCTGCTTGACAAGGACAAACTGACGTTCACGCACTGTGATGGTTCCAAACTGTGGCTGTTGGCCGTTGGAGAGCGCTCTGCCAGGAAGATCACCGGGGACATTGAACGGTACCGATACCACCTTGCCTTCAGGTTCCGTGTCGGGCAGCAAATCCTCGAGCGTTTTGTCGCCACGTTTAGGCCGACGCTCCATCTTGTTGACTTGGAGGGAAGGGCCCTGCACCCCAGAACGGCACACGCGAGGCGCAGCCGGATTTACCGGAACTGGTGGAACGACGAATGGCTCAAACGCCACCTCGCTATCTCTCAGTATCTTGCAGGTTCGCAGGAAAACCTCACCATTGGGAACAGACCTGAGGAACAGGTCGTTCTCGACTCCAGGTTCGTGCGATTTGAGTCGCCG
>CAYHHI010000137.1:1436-2125 GCA_964356335.1 uncultured bacterium
TTGACGAGAATGCCCTCGTGCCGCCGGAGATGACCCCTGAGATGGCGGTGCCCCCCGGTGACGACCAGGATCAAGATGTTCACGAAACCGAGGACATCGAGGACGGCGAGGAGCCGCAAGAAGGGGCCTCCGATGACCAATAGCTTGGCCATACTGCCCGAGCCTGAACTTGAGTTTCGATACGGGCAGCGCATGCAGGATCCCAGAGACGGGCTGACCCTCTTTGGTCCTTACGACGCGGACATGCCCTCGCACCCAACGACAATCGTTTATGGCCTGATCGGCACGCCAGAGGGCATCAGGCTCTTTGACCACTGGAGCAGAGCTGTCAATCGTCCGATTCTGACTGACGCGAGTGAGCACATCGTTCGTGGCTGGCCGCATTTTCCGGGGCTTGAAGCGGCGTTTGCCTGCCGGTGGCCCGAGCAACCGGCGTGGGTGGCCACGCTGGACAGAGAGAAGCTCCTGCTGGCTTCGCTAAACAAGGACGCGAGCGTCCGCACCAAGCGCGTCGTGGACATGTACCTATCGGCGATTGAAACGACGCGAAGGCGGGACGAGACTTTCAGCGTCCTCGTCTGCGTCGTGCCGGAAGAAGTCCGAACAAACTGCCGTCCACAATCCAGCGTCGCCTGGGGTGCTGGCGAGCATGTGACGCCGACCGAGCGCGGTGTACGGGCTAGCGGACA
>CAYHHI010000138.1:0-2111 GCA_964356335.1 uncultured bacterium
GGACGGACGAGACCATAGGCCGCACGATGTTTACGATGGGTGGCCTGTTCGAGTTCTTGCGACAGCGTAACTTCAGCCTTCTGACCAAGCCACAGGTGCAGCAAATTCTGAAGTCGATGAACAACGATGCCGATTGCGATGGTCACAAGAGCATCAAGAAGTCCGATGGGGCATGGTCCACAGTTCGCGTATGGTGGGTTCCCCAGTTCTCTAACGATGAGGTTTCAATGCCTCCAAAGGAAGTACAGTCCGATGTCCCATTCTGAAGTCACTCTTCACAACGTCAAAGACCTGCAGCGCATCTTCAACCTGTCTCGCTCCAGCGTCTACCGCATGATTGGCCGCGAAGGCTTCCCGTCATCCGTGATCGTGGGCCCCGCCGACAAGCGTGGGTCAGCGGCCCGCTGGCGCTCCGATGAGGTGCAAGCCTACATCGACACCTTGCCACGGGAGAAGACCATTGACGTCTAAGCTTATCTTCGGGCCCCCGGGGTGCGGCAAGACGTACTTCCTGATTGGGAAGATACGCGAGGCCCTGCAGCGCGGCGTCCATCCCGACCGGATCGGGTTTTCGTCCTTCACGAACAAGGCCGTCGATGAGGCCATGATGCGGGTGGGCAAGGAGTTTGGCCTAACCAAGAAGGATCTGCCCTTCATGCGGACCCTGCACTCGCTGTGCTTCAGGGCGCTGGGGCTGACCCGAAACGACGTGGTCAACGCCGAAGACTACGCCGCGCTGGGGCGTATCCTGCACCTAAGTTTCAGGGAAGGCCGGACCATTGATCCCGAAGACGATTGGGTCATGCCCGGAGAGGTCTTTGACGACAACTATCTGCGCATTTACGACAGGTCCCGTTTGCGGATGGTCTCGCTCGAGCAAGAGTTCAAGGAGTCCGCCGACTACGACATGTCCTACCCTGCCTTGCTGCAGATGGTGGGCACGTGGGAGAATTACAAATCCGCCAACGGCAAGCTGGACTTCACCGATATGCTGATCAAGTTCCTCGAAGTGGGCGAAACCCCACGGCTGGAACTGTTGATTGTGGACGAAGCGCAGGACCTGACACCGCTGCAATGGGCCGTGGTCCGCCGGATCATGGAGACCTCCAAGGAGACCTTCTTTGCCGGAGACGATGATCAGGCCATCCACACGTGGGCTGGCGTGGACATCAAGCTGTTTCTGGGTTCGTCGGATGACAAGAAGATACTGGACCAGAGTTTCCGCATACCCCGAAAGGTCCATGCCTTGGCGGACAGCGTAGTGAAGCGGATACACGTCCGACAGCCCAAGTTTTGGATGCCTACAGACCATGAGGGCAGCGTGTCCTTCCACATGGACCGCCGCACTGTGCCCTTGGACCAAGGTTCGTGGACCCTGATGGCTAGGACCAACTTCCAAGTCAACGAGTTGGCGAAAAGCTTGCGCGAAGACGGCGTCTTCTACAGCCGTGGGTCCCAGCGCAGCGTGTCTCTGCCGCTGTCGCAGGGCATAGATGCGTGGTTCCGGCTCCTGAAGGGCGATGCCCTGACCAAGGACGAAGTGAAGGCCCTGATGAAGCGACTGCCCAAGATAGGCAAACGCAAGGCGCTGACGTCTGGGGCGATGGCTGCACTCGATACGGGCGACCCAGAGGGGCGCTATTCGTTGGAACTGCTGCAGCGCGACTACGGCCTTCTGATCAACGGCGGCGGGGTCGAGGTGTTTGGCTTGAGCGATGACGAGGAAATCTACATCCGGTCCTTGCTGCGCGAAGGCGTCAAGCTGACCGAAGATCCAAGGATCAAGCTTGCGACGATCCACTCCATGAAGGGCGGCGAAGATGACAACATCATGCTGCTGACCGACTCAACCCGCAATTGCGCCCTGTCCCCCGACCAAGACAGCGAAGGCCGTGTTTGGTATACAGGCATCACAAGAACGAAGGAGAACCTCCATGTCGTTGAATCCAACAGAAAATACCGATACCAAATCTGATCTGTGGAACGCCCAGCAAGAGTGGGAAGACGAGGAGATTTTTTACGTGAGTAAGTACCCCGACGACAACCCGAAGACGGCACTTGGCGAGGCCAAGCTCAAGCTTAGTGATACCCCGACTGTAGGAATACAGGAG
>CAYHHI010000139.1:0-2051 GCA_964356335.1 uncultured bacterium
CATTTTCTCACCCGGTCTCGGGGTTCGATCTATTGTCTGTTTTTACATTGGAGGAGCTCTATGAGTCTGCCGACTTGATGGATGCCGTTGATGCTGGAACAATCACGTTAAAGGACAATTTGGACAGAAGCATCACGACCGATTTCCAGCTGTCCCCTGTTTCGGACGGATATCTTTCTGGAGGAGAAGGACCACAAGGCTGGCAAGGTCCTCTAGGTCCTCAAGGTGTACAGGGATGGCAGGGGATTGGTGGTCCACAAGGGATTCAGGGATGGCAGGGCGCTGGTGTCGAAAGTACACATGAAGCATTAATGTTAATGGGAGGGTAACGTGGCGAGAAAAATACTGGGGCAAACTGCACCGAATGCGACAACAGAGACGATTCTCTATACGGTTCCCGGAGGAAAGCAGACTACGGTTAGCTCTATTACGATCTGTAACAGAGGAGGAACAGAGACAACATTTCGCATCAGTTTTAGCGCAGCAGGAGGAGCGACCGCGAATAAGGACTACGTCTATTACGATCTGCCAGTAAGTCAGGGGGATACATTTATTGCTACGATTGGGGGAACAATGGCGGAGACGGATGTCATTAGGGTCTACGCCGGAAATGCAACCCTCTCGTTCACGGCCTTCGGCGACGAGAGCTAGGAGGGCGAGCGATGACTCAGGGTTACGCGCTCGGCCTGCGGGGGGCCACGGGCTATCAAGGCGCCCAAGGTTTCCAGGGCACTGGCTTCCAGGGCGTACAGGGGAGCCAGGGCTGGCAGGGCAACACTGGTCCGCAGGGCAATCAGGGGAATCAGGGCTGGCAAGGACTCGCGGGCTCTCAAGGCAATCAGGGGTTCCAAGGCGGAGTCGGTCCACAGGGCAATCAGGGTTGGCAAGGCGCCCAAGGGTCTCAAGGCTGGCAGGGAGTTCAGGGCTTTGTAGGAAATGAAGATCTCATCTACACCATCATAAAGTCAGCGGATCAGAGCGTTACCAGTAGTGTCGCGCTGCAAGACGATACTGAGTTGAAGTTCGCGATGGCGGCTAATACATCCTATGCGTTCAGAATATCCATGAAGGTCGTCTCAGCCTCTGCTACACCTGATATAAAGGTGGCGCTCAATGGTCCTGCCGGCCTACAGCGGCTGGAGGCATACGTCGTAGGTTACGGACCAGATTACGCCTCCATAGATGATGGCGGATGGATCACTGCCTATGAGACTGCTATCTCTATGACTTATGGTGCAGCACCAATAGTGTCCATCGAGATCTTCGGCACGGTGAAGAATGGATCGACGGCCGGAGACCTGGTGCTCAGGTGGGCGCAGCGTGTCAGCAATGCTAATGCTACCACGGTAGCGGCGGGTTCTCTGTTGATAGCTGCCAAGGAGGGTGCACTTGCTATCGGCCCGCAGGGTCCGCAAGGCACAAATCCTGGACCGCAGGGTCCGCAAGGCACAAACCCTGGATCGCAAGGCCCACAAGGCCCCGAACCCACACTCGTTGAAACGATAGCGACTGCAGATGGCACCATCACGACTACCAGCGCGTCACCAGTGCTAGCCACCGGAATGACAATTACGCCTCCTTCTGGAAAGTACCTCTGCTTCTTTACGGGTTCGTGTTTCATGGGCACGTCGGATGCAACGCATTGGGTTGATACCTATATCTATAGTGACGGAGCAGCGGTGAGTGGAGCACAAGTCAGAAACAGCGATGGTGAGCCCTATGCAACCCCGTTCTGCGTTGTGGGGGTTGCTGAGGTTAGTGGTACTCAAGCCATAGAAGGTCGGTGGAGCCGCATAGCGGGTGGCGGGACCGCATCCATGCTTGGAGTCAGAACGCTTACGCTTGTGAAGATTGGATAGGAGAGGGCCATGGCCAGCACCGAGTACACTTACTCGATCGCTGAGGACTTCCCAAATCACAAAGTTGATTCCACAAGACTCACTTCGGAGATAGGTTCGTCCGCGATCGTCACGGCGCTTGACTATATCAACACGGCCGGTGATGACTGCGACATCTGGTTCAAGGATGCGCTCTCCAGTGGGGACGAGACC
>CAYHHI010000140.1:0-2010 GCA_964356335.1 uncultured bacterium
CGGATCGCCTCCAGCAGCGCCGTGCCGATGGTAGTGAGGACAGCGTTGAGGATGTCTCCCGCCCACTTGCGGGGGTCCAGGTTGTCGAACCAGTCGAGAGGGTTGGGGATGTCCGGAAGGTCGATGGGCTCCACCTGCGGGCCCGTCTGTGGGCCGGGGATCGACACCGACGGCGAGACGCCGGCCGGTGGGGCGGCAGGAGGCGAGCCTATAGAAGAAGGAAGGACGGACCCACTCCTCGAGGCGGTGGCGTCCGCGGCTGACGCCGGTGCGCTGACGGTCTGCGCCGCCAGGGCTGCACCGGCGAAGATGAGCTCAGCGAGCGCCTGACGATCTGCTGTGTCCGGCCCCTCGGCGTGGACGGGGCGGGCCGCCACCGTCCCCACAACCAGGGCGACCGCGACGGTCGTTCCGACAAGCAGGCCTCGCATGGCTCCTCCCCTCCCCCACCTCCCAGCCACCCTGTGATGGGCGGTCGGTCAGGCGGTTTTGGGAGCCAGTGTGAGGCTTGTCAGTCCAACGGAGGTCCAAGAATCCAGTCCAATCAGTCCAACGGGGGGCGAATCACTCGAACTTCGGTCCAACTCCAGTCAGAGCCCAGTCCACCGCTGGACCGCTTAGCCTCCACGCCTCGGAAAGCGGTGCCAACCCTAAGGACGGAAGCCGACGCCACAATTGTGGCGAGAGCGAGCAATCCCCGGTGATGGCGCTTGGTCGATCACAAGAAGGAAAGACAAGACCGTTTGTGTGGTTCTCGTGAGATCCCTTTGTCATCCGTTGTTCGGATCTGCACTCAAGGTATCTCTTTCTCCAGTTCGGAGATCCGCACACTGACGTCTGACGGTTGCTCGAAGCCGTCGATGCTCACAAGATGGAAATCATGTACCTCGGTTCTTATACAGAAGAAAACGTCACCGAGAATCTCGTCGAATTCGACGTTCACTGTCTTGCTCCCCGGCTCGATGTCGAACTCCCAGTTTCCGCTGCTAGTCTCTGGCGAGAACCAGTGAAAGACGGGCATTCCGGACAATGTGCCGCATTTGCTCTGATCAGCCGGATCAAGAGGAGGTAGAAAGGTTTCGAAGGATGAATAGACCACTACCTTGTGCACTCGTTGCGTTGGGTTTGTGATTTGTATGGGTACCGCTAAGAGCCGATCGCCATGGTCATCATAGTCATAGTATGGACTATGCATCTGGGGATTTGAGGATTCCTTGGGTGTGATGAATTTGGCCGCAAGTACAGTGAACTGCAGCTTCTCGAATGCCTCAAGAGTGCCCTGCAACTCCTCGATTTCCGCCTCCAACTGTGCCTTCTTCTCTTGGTCGGCTTGCTCCTGCTCCTGACGAGATCGCTCGGCAGGTGACAGGTCAAACGAGCCGACTTCGGCGACTACCCACTTGCCCTCCTGCCAGGTGACATCAACCAGAGCGAGTTCTTCGAGCCATCTCTCTCCTTCCTGAAACTCCCCCTCTACCACCACCGTACCGCTCGAAACCTCTGAGTCGTTGATCCTGCAATCAACATTCCGGTTGGGCTCTGGTAGTTTGTCGGCCATGTAGTGGCATGCGAAATCTACCATCTGTTTATCTCGCTCTTCAGGGTCGGCTGGCAGGCTCGCCTTGCCGCCGCAGCTGGCAAACGTGGCCACGAGAAGAATGGAAAAGATCGCCAGAGTGGCTTTCACGGTATCACCTCCTGTTCTCTTCATGCTCAATTGGACTCAGCGACCGCATGGTCATTGGTTTGTGGGTTCCACGTGCTGCCACTGGTCCGCCGCTTCCTCGTTGACCGAGAGGCTCAGCTTCCACTCCCCTTCTTCGTTCACCAGCGGCACCACGACGGGCAGCGGCTCTGCCTTCTCGTCCTCCGACTCTCGCCGAGGCGGGCAAAGGCCAGCAATGGTCTTCTCATGTGGCACCTCCTGAGCATGCAGGGTAGACTGCCGGTTCCTCTAACGTCCGTCCGTCGCTCTCAGCCGCCATCGATGGCGTCCGCATACGCTCTAAG
>CAYHHI010000141.1:0-2009 GCA_964356335.1 uncultured bacterium
TGCGGTGCGAGGCCTTCACCAGATTCCGAAAGCCTACGCCTTCGATATTCCGGTAGGTCGCCTATTTCTTCTCATTGAGTTGGACGCACGAGAGAGTCAATCGTTACGGGAGGGTGTGGCGTCACCATTCTTTTTTCCGGGCTTTTTCGCCGGTTTTCCGATGGACTGCTCTGCCAGCATCGCCTGCCCCGCTCGCCACACGCCGGCGGCAACCGCGGCCGCTAGGACAGCACCGCCAGGCCGATGCACTCGCCCCTGTTTGTCATGGACCGCCGCGAGCGCTTCGGCGGGGGCAGGTGTTACTGGCTCCCCGGGGCAGGATTCGAACCTACAGCCAGCTGCTTAGGAGATAGAACCTCTTCCACTGAACTGCTGCAGGTGGCTTTGCTGTCAGACAGACACATCCATTGCGAGAATAGCGACGGCCTGAGGAAAAGCACAAGGAAAGCTTGCCGCTGGCCCCCTTAGGCCATAAACCGATAGCCGTGCCTAGGAGAAGTCTGAATCACCTCTCGCCTCCGGGTTACCTTCCCAATCTTGCGCCGCAGATTGCGCATGTGGGAGCGGACTATGTCCCCAGAGTCAGTGTGAGGCACGAAGCCCCAAACCTTCTGCAGCAGTTCCTCAGCGCTGACCACCGTCGTCGGCCGATCCATGAGGTACTCCAGCAAGCGGAATTCGGTGGGCGTCAGGGTTACGCTGTCGCCCTCGCTCGACAGGGCGAACAGCCTGCGAGCCAGCGACAACTCGCCAACGGTCAGGGTCTCCGGGATGGGCATCGTGGCGGCTCCCAGCAGCCGCTTCAGGGTCTGCTCAACCTCTGAGGAGAGGAAGGGCTTGCTAACCAGAGCATCGCGACCCATTCTCATAGGGACAGAGTCAGGTAACCATCTGAAAGCCGGTGGCGCCAGAAGCAAAACGGGCACGTCTCCACAGCGAGGGTCTTGGCGTAGCCATTGACAGAAGTCTTGAGCAGCCATATCAGGCACAGCGGTATCGAAGATGACGGCATCCACCATCAAAGTGTGGAGACTGCGCAGCGCTTCAGTAGCACTGGCAGCCAAGACCACGTCATATCCTTTAGCACTCAAGTGCTGAAAGGCCAACTGGCGGACGTTACTCGCGCCGCAAATGAGTAGGATCGTAGCCATGGCTAGGGTCGGAGAATGTCCTATTCTAGCACTATTGGCAAGTCGCAATCGGACGTCGGGCCAACCGGCTCTGGCGAGCATCCCCTTACAGAGGTCAGGTGGTTCATGCGATGCTTCCGTTGGCCCAAGCTGGGACGAAGGCGAAGGCATTGCCATCCTCTGGCCCCTGCTCATCCCGGCGGTCATCAGTGATATGCGGAGTCTCTATTAGCACTCCCCGGTGGACACCTGAAGGCTTGCTCTCGCTGCTCGGGGCGCGCTGGGGTTCTGCCCAGCGGAAAGGAGCGAGGCGTGCCGGAGAAGCTTCCGCTGGGGGGCAGGTCAAGTGTGTTGACAGGTGATCAAGACCTGTGGTAACCTACATGCGAATCGGGAGTCGTCGTGAAAGGCGGGTGATATGATGATATCCACCGTGACGACGACAACCGTGTCTACAATCACCACCGCCGTAGGGATCGCGGCGTCCTTGGGGCTCATGGCCGTCCTGACGCTCATAGCGTTCTTGGTGGTCAAGGAGCTGGCGGGCGCCGATAGCCGCCCTCGGCTACGGGCTTTGGGTCGTGCCCTCAATGTAGGGATCATCCCTCTGCTTCTCGTCTTCGGCGCCATCGCGGCGGCGAAGGTCGTGGAAGTGCTGTAGCACGTTTGGCGTGCCCGATTGTGAGCTGGCTCCCATGATGGGAGCCAGCTCCTTTTTGCTTGCCGTCAAGCCATCAGGACGTCGAGCCCTGCTTGGGGCTCTCGCCAGGGCGCTGATGGGCCGTCTCTACGGCGGTTGGGGCACGACCAGGGACGTGCCTACGGGAACGACATTGGGGTCGGGGAGATCATTCAGCTCCAGCAAGACCTCGACGGTTG
>CAYHHI010000142.1:0-1993 GCA_964356335.1 uncultured bacterium
TGTCGAGTAGGCATAATATGGTCTCCTTCGGTAGGTATGCTTTGTGTTCCCTGTTGGCTCTTCTCTTTCGATTGAAGAGTGTCACAATATTCAACCGTGGAAGGCGACTTCAACGCCCCTCACAGAACCGGACTTGTAGATTTCCCACATCCGGCTCTTCGGTAGAGCTCACTTCACGGGTGACAGGGTGTACAGGTCATGGACAATGCGGGGGGTCGGCAGCGGGTAGTGCTTCAAATACTGATGAAAGCGTTCCCAGCTGAACGAGCGACGCTGACTGCGGCGGTTCAACCACTTCAGAGCCAGCCTGTTCGCCACTTGGTAGTAGCGCTTTAAGCTCGGCATATTGCCGCTGACCCCGTAGTATTGGTAGTGCCCGCGCAGCTTGGCCACCAGAATCGGCCACCACTCCTTCACCGGGAGACGGTTCCGTATGCTTTTGAGCCACTGATTCAGCTCTTGGCACCTCGTACGGAACTTCTTCCGGCTTGTCCGACGACCCACGATAAACTTGCCTCGACGGCTTCTACCGCAGAAGTGGGTAAATCCCAGGAAGTCGAACGTGTGAGCGCGCCGTTTCTGACGCCGTGCATTTTCCCGTTCGTAGCGGCCGAAGCTCATCACGCGCGTCTTCTCCGGGTGCAACTGGAGGTCAAACTGCGCGAATCGCTCCCGCAACTCCGTGGCTACGTGCTGGGCTTCCTCCTGGTGTTGGATCAGGCATACGAAATCGTCTGCATACCGCACCAGATGGCAGGCGCCACGGACGTGTCGTTTGACGCGTTTGTCAAACCACAAATCCAACACGTAGTGCAGGAATATATTGGAAAGGGTCGGGCTGAGGTTGCCGCCTTGTGGCGTACCTCGGTCAGTGGGGACAAGCATGTCCGAATCCATGTAGCCCGCTTTCAGAAACCGCCGTATCAGCAGCAGCAAGCTGGGGTCCACGATCCGTACCCGCAGGAACTTGAGCATCCATTCGTGCGACACGTTGTCAAAGAAGCCCTTGATGTCCGCATCGATCACGTGGTTGATCGGGTTCCTCATGACCGTCTTGTCCACCGCATCAATTGCCTGATGGCAGTTGCGACCAGGACGGAAACCGTAGGAACAGTCCAAGAAGTCCGCCTCGTAAATCGCCTCCAGGATCAAGGCAACACCCTTCTGGACGATCTTGTCTTCCAGAGCGGGCAATCCCAGCGGGCGCTTCGAGTGCTCGTCCTTGGGTATGTACACGCGCCTCGCCGGTAGTGGTCGATACCGCTTCCCTTTCAGTCGCGTGACCAGGCCCTGCAAATTCTCCTCCAAGTTCTCTCCATATTCCTGCCAAGTCACTCCGTCGATGCCACTCGCTCGGTCCCTGCCGAGCCGGTGGTAGCAGTGCTCCAGGAACCGTTCATTCAGTAAGTGAGCCAAGCTCGTGAACTGACATTTCGGATCCTGTTGCGCCCGTTCCGATATGAGGGACAGTTTCAACAGCGTCGGTATTTCCGGCTCTGCGTTCGGCATCCGCTGCTCCCTGCCCTCGTCGCTTCACCGCCAACCCCTTCGAGTGGGCTCCGTGCCCGCACCAGGCATTACCCTGGCTACTCCTCTACTATGAGTTGGTCCGAATGCCGTGCCGCCATACTCCGTCCTTGCCTCTTCGGCTTGTCAGGAGCTTCTTTGGGAACGACACGGCCCTCCCAAGTTCCAATGTGAACCGTTGAGTTACCTGCCACGGACTCAGACCCCGGCCCGGCTCGACACACTCACCCTAACGCGTGCCGTGCTGCTGGCTTCCAGATCATGAAACCCTTGGCCCAGCGGCAACGATGAACATTACGGGGCTCAATACCTTCACTTGCGTTGTGGCCGACAACTCGCCTTTCCTTTGGCCTCACACAGTTTGTTACCTCCCTGCATGCAAAGTTCCGTTCTGGCCTGGTGGTTAGCCTTTGACCAGGCTGGATTGTCCAGCTGATCCACATCAGCTTACCTTGGCGCTCTCATG
>CAYHHI010000143.1:0-1959 GCA_964356335.1 uncultured bacterium
CGGTCCAAGGGCGCTTTCTCGCAACGTGACCGGCGAGGTCATTGAGTCGATCCAGGAGAGCGAAATGGGCTGAGACCCGCGAATTCCAACCCTCCAGAACTGAAGTCAACCGCCGCGCGGCCTCATCGACATCCAATCTTGTAGTCGCTGGATCGCTTCGATAGTAGGCAGCTACCGGCTGTCTAATCTGGAACTCACCCTCCTTCGCCTCCAGAGTCACATCCGACAGGGCGAGCATCACCCAATCAAGTACCACTCGATCTCCAATGAGCTCTTGCACAGGCAACAGCGAATCGATGGGCAGCGACTCCAATTCGAGGCCTAGAAATCGTGGAATCTCGTGGGGTTCCGGGGTCAGTGGATCGCCCAGTTTGTACGTCTTGAGCATCCTAATAATATAGCTGCCAATCTGATAGTTCTGTAGGTGAATGCTGAGCAGGGTGCTCAGCGTCCCGTGTACCTTCTGTATTCCATCCGTGAGGAATCGCTGCGAAGCATATTGCGATTGCTGCTGTATCCTGAAGACCCAAAGGCCAAGAAGGACAGCCAGCAATGGACCAACGAAGGCACCTGCCGCAGCCCATAAGTCTGCGTCCATTCCCACGAAAGACCGAGAAGCGTCCATGGTGAGGCCTAGTCATCGTCGCTGCCGCTGGCAGCGGGTTCTATCTGTCGACGCGACACCTCATCCCGCCTCTTCAGCCCGTCGAATACCGCGCGCCGATTGACAACTGGCCGTCCCGAGAGCAGCCGCTCTCCCGGCACTAGCGGTCGAGCGGGGCCGATGCGAACAATCTCGCCGACTGTGTTGTCGGGCCGCTCGCGCCAGCCGACGGTTTCGATTGTGAGTCTTTTCGTGGCCCGCGGGACGTCGATGCCTGTGAGAGGGCGATCCGCTGGATGCCAGTACACCCACCGGTTCGCTTCAAGGGCGATGCGTTGGCAGATCCGTCCGACATGATCGCATGACAAGCCAAGCAGGACAGGCGGGAGAGAAAAGTCTCGGGTCAATACAACCGCGTGGTGCCGCCCAACCGGCAACCAGATCTCATCGGCGTTCGCGACGCCGAGCCCGCCGTCAACAGTGTCACCAACTAACGCGACGGGAGCATCGGACGTGACGAAGGGCCGCTGTGCCGACCGAACCACGATCCAGTTCCAACCTTCGGTGAGATACGGAAGCACTCGAAGATACACGTTCAGAAACAACAACAGGAAGCTGCCTTTGGGTGGTACAAGGCGGAACTTCTCCGGATTCTCAACGAGCTCCATGATGCTGTCGATGTTGTCTTCCGAGGGCTGGATGTCTGCATCGCGGAGGCGTTGCGCCACGCCTTCTCGGCTGAGGCCCTCAAACCAGAGCTTGCCATACCAGTCGCCCAGTTCCTGCACCTCCTCCCATTGCTTACTAGTACGAACGATCTGCAGGCCGACGAACTCGGCAAGGGCCTCTCGCGCGGCCGGTTCAATGGCCGTCTCTCCCTTGCGGATCCTGGCAAGGGCATTCGAGGCCTCAGCCTCCTTCTGACTCAGAAGCCGCTCCACGGTCAAAGGGTCGATGCCGTCCGGGACATCAGGCAAGCGATAGAAGTCCGACACAACCGACGCGTTATTCACGGACATTGGAATCTCGCGCTGCTGCTGTCGATCAAACGCTCTCAGGCGGCCCTTAGTGTCGCTAAACCCGCGGAGGTACGTCTTCGGCACCGTGTGCTGCCGTTGGCTCATGCCATGAGTCTACCATATCCGCCGGACTATTCGGGATAAGGTGCCGATCCGTAGGCGTAGATAGACCTCCCAAGAGAGCGCGCATATCCCTCGCTTGTTGCAGGTGCCCGCAGGTCAAGATGGGGTCCCCTCCTCACCCGCCCAGGCAAGGCCACCAGGGGACTCGTGCGCGCCTGCCCGCCCTGTCGCCTCCCCCCATCCCTGCCGCCGGGCGCTCAGTGCAGGGTGCCG
>CAYHHI010000144.1:0-1958 GCA_964356335.1 uncultured bacterium
CTTGCGGCGACCATTAAGATTACAATAGATCTATTCTCATCAACTCATGCTTCATCTCCTCGAATTCCTCGGAGGTCAGCTCGCGCATCGGGGGTCTGACCCGCCCCGCTGGAATCCCTCTGAGCCCCAGAGAAGCCTTGAAATAGGCAGGTGTCCGACCGGCATGATGGACGTTCACAATGGTATTCACGAGTTTTTGAAGCTGCTGGGCACGCCGGATATCGCCAGATTGAAAGGCGTCGTAAAGCTGGACGAAGGGTTCCGGGAAGGAATTGGCGTTTCCAGAAACCTGCGCTTGGCTGCCGAAGGCTAACCCTCCCAACATCAACTCATCCACGCCGCAGCAAGCCAGGAACCCTTCCCCTCCCACTCTGACATAGTTCTGAAACCGCCCCAGGTCATTGTTACTCGACTTGATGCCCACGATGTTCGGCGCCTCCTTTAATAAACGTTCCAACAGGGCTGGAGATATATCGTTCTTGGCATTGCCAGGGAAGGTGTAAAGTAGCACCGGAGTATCTGGAGCTGATTCAGCAACGGCCATGAAGTGGTCGAAGATCTGGCTATCGCTCAGGGTGAAGAAATAGGGTACAATCGCTGACACGTAGTCCGCACCGGCAGCTCTGGCGTGCTTCGTAAGCTCTACGGTGCTGCCTGTATCAATGCACCCAGTGTGGGCGATGACCGGGACTCGGCCATGCACATGCACCACGACGTCTTCACAGAGGGCCATCCTTTCAGCGAGGCTAAGCAGCATTCCCTCGCCGGTCGTTCCACCTACCATTACCGCCTGGACCCCTTTTGACACGACGAAATCAATCACGCGCCGGACTCCCTCAAAATCAATCTGGTTCTGGTAATCGAAAGGGGTCACCAGCGGCACGATCACGCCTTTTAACGAAACTGAGCCTCTCATAAGCCTCCGTTGGAGAGAACACTCCGTGCAGCTTCGCGTTGGACCCAGTGCGCCAGGCGCTGCGTAGCCAACGCCTCCAGGCCCGAGGTGAGCGGCCGCGAGCCGTTGCGCACGCAGGCGAAGAAGTGCTCCAGTTCAGCCCGGAAGCCCAGTGCGGCTGCCTCATCAACGGGGTAAAGTGTGCCCGCCAGTTGAAGCACAGGCTCGCCGTCGATCCGACCGATCTCCAGCTCTGCCGGCGGCGTTTTCAGAAGCGCGCTTAGCTCATCGCTGAGCGGTCTATCCTCACGCACAAAGCGGCGCAAACGCACCGGGTACTCGATGATCAACGTGGCGACATCGGCGTAAGCCTCCACCCGCTCGATCCACTTGGCGCCATCGGCGCTCATAGCGAACATCCCGACGATGCCATTCTGGAAGCGCATGAGGGCGGCGACGCTCTGCTCGAGCTGTGTTTCGACCCCGAAGGTACCTATCACTTGCAAGCTCACTACCTCACTCCCCGCCAGCCAACGCAGCAGGTCGAGGACGTGGATGGGGGCCTCGAGTATCCGCTGTCCGGTCGCAGCTCCCATCGGCTTCGACTTTTCCACGAGAATAAGCTCTGGCCGCGCCCAGGTTAGGGTCTCCTTGACGGCGCGCACGGTCGCGGCGAAGCGCCGATTGAAGCCCACCATAAAGGTGACGCCTGTCTCCTCGGCGACGCGCACCATTTCCTCGGCCTCTTCCAGGCAGTAGGCCAGCGGTTTCTCGCAAAAGACGGGCACGCCTGCCGCCATCAGCTCGATAGACGGCGCAGCGTGGTGGGGCGGTGGAGTGAGGACGAGAGCCGCTTGCAGGTCGAGCCGCGCGTGCAAGAGGTCACGCACACTGTTGAAGGTATGGCGAACGTCATAAAGGGCGGCGGTCCGGGCCAACCGTTCCTCGTCTACATCAACCAGTGCGACGATCTGGGCCTGTTCGGCGAGAGTGCGCAGGTTGGGCAGGTGTTGCCAGTGGGCCATGCCACCTACGCCGACCACTGCCAGACGCAAGGGAACCA
>CAYHHI010000145.1:0-1957 GCA_964356335.1 uncultured bacterium
GATCGTAGGTGGCCACGTACCCGTTGCCGTTGTCCGCCGGGGCCGTCCAGGTAAGCTGCTGGGCGGCCGTTAACGGTGCGGCGCAGGGCCGGGAATTGGGCGCGGATGGACGCAGAATCGAGTGTCATGGGTCTCCTCCTGGGATTGCGGGCAGGCCGCTGTCGTAGCGGTGAAATTGTACGGCAGGATGGGCAGGGACGCAAGCGTGAAACGTCTTACCACAAAGTCACCATGTCTGTCTAGACACGACAAAGCATGAAAATGGTATGGTATAATACTCCGCAGGCTGACGCAGAGGTCGGTTAGTGATTGGTGCCTTGAGCCTGACACGGAGTTTGACCGGGATGCTCGCAGGCACGGCTAATTGTCGCTCCCGTACGTGGGAAGCACGCGGATCAGACTCTGATCCATCGAGCATCCATGTCAGCCGAGATCTTACTGCGGAGGGGATGCCATGCGTATTGTCTACCCGAACGTAGCCGGTCTGGACGTCCATAAGAAGACAGTGGTGGCGGCTGTCATTGTGCAGACAGCGAGTGGTGGCTGGCATGAGGAGAAGCGGACCTTTGGCACCATGACGGCCGAGTTGTTGGCGCTGAGCGACTGGCTGATGGGTCATAGTGTGACCCACGTGGCGATGGAAAGCACGGGTGAGTACTGGAAGCCCATCTTCAACATCCTGGAAGACGGTTTCGAGGTGATCCTGGTCAACGCTCAGCACTTGAGCCGGGTGCCTGGACGCAAGACCGACCAGAGTGACGCGGAGTGGATCGCGGAACTGATGCAGTGTGGTCTGCTGAAAGGCAGCTTCATCCCGCCGGTGGGGCAGCGAGAGTTGCGAGAACTGACCCGCTTTCGCAGCACCTTTGTGCGGGAACGAGCGACGCTGATCAACCGGGTGCAGAAAGTGTTGGAGGGCGCGAACATCAAGTTGGGCAGCGTGGCCTCGGATGTGATGGGTGTTTGGGGACGACTGATGCTGGCGGCGATTATCGAGGGCCAAGCCAGCCCTGAAGAGATGGCAGAACTGGCCAAAGGTCGGTTGCGCGAGAAACGGGAAGTGCTGATCCAAGCCCTGACGGGGCGGGTGAAGGCGCATCATCGCTTTGTGCTGACGGAGCTGTTGTGCCAGATCGACAACCTGGATGACACCATTGCCCGTTTCGATGAAGAGGTGGAGGCCTACTGCCGCCCTTTTGAGGAAGCGGTGGCCCTGCTGGACACGATTCCGGGGGCGTCTCGTGAGGTGGCCGAGATCATCGTCTCTGAAATCGGGGTGGATATGGATCGCTTTCCCACAGCCCATCATCTGGCTGCGTGGGCAGGAGTCGCGCCAGGGAACAACGAGAGCGGTGGAAAGCGACGCTCGGGTCGGACGCGCAAAGGCAACAAACCCCTGGGAGCCGCTCTGAACCAGGCCGCTCACGCAGCGGCTCGGACCAAGAACACGTACCTGGCCGCTCAGTATGGCCGTCTGGCTGCCCGTCGGGGCAGGAAGAAGGCGATTATGGCGCTGAGCCATTCGATCTTGGTGATAGCCTATCATCTCATCAAGCGCAAGGAAGCATATCGTGACCTGGGTGCCGACTATTTCGACAAGCGACGCCCGGAAGCGACAGCCAAGCGGCTGCTGGCACGTTTGGAGCGACTTGGCTATCAAGTCTCCGTGCACTCGACACCTATGGCAACCGCCGCGTGAAGCTATTTTCGGATCAGGGCACAAAGAGAGAAAGGGGTGTTCGCCGTGGACCACAGTCCACGGCCAGCCCTGCAAACGGCTGGACTGTGGTCCAGCCGGAGCAATTAGAAGCAGACCACAAGACTACGCCGTTCGCCATGGGCAGGGCGCCAGCCGGAGCAGTTAGAAGCAAACCACAAGACTACGCCGGCCCTCTACCACCCGCTGGCTTCAAAGACGGCGGTCAGCAGTTGGCTCCGTTCTTCGGGCGTCATCGGC
>CAYHHI010000146.1:0-1938 GCA_964356335.1 uncultured bacterium
GTTCGAGCTGGAGCAGGCGCAGTAGGGCCAAACGAGGCAAACGAAGAGGGGTGCCGGGTGGCACCCCTCTGTTGTTTATGGCCCGTGGTTCTTGGCTCTGGCGGGCCTTTCTACGCTACGATGCGGACCTGCCGATAGAGCTCCGCCAACCGATCCTGCCGAAGCCTGAATTTCGTACCATGGTTGTGGTGGGTGCGTGCGTCGAAATCGACCAAGACTGCGCCGGTCTCAACAGCGACAAGGAACTTTTCGAAGTCAAACCCCTCAAGAATGAGAACGTGCCTGTAATGAAATAGTTCGCGCCCTTTTTCACGTCTTGCTTCGGCTTGAACGTAGAAGCAGTTAAGGAGCTTGGTGCCCGCCTTGTGGTGGAGATCGTCAAAACCCCAATAGGGCTGAGGCGACAGCTCGTTGAGGCCAACTCTACTCGCAACCGAAGCAAGCCATTGAGCATGTCGCTCCGCGACGACTTGAGCATCAAAGGATACTAGAACTCTACGTGTGGACCGGTCGACGACAACCCTGAAGCCCCTGTCGCTCCTTTGGACGCCATTGATCGTCTGACGGAAGCTTTGCTCTCCGGGAATGGTCTGATGTTCCCACCCGTAGAGAGGTAGCAGTATAGCGGGGACGAACTTCAGGGCACGGGGAGACGGTTCCATATGGAATAGCGTGGTCAAAGAGCTACTCCCGATGCGCTGGCACTTCAGTTCCCATTCGGCCGCATTGGGAATCGGGAGGTTATTCTCTTCGATGCCCAGCAAATCTTCCAGGGTGTTGCCGACCCCACCAGCGTTGCCGGGGCGGGCGTTCGGAATCCACCCCCGGTTGGTGATTTCCGCCAACTTCGCGATCAGCGTCTCTTTGGTGTATATCTCCATGCCTGATGTCGTGGACTCACGTGAGGCGGGCTGGAGGACGCCAGAAGTCTAGAAGGTACTCGAACGTAACGCCCATCGTAATGTAGTTGCTCGGCCAGCCAAATATGCCAATCTGATTCACAAGGTTTGTGCGATCCCAGATAATCACATTGCGTAGCTCGTAGCCTCGTCGTCTGAGTTCTTCAATCAGCGATACGTGAATGGTGATTCTTTTGTTCTCCCACCACATGTCGGGAACGTTTATTACGCAGTGCGCCTTCGGGCGGAGGAGCGGCAAGAGCGACTCGAAGATCGCGCCCATGGCAGCCGTATAGTCATCAAGGGGCATTGTCCCGAGGTCTCTTGGATCCTGGGAATACTGCTCCACCTTGCCGAGTTGTTCGTTGTTCCTGAACCGCCTCGACTTGTTCTTTCGTTCTCTATTGAGAAGGTTGGCGTAGGGCGGGGAGGTCCATATCAAGCTCACGGTTTCAGACTCCAAGTACTGTGCAGTGTTCCTGGCATCGTCCTGAATGGCGATCTGCCTTGAACCGCTGAACAGACTAGCCTGCGCAAGCCGGCTTTCACACAAATCTATGTACTTCTGCTGAAGGTCGAAACCAACAGCGTTCCGGTTGGCATCTTGGGCTGCCACCAGGGTGGTCCCACTGCCAACAAACGGATCAAGGATGAGCTGGCCCTCGTGAGTCAACAATTGAATCACTCTTCTTGCCAAGGCGATGGGAAACGTAGCCGGATGAATACTCTTGTCACGGACGTCTCTTGCCTCATAGAAGAACTGCCAGACGCCCAGCTGACTCTTGAGCCACTCCCTGGCGGTCATGCAGTTGATGTGGGTAGGCCCACAACTACAGGTTCGTTGGTGCCCGATCGGCAGCTTGCATCTGTATGAGCGACTGTCTTCCCTTATGACCGTCGCTAGCCGTTGCTCTTCGATGTCCGTAGCTCGGTTCATGGAGCCTTGTCCTCCCTGGAGCGCGGTTCCGTATGAAGCTTCCAGATTGGCGCTTGCCGCCCTAGACGGGCCCCAGGTCGCCCACGGCCTGGCCGCCGCTGA
>CAYHHI010000147.1:0-1937 GCA_964356335.1 uncultured bacterium
GCAGGCATATCAGAACACACTTGAGTCACAGGGCATTTGGCCTCAGGTTCAGGGCCCGTTTGCACGAGATAGTCTGATTGGCGCAGCAGGTAAGCCGGACGGGCCGCGCGATCCCTAAGCATACCGGGCATGTCGGAGGCAGCCCATTCGAAGTTAACCCGGGATGCGTGAACCCCGAACAGACTGCTGATGAGAAGGAGCAAGCATTGATATGAAGCTGGAAGAAATCATGAGCCTCGTCAACTCCAGATCATGGTTCCACAGCTACGAGATCGTGCCAGGGATTACTACGCCGGGGAGGGTCAAGGTCGATGCGGGGCCTGCTCTGGACTACTATGGCGTACCAGGGAATCTGTCCGGCAAGCGTGCCCTGGACATCGGTGCATACGACGGGCCGTATTCCTTCGAGCTGGAGCGTCGGGGGGCCAGTGTGCTTGCCCTCGACATTCAGGACCCCGACCATACGGGATTCAATGTTGCCAAGCGCATCAAGGAATCGTCTATCCGGTATATGACATGCAGTGTCTATGACATGCCGCGTGACCTGCTGGGCGAATTCGATCTTGTGCTCTTCTTGGGCGTCTACTACCACCTGAAGAACCCGGTATTGGCGTTTGAAAGGATATGGGAGGTTCTGAAGGACGATGGCACCATGTACTTTGAAGGAGCGGTGCTGGACCACGCCTTCGGCATCGACCGCTTCTGGCAAGACAAGTCTGAAGTCCTAGCACAGATCGCTCCTCTTCCAATCGCGTACTTCACCTCGGGCGCGTATGCTTCGGATACGAGCAACTGGTTCATTCCCACGCAAGCCTGCCTTCTGGAGTGGCTCGGTGGAACAGGCTTCAGGGATGCGACCTTGATTGACCCGCAGAATGTTGAGTTCTCGCGTGCTGCAGGGTCTGCAAAGAAGGATCCCGGATTCGCCCGGCCTGAATACGTTGTGTTGTAGATGGCAGCGCACGTGAGCGTCCACGGCGCATTCGTGGATGACGCCTCGCGTCCGGACACCGATGGCGGGATCGCCGTCACATAGGGACCTACCCGGAAAGCGTCTCATGAAGACTGCACCAATCCCCCCCGACTCACTTGAGTACAACATAGATTCCCTTGACACCTCATCGGTGGAGGGGTGGATTCTCAGGAGAGAGAACCCTGGCGAGAGGCCGGCAGTACTGCTGCTCAGGGACGGCGTTCTGCTGGCGTCTCAGCTTGTGGACGAGCCCCGACCCGACGTTGAACGAGTACATGGCACCCCCCGTACCGGCTTTCGCATCCGGTTTCCTCATACAGAACCCCACCGGTTGTCTCTGCTCGCCGTCGCAGCTTCACAGCATCTAGCATTGGTCCTGGGCGTCAATGCCCCACCTCCTCCACGGATCTACGACTTTGATCTTCTGTTCGACAAGAGATGGAGGGGTGTCGACCTAAGGGAGGAGGGACTGACTTGGGGTGTATTGCTGGAAGGCGATAGCTTCTTTGATGGGCTAGAGGGCCATGCTGACCTGACTCATGTCATGCGGATAATGGAGATCGGTCCCGGATACGGGCGTCTTCTCGAGGTGATGGTTCGGAGGTTGAGCTGGTTCCACGAGTACCTGGGCGTAGATGTCTCTCCCGAGAAAGTCAGGCGCCTCTCTGACAAGTTCCGCGACCCGCGCATCAAGTTCATGGCGGCGGATTGTCGCTCTGTTGAGCTCCAAGGGTACAGACGCTTCGACCTCCTGATGAGTTCGGCCACTTTCGAGCATTTGCGCCCCGATTTTGGTGCAGCACTGAGCCATGTGAGACGGTACATGGGAGGCGAGGCACTGTACGCCTTTGACCTGACCGATTGTGGCGACAACCGGGACGAGGAGGGTATGGGAAGAAGCGGCGAATTCGTTCGGCACTATTCCAAGGACAGCATTCAGAAGATCCTGCACGATCATGGCTTT
>CAYHHI010000148.1:0-1935 GCA_964356335.1 uncultured bacterium
GCCTCTGCGCCTCCGCGGTGAATATCTTGGCCGGTCTGAGGTGGAACCTCGCTAGCAGTTCATCGAAAACCGTCCTGCCGGCAAAAAACGACTACCCGCAGGGCAGCATAGACCTGATCTTTCCGCACGATCCCCTTCAGCGCGCGAGCATTGCCTCCTGGCATAACGGAAGTGCCTCTATTGCACGCTCCATCTCCAGGTCGATTTCCTCTTCCGGAACAGGAGTCTCGAGAATCACGGGGATCTCTTCCGGAATCAAATGAGCAACCTCCCTGAACGCCAGAATGGACCCGTAGGATAAAGGATCGTGCTTGCTTCGCGTATTCACTTCGCTGACGTGGATTTGCCGCAGTCGGGCGCCGAACGCCTTCAAAATGAAATACGCCTCCGTCATCGTGCTGTCTACCTGTCTGGCATGTCCCATATCGAAGCAAAAGGACGCGTCAGGGAACTCTCGAAAAACGCCCGAAAGCTCCTCCACCGTGCGGCCCATCCGCTTTCGCTTGTCCGTGTTCTCTATACAAAGCAAGTCTCCCAACCGCCTCCACAGAGAAGAGTCATGAACCGCGTCCGGATGAACGATAATCGGCCAACGACGTCGACTCACCGACAGAAGAAGCTCGACCACTGCTTCTTCATCTTCCCGGCTGATCTCGCTCGGTGCGTGAAGAGAGATATAGCCGAATTGTGAAAGATCCATCCCATCTAGAGCGTCGACGAGCGGCCCCAGCTCGTGCTGACGGAGCGCCGAGAGCTCCACGGCATGGATTTCTCGGCCGCGGATGATTGCCAGTCCTCGGCGAAAGTCCGAATACGCCAATGCACCAGTAGAGAATCCTATCAGTCTCATCAAAACACTCCGTAGTTTTTCGTCAAATCGGACAAGCCCGACCTCTCGTCGAAGAACAATTCAACCCGCCCATCTCGGAAATCATGGCTCAGCCCACGGGCTTCCTGAAATACTCCATCCCTTTCGTACTGCTCTTCAGAGAGCATTTCCAGATGCCTGCGTTTGCCGGAATCTGAGAGGATCCCAAGAAATCCATCATAGGCTGTGAGCAGCCTTCGAGCCGTGCCTTCCAGGTGATCGAATCCAAGCAGCGTTTCCGCGAGGATTTCCAGTGGAGTCCGCTTCAGGCGGCCACGGAGGCAATCGATACACTCCGCTTCCGCCCCCTCCCCGGGGCGATCCGGCCCCCCGGTCAGGTCTCCGATCTTTAGGTGACAGCCGAAGCAGGTGAGCAGCCCGGACACATACGTCATCTTCCGGGACATCCGAAGCTTGATGTTTCGAATCGCTGCCCCTTCGCCAAACCGTGTCCGCTGCTTGTACGCAAAATCAACCGCCATTGTCCACCAGTAGCGGGCAAAATCATTCAAGAGGAATCTGGGGACATGATACCGGCCGGACCCTTGGACGAATCCTCGGTCCTCAAGGATGTATCTCTTCAGAACATTGGTCACCACTCGCCTGTAGGCATCGGGTCGTCCGATTGCCCCCGATTCCAGCAGGAGAAGAATTCGCCGGGTTGTGTTGCGGTTCGTGTCATCCTGCCCCCCAATCTGGTGAATGATTTCGTGGCTGAACGCCATTGTTCCGAAGGTGCCCTCTCGACCGGGGTCCTTGGCAGCCGCTTTCTTGACGATTGCGTCAGCCTTCCCAGCTAAATCCAAGTGTCTCGGATCGGCCGATCCGTCTACCAAGAACGTCCAGTCTATGTCGCTTCCCTCTGTGAACTCGTCCCGGGCCAGAGACCCAAACACGACAATGCTGGTGTCCTCGGAGTCGAATCCCGTCAGGGCCGGCCTCAGTTCGCCCTTGTTGGCCTGTGCGCGCTCCCGGGCCGCGTTGATGTGGCCCCACTCGGCGCCCAATCGCTTGGCAAGGACATCCAGCAAGGACGGTGGCATCTCCATAAGCAACTCTACCATCAT
>CAYHHI010000149.1:0-1896 GCA_964356335.1 uncultured bacterium
GCTGCGACAGGCGCAGACCACTGACGATTCAGCCTCGATACTGGAGCCTAAGCACGGTGTGTGTTCCCTCATAGGGCAGGAGGTGGCTATGTCCATTCTACTCTCCACCTACTGGAGCGATGGAATCGTGCTCTGTGCTGACCGGAATGCCACGGTCGTGTACGAGACCGAGGGAGACCTGGCGCAGTATGTAGAGGTGGGCCGCACCACAAAGGTTCTTGCTTGGCCGAGAAAAGCGGCATTGGTTGGATACGTGGGCCTAGGACAACTTGCTGGTTTGGAAATCGACGAGTGGATGAGGCAGTTTGTCGCAGGGACCCGGGATTTCGAGAGCATTGACGCGCTTGCACAGGATCTGCGACAGCTTCTTCAGCAGGATTTTGACGGCGATTATCCAAGTGGAGTCGATGTAGGCCACGCGGGAGCTATCGTACAGTTGGCCGGGTTCAAGCGCCACGAGGGCGTCATGGTCCCGGTGAGTTACGTCATCACGAACATCCCCGCCCTGGAGCCCAGGGTGCTGTTTTCACGAGGCGTGTACCCTCCCGCTGAAAGACACTTCGCGGTGTCTGACCACATTCCTCAGGTGATGCAGGCCTGGGGGGCTGCGTATCCGCAGGGCGTTCGGGATAAGATCGTTGAGATCGAGCAAACCGGTGATTTCCTGTGGTTCAATGTTGGGTACATGTATCCGGCCTTCAGCGCTTTCAAGGGTGCGCTATGGGACGCCCTAAAGGTGCTGAGAGAGCAATCGCTCCTACCAGCTGGGAGCCCCATGAGCGACCAGGTTGCCTTCTCGAAGATGGCTGTCCGGATCTTTGGCGTGTTCTTCGAGCACTATTTCCTGCCCCAAGGCCGCGCGGTCGGGGGTGGAGTCGACACCGAATGGATGCCGTGGCCTGAGTGAGATGCAGAAGGCCCTGGCTGCACCCTCAACTAGGCCACCCCGCCCCAGCTTGCCGCTTTGTGGTCAAGCCTCTCCCAGGCGACCAAAACCCACGCACGCATCCCTTGAACCGTCGATGTCCTGGGACCGCCGAGCCCTCCACAGTGGAATCAGTGCTCCCGCCCCTCCACGATAGCGATCTCTTCCTCCGTCAACCCATACAAGTCATAGACCAACGCGTCGATCTCCTCGTCGGTGGCCTCGATCTGGCGCTGGTAGAGCTTCTTGTCGGCGGGGATGGTGGCGGCAGCCAGCTTCTTGTGCAGGTCCAGCATGCGCTCCGCGAGGGCTACCATGCGCTTGTGGCGGCTGACGTCTGCTGGGTCATCACGATTGACGAAGCGGATCGGGATCTGCAGCAGAGGCTGCTTGTCAACCTGAAACTGGCTTCCTTGCTTCTTGCCCTTCTTGTCGAGCCAGAAACAGACAAGCCGTGAATTCAGAATCCCTAGAAGGTACTTCAGATCGATGTCTGCTGGCTTAAGCAGATAGAACGTCTGCGATACGTAGCAGGGGAAAGCGGAGTAGGTGAACTGGGGTCTGGTGGTCTTTCGGAGAGCGACGATCTTCTCACCAAGGAAGAACCTTTCGTCCCGGGCGCGATGGAGGCCATACGGACCGAACGACGAGGTGATGACGGGAGCAAACCTATCCAAGTGGTGTCTAATGTGCGGATAGGAATGGATACGAGAGTTGATGTCAGATGTGGTGTAGACTATCCACGATGTGTTGCCCGGGTCCGCATAGTAGCGGCCGAGTTCATTTGTGGTGAAGTAGGGTTTTAGGAGCGCGGTCTCTTCTGACGACAGAGCCATCGACTCCTTCTCCCGCGTCGACAGAACGAATATGCCGTCTCCAACCTTCAACGTCTCATCGTGCAGACAGGCGATGTGGCGTGCCGTCACGAAGTCCTGCGGAGACACGATCCCCTGTGCGACATCGCTTGACCT
>CAYHHI010000150.1:0-1888 GCA_964356335.1 uncultured bacterium
TGTGGTAGTTCTGAGATTATGACATCCATCAATGGTTCAGTGAAAATGTCACCCTATGAGAAAGGGGACAGTCTCGTTGAATCAGATGGAACAGCAGCGATTGATCGTGTTGAACCAGGTAGAGCGAGGTGATCTCACCGGGGAGGATGCCGCGGTGTTGATGGGGCTTGGTTTGAGACAGGTCCGCAGGCTCCTGGCAGCGTACAGAAGGGAGGGGGGCGCTGCTTTGGCCCATGGCAATCGGGGTCGTCGTCCTGTCCACGCACTGTCGGAGGATATCAGGAAGCAGGTTGTGGACTTGGCGCGGGGACGGTATGAGGGCTTCAATCATCACCATTTGACCGAGTTCCTGGCCGAGCAGGAAGGACTGGTGGTGAGCCGGTCTTCCGTGTGGCGTATTCTGACCGCTGCCGGGTTGAAGAGTTCCCGGCATCGCCGACCAGCCAAGCACCGCTGCCGTCGAGAGCGCTACCCGCAGGAGGGGATGCTGCTGCAAATCGATGGCAGTCAGCACGACTGGCTGGAAGGAAGGGGACCTTACTTGACCCTGGTGGCAGCCATCGATGATGCCACCGGTACTGTGGCGGGAGCTGTCTTCCGGGATCAAGAGGATGCTCACGGTTATTTCCTGATGCTGCGAGAGGTCATATCGGCCAACGGAGTACCTCTGGCTCTCTACAGTGACAGGCATGGCATCTTCCAGCGTTCTCCCAAGGAACCGGAAACCCTGGAGGAGCAACTGGCGGGCGAACGTCAGCTCACCCAGTTTGGCCGGTCACTGAAAGAGCTTGGGATTCAGGCGGTATTCGCCCTATCACCCCAGGCCAAAGGGAGGATAGAACGGCTCTTTGGCACTCTCCAGGATCGCCTGGTGTCTGAACTCCGCCTGGCAGGAGCCGCAACGATGGAGATGGCCAACCGAACATTACGGGACTTCCTGCCTCGTTTAAATGCCCGCTTTGGTGTGCCAGCTTCCCGGCCGGGGAAAGCCTATCGTCAGCCGTCGACTGCGGATCTGGATGGTGTCCTCTGCTTCAAGTACCAGCGCAGTGTGGCCGCAGACAACACCATCCGATTTGCCGGTCGCACGCTGCAACTGCTTCCCGGGCTGCAGCGCCCGAGCTATGCTCATGCCAGTGTAGAGGTGCAGGAAAGATTGGATGGCAGCCTGCTGGTCTGCTATCGCGGCGAGACGATCGCCTTCGTTCAGGCGCCGGACAATCCCGTCAAGCTGCGCGCCCGGAAGACCCACCCGGTGACCCGCGTCGAAACACCCAAGAAGCCAGCACCACCAGCCTTGATCCGACCATGCAGCCACCAAACCAAGCCGGGTCCCAATCACCCGTGGAGAAGATCACTGAGGGTGACAAAATCACTGAACCGTTAGGGTGACATATTGACAGAACCACGACAGTTGAGCGGTGTTGGGTCCGCTACGGTCAATGCGTTGCAGGATCGGAGTGACCGTGGTGGCCGCCGAGCGCGGCGAGATGACAGCGGCTTTCGATACAGTCAACCACTCCTTCCCGCTGAGCGAGATGACTGCGCCCAACTCATCGTACTGGAGCTCTCCCTTCGGCATGGAAAGGAGAGACGTGGACAAGGATCAGGACGGCTAGACCATGCGGGTCCTGGGACAGAACATGGCGTGGCTAATAAAGAAGCTGTACGGGTGAGTCGTTTCCAGCCGATCATGAGGTTCGAACTGCGATGCCAGCACGAGCCCACTTGAGCCACTTCTCCTTGGGTCGCTCATCCCACCTTCGAGGTAACGCCGAATTCAGAGGCGGTGGTTCCCCGTAGCGAATAATGTACGCCCAGATGACAGCGCGTTCAGATTCGGTTAGGAGGTTTCTTCGAAGAGGGCTAGCCACACGTACCCACAGAT
>CAYHHI010000151.1:0-1882 GCA_964356335.1 uncultured bacterium
TGATTCGTTTCGCCTGCATCGATTTCAGCTTCAAGCGGCCCTATCACAGATGAAGGCCATATAATCGTTTCAATTCCTTTGACTAGCTTGAAGACTGGCTTGGGGACGGGGCGGTCTGTGCTGGTGCTTCACCGCATAGCTGAGCGACTCTGTTCCAATTGCTCTCGACCTGCCTCTTCAATTCCTCAAGGTTTTTGGCAAACTGCGGCGCAAACAAGTGCCTGAATCTCCCCTGCGGTTTGAGGAATTCCTCGAGCGGAGTTGGTTTCGGTATCTTCATGCTCAGCTTGTACTTTCCATTCTCGACTTCATAGAGTGGGAAGTATCTGGTTTGGACGGCGAGCTTGGCAAGCTTGATCGTCTCGCTGGTCTCGAATCTCCATCCAAGAGGACATGGTGCCAGCACATGTATCACTGCGGGACCCTTGACTGCTGTGGCACGCCGGACTTTGGTTATGTAGTCGTTCCAGTATGCGACGGAACCCGTCGCGGCATATTCGACCCCATGCGCAACACAGACTCCGATCAGGTCCTTCTTCGCGTCCATCTTACCAGGGATCTTCGTGCCGGCGGGAGTAGTCGTAGTAGCCGCTCCGTACGGCGTTGCCCCTGACCTCTGGATTCCCGTGTTCATGTAAGCCTCGTTGTCGTAACAGATGTAGGTGAAATCGTGCTTTCTCTCCAAAGCACCTGAAAGCGCTTGGATTCCGATATCGAAGGTGCCTCCATCTCCACCGAAGGCGATTATGTCAACGGCGTCGGCCTTACCCTGTTTTCGCAAGGATGCTTCGATTCCCGATGCCACGGCGGCAGTATTCTCGAAGAGTGTGTGGACCCAAGGTACCTTCCAAGCTGTATCAGGATAGATCGAGCTAGCGACCTCAAGACAACCCGTAGCATTTACGACGATCGCAGGCTTCTCCAAGGCTTTCATGGTGATGCGAGCTGTTGCTGCAGGACCGCAACCGGTACACAGTCTGTGGCCGGGTCCGAAGAGCTCCTGGGTCGAAAGCTCCTTCAAAGTGACCACTAAGGTCGCACCCCCACGAACGTTACTGGATCATCAATTGGTGCTCCTCCGGCATGCCGAAGAGCCGTCTCGAATATGCCTTCGATATCAGCTGGCTTCACGTCTCTCCCGCCTAGACCGCATATTGGGTTGAAGATCTTGGTCTGAATCCCCGTAAGCACCTTCGTCGCGGCAATATCGCTGCATAGCGCACCGTATGGTGCCCCAAAAGATACGGCCCGGTCAATTACACCGACGCTCTTCACCTTCGAAAGTACCGTTGCAAGTTCTCTCGTCGGGAAGGGCCTGTACTGCCAGACCTTGACAACGCCCACACGCTTACCTTGCCCCCTCAGCTTCGTTGCAACCGCCCGAGCTGTGCCGGCGACGCTGCCCATACACAGCACAGCAGCATCGGCGTCTTCCATGTTGAAGGCGGAAAGCTTGGAATACTGTCTGCCCGAAGCTTTCTTGAACTCATCATTCACTGAGGTTATTACTGGCGGCGCATTATTCATCGCCTCAACTTGCTGGCGTTTGAACTCTGAGTAGTAGTCAGGAAGCGTCATCGCCCCGAAAGTCATAGGATTCGTCGTGTCGAGCCTGTACATCGGATCCCTCTTGCCCACAAACTCGCTGACTTCGTCTTCCTCAAGCACCGCCACACCTTCCATTGCATGAGAGATGGTGAATCCGTCCAGGTTTACAGTCACCGGAAGCGAGACCTTGTGGTTCTCTGCGATCCTGAAGGCCTGCAGAGTCCAGTCGTACGCTTCTTGAGCGTTCTCTGCGTATACCTGGACCCAGCCGCAGTCACGCGAGCCCATCATGTCCGAGTGATCATTGTGAATGTTGATCGGCGCGGAAAGGGCC
>CAYHHI010000152.1:0-1880 GCA_964356335.1 uncultured bacterium
CGATGTCGACCTCGACCTCGACGATGGCCCCGTCTAGGCCAACGACGGCGCAGGAGAGGACTTTGGCGAGCATGCGCCCCCATTTATCTCATATCGAACAGGGGTTAGACAAGTGTTGCAGCTTGGGGGTGCCGATCAAATCCTTGCGACGCTGTCTAGACTCCGAGCCCCGGCACTCAAAGCCACCGTGAGTGCGTGACCCGATTCAAGCGATTGCTCGGCAACCGTGCGGAGTAGCTGGCTTGAGATGGACCTAGAACCCACCCAACCGTTCTGCACAAGCCTTATGAACAGACCATTGTTAAGCCACCGTTGGGCATTCTCATAGCCAACAATGGTGCCCCCCCGTCTTCCCACCACAAAGGGAGACGCGACGAGTGTATCCCAGTAGTCGAGAGGGAAGTACATCCCCGCCACCAACTGCTCTGGCGGGGTCTTCTCGAGCGACGGGGAGCAGAGCTTCAAGAAGAAGGCATGACTCCACAGTCTGTAGTCCTCACACTGGATGACCGGGCCATTCCAAAAGGTAGCCAGGTCGGCGGTGTGCATTCGCGCAAGTTCAGCTTCGTACTGCGGCCCACTGGGTCTGAAGAAGGGCCGGTCGGTGTCGTTCGTAGGCCCGCTCATTCGCTTGTATTGGACGAACACGTAGGAGCCGAAAGCATGGTGAAAGTAGAGGAGATCGACTCCCAGAACCCTCTCCAAGGGAGTCCTATGAACATTCATGACTTGCAGCCGCTCGCTGTCCCTCTCGAAGGTGACAACACCCCTCGCATCGCGACCGAGGCTTTCCCAGCCGGGGAACAAGGATGCGTCGTGAACAATCATGAAATCCTCTGGCAAGTTGACCTGCTGCCTGCCGGAAAGAAAGGCGGCCGCACTTTCATGTGGCTCCCACGCCTGCAGAAGACGATTGTGCTGGATGCCGAAAATGGAAAGGGCCAAGGCAACCGCATCGACCTCCAATCGCGCGTTCTGGTCTGCAACGCTGTCGTATCTGCGGACCTGACGTACCTTCCGCTCCAGGCGCTCCAAATCGTGCCTGGCTTCTGGCCGCATGCTCTTGACCAGCTCCCAGATTCGCTGCCATGTTGCTGGTGGAACACTCTGACCACCGATCGAGAAGGCCGACATCGCCTGCCGCCGTAGATTCGGTGGGCCAGCACGAGTGAGTGCAGTTATCTGTATGGGCGTCAGCCTCACATAGTCCGAGAATTGTACTCTCACTTTGCCAGTGACGGCCCTGCCCACCTTAGTCACGAGAGCAGCGCAGGTGACTGTTTCCGTATCAAACGAAAGCAAGGCCAATGCCCGCTCTCCAGCACGATGATCGTCGTTGGCGATGGCATCGGTGAAAGGGAGATCGGCTCCAACACGCTCCTCATACGTATGAGCCATGCCGGGATCCGCCACGTAAACGAAGCCTCTATGATCAGGCATATTCACGCTCCACATGCCGCACTCGAGCGGGTCTTACCTGGAGGCGACCATTCTAGATCAGTGGAAAGGGCATGTCAACGAAGTGAGACGATCCCTTATAGGCCGAGGCGACACATCTCGCCTGCGGTTCACCTCAGCGCCAAATGTTGGAGGCGCAGCCAAGCGATGATCAGCGCGGCTTGCGACGGTGCGCGGCGGCCAGCCCACCCTCAGCGAGGAGCGCCATCAACGACAGACCGAACATCGTCGCCGTCCACTTCATCTCGGGCCCTATCGTGCCGGCCCAGAGAAGCCCGACGAGAATGGTGAGTGTGACCAGGAATATGTTCTGCATACCGTCCCCCTTTTCAGAACCGCGCTGCTGCCCCTTCGCCTAGCGCCTGCTGCCCTCGATGTGGCGGTCGACAGAGAAGACGCCGCGCACGCTCTCCAGCTTGCTG
>CAYHHI010000153.1:0-1857 GCA_964356335.1 uncultured bacterium
TTGCTCGATGTCTCTCGCAGTCTGTTGGACAAGTACGGGCTCCCGATCCGGCCCGTTGGCCAAGGCGCGTCAACGAACCACGACGCCTGGGTGCGCTTCGTGACCCACGCCCATGCGCTGGAGATGGAGTCCGTATCGGTCTGGAGATACGGCGTCACCGGTGACGATGTGTGGCAGCTTCTGAGGTACATCGGGCCGCCTGCGGGCGTTACCTGGGAAACAACGCCCGGCCTCAGTGCGGGCGCCGGCGCCAGGGTTGCCAACACCGGCTCGTGCCTTAACATCCGTAAGGCGCCAGCTACTACAGCGGGCATCTTTGCCTGCTTGTGGGATGGGACAACCGTCACTGTGCGCGATGGCCCAGTGGAAGCGGACGGGTATCGCTGGTGGCTCATTGAGGCCGGTGCCGTTCAGGGATGGGCAGCCGAGGGCGACTCCCTCGGCGTTCCCTGGTTGGTGCCGCTGTCCTAGCTGGGCAGACGCGTCCCTTCTCCCGAACCGGAGCTGCGCCTGGACTTCTACCGACGCTGTGGGGCGGCCCCTGAAGCGCGCCCTCCGCTAGCGCTGCGGATGCGCATCTCTGAGGGTTGCAGGTGTGGTGGTACCCCCGGCAGGACTCGAACCTGCGACACGCGGTTTAGGAAACCGCTGCTCTATCCGCCTGAGCTACGGGGGCACCCGAACGTGGATTCAGGGAGTAGCTCATTCCAGGGGGTTGCCCCTGTCGCACCCAATGATACCGCATCGATGGCAGACCGGCTAGTGCGTGGATACCATAGTCGGCGTCGGCGTACAGGGCTGCGCTTGACACTGGCCTGCACCCAGTGTATAGAGCAATCGGCGAATTCGCATCGAGCGACAAACAGTGAGAGCTGTATGGATTTCGTAGCCATCGACGTCGAGACCGCCAACGCAGATCTTGCAAGCATATGCCAGATTGGCATCGTTGCTTTTGAGAACGGAAGTGTGAAAGAGTCATGGCAGAGCCTCGTGAATCCAGAGGACTATTTCGACGGCATCAACACCTCTATTCACGGAATTGACCAACATGCTGTCAAACGGGCGCCCACTTTCCCCCGAATCTACGGGAGTGTCAGGAAGTCTTTAGCAGATGCCGTAGTGGCTAGCCACACGCCGTTTGATCGGATTGCGGTTGCACGAGTAGTAGAGAAATATGACTTAGAGCAATTCGATTGCGCGTGGCTTGATACCGCAAGCGTCGCCCGCCGTGCTTGGCCGGAATTATCACAAAGAGGTTATGGGCTTGCAAACGTCGCCAGGAAGCTGGGTATCTCTTTTGTCGCGCATAATGCCGAAGAAGACGCGCGTGCAGCCGGGGAGATACTCGCCCATGCCATGAAAGAGACGGGGATGGCTATTAGTGAATGGTTGGTTCGGGTCAGGAAACCCATCAACCTATCAGCGACAAGCATAGCCATGGATGGAAACCCGGAGGGCCACTTATGCGGGGAGGTTGTGGTTTTCACAGGCGCTTTGACAATTCCGAGGAGCCTGGCAGCCCAGATGGCGGCTGATGCTGGGTGCAGGGTGGTGCGTTCGGTTGGGGAAAGCACGACTCTTCTCGTCATTGGTGATCAGGACATCAGACGCCTTGCAGGTCAGGAAAAGAGTTCCAAGCACCGAAGGACAGAGGAATTGATCGCGCGCGGTCAGGCGATTCGGATCTTGGGAGAAAGTGCCTTCAGGCGGCTAGTGGCACACGGTCGCACCCAATGATACCGCATCCGAGGGCAGACCGGCTAGTGTGAGCGCGGCGGTGCGCGAAGGCGGCAGGCGTTCCCCATCACTTCGGCAGCAGGTAGACAGCCACCGCCAAGAAGTGGGATGCGCTCCCCA
>CAYHHI010000154.1:0-1851 GCA_964356335.1 uncultured bacterium
CCACTTCGGCTCCAAGCTCATCCATGACGGCGTCCAGAGGCAGGCTGCCTTCGTAGAGGACACATCGGGCGTGCGCACCATCGCCGCGGAGGACTTCATGACCTTGTCCTTGGGCAAGAGGGTTACAGTACGGAGGCCGAGAAGCATCTTTTAAATCCCGTCCCAGTTAGCGAGGCTTTTATCTCTCCATTGCCCCTTTCACGATTGATGATTATCTGTCAGATCGCTGGTTTCCTCGGCGCAGGAAAGACGACCTTGATGATTCACCTGGGGAAGGCGTTGGGGGAAGCGGGGAGGAAGGTGGCGATCATCGTCAACGAAGTAGGCGAGGTCGGCGTCGACGGTCAGGTCATCGAAGCCTATGGGTTGCGCTCCGTCGAGATTACCGAGGGTTGCATATGCTGCTCCCTCTCTGGCAGCCTCCAGAACACCCTGCGCCTGGTGGCGAAGGAATATAAACCGGATTTTGTACTCATCGAGCCGACCGGGCTAGCACTGCCCAACAAGGTGAACTTCATCATCCGGACCTCCATGGTGGAGGTGGAGCGCAATGTCTCGGTGGCGCTGGTGGATGCATACCGGGCGGAGAACCTGTTCAAGGAGACCAAGGCCTTCTTCTCGCGCCAGATCGCCGGCGTCGACGTGGTGGCGATAAACAAGGTCGACCTCGTGCCTATGGACAAGCTGATCGAGGTCGAGAGCCTGGTCAGGGAGCTCGAGCCGGAGGCTCGGATAGTGCGCATCTCCGCCAAGCATGGGACCGGGGTGCGGGAGCTCATGAGCGAACTGGGGGTGGAGTAGTGGAGGAGGACTCGAAGGAGCTCGCCAACGCCGGCTCCTATGGCGTAAAGCTGCACTTCCGGGCACGAGGCAAGCTGGATGGAAAAGAACTGGCATCCATTTTGCACAAGTCGCTGACCTTGGGCGCGGAAGGGCTAGTGAAGAACGGCGTACTCCTAGGGCATGTCAAGGCGATCGCCTTGACGGAGAAAGGCTTCGTCAAGGTCAACATCGTGGACCTGAGCTTGGGGGCGGACGTGGAGGACAGTATCGGGAAGGAACCGGTGGACCATGGAACGGTGAACCTCATGGCCGCGGTGGCCGGGCGGAGCGATGCCGACGTACGCAGGAGCATAGACAAGACGGTCAGCGTTCTGGCGCGACTACTTTGGGTTGATGAGGATGAGGGGGGCAAGTGCGCCAACCAGATGATAGAGCTGAGGTGAGAGAATGGCCGAGAGATATGGAATTTCTATCGATGTGGGAACAAGCGGGATGCGAATGCATGCGTTGGACCTGAGGACGGGAAAGATCCTCTCGACTGCAATAACCGTGCGACATCCGGTACCTGGCATGAACATCATGGACCACCTCACCTTCTGCATCGAGGTGGACAGGACCATTGCCAGTCACCTACTCATCGACACGGCCAACCGCCTGATGAAGCTATTGGACATCGATCTGGACCGGGTGGACCGCATGGCGATCTGCGGTAACCCAATCCAGCTCTCGATCTTCCAGAACATGGAGATACAGGACCTGGCCTTCGCGGGGGAGCGTGCCTGGAAGGTCAGGGGCGTCGAGCTACAGAAACGAGACGCCAAGGTGATCAAGGCCGTGGACCTCGGGCTGAGCGTCAACGCCGAGGCGGATCTCTACGTTCCCCCGGCCATCAAGCATGAGATAGGCGCGGATGCGCTGGCCATGATGGTGAAGACCGGCCTCCTGGATAGGAAGGAGGATTGCCTGGTCACGGATTATGGCACTAACGCCGAGATGGCACTCAAGGTCGGGGACGAGATCTACACCGGTTCTGCCGCGGCCGGACCCGCCATCGAAGGGCAGCATATC
>CAYHHI010000155.1:0-1832 GCA_964356335.1 uncultured bacterium
CAATTACGGCGAATACTCGGGAGACCCGAGCGAGGAGTTCACTTATCTCTATGCTAAAACAATACTTGACCTCATGACTAGGAAGAAGAACACGAAGGGCAAGTTTCTGCTCATAGGAGGCGGGATAGCGAATTTCACTGATGTAGCCAACACCTTCAAGGGCATAATCAAAGCCCTCAAGGAGTACCAGAAGAAGCTCCAAGAGAACAAAGTCAAAATCTACGTCCGCAGAGGCGGACCCAACTACCAAGAAGGCCTGCGGCAGATGAGGGAGCTCGGCGAGAAACTAGGCGTGCCGATTGAAGTGTATGGACCGGAAACCCACATGACCAAGATTGTTTCCATGGCCCTAAAGGAAGGAAAGTAAAAATGGCAAAAACAAAGTCAGCCAAGAAAAACTCCGCAAATGAACTTTTCGACAAGAACACCCAGGCATTCATCTACAACACCCAAGTCAATGCAACGCAGAGGATGCTAGACTTTGACTATGTGGCAGGCCGCGAGACACCGTCAGTCGCAGCAATAATCAACCCGACTGGCGCAGACAGCTTCGCGAAGTTCTTCTTCGGCAAACGCGAAATCCTGATTCCAATTTACAAGACCATTGAGAAGGCCGCGAAGATGCATCCCAACGTTGATGTGATGATAAACTTTGCATCATTCAGGTCGGCTGCGCCCTCAACTGAGGAAGCGCTGGCTATACCGCAGATACGGACAATTGTGATAATCGCGGAGGGAGTGCCAGAGAGGCGAATGAAGCTGCTCACCGCCAAGGCCAAAGCCCTTGGAAAGGTCATCATTGGTCCCGCGACTGTTGGAGGAATAAAAGCCGGCTGCTTCAAGATCGGCAACGCTGGCGGTACAATCGAAAACATCATTGACTCCAAGCTTCACAGGCCTGGTTCCGTGGGATTTGTATCGAAATCCGGTGGCCTGAGCAACGAGGCATACAACATTATCGCCAGGAACACGGACGGTCTGTACGAGGGCATAGCTATCGGCGGGGACACTTACCCGGGCTCCACTCTGCTGGATCACCTTCTCAGATTCGAGAAGATACCTGAGGTCAAGATGCTTGTGTGCTTGGGCGAGGTAGGCGGCAGCGGCGAGTACGATATCGCTGAGGCGCTTAAGAACAAGAAGATAACAAAGCCACTGGTGATTTGGGTCACTGGGACCTGCTCCAAGGCCTTCAAGACAGAAGTCCAGTTCGGTCACGCGGGCGCAAAAGCGGGTTCTGAGGCGGAAACCGCTGACGCAAAGAACACTGCGCTTAAAGAGGCGGGGGCTGTAGTTCCCAGCTCGTATGATGACTATGACCAGAAGATAAGGGCTACATATGAGAGTTTGGTCAGGAAGGGAGTTATCAAGCCAAAGCCGGAGCCGCTGGTGCCGAAGATTCCGATGGACTACGCTAAGGCGGTGAAGGAAGGCCTCATCAGGAAGCCTACCAACTTCATCTGCACGATATCAGACGACCGAGGTGAAGAACTGCTTTATGGCAAGATGCCGATTTCAGAGGTCGTCAAGAAGGACATAGGAATCGGCGGCGTACTCAGCATCCTGTGGTTCAAGCGCCAGTTCCCAGCATATGCGACCAAGTTCATCGAGATGACCATCATGGTAACGGCTGATCATGGGCCTGCAGTGGCGGGTGCCCATAACGCCATAGTTGCGGCTAGGGCAGGCAAGGACCTGATTTCCTCGGTTGCGAGTGGGATGCTGACTATCGGCCCAAGGTTCGGAGGTGCTATTGACGGGGCAGCTCAGATGTTCTCTGATGTCTATGACAGGGGGTTAACGCCAGTTCAGTTTGTCGAGGAGACGAAGAA
>CAYHHI010000156.1:0-1794 GCA_964356335.1 uncultured bacterium
CAACATTATTAAGCACTTTCTCTGAATGGACTAAGGCGTCCCAAGCAGTGACCACGTGATCTAAACTTACCCCTGGAATGGGTGGAATTAAAGGAGACGCCCCGGTTGCTAAGACTAACACTTCTGGACTTATAGTTTCGACAACTTGGCGAGTTACTTTCGCCTTTAATCTAGCCAAAGATATTTGAAATTTCTTTAAGAACTACACAATGGGTACGTTGTTGAGTTATCCACAGGGTGCTACAAGAGCTCCGAGATTTTGCCCTTCGGGCCGCCCAGCCACACCCAGGGGGCGCTGGGCTAAAATCTCTCCGCTCTTTACCCCTCCGTGGATAACTCTTCACATCGACCCCGCCAATGGTTTCAAGACCGTTGACTTTGTCGGTGAATTCTCCTATCTTGTGCTTCAGATTTGTGTGGAGGAAAGACCGATGAGGATGCCTGACGAATTCTGCCAAACCTATCAATCTTATCTTGACGGGACCTATGATTGTGTGGATCGGATTGTCTTGAACGCCTACTTCATTCTGGCTCAGTCGGAAGGAGGATTCCGCACGTGGTGGCGTCGGTTGAGGGGAAGCGATGAGGATCTTGACAACACCCATCTGATGCGGTTCGCAGGCCGCTTTAGCCGCCGGATTCATGCTTATGCTGAGAAACAAGGGATTCCCCTGATCCAGTGCCGACAAGGGGAAAAGAAGCATGAATTGGCCGAACCGCATTTGCCCCAAGACCTTGCCTTCCGCGGGATCTTCTACATCATCGCTGGACTTGCACCCGCACCGGTTTTCCACGTGCACCGGTCCAAGAAGGGAATCACGAACATCAAGAGCAAAATCTCTTACGTCAATCATTATTCCTTCCATATCCTGGACCCGGAGTGGGGACACCTGACGATCAAACTCTGTCCCCATCCCCCGTTTACTGCCCAAATTATCCTTAACGGGCATGAATATGTGGCTTGTCAGGCAAGGAAGAACAAGATTTCCTTTACGAAGGAAGACAATTGTTTTACCGAGATTACCGACGCCGCAGGCTTGGCCAGAGTTGCAGATACCATGAGAGCTTCGAGCTCTGTAGGGCGCCTGGTTCGAGCCTGTGAGCGTTGGATTTACAGGTGTCTGTGCTTCGCTCTGGAGAGCGGAGAGCAGCAGCAAAGTGGATTCGGTTACTCCTATTCGGTTTACCAGGTCGAGTATAGCCGTAATCTCCTCTTTACGCGAGGCCGCATCCTGGAGCAAGTCTTTCAAGGCACGATCGATCGAACGCGGGCCTCGCTTCAGCTTAAGAGGATCAAGACCATCTTTGGCTCCAAGCATCGTCCCCTTTTCCGACGTAACGTCAAAAGCAAGCCCCGGCTCGAGGTCGTGGTCGAGAGACCTGTCTATAATCTGACGATCTTCAAGATCCATTATGGGAAGTTGACGATCAAGATGTATAGCAAAGGCGAACGCGTCCTGCGAATCGAGGTGATTGCCCACAACGTTAAACAACTGAGTTATGGTAGGCGGATTGAGCGATTTCCCCAGATCACGACAGCGCTGAAAGTCATGGTAGAAAGATTTTTGGCTGTTCTCCGAGGGGTGGACGTGTCTTTCATTGACGATGAGAGACTGGATAGCTGGTCTCTTCCCTCGAAGGTGGGACAGACCCGAGTCGGAGGCATCGATGTTAATCGGCCTCGAATGCGAACCGTGATGGAGGGAGTCATCGCTCTTTCGACCCATCCACGAGGGTTTAGCGTTTGCGAAACATTAACTTACCAAAATGTTGCAGCATTCTCACATTTACTTG
>CAYHHI010000157.1:0-1771 GCA_964356335.1 uncultured bacterium
CGGGGCCGCGCTCGCGTTCTTCATGGCCGACACCGGGCTCTCGGCGTGCGCGTTGGCCGTCTCCAGAAGCTCCGGGACTTTGACCTATCGAATCCGGCCGTCAAGGCGAAGATGAAGGAGCGATATGGGAGCCGCGTACCGATGGAGGAGGCAGTCATCTCCCCCGGAGAGATGTTTACTTCCGAGCTCCTGACCGAGGTCGCCCAGCACTGAGAGAAGGCAACGAACCCCGGGCTGGTTCCGACTGGCGCAAGCGCCAGCCGCACAGCCCGCCCGGTTGGGTGGGCATAGAAGGGAGATTCCATGAAGACGATCAAGTGTGAGAGTTGCAGTAACGACATTTCACCCGCGGCCGCAACATGTCCGAAGTGCGGACATCCCAACAAAAAGGCTGCGTACTCGAGCGAGCCGCAAGAAACAAACCAAGACGAAGACCTGAGGGCCGCACTGCTTGAGGGATTGCGGGACGATGGATACAGAGATTGAAACTGCCTCCCACGTTCCTCGCCGCCCCACAAGTTACTCCAGTTGGCCGTCCATTAACACATTCCGGGGCATTCCGGGGGGGCATTCCGGGGGACACATCCCAATTTCCTGAGAGAATAGGGATGTGTCCCATTACCCCGTGTCCCATTACCCCAATTTCGCTTCGTCAGGCTGCTGGCAAGAGGTTAGTTGTTGCAGAGGTCGGAGATGCGGAATACTTTCCGGGAAAGAACGGTCATCATAACAGGTTCTTCGAGCGGAATAGGCAAGGCATTGGCCCTGCAGTTGGCTGATGAGGGAGCCTGGCTCGCTCTTGCTGCTCGCAATGCTCAACGCCTTGACTCATTGGTTGAAGAGTGCAAACAACGCGGGGGGAAAGCCCTGGCGATACCAACTGACGTAGCAGATGAGTCTAAGTGCAGAGCGCTGGTCCAACGCACCCAAGAAGTGTATGGGCGTATCGACACGCTGGTGAACAATGCAGGCATAGACGTTGTCGGCAAACTGGAAGATCTGCCGGATTTGAGCCTATTCAAGCAGGTTATTGCGGTGAATCTCTACGGCACTGTATACTGTACCTACTATGCACTGCCCTGTCTCAAAGAAACACGCGGGCGGATCGTGAATATATCCAGCCTGGGTGGGCTGTTGGCCATCCCGTTCAACACATCCTACGTCGCCAGCAAATTCGCCGTGATGGGGTTCTCTGATTCACTGCGTATGGAAGTGGAACAAGCTGGGGTCAGTGTGACGGCGATCTGTCCTTCCTTGGTGGTTACAGAATTCCACGAACGGTACTTTGACAAGGATGGAAAGTCGAAGGGACCTTCCGGGCGAGCGATCTACACTGAGCATACGATGACCGCTGACCAATGTGCTCGGATCATTGTCCGAGCGGCGCGACGGCGCAAGCGACAGGTTGTGATGCAACCAGGCCCTGTGGCTCTCTGGCTAAAGCTGATTGCCCCTGGTTGGGTGGATCGCCTGATCATTTCAAGATTCCTGCGTCCGGCAGTCAAGAGAATGCTCGGTGACGGTCACGATTCTGCAGTCGATAAGAGTAAGAGCTGAGTCCTGCAGTGGCTTGCGATCAGGACGTTCCGGGGGACACATCCCAATTTCCTGAGAGAATAGGGATGTGTCCCCATTACCCCCCATTACCCCCACGCTGGCCAGCGTTCTCGGGATGAGCCATGGAGACCAATCGAGACATCTATCTGGCGATAGCCGCTCTTGCTCAGCGTGCGAGGGAATCTCCGCGCACGCTGGAGGAGTATCTGAGGGC
>CAYHHI010000158.1:0-1761 GCA_964356335.1 uncultured bacterium
TGGTAGCTCGTTGGGCTCATAACCCAAAGGTCGCTGGTTCAAATCCAGCCCCCGCTACCAAATAGAGCCCTTGGACCCAGCGAGGTTCGAGGGCTTGTTGTCATTAAGGCGCAGGCGGACTCCAATCACACAACCGCCTTCATCATCATCTCGTCCACAACACCACTTGCTTACCCGATGATGACAACAATGATGATGACGTCGCCTCGGCTGACGTGGGCCGTGGTGATCATCATTACGACCGCCGGTTTCTCCTTGTCCAACCCTGGCTCTCTGGCGCTATGTCGTGAGTTGTCGCGATCCCGTCGCGATCCTGTCGCGACTTGCCCCAATATGTCCCGATTCTGTCCCGATATGTCCCGATTCTGTCCCGATTCCGCCGTTAGCCTGTCGTTATCCAACGCCTGATCGATTCTTATCTCCGAAGGTCTTTCTGCCCTTTAGGACGTAGTACGAGCCGCGCCCCTGGCCCTTGAGTTCCAGAATCCCGATTGTCACGAGGGTCCCCAGCTCGCGTACCACGGTCTTACGCCCGATCCCAAGGGTGTGTGCGCATTGTGAACTCGTAACCCTGCCATGTTTTGCTGCGAGCTCAAGAAGCCTGGTCTGTCTGTCACTCAATCCCCTAAGTACGTCCTGGGAAATCAGGACGCTACCAGTGTGCTCACGCCCGTAAATGGTCACAGCGAAATACCCTGTGTCAAAATCGAATTCAGGTTCCGGGAGGCCTTGACTCACGAGGACATCCCGCATTTGCCTCAATCCTCGGCCTCGCTGCTCCATAAGTTCCATGCAGCTCAGGGTGTTCGCAATGCGAGGATTCCGGCTATATGGTGGGGCGCTGAAACTACGCATGGTGCTCAACGTCAGTGGCGGCACGGGGAGACCCGGACTTCTTACCACCACTTTCCCCTCACCCATCCTGACCAAAGTGTGCCTACCTGCTTGATAGTCACGATGCGCGATGGCATTGATCACGGCCTCCCGCAGCGCTTCCAGAGGGTACTCAGGCACCTCCACTCGTCGCATTCCCCGAAACTCAGCATAGCTCTTCATGTGCTTGTCCATGAAATCTTCAACTTTGTCCGGCATTCTGAGGATCGGACCGCCTATGTCTTCGAGCACCAAACCCGCGCCCGTCTGCACCTCCATCTTGATCTTGCTCTGTACTAGGAAGGTCTCGGGATTATTGCCGAAAAGGAGAAGGCCTGCGACAGTGGGAACAGGCTGTGAAGACCCCGCGAGATCTACAACGAACGCGTGCTTATAGCTGAAGGATAGCAGACCCGCAAAAGACACGACAGGAGGCGATCCAGTTGCTGCGACGAGCTCTGTCAGAAGGTCTGTGGACAGATCAGCGGTTGTCGCATTGGGTACCGGCGTCCTCTCCTGTTCGGAAGGGCCAGGAAACTCCCCCGGACTTTCGTCATGGGATATCGGAGCGCCTGCGAAGTACTCGATGAATTCTCTGTTCTCCTCTCTAATCTTCTCCATGAGATCGGGGTCAAAGAAGTCCACTTCTACCCGGTTGTTGAGTAGGTATGCTATGCCGCTTCCCTGAATGTCAGGGTTCGGATCGGGCGTCCCGATTAGAACTTTCGCTACGCGCGCTGATACAACCCTCTCCACACAAGGTGTCTTTCCAGCGTGGCGCAGCGTGCAAGGCTCAAGCGTGACGTAAAGGGTCGAACCTTCAAGACTCTTACTGCCCAGCAGCCTTTCGATAACCGTATACTCGGCATGGTCGCCCGACCTAAGAGC
>CAYHHI010000159.1:0-1705 GCA_964356335.1 uncultured bacterium
GAGGCTCCTGCTTCGGTCAGCCAGCGGGTCAGCCGGCCTAGCGTTGGTGTTGTTGTTCGTGGTTCTCGTCCTCTTTGCGCAGTACATCGCTCCGTACCCGACTATTACGGGAAAGGGAGCGATTCGTATGGACGAGAAACTGCTAGCACCAACGAAGGCACATCCATTTGGCACGGATGACCTCGGCCGCGATGTCCTCAGTAGGGTGATCTATGGATCTCGCCTCTCGCTGATCATGGGCTTCATGATCGTTCTTTGTACGGCGATTCCTGGCGTGGTCTTCGGAACCTTGTCAGGATACTTCGGCGGGAGACTAGATGACCTGCTAATGCGGCTGGGAGATGTCACGATGGCGATCCCGTACCTCCTCTTCGCAATTGCGCTGGTGTTTGTACTGGGTCCTTCTTATCCGAACCTGGTGATAGCAATCTCCATACCTTGGTGGCCGTGGTATGCGCGGGTAGTTCGTGCCGCAGTGCTTCGGATCCGCGAAGAGGCGTACGTGGAGAGTGCCCGGGCAACCGGCGCGTCAACCGTTTGGATCCTATGTCGCCATGTCCTGCCCAATCTAGTGGACATTATCATTGTTCAGTGCTCGCTGCAGTACGGGAGAGCGATCCTTGCTGTGGGAACGCTTGGGTACTTGGGCATAGGCGTGCGGCCACCAGCTGTCGAGTGGGGGCTCATGGTCAGCCTGGGGCGCAGCTACCTGCCGAAGTATTGGTGGATATCGACGTTTCCCGGCGCCGCAATCTTCATGGCGAGTCTTGCTTTCAATCTGTTGGGGGACGGACTGACCGATATTCGCAGTCCAACCAGGTCCAAACCGGTCCAGTGATGGGTCTACGAGACAAGAAAGGAGATGTCCAGTGCTGGAGACGCGGAAGAGAGGGGTGTTCTACCAGACGCCTCGGTTCTCCGATTTCCCGGAGGAAGAGTACGCGCGGCGGATCGAAACGGTACGTCGACACATGTCGGACAACGGCATCGACATCTTGGCCCTTTGGGACGAACATAATATCAGATACTTCTCAGGCTTCCAGTCGGAGTTTTGGGAACTGAAGTCCATCCAACCCGGCGTACTCGTCTTGCCCCTCGATCACGCCCCCGTGATCATTGTTCCAGAATTCCTCCGTGGGCTGGCGGAGGCAACAACGCACATAGAGGACATCCGAGGGCAGAAGCGATCACACCACATTGTTTCTCTTCGTGAGCTTCCTCGTGAGGTTGCACACGTGATCACTGGACTTGGCTACGGAAAGAAGCGGATTGGATTGGAGTACGGCACTACCGGGGGCATGCACATTCCACGCCCCCTGTGCGACATCGACCTCTTCCGGACTGAGCTTCGAGAGGCCACGTTTCTGCCTTCGGCAGAGACCATCTGGGACTGTCGGATGATCAAATCTGCCCTTGAGATCGAGGCACTCAAGCGGGCTTGTGCGCTGACCACCGAGGCCTTCGGGGAGTTTGTGGAGAGTTTCTCGCTCGGCATGTCGGAGAAAGAGGCAGCAGCATCCCTGTACTCGGGGATTGTGAGACGAGGGCTCTCACCTGCCGGAGTGTACTTCATTGGGGACCCGAGCCGCTATCCTATGATCGATAGCTATGCTTCGTTTGAGGGCGTGCCGATGAGCCGCGGGAGCCACGTTGTTGTCGAATGTTTCGGAAGCTACAAGGGGTACTGCGGCGGTGTAGGCCGATG
>CAYHHI010000160.1:0-1705 GCA_964356335.1 uncultured bacterium
AGGACTACAACGCCCAGGCCTACGCCATCTGCGGCTCGGACATGATGATCAAGGGGCAGAACATCGACCATATCGCCTTCGGCGACAGCTTCACTGAAGACCGCTTCCCCCAGTATAAGTTTGACTACATGCTGGCCAATCCGCCATTCGGCGTAGAATGGAAGCCGGAGGAGGACTTCATCCGCCGCGAGCACGAGGAACAGGGCTTCGGCGGGCGGTTCGGCGCAGGCCTCCCGCGCATCAACGACGGTTCGCTCCTCTTCCTCCAGCACATGATAAGCAAAATGAAGGAACCGAAGGATGGGGGCACCCGCCTGGCTATTGTCTTTAACGGCTCGCCGCTTTTCACGGGCTCGGCGGGCTCGGGCGAGAGCGAAATCCGCCGCTGGATCATCGAGAATGACTGGCTTGAAGCCATTGTGGCTCTGCCGGACCAGCTCTTCTACAACACGGGCATCTATGCTTACCTGTGGATTGTCACCAACCGCAAGGAGAAAAACCGCCGGGGCAAGATCCAGCTCGTGGACGGCACGAGCTTTTTCAAGAAGATGCGCAAAAGCCTCGGAAACAAGCGAAACGAGGTCTGCGAAGACCAGCGCGATGAGATTACCCGCTACTACGGCGCGTTCAAGAAAGGCGAATACGTCCGCATCTTCGACAACACAGACTTCGGTTACCGCCGCATCACCGTCGAGCGCCCCTTGAGGCTCAACTTCGCCGTAGACAAGGAACGCATAGCGCGCCTGGAGGAGGCCCCGGCCTTCGTAAATCTTGCCGCCAGCAAGAAGCGCAAGGATACCAAGACTGCTCAGGGAGAGATCGCCGAAGGTGTGAAACTACAAAAGTCCATCCTGTCCGCCCTGCAAGGACTCGCATCCACCGGTGTTGTGACAAACCGGGATAGGTTTTCGGAGATGATGAAGAATACCTTCGAGGAGGCCGGGCTCAAGGTCCCGGCTGCGGTCTTTAAAACAATCCTTATGGCATTGGGGGAAAGAGACGAAAGCGCAGACATCTGCACCGACGCTAAGGGAAACCCCGAGCCAGACCCGGAAGTGCGCGATTACGAAAACGTCCCTCTGAAGGAAGACATAGACGAATACATGCGGCGCGAGGTCCTGCCGCATGTGCCGGATGCCTGGGTGGACGAGTCCAAGACCAAAATCGGCTACGAGATCAATGTAACCCGTGTGTTCTATGAATTCGAACCTCCTCGTGTACTTGATGAGATTGAAGGGGACCTTAAGCAGATCGAGAAAGAGATTGCCCAGATGCTGATGGAGGTAACCCAATGACCTGGTCTCGCTATCCAAAGTACAAAGATACGAAGTTCTCTTGGTTAGGGGTTATCCCAGAGCATTGGGAAGTGCGTAAGCTAAAGCACATTGCCTCAGTGACGCTCAGCAATGTTGACAAGAAGGTTGACGACGACGAAACGATAGTTCGCCTCTGCAACTATGTTGATGTGTATTACAACGACTTCATAACAGGTGACCTTGAATTGATGGAAGGATCTGCGTCAACACCAGAGATCGCCAAATTCGCGCTCCGACGAGGCGATGTAATTGTCACCAAGGACTCTGAATCCTGGGATGACATCGCCGTTCCAGCCTACGTTCCGTCGGATTTAGAAGGAATAGTATGTGGCTACCATCTTGCAATTGTGAGGGCGGACAAAGGGGTCGCGGACGGAGGTTACCTGTTT
>CAYHHI010000161.1:0-1697 GCA_964356335.1 uncultured bacterium
TCCAACATTACATCTCGCAAACGCGGATTCCTGATCTGCCAACAAATTGCCAACCAAGCCCAAGTCTTAGGAGATGATGCCCGATGTTCTCATCGCGTGCAAAAACAAGTGCTGCGCCTGATGCCGCTAACCCTCGGAGCATATCTATTTCTGATATATACTTCGCCCTGGTCATGATGCGTCGACCGGCGCACCTCTCCGGCACATTCCATGCACAGTGAATCGAGGCCCTCCCTACAGATCACGCTTGCCGTGAAGTTCTCTGGTGTGGCCGCAAGCACCAGCTTGCACTGCGGGCACCGCCTGGCTGCCAGTTCGTTTCCCATTGTCGCACCTCCTGCTCGGCTTTTGCATCGCTTGCCACGAGGTCCGTCAGTCGACCAGGATCTTCTCGGCCTCGACGCACCCTACGGTAGTTGTCTTATCACCGACATCGACTTTCACGAAACACCGATTGCCGCCCACCGGCTCGTCCGTTTCCCTGCGCACCATTTTGAACGTCAGGCCTGGCCTGAGATTGCCACCTTGTATGTGCAGGCCGGCGGAGGAATCTCCGATCGCCCTAACCAGTGAGGCGGTCTTGCCTTCCTCAAGGTCGTTGAGCTGTATCATTTCCCCCTCGCGGTCGACCAGCAGCTTCGACGCTGTGCCGGGATCGAGTTCAGTGTCTCTGCCCCAGACCCTCACGACGAGGTTGTTGTTTGGGAGGTGTGAAACGAGTTTGACTTCTGCCCCTTTCGCTATGCCTAGATCACGCAGCCAGACCTTGAAGTCCCTTCCGCCCTTGATGTCTTTAACCACTGCCCTGCCTTCTTCCAGCTCGAAGAGGGTCATTGACTGACCTTCCGCCTCCACGTCGATCCTTTCGGCCCATTCCTGGCACATGGTCTCTCTTATTTCTCCAACCTCCAGTAGTACTGGTCCCTCGTGGACCTGGGGAATCTTCTCCGTTACGTACAGTTCCGACCCTTCAGATATCCCGGATTCCGCGAGATGCACCCTGGTTTCGAATGCACAATCGATCCTCCTGACCGTCACTTTCCTTCTGGGCTCTACCTCCAACAGCCGCTTCATTGTCACTGCCCTCCTTCCTCGGGCGTCGTTTTGTTCTGACTCGAGGATAGGAGACGGCAATCAAGCAAGAGTCAAGAAATGATTAAGATAAGAGAAGAAGAGGAATTATTTCAAAACCTGTGAGTCTCAGTAAGTCTGCCTGAGTAAGACCAGGTGGGCGTGGTTATGCAAGGAGTCCGTTAAGGATCCGGGCGGCTTTTTGCGCCCCGTCTGTTGGAATGGGCGGCCAGGTCACTTCTTTGCCCATGTTCGAGATGATGTTTTCTGCAAGAATCTCAGGTGTCGTTTGTGAGTAAGAGAACTTGATCCCTGCCTTATGCCTGGCAAGCTGATCTGCTACGCATATTTGTTGCTCGAAGTGGCCATCCAGGGGGAAGTAGAGGAAAGGCCGCCTGAGGGCGGTCAATTCCAGCGTCGTGGTACCGCCCCCTTGAACAATGGCCAGGTCGCAGGCCGCGAAATGCTCGTAAAGATCGGGTACGTAACCCCTTACTTCAACACCTTCTGGGACAGATACTGAAGCGACAGGCATGCGAGGACCGCAGACCAGGACCATGCGCAGATCGGGGATTGTCTCTTTCACTATAGAATAGGTCTGACCACACAGCTCCAGCAACTCTTTG
>CAYHHI010000162.1:0-1688 GCA_964356335.1 uncultured bacterium
GGCTGCGTTACGGGGCGGGCCGTTACTAGTGATTAGATTACAAGCCATGGTCATCAAGCCTAATATTGTTACCAGGAGTAGGATGTTAACAAAAAGTTTTCCTCGCATCATTCGCCTTCCTTCAGTAAATAGCCATTAGCGTCCGTAAGAGAATAACTTCCGCTCCCGCCGGATTGCAAATCCAGCGGTCCGACGGCTGGATTACAAATCCAGCCGGAGCAAATCGGGAGTTATATTTTTGCGAGTCGTTACCGGGTCATGGCCCTCTAACGTTATGATGACGTTGGGGCAAAACAGGGATGGAAAGCAGCTCAGTCAGGGTCATAATGTGATCGGCGAGACCTTCAGCCATCGCAGGTGTACGTTGTTCCCACTTCTTTGGGGAACCCGTGCCCTTGGTGGGAATCGGTTCCGGCAACTCTCGACGTAGGCTGCTGTGTGGCAAGCAGAAGTTGTAGTACAAATCCTCGAGGTCGCACTGCCACTGCAACGGGGCCTGGACTTTGGAGTAGGTGATGCTTCGCCTGACCAAACGGGAGTTATGCGTCCGCGAGGTCAGATGGTCACGCTCCTGGTGATTGGTGGTGAGCAGTTGGTTGAGAGGCGTCTCTCCAAACCGCTCCCGTAATTCAGCCACCGAGCCAAAGACCATACGCCGGTGGACACTCACCACTCGACCCCGGCTGTCCTTGTCCTTGACCGCCTGCCCATACAGCAGGTCCGGATCCCGCTGCCGCTTGGGGCGTTTGCGAGGTCGGCCGCGTTTAGGCTGAGTCGGGTCTGGCTGCACTTCGGTGCTGTAGTACTTCATAAGAGCTTCGCCGTAGCTCCGCCCGTCGGACACGAAGAAGGGAGATTGACCATCACTGACCTGTTTGATCTTGCCAATGAGGATGTCAGCCGCCTGCTCGCTGTCCTTGCCGATGTGAGAAGCCAGACGCAGCTTGGTCTCTGGTTTCAGAGCCCGCCAGACGAGGGTCTCTCCGATGGTCTCGAGGTCCGGCTCGTCACCCCGGACGTTCTTCTCCTTTTTTTCACAAAGGTGTAGAGCTCATCCACCTCCAGACGATCCAGGTGGAGATCGTGCAACAGGTACTCTCGCAACGCCTCGGCCTGTTCGCCAGACCGCTTCTGCCAAGAGGCAACGGTATCTTTCTTGTGCCCAGTGACGCGGGCAGTACCACGTAGACTACCCCTCTCGGCTAACGTCTGGAGGGCATTAACCACCTCTGCCTTGGGGGTGCGCAGATTGAAGAAGAGGGTACCTCGGTTCTCAGAGAAGGACTCCCCGCAGGTTTTGCACTTGAGGAGTTGCGTGCGTTGCTTGCCGTAGCGCCTATTGCGTACGATGTTCCCTTTACCCCGCTTTCCATAGTCGGGGCACGCTTCATTCGGACAGCAAAACTGGCTGGTATCCATCATGATAGACATCCTCCTGAGCGAGTTGTCTACTATGATACCACAGATCTTATCATAATACTATATACTCATGGTTCGCCCATTTTTAGGGCGGTTTGGAAGAATTGGCGCAGAGCCTGGTGTAGATGTCCAGCGGGAAGTCGAGCAATGCCAGGACACGCAGTTGTAGCTCCGAGAGTGGGGTGAGATGACGGCGAATTTGATGTGGCTCTTGGATGATAGTCAGAGTAATCTCTTGGAAGGATTCCAAAAGGCGTTCCGCCGTGGGC
>CAYHHI010000163.1:0-1682 GCA_964356335.1 uncultured bacterium
TCCTAAGCCTCCAAAAAGGAAACGGGCTGTCCTATGCTTTTGGGACAGCCCCCAGGAAGATGCTGGATGCGAGGGCAGAGGCCTCATACGACATCGGCCTTCCGGGTCGTTCCGTGGCGACCGGCCAAGCTTCAGTCACCTCGAAGCCCCCTTGGCGGAGAGCGTCTACAAGGGTTGCCCAGCCAATAGTTGTTTTGTGTGCATACACACAGACCAAGGGGGCACGGGGTTTGAGTACCCGTCCTGCCTCGATAAACGCCTCTAACATGAGGTTCTCATAAGCTGCTCTGGAAGCACTGAAATCCTTGTTATGGCGTGTGGCGTCAGCAATCGCCTCGCCCTTTTTGGGAGTCAACATGACTGAAAAGTGTTCAGGATACAGTTGACCCACTAACCGCTTGAGCCAAACATAGAAGAAATCGGAGAGAACAGCATAACTGATATTGTCGTAGTAAGGTGGATCAGTTACAACGGCATCCAGTTCACCATCGTTCCATAGGAGATTCGTGGCGGTTCCTCGAGCTACTGTGGCTGAGTGGGTAATGGTCGAGAGCTCGCTGATTGCTTCTACCATGCGTTCGTGCGCACCGGTCGCGCCACCCGAAACTGTCACCAGCGGATTGATTTCAGCGAAATCCCATACCATGACGATAGCCTGTCTGGTAAATGTTGGTCCAAGCTTCTCACCTTGTGGCGTCCAATGACAGAAACTACTACTCCAGTCAGCGGTATGTGACACCACCAATGCGAGATAAGTGATGATAGCCTTCGCATTATCCGCATGATAATCGGACGCTGTCATCTCCTGGGATGCCCCGTGGACAGACTGTAGGAATGTGAGCAGGGTCATCAGTTGGCGCGAGGTGAAAAGTTCAGACCAATTTGATATGCCGAAACCCCGACCTGCGACTGTTGTTGGATCGTTTTGATCCATTGACTCATCCGGGGCAGTAAGTCCGGTCTTCTTGCACAGCTCCTCGATTCGTTCTTGAATCGCAGCGTCATCGGGCAGGAACTGCAGATAGTCGTCCGCGGAAAGGTAGATCTTCCCCTGCTTGCCGGGCCTTGTGCAGACAATGGCCATCAATTGGTGGTGGGACAGGCGGCCCGCCTGTCCTTCGGCTTTTACGTAATCGCTATCCGCCACCGTGCCGCAGAACGGACACGTCGCGTTTCCCGCCTTGCTGAATTCCGCTGGATCGAAGCCGAAGCCGTTTTCCGTGGTCGCCTCAAGCACTTCAAAGCGGACTCTCTTTTCGCCCTTTGGTGCTACAACCTTCAGAGCAACATGCCTACCTTTCTTCTTGCCTTTCTTGTTGCAGAGCCAGGTCTGCCTTACTAGGGGCACGGTGGCGCCACACGACGGATTCTTGCATCGCACGGTTCTCGTCCAGAGGTAGGCGATCGGCACAAGGTACCCGGGCGGAACGCCCTCTTTCTTGGCTGATCGCCAGATCTCGGTCTGGTCTGGTGGCCTTTCGCCCTTGTACTCGGGGTCCGGGATCAGGGGGTAGAGGTCACCGATCTCGGCCCTGACCTTCTCGAGCACCCATGCGCCCCAGTAACGAACCTCGGTGGCCAACCCGCCCCAGGTGGTGTGACCTTTGGCGTTCTCGGGGCCGGTCGCGCCCCGGACGTTCGGGTCGGGCTTGCCGTACTTCTGCGGGTAGACGAGCGTGCAG
>CAYHHI010000164.1:0-1677 GCA_964356335.1 uncultured bacterium
AATTCATGGAAAGGCAGACGCCGGTATTCCCCACGCCACATATGGACAAACTTAAAGCACTCCTTCGCAATCCGAGGCTGCCCTCCGCCGACAAGCCCAGGGTTGAAGAAGCGGTAAAGAGGTACAATGACTGGATTAGTGAGCTTCAACGCATCAAACCCGGTCAAAAGAACTCAGTCCGTCACCTTGTAGAGGCAACCAACCGCTACAAGACGTTCATCGAACTGGACCTCATATTCGATAGCCCCGACAATTTTCTCTACCGCCAGAAAGGCCAACTGAAACTTGACAACACCATCTTGGAGGAGTTCCTCCCACAATTGGTCTATCGAAGCCTTCGATTGGACGATCAAACGTTTGAGTATGGCCCGCGCAACACATTCGCCGGCCTGAGTTTCACTTCGTCTATTGTGGATTCTGGACGTGGCGGGCATCCGAGATTGAGGACAAAAGACCAGGACTTCGTCCTCGGTAAGCGCCTGTACATGATGACGTCTTTTGACAAGGACTTCGCCGAATCAGAAGTCATCGAATCCCATCTCGGCTACGTGTGCGCCGAATGCAAGACAAACCTGGACAAGACGATGTTTCAAGAAGCAGTGGCAACCAGCCGGGACCTCAAGATTGCCGTTCCTTCATCGTTGTACTTCCTCGTGTGCGAGTTTCTGGATATGACGCCGGTGTCCATCACATCGACTCAGATAGATGACGTGCTGGTCGTCAGGGAGGCGAAGCGAATGTCATCAAACGTTAGGCAGGAGTACAGAAGCGCCGAGGCCAGAAGGAAACACCGTCAAGCTTATGTTGAGTTCTTGGAATCAGCGAAGTACTATGCTGACGTGTTTCAAAGGATGATTGACAAGATTCAAAGCATGGTGGAGGAGACAGATCCCGAGACCGATAAGGTTCTGAAACAAGGTCACTTCTGAGATGAGAGCGCACAACAAGCCCGTGGAGGGCGCCAAGCAATAGTCGTGCGCGGCTAATGCTCGCGTCTGAGGGCAGCGTGTTCCACGCCTGCGGCGGGCGTACCCCGCCTAGCGGGATTGGAGCAGACGGGCCTTGGGCTCGCGAGGAGTGAGCGGCCCAACATCTGGGTTTTGGGGACGTGCCTCAAATTTTGGCTTTCCCTTTTTCCGACTTCATGATAGAGATTCTTCATGCTGAGACAAGCCCGCCTGGATGGGCCCGGGGTCTTCTACTACCTTATGGGGGATCGAAAGGCGTAGGACTTTCTCGGGTGAGCAAAACTATCTTTTTTTTCTTGGCCAGGGCAATATAATATGCCTACATAACGTGGCCCATAAGGCTACGTTCCCCTAATGTCCCCGTAACTACAAGGTTGAGGAGCTATGGACCAAGAAGAGAACCCCAAGCCGCCACAGGCTCGGAACCACCATCATTCAGAGATATCGATTGGAGCGGTCCGGGTTTTTGTCGTGCCGGAAGAATGGCCTCCCTTCATAGTTGATGCAATAGCCGCCGAGGAGGACACCTTTCTCGTTCTGAGCGCCGACCCCGAGGTACAAGAGACGAAGGAAAATCCGGAGCGATTGATGGCCGAGTTGTTGGCAACACCTCCCGCAGAACCGGGAAGCGTAATTGTAAGAGGGGAAAACCCTTCTTGGTTGCTGGCGGTCGTTCATGATCTCGAACGGGGGCCATCCTGGAAAGAAG
>CAYHHI010000165.1:0-1667 GCA_964356335.1 uncultured bacterium
CATATCGCAAATACCGGGAAAGCCTGGAAGAGTCAAAGATATCGGTTGCCCTGGACAAAAAAGAGGTGTCAAATGTCAGCGTTGTTCAACCCGCTACGAAACCATTTGAGCCGATCCGACCGAAGAAGTCGCGCAACATTGCGCTTGGCGTCTTGTTTGGCATACTCGGTGGCATTGCATTGGCATTCCTCTTGGATTACTTTGACGACTCCATCAAGACGGATTCGGACGTTGCGAGGCGGCTTGGGCTGCCGGTTCTAGCCAGCATTCCAGAGGATGAGTTCATGTCATGTATCTGAAATACTATTCTTTGAGGGAACCGGCTTTCGGCGTCACGCCGGACCCTGCTTTCCTCTATCTGAGCCCCAGCCACAAGGAAGCCCTGGCATCGCTCCTTTACGGGATCGAGAAACGCAAAGGTTTTATCACGGTTACCGGGGAGGTGGGATGTGGCAAGACGACCGTACTAAAGGCCCTCTTGAACAGGATCAATGCTGAACGAGTTAAGGCGGTGTATCTGTTCAACCCGGAGGTGTCATTCACCGACTTGCTTCGCGCAATCTTCGAAGAGTTAGGACTTGGCGCCCAGGATTGTGATCTTGCGATGGCGGTGCGGCATTTACACCACTACCTGATCGAGAATTATCGGCAGGGCAACCACGTGGTTCTCATTGTGGATGAAGCGCAGCGCATGCCTGTCGATACTCTGGAACGGCTCAGAATTCTCTCTAACCTGGAAACGACAAAAGACAAACTGCTGCAAATTGTCCTTTGCGGCCAGCCGGAGCTCGAGAAGGTACTGTCTGACCCTGTCCTGCGCCAACTGCGGCAGCGGGTCGCCGTCCGCTCGACGATTAAGCTGCTGATTCGTGAGGAAAGCCTGGGCTACATAAAGCATCGGCTTGAAAGGGTTAGTTACGGCAAGATGCCGGTTTTCAGCCCGGGAGCATCGAGGCGGATCGTCCGCTATGCAAAAGGGAATCCGCGAACCATCAATATCGTCTGCGACAATGCGTTGATTGCGGGCTATGCAGACCGGAAAAGGCCTGTTACGGTCAAGATTGTGAAGGAAGTGATAGCCGGACTCCAGTCGAAGAGGAAAACGGCCATATTCAAGTGGGCGTTCGCTTGCGCGACGGGGCTTGTTATCCTGGTTGGCGCATCGATCGTCCTCAAAACAGTTGGCCAACGTCCTTCGCAGGAAGTCGTAGATGAGCCCGCCTCGGCCCATGCATCACTCCGCGTGGGACAGTCCCAATTCTCTTACGACAAACAAAGCCCCGCGGAGGCCTTTGCTGTGGAAGAGGGCGCGCAGGAGAAGTCTCTCCACGAAATCATTCGTGAACCGGCAGCCTTTTCTGTCTCCGACGTTCTGGACATACCCGAGGCGGCGAAATCACGCCCTACGACCGAAACTCGGCCATTGGCGGATGGATTCACGGAAGCTGTTGCGCTGTCTACTCAGAAGGGCCATTCAGATGCCCGTACAGAAGAGGAGCCGTCTGCACAAGCAGCGAATGCCGATTCAGATGAAGATGGATCACCGCATGAGCAGAGCATGGGCCTACGCGAAAGATGGACGGTTAGGCCTGGCGACAGGCTGAACCGATTGTTGACTCGCATTTACGGGCATTGGGACAAGGAACTTGTCGAACGCACCTTGCAGT
>CAYHHI010000166.1:0-1621 GCA_964356335.1 uncultured bacterium
ATGGTGATGCACCGCCTCGGACATACCTCTGCGCAGATGCCGCAACCCTTACAGCAATACCAGTCGATCGACACGCACTCTTCCAGTCCCTTTCTCATCTCTACGACACCCGCGGGGCAATGCTCTGAGCAGACTCCACACTCGGCGCAGTTGCCGTAGTCAACCTCGGGCCTCTCTGTACGCCAGTTGCCGGTGTGGACCGTCGCGAACGTCGTCGCCACCGGTCCCAGGAGCGCCCTAGCCTGTCCTGACCTGGCTGTATGCCTCTCTGGCAGCTCTGACATTACCTTCACCTCTAACGGCCCCGAAACCCCCCACCAGGGCCTGGCAAACCGATTCTAAATCCACAGTACCGGTCTTGGCGAGGGCTCCCAACATGGGACTGTTCAAGATGGGCCTGCCCATAGCCTCCAGGGCAATAACCGTGGCGTTGACGTAGTAGCATTGCTTCCAAAGCAGCTTCGCGATGTCATCCGAAAGCGCCTCGGGGCCTTCAGCGTTTACTACGAGCACGGTATGTTGACGTGCACCCTGTCCTATGTTGATGCCCATGTCTGAAAGCAATGGATCGAACAGCATCACACAGTCTGGCTCGTAGACGAAGGAACTCAACAGGATTGGCTGCTCGTCGATCATCACGTCCGCGAATACCGGGGCACCTCTCCTCTCATGACCATACGCAGGAAGGCTCCTGCCATACTTGTCCTCATGGATAGTGACGGCCTCCACCAGCAACTTCGCTGCTGTCACCACGCCCTGGCCTCCAAGACCATACAACTTGAGCTGGTACACCATTTCACCTCGATTCCGCAATGGCGTCCTGCACGATACCCTCTGAAGTTCCTTCAGCGATGGCTGTCGGCCTCCGAATGCACTGAAACCTCAAATGGGCCAAGGCGCACATCCTCGTCTCCCCGATCTTGCTCCACGTCGCTTGATCAAGAAGCCGAAACCGCGCCTCCTGAAACTATCATTACCGCTCTCCCTTGTGCAAGTGGCACTGTCGAGTCTGCCTCCACAAGGGCCCTTTGGTCCGGAGACCTGACATCTATTCTCCAGTTCCCTAAGCTATCCTCCCGGCGTGTGATACCAGATTCAGTTGGCATCTCTCCGGCACGCCCCGCAGGAGTGCTCCGCATCCCCTTCCCCGAGTCTTTGGCCACGGGCAAAGGCGGTGCCATAGTCGCCCACACTGCCATGCCGAGCGACTCTCTAACCCAACACAGCACGAAGCCAAAGATCGGGTACTTATGGTCCCGCGTGCCCAATGAACTCATCTACGCCCTCGACAGGACCCCGGTCCGCGTACTACCGACGGCCTCCAAGGCCTCCGAAGCTGAGGCCTCTCTGCCCCGTAATTTCTGCTCCCTGGTGAAGGTCACTCTGGCCGGTTCCTGGAGGTGATGGCCAAGGCCCTGCACCTCGGAGTGGAAGACTTGGGCGAGATATCTCTCCAGGCACGGGAACCGCACCAGGTATCATCCACCTGCACCGTTTTCGCTGAGTCCGAGGTCGTCACGCTCGTGGCGGAAAGGCGTCAATCGTGAGGACATCGTGGCCGGGCTACACTCGGCCATCGCCAAGCGCACCATGAGCATGGTGAACCGGTTGGGTCTGGTGC
>CAYHHI010000167.1:0-1600 GCA_964356335.1 uncultured bacterium
TCTTCTTCCGCTTCGCAGTGTAGAGTTTCAACTGCTTGGCGTAGGGGTCGCGATAGTTCGCGAGCCGCTTGTTGTGCACAATCAGGGGGCAATCCCCCTTCACTCGAAACTTCAGTCGCGCCAATCCATTGTGAGACACGGGTTCCTCCTTGTCTCGGTAGCTGGCGGACGGACTGTGGCTCCTGTGCCGTGTATTCGATACCCTCGCGGAGTTCCTGTTTCTCGGCTTCATCGGCCATCTTCTGGGCCTCGGCCAACAGTTCCGCCGGATAGCGTTTTAGAGTGGCTCTGCGGGAGCGGGGTCCGGTTCGTAGATCAACTCGAACTGATCCCATGTGCCGTCCTCCTTCACGGTAAACGCCAGTGCGCCTATGGTGGGATTGCGCATCCCCTTCGTGGCCTCCAAGGAGTAGTGCGTCATCAACTGGAAGGCGGGCGTTATCACGCAAGTGACATTACCTTGCTTGCCCCGATAGGTGATCGGTGGCGTCCACTCGTGAAAGTGTGAGCCGACCACGATCACATCAAAGGGGGCCTTGTACTTTCTCGCCCGGTCGATGCGGAAGTACCAATCCTTGGCGGCATAGAAGAGGGCGTTATCCTCCGTCCACACGCGCCCGCCCACTTTCTCCCGTTTGTGCATGAAGTCGAACATCACGCCATGAATCGGGAGGCGTAGAAGGACATTCGATGAACGCCCTTCGCGCTGTTCTGCACCGAGGTCTTGGGCGATTCGTTCCTCGGCCTGAGCGCCGGGTTCGCTATGGCGCTCCGTTCCCCTCACGTAGAATAGTCTATCTCCTTTCTCCCGGTCGAACCGGGCGGTCTTGAGTGCCCAATCCATGCACTCGGTGTGAATGGCCTCGTGCTCTTCTGGCCTTTTCGAGATGATCGCCGTGAATCTCTCATCCACCCCCTGTACAGCATCGCCATTGAACACGATGACCAACTGTTTGCCCCGGCGGAGTCTGGCAACTTCCCGCCAGTATTCCTCCCAGACATCCCAGAGAAACCTCTGCCCCGTCGAGGGATCATAGTGGCCGCCGGCATCGAGCAGCCATTGCCTTCGTGGCATCAAACCAACCATCGAGCCACAGTGCGTGTCTGCTGTCACTGCTACGACGGTGTCCATATTTCACACTCCGATATAAGGGTTCCAAACCCAGCCTCGCCGTGCCACACCGTGCCGCACCAGACCAGGCCGAACCTGACCCAGCCCTGCCTTGCCCAACCGTGCCAGACCGTGCCGCGCCGTGCCATAACTATTCCTCGATTCCCAGTCTCACCGCGCTCATCGGCGCGCTAAAGAACATCCTTTCTCGTCCGCACGCGCACAATAGCCGTGCCCGGAATACAAGGACCGGACGCCCTTCCGCCGTGCTTAGCAGGACCGCCGTCTTCTTATTCCATTCAACGATCGATGCGAGCGGCGAGCGGCAGCTCCTGCACGTCAGCATCGCGAGATATGGCCCCAGACGAAGGCGGGGATTGGAAATCGCATACGTCGGTTTGGGTTCAGTCATGCCGCCTCCATCTGCTGCTTGTGCAGCATGTCCCTGACATCCCACGCCTCGCACTGGACCGGCATTCCCCACCACGC
>CAYHHI010000168.1:0-1593 GCA_964356335.1 uncultured bacterium
AGCATCGTCGGGCACTCGCACGTGCCCTTCCTGGCCGAGGAGCTGGCGGACGCCAAGATACGCATGGAGCCGTGGGGGGACGGCGAGCGCGTGGAGCTGGGCGAGAGGCGGCTGATCATCAACCCGGGCGGCGCCGGCCAGCCGCGCGACGGCGACCCCCGCGCCGCCTACGTCCTCTACGATACGGAGGCGCGGACTCTCACTCTGCACCGCGTGGAGTACGATATCGCCGCCACGCAGGAGAGAATGCGGACGGCGGGGCTGCCGTCGTGGCTCGCCGAGCGCCTCAGCTTCGGCCAGTAAGCGTTGCCGCGCGCTTTGACCTGCGCTCTTGCAGGCCGTTGCGAGACTCCTTCGAGGGCCAACCTGAAATCGGAAGGGCCAAAGGGCACCGAATCACTATCCAGGACCTATGATGCGGCTATGGGGCTTCTGTCTCGGCTGCAACCGGCACCTCGATTGCCTGCAGCAATTCCGTAGCGACATAGACGCGCGGCCATTTCGCCTCACCCAGATGGACGATTCCCGCTTGCCTGAGCCTCTCGAGCGCGTTACGGGCCCCTTGCTGGCTGCTTCCGATGAGACGCTGAGCCAAAGGCACAGTCATAAAAGGATATGCAAACAATACGTCGAGTAGACGGAGGGCATTTCCAGAAACACGTCGATCACGCAGGATCGCTTTATACTTATCCTCAAGAGACCTGATTCGTCGTGACCGGATCAGCGCATCTTTCGCTTGTTCAGCGACACCCTGCAGAAAGAATTGGAGCCAATGGTCCCAATCACCCTTGGCACTTACCTCGTAGAGGCGGTCGTAGTATTCGCCACGGTGACGGTCAAAGAAGGCGCTGAGATAAAGCAGTGGCGTAGGCAGAACGCCCCTGGCGCACAAGAAAAGCGTAGTTAGAAGTCGGCCAATACGGCCGTTTCCATCGCGGTATGGGTGTATCGCCTCGAATTGGTAGTGCATCATGGCACACTGGACCAGCGGAGGGATTTGAAGGTCCTCATTGAGGAACTTCTCCCAGTCGCTCAATAGCTCGGGTACGCGATCAGGTGGCGGTGGCACGTATCGCGCTTCCTGAATTGTCGTTCCTTCGGAACCAATCCAGACCTGGCAATTCCTGAGTTCACCGGGAGTCTTGTCTTCGCCACGAACCCCCGCCAACAACTCGAAGTGAATCCGATTGATGAGTCTCATGCTTAGCGGTAGCTGTGGGAGCTGTGCGAGCCCAAATTCGAGAGCTGTAACGTAGTTGGCAACCTCTTTGACATCTCCGCCAACCCCCTTTTCTCCCACCGCGTCGAACAAGAACAGGTCCGATATTGAGGCTTGAGTCCCCTCGATTCTGGATGAAAGCACAGCCTCACGCCGGACAAAGGGCCTAACGAGCAAATGAGGATTAGGCAAGGTCTCGCCGACGCCTGCCAACGTCCCGACCGCACGAGATGCATCATCAAGGAGATAGACTAGCGAGGAATTCAATGTAATCTCCCGAGGCAGAGGGTCAGGCAGGAATGCCATCTGACCCTGGATTGTTGGTACCAAACTACCGCAGGGACTATGTTGGAGTGAATACATGATTTAGCAAA
>CAYHHI010000169.1:0-1592 GCA_964356335.1 uncultured bacterium
GAGTTATTGTCAATAGTTGTGGACGGAAAAGGGAGCGCGTCCGACTGTCGCTCGCATTTTTCAGGGGTATCCAAGTACCAACCTGCTTCAGATAATGCGTTGTAGCCCCGCCACGGAGCTCGGTTTTCCTCCTTTCCCCATGAAGTAGCCCATCGGCCATCAGATCCGGACTGGTAGCTCTTATTTCTGACATTCAAGCTGCTACCTCGAGCTCGCCGTCGATGAACCTTTTTCCCGCCATGACCGACGGGATCTGCTCGTGGCCCATCAAGCGCCGCCAGGTTTTCTGCGCCTCCAGCGCCAACTTGAACACCATTGTTAGTGTGGCCGCCCGTGAACCGCATCCCTTGGTCTTCTTGGTGCGTAGCCTCACCGTCGCGTAGGTCGACTCGATCGGGTTGGTTGTCCTGATGTGCACCCAGTGCGCGGCAGGAAAGTCGTAGAACGTGAACAGTTCCTCCACGTCCGTCTGCAGGCACTCCGCTGCCTTGGGGTACTTCTCCCGCCAGGAGGAGAGGAAATGTTCGTACGCCTTCAGGGCCTGCTCCTTGGTCGGCGCCTGCCACATCTCGTGCAGCATGCTCTTGGCCTTGCCTTGCACGCTCTTGGGCATCTTGTCCAGAACGTTGGCTGTCTTGTGCACCCAACACCGTTGCTCTCGACAATCCGGGAACACCTCGCGCAGGGCTGCCCAGAATCCCAAGGCCCCGTCCCCGACGGCCAGTTTCGGCCCCTCCTTCATGCCGCGACGCTTCAAATCCATCAGTATTTCACGCCAGGAAGCCTTGCTCTCACGATATCCGTCACTGACGGCCAGCAATTCCTTCTTGCCCTTGGCGTCCGCGCCCATGACCACCAGGATGCAGCTCTTTTCCTCATCCAAGCGAACATTCACATGAATCCCATCGACCCAGATGTACACGTGCTGCTTGCCACTCAGATCCCGCCGACACCATGCCTGGTATTCCAGCTCCCACTGGGCCTTCAGCCGAACGATATTCGTAGCCGACAGTCCCGCCGCTTTCGAGCCCAGGATCGCCGCCAGGGCCTCCGACATGTCACCGCTGCTGATCCCCTTCAGATACAAAATGGGGACCAGGTTGTCCACACTGGGCACTCGTCTCAAATACCGCGGCAAGATTTGACTGCTGAACCGCTCTTCTGCCGTCTTGCTCAGCAGGCGGTCATCCAGTCTAGGCTGACGAATCATCACGGGTCCGATGCCGGTGACAAGCTCTCGGGCCGGCATGTACCCGTTTCGCACCACCTGACGTTGGCCGCCGGCATTGATCCTGTTCTGGTGCTTCTCGATGAACTCTGCGACCTCCACCTCCAGGGCTTGGGACAGCATCTGCCGAGCTCCTTCCCGGGCCAGTTCCTCCAAGACGGTTCCGGGCAATTGCTCTTGCATTTGTATGGCGGTCGTCCTATTCTTTACTTTCTCCACGAGCGTACTCCTTCCGGTGTTTCATTTTTGCGAGTGAGCATCGAAGGATACGCTCTTTTCTTTTCCTTATCCACAACATTCGGTTATATCTCAACCGACGGCTTCGGAGAATGCAACGCTCTAACTATTTCATTCGGCCTTTAAG
>CAYHHI010000170.1:0-1587 GCA_964356335.1 uncultured bacterium
TTTCAGATCTTTGAGCATGTGGAATGACCGGCTCGGAACAGGTCGGGCGCTCGACGCCTTGCAATCCCTTGAGGGCTAGACCGCCTACTTCTTGAGGGGGAGGCTCTCCTCCTTTGGACGTGACCCGCTTGAGAGCGTCAGCAAAGGACGTGTCAGAAGACGTGCCGCCTGAGGAAACCTGGCCTGTGAGGAATACCGAAAGCTGATCTAATTTAGCAGAAAGCGCTTGAATATCGGCGGCTATAGCAGGAGTGCCGCTTAACGGTGCATCCGTACCGATCCGCAAGATGATAGGTACGCCGTTTTCTGGGATTTCGGCGTCAAGCTTTCTAGTCTCTTCGGTTCTTCGAATGGATAAAACCTCCTTCGAGGTTGGATGCGGAGGTTCGGCACGAGCGATTGGGTTAACATTTCCGAGTTCTTGGATAGCGGCCAGAATCTCGGCATGCGATGGTTCGTCGGGGGAATATCCATACAAATCCCTGGCAATCTTCGGCTTATGCTCAAGTATTAACTCTTCGATGTCATTCCATGCGTAGACTGATACACTGAAGAGGCCCGCGGACCTATGGAGATCCGTAAGTTTCCGTGCGGTCTTCTGAATCTTCTCATCTCTCGGGGCTGTTGTAGCAATGATGAAGGCTGATAGCGGAGGTTCAAACTTCTTTGCCTTGTCAACTTCAGCAATGAGCTCAGTCTTTGTTAGCTGCTGTTTAGTCAAATTCTCCTTTCCCCTGCATTGGATTCCAGCCCATGCCTGTCCCTTGTTGGGTTGCCCGTAAATGTCAATTCCATGCTGTTGCTGCCCACTTCGGCCATGTCTCTTGGCATCGGGATCGTCCCAAATAGTCTTCCACAGACCCCAGCAAAGCAGTTCGAAGTCCTGCCAGTTTGCCGGCGGCGGCAATTGTGTTTTCGGGTGGTAACTCATACCAAACTCATGCTGCTAACATTTCCCCTGACAAACACATCTTTACGGGGCACAGCGACGACCTCGAGCACAACAGTCGTCTTGCTTTTCGGGCATTCCCCTTCGCAAATGCCTTGAATAAAATGCGCATTTCTTCCATTCGTTCGCCGTTTCGCGCCGCCTTTGGGGTGCACCACTTGCTCGCAGACACAAAGGGCACCGGGATCGCGAAGAGAAAAATCTCTCGGTGCCTTTTCATCTCTGCCTCCTTTCCGGAGGTTATGCCGGAATAAACTCACGGGCCGCTGAATCCTGGTCTGCATTGCGAACTGTCTGTCTGAAAGAGACATTTCAGCTTTTATCGCTTCAACCGCGTATTGTCAACACCTGCCCCCCAATCCCTCTAACAGGCCTCCGATAACACCGAAGGACTGCGCCGATGAGAGCTTTCTCCCTTTCCATCACTTGGTGCTCATGACCCAGACACCCTGCCATCCCTCGGGTGGGTTCATTTCAGTCTTTTTGCAAGAAGCAGTAATTTCAATTCGTTACGTCATTCAAGCCGTCATTTACTCCTCCAAATCGGCCTTGTCAATGGTTTTTTCATACCCTGGACACGGAGCAGAAATCGAGGGCCCAACACCACCCTCTGGCCCAGCTGTCCTGATATCATGAGG
>CAYHHI010000171.1:0-1561 GCA_964356335.1 uncultured bacterium
CAGTCTCAGTTAGGTCTTGAGTCTGCCCCAGTGAATTCAGGTCTCCCTGCGACATGGCGACGCCTGACAACCACCGCCAGAGCCTCAACCGGTCGAAGTTAGGGTCGTATAACCTTTCAGCTGCCCGGGCTATCTCCTCATCACGGAAACGGCGCTTTAGCTCGGCCCGCAGTTCGTCTGGCCTCCGCATGCCCACGTCGAGTTTGACAGATTCCATCAGGTCGATAACGAAGTCCTGGCCAAGAGCCCGCATGATGCCTTCGCGGTAAAGATCGTGAAATCGGGATTTTTTCGCAAGGTCCGGGCACTCGATACGCACAGGGTGGATAGGCGTAAGCTTGCCCAGCTCTTCCATGGTGCGCATAAGAGTGTGGGTCTTGCCGGCACCGTACGGACCCCAGACTAGTCGTTTAGGCGCAAGGCCCGTGACGACGTCAATGTCGAGGCTCTCGGCAATAGCGTGCGTGTTGATGTCGTCACGGGCAAAACACCGATAATCCAGAACAGGATCGAGAATGAAGTTGTCTCGATTGAGGTGAAACGCAGCTGCTATCGATTGGGCATCTTCGGGCATGGGCGTCTCCTAAGTTCGTTCCTTCGACTGACTCATCAGATCGAAGAAATACTGTATGAGTTGGCCAATCAGACGTTCGTCCCCGTTGATTCGGATTCCCAGTTCCAGGTGCTCAGAACGGGTAAGATTTTGGGATCCGACGATGGCCATCAGGTATCCACCGGACAGATCAGGTTCTCGGATATACAGTTTGCTGTGCAGGCGACGATGAAAAAAGACGCGGGCGCCCAGCTTGAGAAAGGCATCAAACCCCCCTTCGGTCCCTTTGGGCGCGCTGTCGGGTGGGCGAGATATCACAAGCAGCTCGGGAATCTCTTTGGTACGCTCCTGCATTTTCATTGTGGCATAGTGGAGACAGGCTGCTTCACGAGGTGAAGGATGTATCCAAGGGGAACAGATGTAGAGCCGCCCGAAGCCGGGCTTTTCGAGCAGGCTTTGAAAGAACAGGCCGGTCATGCCTTCCTGCACAAGCTCGTAAGCCGCTGAGACGCCAGTGAGCCGACGCAAGCGTCGGAAGACATCCTCGACGTCGCCGCCATTGAGTGCGTCAAGGAGCAAAGCGGTCCGGACACCGAAGACCGAAAGCCCAAGTCGACTGCCAAGACGAGCAAGGAGATGAGCCCCCAGGAACTCGTCGATAAGCTGTACCGGCTCAGGCGTCCCGTGCCTACGGAATAAGTCCTCAAGCACAGGCCGGGTTAGCGAGGTGTCTTGGTCGGCGGCAAGCGCCTGCAGTACCTCGGCAGCGCCTGGTCGAGCCACGATCTGAGAGATCAGGAGCATCTCTATTCCTCGTGGTCCATGTCGGTAACGACGACGTACTCAGTCAGAACGGTCTTCGCGAAATCAGCGTCGATGATCTTGAGTTCGCCCTTTTCAATCTTCGCGTCTGCGGCTTCCAGCACAGCATTGAAGGCATGCATGATAGCGCGGGGGCGCAGTTCCGTGTGAGCCTTGGTAAAGTCGATGATCACCTGGCAAGCGTCG
>CAYHHI010000172.1:0-1543 GCA_964356335.1 uncultured bacterium
GTTCCTGACAGACCATCCCATTGCTCAAGCCTTTCAGGTCATGCACCAGCTAATCGCCCAAGCCACTGCCCTGACTACCCGTGGTGCTATCGATCAGAGCAAGGAAGAAGCGCAGCCCATGGTCAACTATGCCGAGAAGCAGGTTGCACCTGCAGGGAATGGCGTAGTTGCTGCAGCGGAAGAACTGCCCATGATCAAGAGCCTAGGTAAGATGGCTACTGATGCAAAGCAGATGCTTTCTGGTCAGGGCGCAGCCCCGGGCGCACCTCAAGCACGGCCCCAGATCAGCCCTATCCTTGTTCCAAATCCGTCGACTCGGGCGACGTTTGGTCAGTGATTATGGCGTGACCGCCAAACATCTCGATCAGGTTTTCCACCTGATTCTTGGTTTCTGTAAAAATGTCCTCTTCCTCGAGGACATCGGACAGGGTGGATGACAGGTCGAGGGCGTGGGCCACGAAGTTCATAAACTCTTTGATCTGGGCCGAGTGCATATCCTTGAAGCCAACGACATCTTTCATCAGTCCACGTCCCCCCAGTTGCTCTGCAGGTCTTGGTCCACCTTGCTGGGGACCATCAGGTTGATGCCGTTTTCCATAATTTCCCTAATCTTGGCCGCTTGTGCATCGCTCTCGACGTTGAAGCACAGTTCGTCGTGGATCTGAAGCATCGGCTGTAGGCCTTCCCGCATGCAATCCACCATGGCCTTCTTTGTCTGGTCGGCGGCAGAGCCCTGAATAAGCTTGTTCAGGGCCTTGTACGTGAAGGCGCGGCGTAGGCCCGGGCCGTATTCCTTAATGGCCTCATCGTGCGGCAGCGGCTTGGTGTAGCCAAACTGGCGGCTTTCCCACAGCGGGAACCTGCACAGGCGACCGCCCACAGTACGGACCTTGCCGTGCTGTTCCGCCTGACGCGATGCGATGTCCGCGATGCCTTTCACGAAGGGGACCTTGTCGTGATACACCGCCAGAAGGCCCTTGGCCTCATCCTGATCGATCCCAAGCTGGGTCGCCATCTTAGCCACGCCCATGCCATACATGATGCCTAGGTTGATTGTCTTGGCTTGCTTGCGCTTCACGCCCACGATGTCCGCCGTCATCTGGTGGAGGTCGGCATTTCCAGCGTGGAACTGGGCCACCATCTCATCGATCATCGGGTGGCGCATATCCCTCGGTAGGATGGCGCAATAGTGGACCAATAACCTCGGCTCTTGGGAGGAATAATCGAAGGACCCCCACTGACAGCCGTCTTCCGGGACAAAAATACCCCGGATTAATTTCTTGACCACTGGGTCCCGGGCGGGGATCTGCTGGAGGTTTGGGTTGCTGCACGACATCCGGCCCGTCACCGTGCCGCCATCGTCAGAACGAAGCTGGTGGAATTCGCAATGGATGCGCCCGCCCTTGGAGTGCTGCAGGATCGAGTCGATGAACGTGCTGTCGGCCTTGTCCATCTCCCGTAACTGCACAACGGCGTTAGCCACCTCGTTGGGGTGGGAGGCCAAGAACATCTTGTTGAAGGCGGGCTGGCCCGTCTCCGTCTG
>CAYHHI010000173.1:0-1509 GCA_964356335.1 uncultured bacterium
TCGACCCCCCGTACAACACCGGCAACGAGGGCTGGGTGTATAACGACAACCTGACCCAACCTCAATTCCGGGAGTGGATCGGCCAGACGGTGGGCAAAGAGGGCGAAGACGCCTGCCGCCACGACAAGTGGTGCTGCATGATGTACCCCAGGCTGACGCTCCTGAAGGAACTGCTGCGGGAGGACGGGGCAATCTTCATCAGCATCGGGGAAGACGAGATTGCCCACCTACGGATGCTCATGGACGAAATCTTCCCAGATGATTTCATCGCAACCATCATCTGGCGGAATAGCACTGGCCCCAAGCAGGCGAAGCATCTCTCGATCAGCCACGACTACATTCTCTGCTATGCGAAGGACAAGGAGCGGTGGCAGAGGAATCTGCTGCCCCGCGCGGATGAGCAGGAGTCTGACTACACGAATCCTGACAACGATCCACGAGGTCCCTGGCGGTCGGGCGGTCTTGATGCGCGCAACTATTACAGCAGAGGGAAGTACCCCATAACTTGCCCCGGCGGGCGAGTCATCGATGGCCCTCCGGGAGGAAGCTATTGGCGGGTGCCCGAGGAGACCCTGTGGGAGTGGGACGAGGACAATAGAATTTGGTGGGGCGAAGATGGCAATAATGTCCCGCGGATCAAGCGCTTCCTCAGTGAAGTCCAGGATGGTTTGATTCCGCAAACCGTTTGGGATCACTCGGAAGTCGGCCACACGCAGGAGGCCAAGCAGGAATATCTTCGTGTTTTGTCGGACCGGGAAGTTTTTACTACGCCCAAACCGGTTGATCTCATAAAACGGATAGTCCAGATCGCCACTTCCCCGGGCGATATCATCCTGGATTCGTTCGCCGGCAGCGGAACCACCGCGCAGGCCGTGCTTGAAATGAACAAAACGGAGGGCGGGAATCGCAAGTTCATCTTGGTCCAAATGCCCCACGACACAAAGGAGCAGGCGAAAGAAGGCATTAACATCTGTCACCAGCTTACCGCAGAACGTGCTCGGCGAGTGATGTCCGGTTACTCCTATCAGCGGCGGATGGCTAAGGGAAAGACAAAGAAAGAGGCTGTAGCTGGTGTGGGCGGCTCGTTCACCTACGTGCGCGTCGGTGAGCGGCTTTTCGGCGAGTACCGCGACCTGGGCGAGAAGCTGCCGGATTTTGAGCAGTTGGCCAGGTACGTCTTCTACACCGAGACCAGCCGGGAGTGCGATCCGGGCAAGTTCAACCAGAAAACCGGCTTTATCGGAAGCACCGACGTCTCCGGCGGCACCAGCTTTTTCCTGCTGTACACGCCCAACCACAAGCAAGACCGGGAAATGAGTACGGAAACCTTGAAAGCCTTGCTCAAGCACGACGAGAATCGAAGCTGGGTGATCTACTGCGAGAAGATCTGGCTGCACCAGGACCACCTTCGCAGGTTTGAATTGGAACACGGCAGGCGGATCAGGCCGATGCTCATTCCTTTCAACCTGAAATAGGTCTGGCCTCAGTGAGATGGTGAGCGACAAGTAT
>CAYHHI010000174.1:0-1509 GCA_964356335.1 uncultured bacterium
GAGGTGTCGCCAAGCGCCTCGACGTTCTCCTGGGTCGAGCGGCCGATCGCGTCGTAGGTATAGGCGGTCCGCCACTGTCTCTGGTCGGTGCGCGTGGCGAGGCTGCCGTCGGCGTTATAGGTGAGCTGGATCTGGCCGCCAGGGGTTCACTGGCCGTCGGGATTCTCGACAGGAGCAGGCTGTTCGGGCTCTTTCGCCTCGATCTGCTTCAGGGCTTCGGCCGCGGCCGCGCGGATTTCGGGGTCCTTGTCGTTCCTACTCAGAACTATGAGCACACCGACAGCGTAGGTGTCAGCTCCTTTGCGGCCCAAGGCCACGATGGCCTGTTTTCGATTCTCAACGGGCTTGTCTTCGCAGTGTGCGATAGCGGAAAGGCACTTCCAGCGCCACTTCGCAAGAAGGTCTGGACGAAGGCCGGTGGGCTCCCAATGCGCAAGGATCGAAACTCCTGCCGGGTCGTCACTGAAGAGAATGTACCAAGTGGCTTGCACTTTGGCTGCGAAGGGCACAAGTGGGTTCTTTACTTTGGCAGAATAATCCTTCTCGTCCTCAGGCCATAGTTCACCCAAGTCTTCTCGGATAGAAGAATCCGTACCATAGAGCAAGAGCTCGCCCGCCAAGAGCAGCTCATCCCTTGTAGTCGCCTTGGGGACAGGCATCGCTGCTGCACCAGGATGCTCTCTCTGCTCCTCCCACTGTTGAAGTCGATTCAAGGGATCATGCTTTACGAGCAACTCCGCAGGGGGCAAAATACTTTCATGTAAATACCTCCCGTCAAGCACACCTCGGATATGCTCCCTCATCCGATTCCTCATGTCTTCGGCAGCGACAGGGTTCTTGAGACGCAACAGGCAGATCTCGGCCACCGACCGTTCGGGAAAGGCATTCTTCTCATCCCTCGCGGTCTCTTCAATCTTCTTGAGAAAATCATCGTCGGCGGCCATCTTGACAATTTCGTCGCGCGCAGTGATGTACTCTTCGCCTCTCAGCAACGCCGCCTTGCCCACAATCTGATCGGCGCTTGCTTTCTCCTCTGGCTGTTCAGGTGCCGCCCAGAGAAGGAGACCAAGCAGAAACAATACACCAACCATTCCAAACGTGAACCGGGTCATCTGACTTCCTCCTCAAATTACTGGTTTCGCCGTAGCACGATAAAGTAACGATCTTGTCATGCTATTCGTCCCACCAACGCTTGTCTACGGGCATTTCGCGTCTCGTATTCGTGCCACAATGCACCTCACCAAGCCGCAGGTGGTAGGTCATCCAATCGTCGATGAACCAGGGAGTGATGACGCCGGCGAGTGCCGTCTTCGTGAGGTACTCCCCGTAAACGTCCTTCCCCATATCGGTTCGGCATGCGAAGGGCTTCGCCGCAACGGCCTTCTTCTGGTTTCCCTTGACCACAAGCCAATTGACAATACCGGGGATGAACGCATATGCTTCACCACTGTCATAGACATTGTTGTCCGCAGGCTTAAGCGACAGCATGAACAAAGACGGTACGGGGAT
>CAYHHI010000175.1:0-1505 GCA_964356335.1 uncultured bacterium
CCGCCAGATGCTGAAGTGACAGGTCGGCGCGCCCGCCGGGATCGTGCTGTCGCAGGCGACGTTGAACGCCCCGAAGCCGCCGCCCACCAGCTTCTCCGACGCGCCGTGCATCATCCCCTCGACCAGGTAGCGCTGCACCCGGCAGTCGAAGGGGCCGTAGACGTCCTCATGGGGACACCAAAGGATGTCGAAGGAGGCGGCGTCGGCGCTATCGATGCTCGGCTTCTCGACGGAGGCGTACAACTGCTCGTTGATCCAGGTGGTGAAGAGGGAGATCGCCTCGATGTCGGAGATCCCTTCGGGCATCTCGACTCCCTCCAGCCCCTCCTGCGCCAGCCGGTAGCCGACGCCGGCGAGCGCCTCCGTGCACACCTCCTGGCCCTCGCGCCCGAAGCGGGCTTCCACCGCCTTCAGCATCTCGAGGACGGACACCGCCATCATCTGGCCCCAGGCGAAGAGTTGGGCGGGGTCATAGTCGCCGCGGCTGAGGGCGTCGCGTCGCAGCTTCTCGACGGCCTTTGCGAACGGCTGGTTGAGCTTGATGCGGGATCTTCGTTGTTCTTGGTTTAGGTTCATGCTGGTACCTCCGGGAGTCTGCTGAGGATGGCGGGAGGGAGTCGTGCGACGTGAAGGGTGCCCTCACTCCCTAGACGTCACCCTCTGTTGTAGTGGACAATCCAGCGGTCTGAAGTCTCTGAAGGGTCTCGTCGTGTACCCGGTCGACGAACGCCTGTGCCTGACTTGATATCTCGTTTCCCCGCTCAACCCATTCGGAGACGGCGTCGCCCAAGACACGCAACTGGAGTTGAGCGATTCTTTCCAGCAGCATCTGGGCAACAACGATCAGGAAGTAGAGACAGACCTCCAGGTTTCGCCGGTCGAAGTGCCCACCAGTGTGGAAATATGCCTTATCCCTGTCCCAGTCGTATAGCCACGGCAAACCCCCACTCCGTGGGTGTGAGAACAGACTAAGAACCCCGTAGGCTTCATCGGCCTTCTGCCCCACATCACCTAGATCGGTCCAGATATCCTTGAATCTTGGCAGCTTGCCACATGGTGGCTCAACTTCCCTGAGAACATCCTGAAGCCAAAGGTTTGTAGTTTCGGGGTGTCGTTCAACGTAGAGAAGGGTACCCCAGTCTTCCAAGGCGGCGCGACAGAGAGTCAGACTCTGCACTGGATAGCCGCAGACGGCATCTTCTCGCGCTCTCCACAGTGAACCAAAGGCCCGGCAAAAAAGCAGCATCGCAAGGAAGTTCAGCCCTCTGTCATTGGAGGAACCCGACAACCGAGCGGTCCCATGATTGATGTGGAGTATTAGATCATCGAGGATGCCGATTTCGCTTGGCATCGCGGCCACTGAGGCTCGTCGGGCCTCAGCATCGGTTGCGTCGATTGGCGGCCCGCTCACGTCTGGCTCCTTGCGGTTGTCTGTGGGGCCTGTGGTGTCTGGTCGGGGTGGACAGATTCGAACTGTCGACCTCTTGGTCCCAAACCAAGCGCTC
>CAYHHI010000176.1:0-1500 GCA_964356335.1 uncultured bacterium
ATCTATGAACTGCTCAGCCCCGAGGAGATGGCAGGCAGGGTGGAGTTCTTGTGACAGGGAAGGGCACGGCATGCCCTGCCGTTACTCTCCCCCAATCGCATGCGGCTCAGGTTCGTAGTGAGGGCTTGAGCCCTTCAGAACGCGCTGAAGCGCGTACTAGGAACCAGCCAGAGCCTCCTCCCCCTTGAGGGGGGAGGACAAGAGGTGGGGGTGAGATGGTGGAAGGTGCAGGTCACCCTCCCGAAGGTTCCGAACCTTCGGGAGGGTTGGCTAGTTGCCCTCCTGAGGGTGAACACAACCGGTACACCCTTGCTACACCACCAACAGCCCGCAATGCGGCCAACCGTTCGTCAGGTCCGCGCCCCTCAGACAACGACCGCTCCTCCCGGCGGCGGGCCGCTGCCGCCCTTCCGTGCATCTCTCGCTTCTTGTTTCTACTTCCATCCTGCGCTATCATCAGCTTGGCAAGAGGCGATGAGTTCCCTTGGGGTCAAGGTGGCGGGCAACAATATGAAGATTGAATACACGACTCAACTCTCGCAAGAGAGAGCAATATGCGGCGCACTGGATGCTACTGGATGTGGTAGGTTCGGGCAGAACTCTGGAAGAAGCTATCCGTACTGTGGATGAAGCAATCAGGCTGTTCCTGCTCAGAGTGGCAGACACGGGCTCGCTGAATGAGGCGCTTCAGGAAGCTGGCTACAAGCTGAACCAGTAGAAAGGGATGGCCCAGTCTCAACGACCGTTGAGAAACAGGCTGGGGTCGTCGGGGTCTGAAGGTGCCCAGAACAACCCTGGGCACTGCACGGCTCTGGAGAAGGAGGCATAGAGCACGATGAGTAATCCTCTGTCAACTTACCGCGAGGCTATCGCGGACGTCATAGAAGAACTTCCTGAGGAATATCTGCGTTCCCTCTTGGACTACGCTGAATATCTCCGCCAGCGGCAGGTACGCGAGGATAGGGAGGATATCGCGGATTCGCAGCGGGCCTTGGAGGACCCAGAAACTATCCCCTGGGACGAAGTGAAGCGGGATATGCGGCCCAGTGTACAGAATTGATTTCAAGCCTGCCGCGCTCCGCCATTTACGGAAGCTGGCTCGGCGGATCACCTGGTCCGATTGGGAAAGACTGGAACAAGCCATAGGTGACTTAAGCGCAACCCCCCGCCCTCCGGGGCGGTGAAACTTCCCGGGACAGACTTCTATCGCATCAGAGTGGGGGGCTATCGTGTCATCTACATTGTTGATGACAAAGAAAGAAGCGTGACCATTACGAAAGTCGCTCGCCGCGCTGAGGCGACTTACCGCTAGTTGACTACTCCCCCCGTGTCGGCCAAACGGCAGGGGCCCCTACCGTGTGCCCTTGCCGGGCATCATCTGCTCCGGCATTTGAACCGCCACCACCTGGCCGCGGGCACACACCTCGCCTTGGGCCGACAGGGTGGCATCCACCACCACTTTGCGGCCTTTGATCTCCTTCACCCTTCCTCGGATCTCCA